>NZ_JBWJZE010000026.1:0-70025 GCF_056429085.1 Bradyrhizobium sp. CFUWI
AGCCCACATCTGGGCTGATGCCGAACCGCCGGCACAACTCACGCCGGTTCGCTCCCTCCTGCATGGCAAGCCACACGAACTCTCGTCGTTGATCCATCACCGACACCTCGTTCCAGGGCATGGACGGCCTCTCGAATCGACCAATCCAGCCCATTTTGATGTGTCAGCTATGTCTCCGAACACCCGTCAGTGATCTGTCCGGGCTAAACACTTGACCGGGCGATCCAGTATACTCAGAGGCAGCTGTGATTCTTCGATGGGCCGCGGCGTACTGGATGCTCCGCTTTCGCGGAGCATGACAGCGGTGGGGATGGCTAAACCGACGCCAACACGCTGGCAGCGGTCTCACGTGTCACCGCCCCCTCCGCCAGATGCCGTCCCGCGATATAGCCGAACGTCAGCGCCGGTCCTAACATGATGCCCGGCCCCGGATAATGCCCGTTCATGATCGAGCCCATGTCGTTGCCGCAGGCATAGAGGCCGGCGATCGGAGCGCCGTCCGCGCGCAGCACGCGGGCCTGCGCGTCGACCTTCATGCCGATCGCGGTGCCGAGATCGGCCGGATGAATGTGCATCGCGAAGAACGGTGCCAGCGTGATCGGGGCCACGCAAGGGTTGGGCTTGTGGCTGAGATCGCCGAGATGGCGCTGATAGATGGTGCTGCCACGGCCGAACTCGGGGTCGCGGCCCTCCGCCGCATCGGCATTGTAGTTCACGATCGTCGCCGTGAGGGTGGACGGCTTGACGCCGATCCTGGCGGCGAGCTGCGCGACATCGGGTGCCTCGATCAACTCGCCGCTCGCCACAAAACGCCGATAGAGGCGCGTGAACGGCCTGATGCGGCCGAGACCGTAAACCCACAGGAAGCGGCGGTCGCAGATCAAGTAGAACGGCCGGTCCGGCTCGCCGTTGCCGTCGCGCAGCATGGCCAGCACGAAGTCATGGTAGGACAGCGCCTCGTTGACGAAGCGCCGGCCCGCCGCATTGACGGCGATCACGCCCGGCTTGGCGCGGTCGGTCACCATGTGCGGGAATACGCCGCGGCTGCCGTCGGCCCTGGCGAATAGCGAAGCCGGCGCCCAATAGGCCGGGCTGGTAGCGTCTGTGTTGAGCGCGGCACCTGTCGCTGCCGCGAGCCGCAGCCCGTCGCCGCTGCTGGAGATGTTGGCCGCCGAGACAAATCCGGCCGACGCCGGAAAGAGACGCTTGCGCAACACGGCGTCGTGCGAAAAGCCGCCGGTCGCCAGCACCACGCCGCGGCACGCTGCGATCGGCCGGTCGCGAGAGCCATGGCGGATCACCACGCCGTTGACGCGATCGCCCTGCATCGAGAGGTCTTCGACCTCGGCGCTGAAGAAAACTTCAACCTGCCGCGCCAGCAGCGAGGCGTACAGCCGCGCGGCAAGCGCGTTGCCGAGATGCAGCGTCGTGCCACGCGGGCCTCGCAGCCGCTGCAACGCATAGGCCGAAAGCAGCCGCGCCGCGCGCATGGTCGAGCGCAGCGATTTTCCAACTCTGCGCAAATGCGCCATGTCGAGACGATTGACCATCATCCCGCCGAACAGCGTGACCTCCGGCAGCGGTGGCCGCAGGCGCGCAAAGCCCTCGCCCAGCCGCCTGCCGTCGAAAGCAACCGGTTCCAGCACGCGCCCACCTGATGTCGCGCCCAGTCGTTCCGGATAATAATCCGGAGAGGCCTTCACCGGTTGGAGACGAACTTCCGTGTTGGCTTCGAGATAGGCGACCGCCTCGGGCCCGCGCGTGAGGAAGGCGGCGCGCAGGCCGGCATTGGCGGGCTCGGGCACCGTGCTCGACAGATATTGGACGGCATCCGCGACACTGTCGGAGAGCCCGGCCTCCTTCATTTTCGCATTGGCAGGGATCCAGACCATGCCGCCGGACCAGGCCGTGGTGCCGCCGACGAACGCGGTCTTCTCGATTACGAGCACACGCAGGCCTTCGGCAGCGGCCACCGCCGCCGCTGTCATGCCTCCGGCACCGGCACCGATGACGATGACATCGTAGGTCTCATGCGCCGGCATCATGCGGCGGTGTTCCCGGGACGAGGCATGACATTGTCATACCTCGGCCGTGAGCCCGCAGCTAGCGCTGCGGCTTGCGCTCGATCGGGTCGATGTCGATCGCCCGCAGGCGGCCGAGCCGCAGCACATCCATGGCGAGCCGCCGGCCGATGCGGTCGCGATCGAGCACGCGGATCAGATCGTCGACGCCGTTGATCTCGACGCCATCCAGCCTGATCACGACGTCGCCGGGCAGCAGGCCCGCCCTTGCCGCAGGGCCGTCAGGCTCGATCTGCGCGAGCAGCGCGCCCATCTTGTTCTCGATGCCGGCCAGCACCGCGTGGCGCCGCGGCACCGGCGCGGTCTGGCCGGCAACGCCGATATAGGCGCGGCGGACATAGCCGTGGCGGATGATCTCCGACAGCACGAATTGCGCGGTGTTGCTGGCGACCGCGAAGCAGATGCCCTGCGCACCGTTGATAATGGCGGTGTTGATGCCGATCACCTCGGCATGCGACGACACCAGCGGCCCGCCGGAATTCCCCGGGTTGAGCGCGGCATCGGTCTGGATCACGTCTTCGATGGTACGCCCGCTCACGGAGCGGATCGAGCGGCCGAGCGCCGAGACCACGCCGGCCGTCACGGTCGATTCGAAGCCGAGCGGATTGCCGATCGCGATCACGAGCTGGCCGCGACGCAACGTCTTGGAATTGCCAAGCGCGGCATAGGGCAAATGGCGCACGCCGTTGGCGCGCAGCAAAGCGAGGTCGGTATCGGGATCGACACCGAGCACCTGGGCGTCGCCGACATGACCCTCGACATCGCGCAGCCGGATCTCCTTCGAGGTGCCGACCACGTGGCTGTTGGTGAGGACGAGCCCGTCCGGCGAGATCACGATGCCTGAGCCGAGCCCGCCGCGTTCGCGGCCGTTCGGCACCTTCGGCCCGGTCTCGACCCGCACGACCGCGGGGCCGACCCGGTCGGTGACGTCGATCACGGCATTGGAATAGGCGTCCAGCAACGCCCGGTCATCGACCGGGGCAGAGGGGGTCGTTCGCGATGACGGCGTGTCATCGACGATGTCTGAAGTGAAATCCAGCATGGCAAGAGTCCTTGAAGGCCCACACAGATGGTGGCCTGTTCGCTGCCGCGCAAGGTGCCCGCCTGGATCGCAGGGCTGGACTACCCAGATGGCTAGGGCACCCGCCTGAGCGAACCGCCTCTCGCCTTGACCGGATCGAGCAGCGACCAGTCGCCGTCCGGCAGCACGTGGCCCTTGGGGAACGGCGCGCGCAGCTCGAGCCCAAGCGAGCGCAGCACGCGGTCGTCGCGGTAATAACATTGCAGGACCACGCGGACGAGCGTTGCCGCGGCCACGCCGCCGTGCTTGCGGAACACTAGCGCCACGGCATCGCGCCTCTCGGCATCGAGCTCCGCGAGCGACCCTCCCGCGAGCTGCGCCAGGTGATCGAGCGCAGCGACCACGGGCCTGGTGTCCCGGCCGAGCGTCGCCAGGATGTCGGCCTGGATTGCGGGGTCGTCGGCGCCGGGGACCCCATACTCGTCACTGGCGGGAATGATCATCGCGGCGATGGTGCGCAGGTCCTGGCGCTGCCGCGGCGTGAGGGTGAGCTCTTCAGCCATGTCGTCCTCTCGTGGAAACTTTGAGACCAAAATGAAGGTGCGCTCCCTCCCCCGCTTGCGGGGCGCGACGAGCTTCGCTCGCGCTGGGAGGGTTGGGGAGAGGGTGCTTCCGCAGAGAGACTCCCCCAGCGGAGAGAACCCTCACCCGGCGCTGCGCGCCGACCTCTCCCGCAAGCGGGAGAGGTGCACTGACCTCGCGGCTCGCTTCGGTCCACATCATGATCAATCGAACAAATTGGCGAGGCGCTGCTTCATCTGGTCGGCGATGTAGAGCGCGAGGGCCTGGATGGTGGAGGTCGGGTTCACGCCGCCCGAGGTGACGAAGATGCTGCCGTCGACGATGAAGAGGTTCTTGACGTCGTGCGTGCGGCCCCATTCGTTGACGACGGAGCGCTCCGGGTCCGTGCCCATCCGCGCGGTGCCGAGCAGATGCCAGCCGCCCCAGGGGATCGGCGAGTTGATGCAGATGTCGGTCGCGCCTGCCGTCTCCAGAACCTCCCGGCCGCGGGCGAGTGCATGCTCCATCATCTTTCGGCTGTTCTCGCTGATCGTGTAGTCGATCTTCGGCGCGGGAATGCCGTGGCTGTCCTTGAGCACGGGATCGAGCGTGACCTGGTTGTGCTCCTCCGGCAGATCCTCACAGATCGCGGAGAAACCCAGGCGATGGCCATTGAGCTTGCGGAAGATACGGTGATGATCCTCGCCCCAGGGCAAAATGCCCTTCTGCTCGCTGACGACGGCCTCGAACACCGGGCCCGCGCCGCGCACGAACTGCACGCCATAGCCGCGCACGAAGCCGCGCGACAGGTCCGTGTCATACCACTGCTTGCTCCACAGGCAGGTCGGCGGCGCGCGGTTGCTGTCGGTCGGCTCCTTCACATAGCCGTAGATCTGCGCATAGGGGTGGAACATCAAATTCTTGCCGACGAGGCCCGATGAATTGGCAAGCCCGTTCGGGAAGCGGCTGGACGCCGAGTTCAAGAGCAGCCGCGGCGTGCCGACGCCGTTGCAGGCGATGATGACGACATGCGCGGGCTGGAACTGCTCGACACCGTCCTTGTCGTAATAGACCACGCCCGAGGCCATGCCGTTCTCGTCGGTGGTGATCTCGCGTACCCGGCAATGGGTGCGCAGCTCGACGCCGGCCCGGATCGCATGCGGCCAATAGGTGATGTCGGTGGAGGACTTTGCGCCTTGCGCACAGGCCGGCGTGCAATGGCCGAGATTGATGCAGCGCGCCCGCCCCTCATAGTCCATGGTCGCGACCGTCGTGTCCGACGGCCACCAGTGCCAGCCGAGCTTGTTCATGGCCTTGCCGATGATGGCGCCGGACAGGCCGAGCGGCTGCTGCGGCATCGGCGGATGCGTCAGCGGCGAGAGCGGATCGCCTGAGAGGCCCGACGTGCCCATCATGCGGTCGTTCTCCTCGAAGAACGGGGTCAGCGCGTCGTAGTCGATCGGCCAGTCGTCGGCGACGCCGTCCAGCGTCTTCACCTTGAAATCGGAGGGATGCAGCCGCGGCCAATGCGCGGTGTACATCACCGTCGAGCCACCGACCGCATTGTAGTTGACGACCTTGATCGGCGAATTGTCGTCGTTAATCGGATAGTCCTCGGGCCGGCCGCGCACGTTCGGGCTCGACGACCACTCGCCGTAGAATTTGGCCTCCCAGTCCCGGCCCGTGCTGGGATATTCCGCCGGGTTCATCCAGCCGCCCTGCTCGAGGCAAAGAATGTGCATCTTGGTCTCGGCCAGCGACCACGCCACCGCCGCGCCCGAAGCGCCGGCGCCGATGATCAGGACGTCCACGGGGTCTTTCATCGCAACCTGTTCCTCCCGCCTTCGCCGCTTTCCGGGCGATTCGGCCTGCACGGTTCGCAAGGCCCGTGAACGATAGGGTCAGAGCGGCCGGGGAGTAAAGCCGCGAGGCCGGAATGTCACACTTCGCGGGGTGCAGACCATTGGTATCGCCATATCCGGATGCTAGGAACGGGCAGACTAGCAATCGATAGCGAGACCACATGTCCTTCCGAAATGTCTTTGCCGCCGCCCGCGCTTTCGCGCTTGTTTGGTTTTGCGCCTTGCCCGGCTTGCTGGCGTCGTCCCAGCCAGCCTCCGCGCTGACCGCCGCCGCGACGGCCCGCGACGGCAATTCCATCCAGCTCGGCGACGTCACCTACCGGCTCGACGGCGTCGACGCGCCGGAGCTGGACCAGGTCTGCATCGACGATCACGCCGATCCCTGGACCTGCGGCATCGAGGCGCGCGACCAGTTGGCCAAGCTGATCAACAAGCGGACCGTGCGCTGCGACGATGTCGGGCCGGAGAAGAGCTTCGGCAAGCGGCATCGGGCGATCTGCACGGCCGAGGGCGACAAGGCCAGCCTGAACGAGCAGTTGATCAAGCTTGGCTTTGCCGTCGCGCGGGAGCCGATCAGGGCGAACGTCAAGCCGGCGGCGTCCGAAGCCAAGACGGCGTCGGCCGGAATCTGGAAGGGCTGCTTTGTTGCACCGCAAGACTTCCGCGCCGGCAAGAGGGACGGCGCACTCCTGGGCTCGGCCTGCCGCCAGGACCGCGACAAGGAAATTCGCGCCGTGCTGTTTCCGGAGGAGCTGACGATGCCGCCGAGCTGCAGCATCAAGGGCAAGCTTGCGGTGCGCGCGCGCGTCACCGGCAATATCGGCATCTATCATTTGCGGGGCTGCCCGAGCTACCCGGCGACCACCAAGCCGGACCGCTGGTTCTGCTCGGAGGACGACGCCCAGGCGGCCGGCTTCCGCAAAGCCTATAATTGCCGCCGCCCGAAGTGAACAAAGTGCTTCACGCAGCCGTGAGTAGTAGTCCGGCACCGTATTGATCCGGAATTGAGCTAAGCCGGGACTTGCTGCATTTGTATGCGTACGCAAGCGCTTGCGCGAGCGTTTCCTTGGCAGACGATCCTCATCGGATTGTCCTTGCTCGGGCGTTTCCTCCCTAGACTTGGGCCGCTTGTCATCACAAGCGGCTCTTCTTTTTTGTGCGGTGCTGGGGACAGGTGAATCCGAACCGACCAAGTCCAATCCGATCGCGCAACCACGCGCTATCACTGCATACGCATGATCTGGTCCATCGGCGGCATGTTCGCATTCAGATGCGCCATGATCCAGACTGTGCCGCCGACCACGAGGAACACCACCAGCAGGCCGAAGGCCAGCGCCAGCACGTTGTTGGTGTTGTCGGGGCCGGTCGTGATGTGGAGGAAGAACACCAGATGCACGCCCATCTGCGCGATCGCCAGCACGATCAGCGCGACGGGAATGGAGGGCTGCCAAACCAGATCGGTGCCTGCAATGAAGAATGATGTCGCCGTGAGCAGCAGCGCGAGCGCGAGCCCGACGACGTAACCGAGAATGCGGGCGCCGACACTATGCTGCTCTTCCTCGCCCGGCGCGAGGTCATGGTCGGTCCGCGCGTGGGTCTGATCGCTCATGCGCCACTCCCGAGCAAATAAACGACGGAGAACACCGCGACCCAGATGATGTCGAGCGCGTGCCAGAACAAGGCAAAGCACGTCATCCGGCGCAAGATATCGGCGCGAAAGCCCTTTGCGAACACCTGGGCCATCATGGTGAGCAGCCACAACACGCCGGCGGAGACGTGCAGGCCGTGGCAGCCGACCAGCGAGAAGAATGCGGACAGGAAGGCGCTGCGCGACGGGCCATAGCCGCGCGCGACGAGGTCGGCAAATTCGCGGAACTCGAGCACGAGGAAGATCAGCCCGAGCACGCAGGTCACGGCCATGGCGAGATAGAACCAGAACCGGTTGCGCACATCGGCCGCGATGCTGGCCATGCCGCAGGTGAAGCTCGACAGCAGCAGGCAGACGGTCTCGATCGCGACGTTCCTCTGCTCGAAGATCTCCGAGCCCTTGGGGCCATCGGCGGTCTGGCCTGATAGCACCGCATAGGCTGCAAAGAAGCAGGAGAACATCACGATGTCGGAGAGCAGGAAGATCCAGAAGCCGTAGGCGGTCACGATCCGCTTCGGCGCGGGGCCGGGATGCTCGATGACGACGCCGATGTGGTGCGGATCGGTGTGCGCGTGGCCGGCGGTCGCGGTCATCGCCATCAGACTGTCCCCGCCATGCTGACGAGGCCGCGGCGTTCCTCGCGATTGATACGGTCTATCGTTGCGACGTCCTCGGCCAGGATGACGTATTCGTCATGATCGCGCCAGGCGAACACGACGAAGGTCGCCCAGGCTCCGAGGCCACCCAGAACCACCATCCACCAGATGTGCCAGATCAGTGCAAAGCCCATGATGGTGGCGAAGAACGCGCAGACGAAGCCGGTCGGGGAATTCCGGGGCATCTCGATGTCCTGATAGTCCGGTCTGTCGTGATCGAGCGATTGCTGCCGGGCATGGATCTTCATGTCCCAATAGGCGTCCTCGCCGCGCACGTCGGGATTGAAGGCGAAATTGAACACCGGCGGCGGCGACGAGGTCGCCCATTCCAGCGAACGGCCGTCCCAGGGATCGCCGGTGCGGTCGCGCAGCGCCTCCCGGTTGCGGATACTGACCACGAGCTGCACGATCTGGCAGATCACGCCGACCGTGAGCACCGCCATGCCGACCGCCGCGACGATCATCCAGGGTCGCCAGGCCGCGACATCATAGTGCTGCATGCGGCGGGTCATGCCGAGCATGCCGGCGACGTAGAGCGGCATGAACGTGACGTAGAAGCCGAGGAAGGTGAACCAGAACGCAGCCTTGCCCCAGCGTTCGTCGAGGCGGAAACCGAACGCCTTGGGAAACCAGTATTCGAAGCCGGCGAAGGCGCCGAACAGCACGCCGCCGATGATGACGTTGTGGAAGTGCGCCACCAGGAACATGCTGTTGTGAAGCATGAAGTCGGCCGGCGGCACCGCGAGCAGGACGCCGGTCAATCCGCCGATGATGAAGGTGACCATGAAGCCGACCGCCCACAGCATCGGCGTCGCGAAACGGATTCGGCCGCCATACATCGTGAACAGCCAATTGTAGATCTTCACGCCCGTGGGCACCGCGATGATCATGCTGGCGATGCCGAAGATGGCGTTGACGTCGGGGCCCGCCCCCATCGTGAAGAAATGATGCAGCCAGACCATGAAGGAGATGACGCAGATCGCCATCGTCGCAAGCACCATGGAACGATAGCCGAACAGCGCCTTGCCGGAGAAGGTCGAGACCACCTCCGAGAAGATGCCGAAGGCCGGCAGCACCAGGATATAGACCTCGGGATGCCCCCAGGCCCAGATCAGGTTCATGAACATCATGACGTTGCCGCCGGCCTCGTTCGTGAAGAAATGGAAGCCCAGGTAGCGGTCGAGCAGCAGCATCGCGAGCGTGGCGGTCAGGATCGGAAAGGCCGCGACGATGAGCAGGTTCGAGGCCAGCGTGGTCCAGCAGAACATCGGCATGCGCAGATAGTTCATGCCCCTGGTGCGCAGCTTCAGCACCGTGGTGACGAGATTGATGCCGGCGACCAGCGTGCCGACGCCGGAGATCTGCAGCGACCATGCGTAATAGTCGACGCCGACGCCCGGCGAATAGGACAATTCCGACAGCGGCGGAAAGGCGAGCCAGCCGGTGCGCGCGAACTCGCCGACGACCAGCGAGATATTGACCAGCAATGCGCCGGTCGCCGTCAGCCAGAAACCGACCGAATTGAGGGTCGGGAACGCGACGTCGCGCACGCCGAGCTGAAGCGGCACGATGAGGTTCATCAGCCCGATCACGAACGGCATCGCCACGAAGAAAATCATGATGGTGCCGTGTGCCGAGAAGATCTGGTTGTAATGCTCGGGCGTCAGATAACCTTGCGACTGGTAGGCGACCGCCTGCTGGATCCGCATCATGATGGCGTCGCTGCCGCCGCGCAGCAGCATCACCGAAGCGAGCAGGATGTACATCACGCCGATCCGCTTGTGATCGACGCTGGTGATCCATTCGTGCCAGAGGTAGGGCAGATGTCCCTTCGCCACGACCCAGGCCAGCACCGCGAGGATCGCAACCAGCACCACCGCGCCGGCGACAAGCGGAATCGGCTGATCGAACGGAATGGCGGACCAGTCGAGCTTACCGAGCATCATGGCCTCCACTGTGCGGACGGCCGGCCTCGGAGATCAGCTCCGGGCCCGGCCCCGGCGGAATGTGCTGGTTCGCGATCAGGTCGAACAGGCGCGGGTCTTCGAGACGATAGGACGGCCTGCCCCTCTCGATGCCCTGCTGCATCAGCTTCTTGTAGCTGGCCTCGTTCAGCACCGCGTCGGTCTTCGCCGTATTCGCCACCCAATCGGGAAAGGCGAGCGGCGAGATCACGTTGACGTCGAACATCATGTCGGGAAAGCCGTCGCCGGAAAAGTGCGCCGACAGGCCTTGCAGCTTGCCTTCATTGTCGGCGCGCAGGTTCAGCTTCGTCACCATGCCGTTCATGGTATAGATCATGCTGCCGAGCTGCGGGATGAAGAACGTGTTCATCACGCTCGACGACGTCAGCTGGAAATTCAGCTCGGCGCCGGCCGGCACCGTCAACGTATTGACGGTAGCGATGCGCTGGTCCGGATAGATGAACAGCCATTTCCAGTCGAGCGAGACGGCCTGGATCCGCACCGGACTGCCGGTCCCAGGAACCGGCGCCGCAGGATCGAGCTGGTGCGAGCCGATCCAGGCGACGCCGCCGAGCAGGATGACGGTGAGCGCCGGAATCGACCACACCACCATCTCGACGCGGCCGGAATAGACGAAGTCGGGCTGGTAGCGCGCCTTGGTGTTGGAGGCGCGAAACCAGAACGCAAAGGCCAGGATCGCGACAATGGTCGGCACCACGATCACGAGCATGATGAAGACGGAATCGACCAGAATGGTTCTGTTGGCCGCAGCCACGGGCCCTTGCGGATCGAGCAGATTCATCGGCAAGCCACTGGCGGTTGGGAGGTCCCCCGGGAGAGAGCCTAGCGCGGGAAAGGCTCCGGCAGCAAACGCTGCGACCTCAGAACGGTTCCCTGCACTGCAAGGCTCAGTCATGCGCGACAGGCCGGCCGCAACATGCAATTCCATGTGATGTCAATGACATGTACGCAGGAGCCACGCTCTTCTCTCCGGTCGGGACGATTGCTAATCTGCACGAAAATAATGGGACGAATGATGCCCGTGCCGGGGAGTGAACTGAGATGCGGTTGAAGGACAAGGTCGCGATCGTCGTCGGGGCCGGGCAAAGTCCCGGCGAAGGCATGGGCAACGGCCGCGCCACCGCGCTCACCTTCGCGCGCGAAGGCGCGAAGGTCCTGTGCGTCGACCATCATCTGGAATCCGCGCAAGAAACCGTTGCGATGATCGCCGCGAAGGGCGGCACCGCCGCGGCCTTCAAGGCCGACGTGACGAAGTCGGCCGACATCAAGGCGATGGTTGTAGACGCGCAGGCGCGCTGGGGCCGGATCGACGTGCTGCATAACAATGTCGGCGTCAGCTTGTCCGGCGGCGACGCCGAGCTGCTGCAACTGACTGAGGAGGCGTTCGACCGCGTCGTCGCCATCAATCTGAAGAGCTGCATTCTCGCCGCCAAGGAAGTGATCCCGATCATGCGCGCGCAGAAGAGCGGCGCCATCATCAACATCTCCTCGATGGCGGCGATCACGACCTATCCTTACGTCGCCTACAAGGCGACGAAATCGGCGATGATCGCCTTCACCGAACAACTTGCCTACCAGAACGCCGAATACGGCATCCGCGCCAATGTCATCCTGCCCGGCCTGATGAACACGCCGATGGCCGTCGACACCCGCGCCCGCGAATGGCACAAGACCCGCGCCGAGGTCGAAGCCGAGCGCGACAGCAAGGTGCCGCTGCGCAAGAAGATGGGAACGGGGTGGGACGTCGCCAACGCCGCGCTGTTTTTGGCGTCAGACGAGGCGAACTTCATCACCGGCGTGACCCTGCCGGTGGACGGCGGGGCGAGCGTGAGACGGGGGTAGGTCCTACTTCTCCCTCCCCCCCGCGGCAGGGCTATCGCATATGAGAGCTTTTCCCTGCGGCCATCCTTCGAGACGCCCGCCTTTGGCGGGCCCTCAGGATGAGGACGGAGTGCGCGGCAGCAGTTTCAGCGAGCACCGATGCCACTTAGCCTCATCCTGAGGAGACCGCGAAGCGGTCGTCTCGAAGGACGAGGCGCGCGCTCCGCTCGCGATGACATATGCGATTGCCCTGCCCTTGCGGGGAGAGGCGAAGCATGTTCGCTCACCGCGAATGCGTCACCCTCCAGATCGTCCCATTCCCATCCTCCGACACCAGCAGCGATCCGTCCTTCGCCACGGCGACGCCGACCGGACGGCCCCACACCTCCGTGTCGCTCACCACGAACCCCGTGACGAAATCCTCATACTCCCCGGTCGGCTTGCCGTCCTTCATCCTGATACGGATCACCTTGTAGCCGGTGCGCTTCGACCTGTTCCACGAGCCGTGCTCGGCGGCAAACGCATCGCCCTGGTACTCCTGCGGAAACTGCGTGCCCTGGTAGAACGTCATGCCGAGCGAGGCCGAATGCGGCTGAATCAGCACATCGGGCACCGTCACCTTGTCCTTGAGGTCCGGCCGCGCGCCGGAATGGCGCGGATCTTCATTGCTGCCGATATAAAACCACGGCCAGCCATAGAACGCGCCCTCCTTCACGCTGGTGACGTAGTCGGGCACGAGATCGTCGCCGAGGCCGTCGCGCTCGTTGGTCGAGCACCAGGGCAGACCGGTCTGTGGCTGGATCGCAAGGCCGACGCAATTGCGGATGCCGGTGGCGTAGATCTTGCGCTCCCTGCCATCAGGCGTGAAGGCGAGCACGGTGGCGCGCTCCGTCTCGCTGGCCCAGGCCGCGCCGAGCGGCTGCGCTTTCGCCCAGGCCTCCAATCCGCCCGGCGGCGTGCCCAGACCTTCCGCGACATTGCTGAGCGAGCCGACCGAGACCAGCATGCGCTTGTTGTCCGGCGCGAAGACGATGTCGCGGGTGGAGTGGCCGCCGTCATGCGGCAGGCTTGGCACGATTGTCTCGGCCTTGCCGCGCGCCTTGAGATCGCCGGCCTGATAGGGAAAGCGGACGACGCTGTCGGTGTTGGCGACATAGACCCATTGCGGATTGTCGCCGCTCGGGAAGAAGGCGATGCCGAAGGGCTGGCGCAGACCGCTGGCAAACACCTCGTTGCTCGCAACCTTGCCGCCCTCGCCGGCGCGCAGCACGCGGATAGTGCCGGCCCGCGTCTCCGCGACGAAGACATCGCCGTTCGGCGCCACCCGCACGATGCGCGGCGCGCGCAGGCCTTCGGCGAACAGCTCGATCTTGAAGCCCGCCGGCACCCGGAGCGCGGCCTCCGGCGGACGCGGCACCACGCGCGACGAGCTCGCAACCGAGCGCGTGGCGCCGGGCCTGACCAGATCCTGCGGCCGGATCAGCCTGGTCGTGCCGGGCTTGTCGGCCTGCCAATCGCCATAAGCGTCCTTGCCCTGCAACACCGGCTCGGCCTCCGCACTGGTCGCCGATACGATCATCCCCGCAGCCAGCACCGCGGTCGAAATCCTGTTCTTCACGTCGTCATCCTCCCGGCCTGCCCGTCGCGAACGTAACGTCGATCGCCCGCAAATGGTCTGCGGCAGGTTACACGCCGCCGAATTCCACGTCAGCCCGTGCTCGCACGATGTGCATCAGCCGCATTCCATCGTACTGGAAAATGCGGCCGATCGATGCGACAGATGTGAGGGCGCGGCTGCACGTCGCGGTCAGCAGTGCCGCGGCATCGCCGCCACGATTGTTGGGGGCATCATGTGGGGATCCATCATATCGGAATGGGTGAGCCTGCTGCTCCGCTGGCTGCACGTGGTGGCGGCGATCGCCTGGATCGGCAGTTCCTTCTACTTTATCGCCCTCGATCTCAGCCTCAGGCCGGGACGCGACCTGCCCGATGGCGTGCAGGGTGAGGCCTGGCAGGTCCATGGCGGCGGCTTCTACCGGATCATGAAATATCTGGTCGCCCCCAGCCAGATGCCGGACGAGCTGACCTGGTTCAAATGGGAGGCCTACACGACCTGGCTGTCCGGCTTTGCGCTGATGGTGGTGGTGTATTATCTCGAGGCCGACCTGTTCCTGGTCGACAAGTCGATCCTCGACCTCAGCCCGTTCCAGGCCGGCCTGTTCAGCTTCGCGAGCCTCGCGCTGGCATGGCTGCTCTATGAGGCCGCTTGTCGCACCGGGCTCGCGCAGCGCGAATTGCCCTTTGCCGTCGGCGGCTATTTGTTCCTGGTCGCGCTGACCTATGCCTTCACCCATGTGCTCAGCGGGCGCGGCGCCTTCAACCAGATCGGGGCGATCATCGGCACCATCATGGTCGCCAACGTCTTCGCGCTGATCATCCCGAACCAGAAGAAGATCGTGGCGGCGCTGATCGCGGGGCAGTCGCCCGATCCGAAGCTCGGCAAGGCCAGCAAGGAGCGCTCGGTCCACAACAATTATCTGACGCTCCCCGTCGTCGTGCTGATGATCAGCAACCACTATCCCCTGCTCTACGCCACACGCTTCAACTGGATCATCGTCGCGATCATCCTGGCGCTTGGCCCGGTGATCCGCCATTTCTTCAACGAGCGGCACGCCGGGCGCAAATCGCCATGGTGGGTCTGGGGCGTGGCGGCAATCGGCGTGATCGCGATCCTGTTCCTCTCCGCAGCCGGCCCACGCGAGGTGAGGACGAGCGCGCTGTCAGCACAACCCACGCGCAACGCTGTCGAGGAGATCGTGATGTCCCGGTGCAGCATGTGCCACGCGGCCGAGCCGGTCTGGGCCGGGATCGTGACCGCGCCGAAGGGCATCCTGCTCGATACGCCCGAGCACATCCATCGCAACATCCGCTTGATCGGCCGTGTCGCGGCCTGGTCCGGCGCGATGCCGCCGGGCAACATCACCGAGATGACCGGCGAGGAGCGCGCGATCCTCGCCGCCTATCTCGCGCAGGCCCGCTGACCTGGTCATCCAACGGCGCCGCATTTCGCGAAATGAAATTCCGCATCTCGCGCCGATTTGAAAATGACTTGGCCGCCTATCCGGCGTAGACAGGATCAGCGGCCGCCGGCGCGGCGGTCCATGTCGGTTTGCATTCGCGGGAAAAGAACAGTGGCTCTCAAGAACGTCATCGGTATCGACCACGCCGTCATCATGGTGAAGGATCTCGACAAGGCCGCCGATAACTACCGGCGACTTGGCTTCACCGTCTCCCCGCGCGGCACCCATAGCGCGCATATGGGCACCGGCAATTACACCATCATGCTCGATCCCGATTATATGGAGCTGCTCGGCGTGCTCGCCGCGACCGAGCACAACGCGCCGGCGCGCGCCTTCCTCGACAAGCGCGGCGAAGGCATCGAGCGCATCGCCTTCACCGCGGTCGATTCCGCCGCCGGCGCCGAGGAGATCCGCGCCCGCGGCCTGACGCCGATCGGCCCGACCGATTTCGAGCGGCCGGTGACGCTGCCTGATGGCACGGTCTCCGCCGCGAAATTCCGCACCTTCATGTGGCCGACCGCCGAAGCGCCCGGCGGCGTTCGCATCTTCGCCTGCCAGCACAAGACGCGCGAGACCGTGTGGATTCCCGAGTTGATGAAGCACGCCAACGCGGCGAAGCGGATCAAGCAGATTCTGATCGCAACGCCCGAGCCGGCGCAGGACGCCGCGCATCTCGGCCGGCTGATCGACCGCGCGCCGAAGGCGGACCCCGACGGCGCCCTGACCGTGGCCTCCGGCGGCGATCGCGCCGACTTCGTCTATCTCACGCTGGAGCAGCTCGGAAAGCGCTATCCCGGCGTGCCACTCGCCGGCCTCGCCGAGCGCGGCGGCGCAGCGCTCGTGCTCGTCAGCGGCGATCTCGCGGCGACGGAGAAGGCACTGGGGTCGGCTGCCGTGCGCAGTGGGCCTGCGGTCTGCGTGCCGCCGGCCAAGGCCAACGGCACCCTGCTCGCCTTCATCGCCGATTGATTTGAACTAATTCTTTAACGTGTGTTTACCCGGCGGCTCTAGGATTCCAGGCAATCCTAGCCACCGGGGCCGAACGCATGTTCAAAGAGGGATCGCCGATCGCATATGACGCGCCGGCCGAATTGAAGAAGTGGCCGTCGCTGAAGGGCGAGAGGCAGAAGGACCGAGGTCCGCCCTATCTCGTCTACGACGGCACGCTCGCCGACTGCGTCCGCGAGCTGATGGGCAAGCCAATCAAAGGCATCTCGCTCTACGACATCATGACGAAGCCGCAGGCCGCCTTCGACCAGACCGTGCTGTCGCCCGGCGATGCCGCCGAGATTGCGATGCGCAAGGATTTCCCCAAGGACTAGTTCGACGAATTCGCCGCCCGTTTGCGGGCCGCCGTGTCCCGCTGCTGCGAGGAGGATTCCGTCGGCGCATCGAGGAAGACGACGGGGATGCCGCGCTTGGCATTCTCGCCGAGCACGCGCGCGTCCCAGTTGGTGAGCCTGATGCAGCCGTGAGAGGCGGACTTGCTGACCCTGTCCGGCTCCGCCGTCCCGTGGATGCCATAGCCCTGCGCCGAGAGCCCGATCCAGTACGATCCGACCGGGTTGTTGGGACCCGGCTTGATCTCGAAGGGCCTCTTGGATTTCACGCTCTTGAACCTGTATTCCGGATTGTAGTGATAGGTCGGCAGCTCATGGGTGCCGGTGACCTTCAGCGTCCCCGTCGGCGTCGGGCGATCCGGACTGCCGATTGACGCCGGATAGAACGCGACCAGACGACCAGAGCCCTCGTAAGCCTTCAGCGTCGCGCGCGCCTTGTCGATTTCGATCCGAACGATGCGCGGAAGCTCCCGACGCGCCGGTACGTTGGCCACGGCAATCGTCTCGCCGATCTTGTCGAACGCCTTTCCCGGATTGAGCGCCTTCAACAGCTCTTCGCTCATGTGGAATTTTTCAGCGAGCCCTTCGAGCGGGCTGGTGTAGCTCAGCGCCTCCAGCGACTTCATCTCCTCGAGCTTGGTTGGCAGCTTCTTGAGGAATGGCCCCTTCGCATCCGCGTCGGTGATCTTGTAGTCGACGAGGACAGGGCCTTCGCTGGTTGCGTTCAGCTTGTCCCAGAGTTCAGCGGCGATGGTCTTGTCGAAGCCAAGTCCGTTCTGCTCGGCGAACGCCTTCAGCGCCTTCTGCGCGTTCTCGCCGAGCTTGCCGTCGATCTGGCCCGGAGAGAATTGCGCACGATCGAGCAGAATCTGAAGCTTCGTCACCGGCGCGCTGATCTTGTCCGCAGCTGGCTGCTTTTCCGGACGCGCTGCATCGTTCACTGCCTTCGCATCGAGATTGCCCGCGAGCGCCGGGCAGACGAGCCACAGCGACATCACCACGCCAAGCATCCATCGCATCATGATCGCTCGTCCCATTTGAAAAACAATGATCCGCAAAATCGCGGGCAGTTTCTTTTTGGGAACACCGTAGTAGCACCGAAGGAACCGGCGAGATCGCAGCTTTGCCGCAATCGGAAGGTTAAGGACTTCCTAGCGCCGGCGCATCGCTGGCCGTTCATTCCCACAGTTCGAGGTTGTCCCAGCAAATGCGATTTGTCGTCGCGGCTTGCGCCGCGTTCCTGATTCTGATGTGCGACCTCGATCCGTCGGCGTCCCGGAAGACATCAACCTTCAACACCGCCATTCTTCAGAACAATCATGCCTCGCCACTGGTTCCGATGGTCGAACTCTTCCTCGCCAGCGTGCAGGCCATCGAGCTGGCCAACGCGCGCGCGGCGCATGAGGAAACGATCGAGCCACTGCGCGCGAGCGAGCCCGTCACCGAGGGGTCGGTTTCGCCGACCGATAAATTCTGCCATGCGCTTCGCGAAGCCGCCGAGGCCAGCGGCATTCCCGTGCCGTTCTTTGCCCGCCTGCTCTGGCAGGAGAGCCGCTTCAAGTCCAACGAGGTCAGCCATGCCGGCGCGCAGGGCGTGGCGCAGTTCATGCCGGAGACGGCCGCCGAAGTCGGGCTCGACGATCCCTTCGACCCCATGAAGGCGCTGCCGGCATCGGCAAAATTCCTGCGCAAGCTGCGCGATGATTTCGGCAATCTCGGTCTCGCCGCAGCCGCCTACAATGCAGGCCCGGGCCGCATTCAAAGGTGGCTTGCCAAACAAAGTGAGCTGCCACGCGAGACGCGCGACTATGTCCGCATCATCACCGGCACCAAGGCCGAGGACTGGACCGAGCGTTCGGAGGCCATTGCGATCCGGATCGACCTGCCGCGCGAGGCGCCTTGCGAAGGTGTCGGCAGCCTGTCGAAGGCCAAGGACGTGGCCTGGGTTCCAGTCAACCTGACGTCTTCCGCGATCGCTTTCATCCGCAAGGCCGAACAGCTGGCCGCGCGGCTGACGGAGAATCGTGCCCGCAAGCGATTCGCGACCCTGCTGCGCAAAAATGCGTCCGCTCACGGCAAGGCGCGCAGCATGATTGCAGCGCGCGCGGCCGGAAAGAGCGCGAAGGCCCGCGCCGTTCGCTTCGCATCACGCGAACGGCCCTCGGGCTAAAGCATGATCCGGAAAAGTGCGCAGCGGTTTTCCGAAAAGATCATGCTCAAACAACAACCTAAAGCGCGATGACGATTCATCCTAATCGCATCGCGCTTTAGTGCTCGGAGCCACCCGCGAGAGTGGCTCCGACATTCACCGCTAGTCGATCTCCTCGATCACGCGCCGTTCGCGGGGCTCGATGACGTAGGTCCGGGCGTCGCGATGGATGTAGCGGTATTCCCGCAGACCCGGCGCATCTCGATAGACCGTGCTCGGGAATTCCTCCACTTCGATACTGTCCGGCACGCGATCGCCGACGCGGATCTCCGTTCGCGCCGTGCTGCCGGTGGTCCGCGCCTCGCTTCGCCCTTCGGGGCGGATCTTCGCATGCTTGCGGATCACCTCACGATCGCGATCGGAGAACTTGCTGGCGCTGCGCTCGCGCGTGGTCGTCGTTGTCGCGGTGGATTGCCCCGAATACGGCAACACCGTCACGATCTTGTACGTCGCCGGATCGACCACCACGATCTGATCCTTGACCAGCGCGAAGCTGTAGCCGCGATATTGCGGCACGATCTCGACGACGTCCGGCGGCAGCGTCGAGAGATGCACGTCGCGCGGCACCACCGTGCCGACGTTCAGCGAGAAATTGACGCTGGTCAAAGGCCGAACGTTCAGGCGCGAGATCGACGTGCTGATCCTTGTCTCCTGCTGCCGGTTGAGATTGACGTCGGTCTGCGCGGCCGCCTGCGAGCCGGTTCCGGCCCGCTCGCCCTGCGCCTGATTGCTGGCAGGCGCATTCGGCGCCTGCTGGGCCTGGTTGGTTCCGGACGCCGCAGGGGCCTGCTGGGCCTGATTGCTGTTGGTCGGAGGCGGATTGGACCGATCCTGCGCCTGGTTGCTGTTGGCCGGTGGCGGGTTGGCGCTCTGCTGGGGCGCGGGCTGGTTGCCGGCCGTGTTCGAGGTCGCGGTGCCGCTCTGTGGCCGCGAGGTATCCGTGCTGTTCGCCGCATTGTTGGTCGTGCCGGGACTTGCAGCCCCAGACGACGCGGGGCTCTGCGTATTCTGTGCCGACGTTCCAGTCGCCGGTGATTGCTGCGGCTGCGATGTGGTGCGCTGCGTATCAGCGGCGCCGGATGTGCTGGACGGCGCTGTGGAATTTGTCTGGGATTGCGGTGTCTGATCGGACTTCGTGGTCGTGCTGGGCGATTGCGCAAAGGCGGCGTTCGCCAGCACCAGCCCCAAGGCCGTGGTTGCCAACAGGCGGATCATGGGTCACTCCCTTTTATCAAATGAACGTTGGCTACTAACCTGCGCTAAAACCGCCTGTTCCACTTTTTCCCGAACGAAAGGTGGACCCTTCTGCACGGAACCCGCGATGCCATCGAAGAGTGCCGGGATCATCGCCTATCGCAGGCGCCGGAAGCTCGAGGTTCTCCTCGTTCATCCCGGGGGGCCGTTCTGGCGCAACAAGGATCTCGGCGCATGGTCGATCCCCAAGGGGGAATATGCGGACGAAGAAGGTGCTGATATCGCCGCGCGGCGCGAATTCGCCGAGGAGCTTGGGCTCGAGCTGTCCGGGCCGCTGACGGCGCTTGGTCAGGTCAAGCAGCGCGGCGGCAAGCTCGTCACCGCCTTCGCTGCCGAGCTCGATCTCGACGTGCGCAGCGTTCGCAGCAACACGTTCGAGATGGAATGGCCGCCACGAAGCGGCCAACGGCAAACCTTCCCGGAGGTCGATCGTGCCGAATGGTTCACGCTCGAAGCGGCGCGGGAGAAGATCAACGCAGGCCAACGCCCGCTGCTCGACCGGCTGGCGCAGCTGGCCGGCGACGCATAGAGATGACCGCAATCATGATCAATTCAAGCAAGCGGCCTTCTCACTCCGCCTTGATGTTCGCCGCGGCCACGACCTCGGCAAGGTCCTTCGTCTCCTTCGCGATCTTGGTGGCGTAGTCGGCCGGGCTGAGCACGCTGACGACGCCTTGGGAGCCGAGCTTCTCCGCGATCGCCGGATCCTTGGCCGCCGCGACGATTTCCCGGTGCAGCGTCTCGAGGATCGGCGCCGGCGTCGATTTCGGCATGAAGAAGCCGACCCAGAACGAGATGTCGAAGCCGGGATAGCCCGCTTCCGCAACGGTCGGCACGTCAGGCAGCGACGGCAGCCGCTCGGCCGACGACACCGCGAGCGCGCGCAGCTTGCCGGCCTTGACCAGCGGCACGGCGGAGAGCGGATCGAACACCGCCAGCACCTCCTGTGCGAGAATCCCGACCTCGGCGGCCGAGCCGCCGCGATAGGGCACGTGGATCAGCTTGATGCCGGCCTTCTGGCTGAGCAGCTCCATGGCGAGATGGGCGAGGTTGCCGTTGCCGCCCGAGCCGTAGGCCAGCGCACCGGGCGCGGCCTTCGCCGCGGCAACGAGATCGGCCACGGTCTTGATATCGGCCGTCTTGGGATTCTCCGGATTGACCACCAGCACGAGCGGCGCCGACACGACGGTGGTGAGCGGCGCGAAGTCCTTTTCCGGATCGTAGCGGATGTCCTTGAACAGCGTCCTGTTGAGCGTGATGGTGGAGGAATTGCAGGCGAGCATGGTGTAGCCGTCCGCCTCGGCACGCGCGACGCCTTCGGCCGCGATCATGCCGTTGGCGCCGGCGCGGTTCTCGACCACGAAGGGCTGTCCGAGCTTACTGCCCAGGCGATCGCCGACGATGCGCGCGACGACATCGACCGGTCCGCCCGCGCTGAAGCCGACCATGACTTTGACCGGCCGCACCGGATATTTCTGCGCCATAGCGCCGGTCGACAGCACAGCAGCGCACAATCCGGCGATGGCGGCGAGCAGGCGGACGGTTCGTTGCATTGGTTCTCTCCCCAGACCTCACCAGCGCCGCTTGTGCAGGCTTGTTGGTGCGACGCATTGAAGGATCATGAATAGCGGTCGTGCCGGATTTCGCAATCGCGTTCGGGCGTCTTCATTCCGCAGCACGGCAGGTACGCACCTCCTCCAAACAAAAAATGCGAAAACAACCCCATGCACAGTAGACGGCCCCAGTCGAAACAAGGGCTTGCGAGGGGGCACCCATTTCGGATGTGACGAAATCGATTTTGACTCGTCGGGCAAAACAGGGGCATAATGGCATCATCGCGAGAACCGTGAGCAACCCGGCCTGCCCGGCTATGGTGCCGGTTTCAATCGCGCTTAAGCCCTTCATCGACATCTGAAAATCGAAAACCGCCGCACGGCAGTTGCGCGGGTCGGCCTCGCGCCAGCGAGCCTCCCCGCGCGCCTGCCGTGGGCCCAGGAGATATCGACATGACGACAGCCCTGACACGCAACGGCACCACGCCCGTCACCAAGCATGACCGCGGCAAGCCGAGCCCACGGATCAAGCTCACCCCAGAGCACATCGTGATCCAGCATCCCGACTCCGAGGCCGGCGAACGGCTGTTGGGCGAGGCGCTCGGCGCCGTCGACCGCGACGCGCTGCACGGCATCCTCAAGCAATTGATGAAAGCCAGCGTGATCCTGCAGAAGCCCGACGAGGCCAATCTCGCCTTCATGGTCTCGATGATGAAGAGCATCGCGCCCAGGGATTCGCTCGAGGCCATGCTGACGGCGCAGATGGTGTCGGTTCACGTCGCCACCATGCGCTCGGCCTGCCGCCTCGCCTTCACCGAGGACCTCGCGCAGCAGGAAGGCGTCGCGCGCACGATGACCCGGCTGGCCCGCACCTTCGCCGCCCAGATCGAGGCCCTCAACCGCCACCGCGGCAAGGGCGAACGTCCGATCACGGTGCAGAATCTGTCGGTGCAGGATGGCGGCAGGGCAATCGTGGGGAATGTCGCGCAGCATGCGCACCTGACGGTCGGCGAGCCGGGCAGCGCGACAGACGCGGGACTGGTCCCGTCTCGCGACGCCGGCGACCCCGAGCCCAACCTGGCCGAAGTGTTGCGGGGCGCCACCGCGTGAGTGCCGATCGCATCCGCAACACGCGCGCGATGGCGGCGAGCCCGCGCTGCGGCGCCAGCACGCGCGGCGGCCTCGCCTGCCGCGCGCCGGCCGTGCGCGGCAAGCTGCGCTGCCGCATGCACGGTGGCGCCCCGGGATCGGGCGCGCCATGGGGCAATCGCAACGCGTACAAGCACGGCGCCTTCACGCAGGAGCGGATCGCGGAGCGACGGGCGATCCGGGAGCTACTCGAAGAGGCGGGGAAGCTTCTAGGGGAGTTGGACTCGAGTTAACGGAAAGCAGGGCCAGAGCGGAAGCGTTCAGGCACCCGTTTTGTTTCGCAAAGAGATGTAGGACGGTGCCGCAACGTTCTTGCCGTCACCAATTCCGGGACGCGTTCGCCCTCACGAAACAATGCAATCGAGGCTTGGTCACGCCATCGGCTGGCCGCCGAAAGACTAGGGCGGCGCGTTCGTTGGATTGGCAGCAGAAATCTGCAGCCCTGCCTCCTCCAGCGCCTGGGTAATCTGCTTCGCCAGCAGCTTGGCCTCTTCGGTCCCGATCTGGGCGTCGGGATGTCCTTTGAAGAACGCGCAAATGGTCGTGGCGATGATGGTATTCACCTGGTGCAAATCATCCATTTGATACACACGAAGTCGCCAACTGCTTCACCCATATGGGTGGCGCGTCGGCCCGCATGAGAACGATCACCGCAAGCCAAAAAACGACAGAATGGCCGCGATCACGACGATGAGTCCTATGAGGTAGATCAGGCCGTTCATCTCAGTTCTCCTTTTCGACGGGATGATTGAGTCTATCCGGGGATCATGTGTCCGCCCTTGGTGCTGCACTGCTCAACGAGCTCGAGCTTTTCGAGCTGAACTTCTTTCTCTATGGCCGCCAGAGAGTTACCGATCTTATCGACGATCCTGATCAGATCGGCATCGGAGATCTTGAGGCGCTTGCGAACGGACTTGACCTGCTTCGCATTCGCAAGATCAAGCGTTGTGCGAATGACCCGTGGCGGTCTTGAGCGCAGCATGAGAAGGTCTCCTGACCAAGCTAAGAGCGACAACGTCGCTTTTGTTCCGATTATTCCCGGGCCGCGCGGCCCTGAATCACGAATGAGCGAAACGGCGAGGTCACCGTCACGCCG
The DNA here is from genome assembly GCF_056429085.1 of Bradyrhizobium sp. CFUWI. Lineage (NCBI taxonomy): Bacteria > Pseudomonadati > Pseudomonadota > Alphaproteobacteria > Hyphomicrobiales > Nitrobacteraceae > Bradyrhizobium > Bradyrhizobium sp. CFUWI. Next base: position 23,317 of record NZ_JBWJZE010000026.1, read on the forward strand.
ACCGCGTCGGAAGCTGGGTGCCCGCAAGCAGAAGTTGATCCTCCCGACTGTGCCCTCGGACTTTGCATTGCGGGACATTTGCGCGCGGAGATCGACCGCGGCAGTTTCGGATGGTCGCCTCATCCTCGCGGCGCCGTCGCCGCGCCTCGAACGGTTTCGAAATTGGCGCGCTGCAACGCGGCTCGTCGGTCCGCGATGGCATTGCTCAACAGCCCGAGCACCAGAGCAAATGCCGCGAGTTCGTCTTGCTCGATAGCGCCGTCATCGTAGCATTCGAGCGTTTCACCGATGAGGGCGTCGGCCTCGCGCTGCAAATCCAGAAGTTCCTGGTTCGATCCCGCGGTGCGCGCGCTGAAAACCATGGCCAGGATTCTCTTGCGGTGGCTGTTGGTTTCCTCTCTTTCGTCGCGATTCAAATAGCGACGCAACCAGGCGGCGGCCGAGCCGATCCCCGACAGAAGCAGCAGCCCGAACCAGAAGTAATCGCCGTACCGGTCAAGAAAGGTACGCTCATTGCCGTCGATGACAGCCGCCGCTCCTCGATGGACCGGCAGTTCGGTGTCCTTTTCGACGTCCGGCTTGGTAATATGCGCTGCACCCGGCACCTGCCTTGCAATCGCCTGGCGAACGGCAAAGAGCTGGCGGAAAAAGGCGGCGATCGTCGTTTCAGGCAGGGACTTTCTCGCGACGATGAGGTGGCTGACGCTGATTGTTTCAACCTTGTCGTCCGGCCACGCCGGATCCGCATTGAAGACGCTGGGCGGAATTTCCTCCGATTCGTACCGGGGGTGCTTGAGGGCGATCGCTTCCGATGTCTCGATGGCGAGAAACTTCGGCGCGCCGCGCACCCGGGCCGTTGCAGCCACGGCATCGGATGTGATTTTGCTGTCGAGCGGCCCCACGGCCATGAATGCATCGAGGGTCGGATCGCGCGCCAGCTCTTCGATCTGGTCCGTACTAAAGTGTGTCACGACGACCTTGTCCGACTCTACTCCGGAGGCGCTCAGGATGACGCGGAGCAATGCGGCGTTGACCGGGGTCCGGCCGATCACGCCGACGCGGCGCCCTGCGAGATCGCCGACCTCCTTGATTCTGGGCGAAGGCTTTCTTTTCGAGCTCTTGCCCGCGGCTCCAGACGGAGCCCACAGCACGACGAAGTTCTTACGTACGACGGCAACGGTCTGTGCCTCGGCGGGCATGTCCAGATCGCCCCGCCCGACAGCAAGGTCGGCCTTGCCAGCCCCAAGCAGAGCGAGAGACTCCACCGCTCCATCGGTCTTGATCGGGAGCAGCCTGACAGTCCGGCTTTCGCCGCCGAAGGCCTCGGCCATCGCCTGAATGACTTTGTGGTCGTCGCTGCCTGGGGGACCAACGGCGATCCGGAGGACGTCCGGCCGCAACGCAGAATAGAGTGCGCCCGCCGCGCCGCCAAAGACGAGGAATCCCACGGCAAGAGCCAAAAGCAAGGAATTGCTCCTCCTCCGCTCCCGACGGGCCGTCTCGCTTGTCATCTGACTTGTACTTTCGGGCCGCCGCTGACGGCAAGGGAAGGCGCGTCTACCCGGCAGGATGCCACGTTTCCCCGAATACAACGTCTGGCGGCCGTCCTGGTTCAGAAGGGCCGCCCGAGGCCGACAATACCACCTGCCCGGCACTTCGCCATGACGGTCCAGAGGCACCTGCTCAACGCCGTGCGGATTGCCGGCTGAAGCCTCAATCCGGAATGAGGGGGGGCGCGCTACTGCCATTGGCGCCCTCTTCGCCGTCATGTAAGCCCATCCAAAACCATTTCGGGGACGGGACGCCCATGGCCACCACCGACGACGCGGGCAGCGCCACCCGCGTGCTGATCTTCGCGCTCGTGGCGCTCGCTTGCGGCCACATGCTCTCGACCTTGCTGCGCACCATTCCGGCCGTCAGCCTCGACCTGATGGCGGCGGATTTCCATATCGAGCCGCAGGCCCTCGCCAGCCTCACGTCGATTTATCCTTTCGCCTTTGCGGCGGCGCAGATTCCGGTCGGGGCGGCGATGGACCGGTTTGGCGTGCGGCCGGTGTCGCTGAGCCTGCTCGCGGGGACCGTGTTCGGCGCGGTCGCGTCGGGGTTTGCGACAGGGCCGGAAAGCTTTGCCGTCGGGCAGCTGCTGCTGGGCGTTGCCACCTCGGGCATGCTGATGTGCCCGATGACGCTGGCGGCCAAGCAATTGTCGGCGGCCCGCTTCGGGCTGTGGTCGGGCGCGATCCTCTCGATCGGCAATATCGGCATGCTGCTGTCGTCGAGCCCGCTCGCTTTCGTGGTGGACGCTTACGGCTGGCGCGCCGGATTCTGGATGTCCGCGATCGGCGGAATCGCGGTGGCGCTTGCGGTGTTCGCGCTGGTCCCACACCAGCCGGCCGAGCACAAGGACGAGTCCTCGCCGCTGACGCAAATGATCGAGGTGCTCAGGCTCGGCCTCTCGCGTCCCTTGCGCGGGCTGATCGCGCTGGCGCTGGTGTCGCTGGCGACCTCGCTGGTGCTGCGCGGCCTGTGGGGCGGGCCGTGGCTGATGGACGTCAAGGGACTCTCGCGGGTCGAGGCCGGCAACCAGCTCGGCGCGTTCACGCTGGCGATGATCGCGGGTCCCCTGTGCATCGGCATGATCGACCGCAGGCTCGGCCGCCGCCGCGATCTGGTGGCGGGCTCGCATATGGCCGGGGCGGTGCTGCTCGCGCTGATGGCGCTCGGGGCACCATATTATGCGGTCTCCGTCCTGTTCGGCGTTCCCGTGATGCCGCCGCAATACGACCTCGTGCTGTTCGTGCTGATCGGGCTTGCGACCTCCGCCCAGCCGCTGCTGTTCGGCATGTCCCGCCAGCTCGTCGATGCGCAAGTGGCGGGAAAGGCGCTGGCGGCGATCAACCTCGCTTTCTTCCTCGGCGCGGCCTTGATGCAGTCGGTGACGGGCGCGGTGGCAGCGTTCGCGGGATTACCGGCCGTGCTGCTATTCATGGCTGCCATGCTGGCACTCGGCGTGCTGATCTTTTTGACTTACACCTCGTCGCATTCATAAGGTGCGGGGCCGGTTTGCCAAAGGAAGAATCATGCCCGTCGATACCAAAGCCGCCACCGATCGCCTCATGCGTTTCCTCGCCGTCGAGGGCGTGACCGGACAGGAGGCGGCGATCGGGCGTGAGCTCACAGCCGCGCTGAAGGAAGCCGACGTGCCGGCAAAGGCGATCCGGCTCGACGACGCCAACACCCGCATTCCCGTGCCGACCGAGACCGGCAATCTCATCGTCGACCTGCCCGGCCGCGGCGCGCTGCACAACCAGCCGCGCATCATGTTCATGACCCACATGGACACCGTGCCGCTCTGCGCCGGCGCCAAGCCAAAGAAATCCGGGCGCAAGATCGTCAACGAAGCCAGGACCGCGCTCGGCGGTGACAACCGCTGCGGCTGCGGCGTGCTGGTGACGCTGGCGGCCGAGCTCGAAAAGCAGAAGCTCGATCACCCGCCGATCACGCTGTTGTTCTGCGTACGCGAGGAGAGCGGGCTCTACGGCGCGCGCCACGTCAAGCTGGACGAGCTCGGCTCGCCGGTGATGGCCTTCAACTATGACGGCGGCTCCGCCTCCAACGTCGTCATCGGCGCGGTCGGCGCCGACCGCTGGACCGTCGAGATCTTCGGCCGCGCTTCGCATGCCGGCGTCGCGCCGGAGCGCGGCATCTCCTCGACCATGATCATGGCGCTGGCGCTTGCCGACGTGAAGGCTGGCGGCTGGTTCGGCAAGGTGGTGAAGGGCAAGCGGCAAGGGACCAGCAATGTCGGCCCCGTCACCGGCGGCGAGGGCCGCCCCGCGGGCGATGCCACCAACGTCGTCACCGATTACGTGCATGTGCGCGGCGAGAGCCGCAGCCATGACGGCAAATTCTTCAAGGAGATCACCAAGGCCTACAAGGCCGCGTTCGAGAAAGCGGCCAAGAAGGTGACGAATGCGCAGGGCAAGTCCGGCAAGGTCAAGTTCAAGGCCGAGACCGACTATTATCCATTCCGCATGAAGGACAGCCAGCCCGTCATCAAGCGCGCGGTCGAGGCCGTGACCGCCGTCGGCGGAACTCCGAACGTCCGCACCGCCAATGGCGGCCTCGACGCCAACTGGATGGTCCGTCACGGCATTCCGACCGTGACCTTCGGCGCCGGCCAGAACGAGGCACACACGGTCGACGAATGGATCAATCTCGACGAATATGACCGCGCCTGCGCGCTGGCGGTGCAACTCGCAACGATGCGGTGAGATAGATTTGTAGGGTGGGTTAGCCCCGCGACTGCGCGAAGCGCAGTTCGCGCGGCGTAACCCACCATTTCTGCCGCCGCGGAGATTAAAGAGGTGGGTTACGCGAGCGGACTGCGCTTCGCTCAGCCGCTCGCTAACCCACCCTACGAAATAAAAAGAAAAAGGGAGGTCGCATGCCGCTTATCGCAAACATCGAGACCGGACTCTACCGGATTCCCCTCCCCGTCACGCTGTCCGACTCCACCCATGGCGAGATCGCGGCGTTCGAGCTGATCACCTGCCGCATCCGCGATGCCGACGGCGCCGAAGGCGTCGGCTACACCTACACCGTGGGCCGTAATGGCGGCGCTGTCGCCGACATTCTCAGGCGCGAGATCCCCGCGCTGGTCGAGGGCCGCGAGGCCGACGATACCGAGGCAATCTGGCAGCAGGTCTGGTGGGCGCTGCACTATGGCGGGCGCGGCGGGCCGGTGGTGCTGGCGCTCTCCGCGCTCGACATCGCGCTGTGGGACCTGAAGGCGCGGCGCGCCAAGCTGCCGCTGTATCAATTGCTCGGCGGCTTTGATGCACGTGTGCCGTGCTATGCCGGCGGCATCGATCTCGATCTCTCCGTCGATGCACTGCTCAAGCAGACCGACGGCAATCTCGCCAAGGGATTCCGCGCCATCAAGATGAAGGTCGGCCGGCCCGACCTGAAAGCCGACGTCGCCAAGGTCTCCGCGATGCGACAGCATCTCGGCGACGGCTTTCCGCTGATGGCGGATGCCAACATGAAGTGGACGGTGGAGGAGGCGATCCGCGCCGCGCGCGCGTTCGTTCCCTATGACCTCACCTGGCTCGAGGAGCCGATCATCCCCGACGACGTCGCGGGGCACGTGCGCATCATGCAGGCCGGCGGCGTGCCGATCGCGGCGGGCGAGAATTTGCGCTCGCTGTGGGAGTTCAAGAGCTACATCGCCAGTGGCGCGGTGTCCTATCCCGAGCCCGACGTCACCAATTGCGGCGGCGTTTCCGCCTTCATGAAGATCGCGCGGCTGGCGGAAGCGTTCAACCTGCCCGTCACCAGCCACGGCGCCCACGACATCACCGTGCATCTGCTCGCGGCCTGCCCGAACCGCACCTATCTGGAGGCGCACGGATTCGGGCTCGACAAGTACATCGAGCATCCGCTGGTGCTCGAGGACGGCAAAGCGCTGGCGCCGGCCCGGCCCGGGCATGGGATCAGCTTCGACTGGGCGGGGCTGGCGAAGCTGCCGGCGTAGAGAGATGCGACAACAAGTGAGGCGCGCCCCCTCTCCCGCTTGCGGGAGAGGGTTGGGGAGAGGGTGTCTCCGCAGTGAGACTCCCAATGACGATCCAGCCCTCTCCCGGCCTCTCCCGCAAGCGGGAGAGGTGAAGTGGAGCGCACGGCACGGTTGGTGCCCCAGCCATCGCCGATCTCATTGCTGCACGCGAGCCATTCCAAGGCGCTTGATGCATGGCGCGGATAATCCGCTATTGTGCCGGCAACCTACATTTTGCGAGAGATCGTTGCCTTGACACCCGAGCTGCACCAGAAACTGACCGCGTGGCGCCGGCATCTGCATGCCCACCCGGAACTCTCGCTCCAGGAAAGCGCCACCGCCGCCTTCGTGCAGGACAGGCTCACCGAGCTCGGCATTCCCTTCGAGGCTGGTATCGGCGGCCACGGCATCGTCGCGACCCTGACGCGCGGGCATGCGCAGAGCCGCGTCGGCTTGCGTGCCGACATGGACGCGCTGCCGATCACCGAGGACACCGGCCTGCCCTATGCTTCAAAGACTCCCGGCGTGATGCATGCCTGCGGCCATGACGGCCACACCGCCTCGCTGCTCGGCGCCGCCGCGCTGCTCGCCACCGACACCAGCTGGAGCGGCACGGTTGATTTCATCTTCCAGCCGGCGGAGGAAGGCTTTGGCGGCTCGCGTGCGATGGTCGCGGCCGGGCTGTTCGACCGCTTTCCGATGCAGCGCGTGTTCGGCTTTCACAATTGGCCCGGCCTTGCCGCCGGCACCATCGCCGTGCACGACGGCGTCGTCATGGCCTCCGGCGGACGCATCACCATCACCATCGAAGGCCATGCGGGCCACGCCGGCATGCCGCATTTGACGCGCGATCCGGTGATGGCGGCCGGCCATCTGATCGTGGCACTGCAATCGATCGTGGCGCGCGGCGTCGATCCGCTCGACACCGCCGTGCTCTCGCTCTGCACCATCGAAGGCGGCACCGCGCCGAACCAGATCGCGGGACGCGTCACCATCCGCGGCACGCTGCGCTACCACCGCGAGGCGGTCAAGGACGTCATCCTCGACGGCATCGAACGCACCTGCGCCGGAATCGCGACGAGCTTCGGCGTCAAGGTCACGCCGGAGATCGTCTGGGGTGTGGGCGTGGTGGTCAACACGCCTGATGAGGCCGACCTCGCGCGCATCGCTGCGGAAAAGGTGCGGGCACCCGTGCGGCGCGACCTCGCGCCCAGCATGGCCGGCGAGGATTTTGCCCATTATCTCCAGCAGCGGCCGGGCGCCTTCGTCTGGATCGGCAACGGCGAGTTGCGCGACGGCGCCGAGCTGCACGGCCCGCGCTACGATTTCAACGACGCGATCCTACCCGTGGCGTCAAGCTGGATGGCCGAGGTGGCCAAGGCGGCGCTGGCGTCGAACTGATCCACGCGCGCCCGCCACGCCGACAGCAACATATCTCGCGCACGAACGTTTGCCTCCAGCAAGGCGCGGCTTCCCGCCGCGCCCAAGGGATGGCAGATCAATGGCGCGCGTTCTGATCGGAACTTCGGGCTGGCATTACGATTCCTGGCGCGGCCCGTTCTTTCCCAAGGACGTGACGCTGAAGCAGCAGCTCAGCTACTACGCCGGACAGTTCGACACCACGGAGCTGAACGGGGTGTTCTACCGCACGCCGACGCCCGAAGCGGTGACGGGCTGGCGCGAGCAGACCGGGCGCGACTTCGTCTTCGCCTGGAAGGCATCGAAATTCATCACGCATTGGAAGCGCCTGTCGGAGCGCTCCGTCAACAGCCTCGAGCTGCTGGAAGACCGCGTCTCGCGGCTCGGCGGCAAGGCCGGCCCGATCCTGTTCCAGCTGCCGCCGCAATTCGAGGCGAACCCCGATCGCCTTGCATCCTTCTTCAAGCTGCTGTCGCGGAAACGGCGTTACAGCTTCGAATTCCGTCATCCGAGCTGGTATCAGCCGCGCATCCTGCGCATGCTGGCCGATGAGAACATCTCGCTCTGCCTGTCCGACCATCACGATGCGCCGGCGCCGTGGAAGCGTACGGCGGATTTCGTCTATGTGCGCGGGCACGGGCCGAGCGGACGCTATCACGGGCACTATACCAGGGCCGCGCTGGCGCAATGGGCCAAGCGCATCAAGTCCTGGAAGCGGCAGGGCTGCGACGTCTATGTCTATTTCGACAATGACCAGAAGAGCGCCGCCCCCGCCGACGCGCTGGCGTTGAAGCAATTGCTGTGACGCTAGACGATGCCGCCTTGCCGAAGCGCCGCGATCTCTGCATCGTCATAGCCGAGCTCTTTGAGGACGACATCGGTGTGCTCGCCGAGCGTCGGCGGGCGGCTTGCGATTTCACCGGGCGTTTCCGACAGCCGGACCGCGGCCCGCGTCACCGGTGCCGGCTTCGGCAGGCCGGGATAGTCGACGTCCTGCATGAAGCCGGCCGCACGGATATGCGGATGATCCAGCGCCTGTTGCGGCGAGAGCACCGGGCCGGTCGGAATCATGGCCTGGCCCAGCGTATCGACGGCCTCCTGCGTGGTGCGCTCGGCGCACCAGCGCGCCATCCGCTCGCTGATGACGGCGCCGTTGTTGCCGCGGCTGATGTCGTCGGCAAAGCGCGGATCGTTCAGCCATAGCTCTTCCTCGCCCATCAGCCGCGCCCAGCGCTTGAACAGCGGATGTCCCGTGACCTGGCACAGCACCCAGCCGTCCCTGGTGCGGTAGATGTCGGCGGGAGCCGCGGTCTGGCCGAGATTGCCGGTCGGCACGCGATTGACGTTGATGACGGCCTGCTCGATCAGCGTGGCGTTGGTGAAGGACAGCGCGGTTGCAAGCAGCGCGCCCTCCACGATCTGCCCGCGCCCGGACTTGCCGCGCTCGATCAGGGCGGCGAGCGTGCCGAACGCGCAATGCAGCGCGGTGCCGAAATCGACCCAGTTCACCGCGGCGCGGTACGGCGGATCGCCTGCGCCCGTCATGTACACCGATCCCGACATCACCTGCCCGACACCGTCGAAGCCGACGCGGTCGGACCACGGCCCCGGCCCGCCGAACGCGGTCGCCGTGGTCAGGATGATGTCGGGCTTGATCGCCTTCAGGGACTCGTAGTCGAGCTTCATCGCGCGCAGGGTCTGCGGCGGCAGATTGGCGACGACGACGTCCGCTCTCGCCACCAGGCGGCGCATCACCTGCTGCCCTTCCGGCTTCATCGGGTCGAGCGTGATGCACTTCTTGTTGCGGTTGATTTGGAGAAACAGCGCGCCTTCGCCATTCTCGCCGACCGGCGCCACGAAGCGATCCTCGCTGCCGTCGCGCTTCTCGACGCGAATGACCTCGGCGCCGAATTCGGCTAGCAGCGTCGCGCAATAGGGCCCAGCGATATAGCGCCCGAAATCGAGCACACGCACGCCCTCCAAGACTCCTGCCATCGATCCCTTCCCTGTTGCTTGTTGCAGATTACAGGGAAAGGCTGCGAGGGCAAGTTGCGAAGCGGAATGCACATGCGGCTTTCATCATCGCATCGCGAACAGCTCCTGATTCCCGTCAGTGTGCGGCACGGCGACCGCCTATGCCGCCACGGCCTCGTAGATGTCCTCCTCCTGGGCCGTGTGCATGCGGACCAGCGTTTCGATCGCCTCGATCACGCGCTGAGCGTCTCGAACAAGGTAACGGTCGATCTTCTCCGACGGCAGATCCTCCGCGATCCGGGCCAGTAGCCGCGCGAGATGCAATATCTCGCGATGCGCACGGCTCATGGCAGAGAGCCCGTGGCGGTCGCGCAGCACCTCCGTGAGCTTCGGATAGACGCTGTCTTCATCCTCGCGTTCGTGCAGCACGACGCTGCCCTGGACCAGGCGGTGGGCCTCGCCGATCAAGGCAGCGACGGATTCGGGGGCCGCATCGTCCAGGGCATCGACGATCTGGCGCAAGCGGTCGAGATCCCTGAGCAGGGCCTGATGATCGTGATGCAATGTCAGCCCCTGCTCCGCGCTGAGGCGCGGACCAGTCCTGACCAGGGGCGGATTGAGCGCTCGCAGCGCGTTCAGAATGACGGCAACATCGATCACCTCCTGGACGATCGCGGCGGGTACGGGATCGAGCCAGCCAAGGCTGGCAGCGACCATTGCCGCCAACGACAATCCCATTCCGACGAAGATGCTCTGAAGGGCGATGCGCCTCGACCGCTGCGCGATGACGATCGCTTCGCCGACCCGATCCAGCCGATCCGTGAGAATCACCACGTCTGCCGCCTCGGAGCAGGCGCTTGCACCGCGTGCGCCGAGCGCGACCCCGGTGTCGGCCACGGCCAGCGCCGGGGCGTCATTGATGCCGTCGCCGACCATGATGGTCGGATGCAGCCGCTGTTCGCTACGCACAGCCTCGACCTTGTCCGAGGGAACGCGATCGGCCAGCACGGCATCGAGGTCGAGCGCGGCCCCGATGGCCTGCGCCGCGGCGGCGCGATCACCCGTGACCATCACCATGCGCACGATGCCGGCATCGCGCAGCAGCCTGATCGCTCGTGGTGTATCGGCTCGCAATTCGTCGGCCAGCAGCAACGCGCCGATGAGACGGCCGTCCACCGCGACAAAGACGATCAGCGCCGAGCGCCACGAGGCACGACGAATTGCCCGCAACTCCCATGGCGATAGCTCGGCACGCGAGAGAACCATCTCTCGCGAGCCCGCCATAACCTGGCGTCCGTCGATCTGGCCGCTAAGGCCGGAACCCATGGTCTCCTTGACATGATCCGGCGGCTTCAGCTTGAGCCCTCGGGCGAGGGCCGCAGCGACGACGGCCTTCGCAAGCACGTGATGCGAAGCCTGCTCGAGCGACGCCCCGAGCGCGAGCACCTCATCCGGATCCTCGCCCGGCGCGACTTCGACGGACAATAACCGCGCCCCGCCTACGGTCAGCGTCCCGGTCTTGTCGAATAGCACCGTGTGCGCACGGGCCAACGCCTCCAGCGCCCTCCCGCCCTTGACCAGGATGCCGCGGCGGGCCGCCTGCGCCACCCCGGCGATAAAGGCCACGGGTGCGGCCAGAATCAAGGGGCAAGGCGTCGCCGCCACCAGCACGGCAAGGCTGCGGGTCACGTCGCCGGAGACGTACCATGCCACAAAGGCGATGACGAGTGTCACCGGCAGAAAGATCAGCGCATACCGATCGGCCAACCGCACAAAAGGCGCTCTCGCCGTTTGCGCCGCAGTCACCATGCGCACGATGCCCGCGTAGGTACTCTCGCTGGCCGGCGCGGTCACGGTCAGCTGGAAGGTCTCACCCGCATTCAGAGAGCCGGAGAGAACGGCGCTTCCGCGCGTCTTCTCCACCGGAATCGGTTCGCCCGTAACCGCGGACTCGTCGATCGTGGCAGAAGCCGACGCAACGACACCGTCGACCGGCACGATCTCGCCGGCCTGCACCAGAAGCTCTTCGCCGACCGCGACGTCCTCGATCGGAACATCCTCTATCCGGTCGCAGGATTTGCGATGGACCTGCCGCGGCGCCCGATCAACCAGGGATCGCAGATCATGCTCCGCCCGTGCGATCGCGATCTCCTCCAGCACGTTGCCACCGGAGTACATCAGCGCGACGACAGCCCCTGCGAGCGGCTGCCCGAGCGCCAACGCCGCACTCATCGAGAGCAGAGCGATCGCGTCCACTCCGACGCGGCCTCTCAGCAGGTCCTGGATGATCGAGACCGCCAATCCTGCAATCACGGGCGCCGTGCCGAGCGACCAGGCGACCTCGGCCAGATCAGGCCGGCCCGCGGCTTGCGCGAGAATGCCGGCAGTCAACCCGGCGATTGCGATCGCAACCAGAGCCCAGCGCAGGACCCGATCAAACGACATGGTCTGGCGCGCCTGCCCTTCGGTTCGGCTCACTGCTGTGGCGCGACGTGGCTCTTGTTCCTGTGCATGAACGCCATCATCTCCTCAAACGTGAGCTTTCCGTCCTTGTCGCGGTCCATTGCCTTGAAAATTCGCTCGTGAGCGACCTGAAACTCCGGCAACGAGACGTTCCCGTCTCCATCGGCATCCATCAGCGCGAAGATGATGCGGAAGACGACCGGCGAGTGCACGGCATCGCCGCCTGTCGAGCCGTGCCCCTTCATTCCTTGTCCCATCATTCCGCGCCCCATCATTCCCATCATTTCTCCGCCGCGCGTCGAGCCTTGCCGCTCGGCGGACGGGTTTGCCGGAGAACTCGACTGCGGCGACGCCGGCGCCTGGTCCTGTCCTGGATGATGGCTCTGATGGTCCGCTGACGATTGAGCCAGAGCTGGCTGGCTCAGGACGGCGAACAGCAACGCTGCGGCAACGGTTCGGCCTACCATGGGGCTTCCTCCGACCTTGGTGTGGCCTGAGAGGATGGCGAACTTCGCCGAGCTCACCTTGAGCCAAGTCAAGAAGAGGCGCCCCCGTGGCTTTTCGACGCGAGCGACCCCGGCGCCGCATTCAGCCGGCGAGATCGCGCGACAGGAACCCGGCGCCGCCGGCGGCTTCGTACGAGCCTCGATGCGGCCGGCGTCCGGGACCTAACCGCCGCCCCTGCGGGCGCAACCGATCGCCTCGGTCAGCACCTTGCGGTCGCCGATGTGATTGGCGAGCAACAGGATCAGCCGGGCGTTCATGCGCAGTGCCTGCTCCTCGTCGAGGTCACGCTGACTGTTGATCAGTTCGGCGTAGAAATCGTCGGGGTCAGTGATGTTCGGTGACAGATTGAGCATCATGCCGCAAGCTCCGTCCGGTCGGCGGTGTCGTGGCCGGCGGCGCGCAGCACCGCCTGTGTGATCTTGGCCTCGTCGAGGCCGCTCCAGCGCGCGGCGACATATTGGTCGGGACGGAACAAATAGGTGGTCCCGGGCGCAGCGCCGTAGCGCTCGGCAAGAAGACCTGTGGGATCCTCGATATCGCGGCCGACGAGAATAAGCTTCGCCGTGAACGGCCCCACCGCGATCTCGGTCTTGTCGCTCACCTTGCCGAAGGCCACGACCGTGAAGCCGTCGCCGAGACAATGCAGGAACCAGGCCGGCTTGCCGTCCACCGCAATCGGCGCATCCGCCGCATTCGTGCCGGGCCGCATGCCTCCCGGCACCGCGTCCTGGTCGGGCGTGTTGAGCGCCGACGTCAGGTAAGGGGTCGGGGTCGAGAGCCGGCCGCTGTTGACCAGCGGTCGGGCAAAGCCGTGATGCCGGGCGAGCTCCAGCACCGCGTCACGGAAATAGCGGCTCGGTTTGGTCTTCGGGGTGATGAAGTCGGTGGCCCGCGTCGAGTTCAGGATGTTGTCGTCCGCGGCATAGGCACGCTCCTCGTGATAGCTGTCGAGCAGCGCTTCCGACGCTTCGCCGCGCAGCACCATCGCGAGCTTCCAGGCGAGATTGTCGATGTCCTGCACGCCGGTATTGGCGCCGCGTGCGCCGAACGGCGAGACCTGATGCGCGGCGTCGCCGGCGAACAGCACCCTACCTTGCCGGAAATTGTCGATGCGCCGGCAGGCGAACTGATAGATCGAAACCCATTCGAGCGCGAACTCGGTGTCCTCGCCGAGCATGGCGCGGATGCGCGGGATCACCCGCTCGGGCCGCTTTTCCTCATCGGGATTGGCTTCCCAGCCGAGCTGGAAGTCGATGCGCCAGATATTGTCCGCCTGCCGGTGCAGCAGCACGGACTGGCCGGGGTGGAACGGCGGGTCGAACCAGAACCAGCGCTCGGTCGGGAAATCCGCCTTCATGGCGACGTCGGCGATCAGGAAGCGGTCCTGGAAGAACTGTCCGGTGAACTCGGCGCCCACCATCTTGCGCACGTCGGAATTGGCGCCGTCACAGGCGATCACCCATTGCGCCTCCATGGTGAAGATGCCGTCGGGCGTTTCCACCGCCAAGGTCGCATGGTCGGCGGCCTGCTTGAGGCTGATGAGACGGTGCTTCCAGCGCAGCTCGATCAGCGGATTGGCCCTGCATTGGGCAACCAGCATCTCCTCCAGATGATATTGCTGCAGGTTGATCATGGCCGGCCATTGGTGGTCGGCCTCCGGCAGCAGATCGAACTGGTAGGACAGCTCGTCCCGGAAGAACACCTTCCCGACGTTCCAGCTGACGCCGCGCCCGACCATGGGCGCCGCGCAACCCAGGCGGTCCCATATTTCGAGCGGACGCTTGGCGTAGCAGACCGCGCGCGAGCCGATCGAGACGGTGTCGTTGTCGTCGAGCACCACGACCGGCTGGCCGCGTGCCGCGCAATCGAGCGCCGCGGTCAAGCCGATGGGACCTGCGCCGATCACCACGATCGGGTGCCGCTTCACGATTCCCTCGGCCTGCTCCTGGCAGCGCCGATAACCGAACTTCGGATAGATGTAGCTCGTCATGTTCGCTTCCTGATGCACGGCCAGAGATCAATGCGCGTCCGCGAATTCCTTCTCGTGCATCCAGGCGGTGTGGCGCGGCGGACGCTTGGTGCGCGACCATTCCTCGACCATCTCGTGGGCGACCGACTTCATGCGATCGATCTGCTCGGGTGTCGCGGTCCAGGCCGCGATCTCCAGGCGATGACCGCTGGGGTCGCGGAAATAGATCGACTTGAAGATGGTGTGGTCGGTGACGCCGACGACCTCGAGGCCGGCGGCCTCCGCGCGCGCCTTGGCCTCATCGAGCTCGGCGAGATTCTTGACCTGGAAGGCGATGTGCTGGGTCCAGTCCGGCGTGTTGGGATCGCGTCCCATCGGCGGCGAGTTCGGCAGCTCGAAGAAGGCTAGGATGTTGCCGTTCCCGGCATCGAGGAAGATGTGCATGTAGGGATCCGGCGCCTTGGTCGACGGCACCCGTCCTCGGCAATGGCGCCGAGAAGATCCATGTTCATGACCTTCTTGTAGAACTCGACGGTGGCCTTGGCGTCGACGCAGCGATAGGCGACGTGATGGATCTTCTCGATTTTCATGATGTCTCGCTCCCTGGATTGCCGTTGCGAAATTGGTATCAGATGTTACTATTCCCTGGATTTGATCTGGATCAACCGGCTCGGAAGAATCCGCCAGGTGGACCTACGGCGCGGACATGGTGTGATGGGACGTTCGGGGGAGGCGCGAGACCGGGAAGCGACCAAGCGCATGACGCCGCAGGATGGGGGCGAGCTCGACCTGCAGCGATATTTTCCGTACCGGCTGGCGCGGCTCGCCGAACAGGTGTCGCTGGCGGTTGCCGAGGTCTATTCCGAGCGCTTTGCACTGACGCGGCAGGAATGGCGCGTGCTTGCGATCCTCGGCGTACGCCCGCAAATCGCGACCAAGGAGATCGGCCCTCTGACGACGCTCGACAAGATGCAGGTCAGCCGCGCCGTCCAGGGACTTCAGTCGCGCGGCATCGCGAGTCGCAAGCATCATCCAGAAGATCGGCGCGAGCTGATCGTTGCGCTGACCCCGGCCGGCCGCGCGCTCTATCGCAAGATCGTGCCTTTCGCGCTGGCGCGGGAGACCGAGCTGCTCGGCGTGCTGACCGCCGAGGAGGTGAAGGTGCTCGACCGGGTGATGCACAAGCTCTCGGCCGCGTTGAGCTAGGCCGTGTACTCATTACGCGGCTGGCCGCGCAATGCCTCTAACGGCGGCGGAAAAGCGGACGTCTCCAGACGTCGCTGAAGGGCAAAACCGAGAAATCGGAGCTCGGCCGGCGGGTCAACTTTTCGCTACTCCAGACAGACCGCTGCATCGGACCAAACGACGCTATGGGGCCTATTTCGGACTTGGACGTCAGGGCTAAGAACGCGAAGCGCGCAGAGGCGGATATTCACCAGATGACGCGGAAGCCGCCGGTGCCTCTGTAGCTGTGGTTCTCGTCAACGCTTTCGAGGCTCGCGCGATAGGTGATTTCGCCGAACACAGCATAGCGTCCGTTGGCCCAGCTATAGGTGCCTCCACCGCCGATATTGCCCCACAGGCGGTCGCCGGCACTCGCGAAGCCGGTGCCGGCGACGTCAATCCTGGTGCCATTGAGGAACTCGTATTGCAGATTGCCGATCGCATAGACGTCGGAGCGGATAATGCCCGAGCCGTCGTTCCAGACATTTTGATGATTGAGCGACAGCCCGACGCGGCCGAGCAGGCTCTCGGCATCCTGCATTGAGACCAGCGCGCCGAAGCGATCGGCGAAGGCATCGAAACCGACTTTTGCATAGGAAAGCTGCGCCTGCGGCGTCAGCGAAAAGCCGTTGCCGACCGCAATCCGCTTGCCGGTCTCGACGCTGAACGTGTAGCCGAAGCCTTCATTGCCATGCGTCATGCTGCCGACGAGCGCCGACGAGAGGTCGCTGCGGTAGAACATGGTCTGAGCCTGGCCATCGACATAGAAGCCGTCATGGCCATACCAGGTCGCAGTCGCTCCCACCCCCGTCCCCTCGGCACGGATGCGGCCGTTGCCGAAGAACGAATTGATATTGGCCGTCGTCAGGCCATATTGCGCGGTGAGTCCTAAGATCAACCGGCCGCGGTCGTTGTCGAGCGCAACGCCGTCGAGACCCACTTGGGCCTTCATCTCGTCGGCATTGTAAGTCGAACCGGTGGTGTTCGACGGCCGCAACTCGGCCTGACCGCCCTCAACGCGGCCCCAGAATGCCGATTGCGTCCACGAACTATCCGCCGTCGGCGCCGTGTTGATGCCAGCGCGCGCCATCGCCTCGCTGCCGTTCCAATAGCGGTTGCCGACGCGCTGCTGCAAGCTCGGCGCCTGGTTCATGCCGAGCAGCACCTGTCCATAGTTCTCATAGAGCGGAACGCCGGGCTGGTAGAGCGGTCCGGCAGGTGGCGACGTCGGCGAATTAATGAGACTTGAACGCAGATACCAGTCGCCATCCGTCGGCGTGCCGAGGCCGTTCTTCTGCAGCGTATAGGCGTAGGCACCCCCGACGACGGCCTGCTGGCCTTGCAGCACGTAATCGCCCTGCAAGACGAAACTCCCATTCGAGGCACCGGCGACGTCGATCACCTTGATGCCTTCGACCGTCTGCGCTCCAGCGCCGCCCACATTGGTGATTCGCAGCGTGGAGGAGCCAGACGTGTTTCCCTGCACCACCAGGCGATCCGTGGCCGAGTTGTCGCCGCCGAGCGCAGTGTTGAGGAGAAGCGTGCCGCCGTTGCCGACATAGTTCCCGGTCACCGTCAGTGTAGTCCCCGGCGCGCTGCCGAACCGCAAGGTGCCGGCGTTATCAAGCGAGGCCACCGTCTGATTGAAGCCGTTCAGGTCTAATGTCGTGCCAGCGTTTGCGACGGTGGCGGAAGCGGCACTGAAAGCGCCCGCAGCGCCGGCTCGTAGCGTGCCCCCGCTCAACGTGGTCGCGCCGGTGTAGGTGTTGCCCCCCGCCAGCGTCTGCGTGCCGCTCGTGAGCGTCAGTCCGCCGCTGCCGTTGATGGCTCCGGCGAACGTATCGTTCGCATTGGTGACGATCAGGTCTTTGGCGCCCAGGTTGACGGTGCCGGTGCCGGCCAGACTCTGAATATGCGAGCCGGCACCTATTATCGCCGAAATATCGAATGTTGCGTTCGCGACCACGCGGCTCGAGTTGGCGAGGGCATCAGTGGCAGAGCCGGCAGGGCCCGCCAGCGCAAGCGTGCCCTGCTGGATCACCGTTTCGCCGGTATACGTACTGGCGGCGCCCAGCGTGAAGGTCCCGGCGCCGATCTTGGTCAAGCCACCGACGCCGCTGAATCCAAGCGTTTTGACGTTGAACCCATTGGTATCGAACGTCAGTCCGCCGGCGGCAATATTGATCTGGTTGATGCTCCCACCAAAAAAAACGGCGCTGTTGGCCAATGCCCGGACAGTGGCGCTATCAAAGCTCATCTGCCGCGCTCCGGCGCCCGCAACCAGACCGGTTGTCTCCAGGACGCCACCGCCGCTGATGTTGAGCGTGCCGAAACCTGCGGCAAGGTTTCCGAGCCTCATCCCGTTCTGGGCGACGACGGTCGCTCCGTCCGTAATGTTGAGTGTGCCGTTGCCGGCATTGCCGATGATGAACGTCGTACTGGATACGATCCACCGCGATCCGGTGCCGGTCACCGTCACGATGCCGGTGCCTGCCGTGCCCGAACCGACCGAAGACAGGGTGCCGCCGCTCGTCAGCGTGCTGCCGTTCTGAATTGTGAGGCTGCCGGACGTTGCAGATGACTGAGCGACGCCGAAGCTGCCCACCGCAGCCGACGCAGCACCGCTGACGCCGAGGATGGTCGGATTGGGGGACAATGTATTGATGCCGGCCGCGGCACCGGCACTGGGCAGAATTCCGCCTGTCCAGTTGGCTGCGACGGTCCAGTCGGAACTCGTGCTGCCGTTCCAGCCCTGCGCTGCCACAGATCGCGGCAGCAGCGCCGATAGCATGGCCACCGAGACGCTCATCAGCAGCAGACGGTAAATGGGCTTGGCCGATCGCCGAGTTCCACGCGGACTGATTCTCTTCATCTGGTCCGATTGAGTTCGAACCAGCACAGCCCCAATGCATTCGCGCATCGTACCTCAGCCTCTCGACGATTGCCGCTCCACAAGCCGGAGACCGCGGTTCCACGCGGATTGCGAAGTGCTATCGATTGTTACGGTAGATGACGCAGGTGAGCTCGACAACGACGGAGCGCGCTCTTCGAAGCAAAAACACGCATTGTGCCTTTGATGCAACGTGAGCGCGACTGAGTTAACGGACTGGCAACCAGCTGCAGCGTGCTGCGGGCATTTGCCTAACTGTGCTGGCGTTGAGTCAAACTCGGAAGACTCAAAATGAGGCTTGAAGTCCTCGCCGCCAATCCTAGTTCAGAATCTGCCGGGCCGCGTGTTCGGCGAAACGAAACTCATACAGAGGATAGAAGAGCCCGCGCTCGCGGGCGCGCATTCGAGGGAAGTCACATGAGAAAGCTTGCTCTTGCAATCGCCGCGGCAGCAACGCTCCTCATCGGAACGGTTGCGCCGGCTTCGGCTCACTGGCGAGGTCATCATCATTGGGGTGGCCCGGGTATTGGTCCAGCCGTCGCGCTCGGCCTGTTCACGGGCGCATTGGCCGCGGCCACCGCCCCGCCGGTCTACTACGCGCCGGTCTACGGACCGCCGGGGTATTATTATGGACCCCGGTACTATCGGACTGTCCGCTATCCACCCGCCTACCCCTATTGGTACCCCTGGTGACTGGACAGGGCCCGGCCCCGGCCGGGCCTAGTCAGCCCGTGTCCTCGCCGCGGGGATCATCGGGAACGGAAGGCAGGAGGAAAAGTTCTGTCGATACGACGCAGGTCCGGACGCGTCCCGGGCCCTGATCGCGCGCGCAACATGCGCCTCGACGCGACCCGGCGGCGCAATAACATCGGATCTGCTCCCGCATGAACAAGAATGTCCGCTTCAATCTCGGATATGCCGTAGCCGCAATCTTCGCGGTGTTCTTGATCCAGCATCTCATCTCCACGGCCAGCCAAATCGCCGTGATCCCCTACAGCGAATACCAGCAATTGCTGCGCCAGGGGAAGGTCGACGCCGTCGGCATTTCCGATCGGACCCTGCAAGGCACGCTCAAGGAGCCGCTCGCCGGCGGACAGAAGCAATTCGTCACCACGCGGGTCGACCAGGACGTCGCGCAGGAGCTGGAGAAATACAACGTCCGCTTCACCGGACAGATCGAGAGCACGTTTCTGCGTGACCTCCTGTCGTGGGTCATGCCTGTGCTGCTGTTCTTCGGTCTGTGGTGGTACATCGGCCGCCGCATGGCGGAAGGCGGCGGCATCGGCGGCGGCCTGATGGCGATCGGCAAGAGCAAGGCCAAGGTCTATGTCGAGTCCAACACCGGCGTCACCTTTGCCGACGTCGCAGGGGTCGACGAAGCCAAGGACGAGCTTCGCGAGGTGGTCGATTTCCTGAAGAATCCCACCGATTATGGCCGACTTGGCGGCCGCATGCCGAAGGGCGTGCTGCTGGTGGGCCCGCCGGGCACAGGCAAAACCCTGCTGGCCAAGGCCGTCGCGGGCGAAGCCAGAGTGCCCTTCTTCTCGATCTCCGGTTCGGAGTTCGTCGAGATGTTCGTCGGCGTCGGCGCGGCGCGGGTGCGGGACCTGTTCAAGCAGGCGCACGAAAAGGCGCCGGCCATCATCTTCATCGACGAGCTCGACGCGCTTGGCCGCGCCCGCGGCATCGGCCCCTTCGCCGGCGGCCACGACGAGAAGGAGCAGACACTCAACCAGCTGCTGGTCGAGCTCGACGGCTTCGATTCCCGCTCCGGACTCGTCATCCTTGCGGCCACCAACAGGCCGGAAATCCTCGACCCCGCCCTGCTCCGCGCCGGCCGCTTCGACCGGCAGGTGCTGGTCGACCGTCCCGACAAGAAGGGCCGCATCGAGATCCTCAAGGTCCACATGAAGAAGGTGCGCCTCGCCGAGCAGGTCGAGGCGGAGACGGTCGCAGCCCTGACGCCGGGCTTCACCGGCGCGGACCTTGCCAACCTCGTCAACGAAGCCGCTCTTCTGGCGACCCGCCGCGGGGCCGACGCGGTGAGCATGATCGACTTCAACAATGCGGTCGAACGCATGATCGCAGGCCTCGAAAAGCGCAATCGCCTGCTCAATGCCAAAGAGCGCGAGATCGTCGCCTATCACGAGATGGGACACGCTTTGGTCGCGCTCTCGCTGCCGGGGACCGACCCCGTGCACAAGGTCTCGATCATTCCGCGCGGCGTGGGGGCGCTCGGCTACACCATCCAGAGACCGATCGAAGACCGTTTCCTGATGACGAAGGAGGAGCTGGAGAACAAGATGGCGGTGCTGCTCGGCGGCCGCGCGGCCGAGCTGATCGTGTTCGGGCATTTGTCCACGGGTGCGGCCGACGATCTGCGCCGGGTGACCGACATCGCGCGCAGCATGGTGACGCGTTACGGCATGTCCGAGAGACTCGGCAGTGTCGCCTATGAGCGTGATCCCGGCAATTTCCTTGCAGGCGCGGACCGCCCCTACCCGGGTCGCGACCGCGACTATGCGGAGGAGACCGCGGCCGCGGTCGACCGCGAGGTGAAAGCCATCGTCGACCAGGTCTTCCAGCGCACCCAGGGCATCCTGAAGACGCGGCGGCCGATCCTGGACCGCGCTGCGAAGAAACTCCTGGAGAAGGAAACCCTGGAGCAGAGCGATATCGATGCGCTGATCCAGGAAATGCCCAAGGACGGATTGCGGGCGATCTGAGCATCTCGAGCAGCACCCGGCGCCGGCCTTGACGTCGAGCGGCACGAGCTGGCCCTGCTCGCTACGGCCGCGCGGCCCTACGCCGATGATCTCGCCCTGCTGCGGCTTTTCCTTGGCGGCGTCGCGACCCGGATCTCTCCGCAGTACGCGCCTCGGCCGGGACGAGGTGCCCAAGCGGCAATTGCGAGGTTTGCTTCAAGCGATCGAGAACGATGGATGAGCGCACATGCGCGACGCTGTCGTGCGGCAGAAACACCTCGTTGAGAAGCCGCGAGAGCGCCTTCAAGTCGGTGATCGTCACCTTGATGAGGTAATCGGCTTCGCCGGTGAGCGCATACGCCTCCTGCACTTCCTCCAGACTCTCGATCAGCTTGAGGAAGCGCCGCGAATTGTCCGGCGAGTGTGTCGCAAGCGTCACCTGCACGAAGACGACAATGCCGAGTCCGAGCACTTCGCGATCGAGATGCGCGTGGTAGCTCGCAATCGCGCCGGTATCCTCGAGGGCAGCGCGACGGCGCGAGCATTGCGATGCCGACAGACCGACGACGTCGGCCAGTTCGAAATTCGACAGACGCCCGTTGGATTGAAGCGCCTGCAGCAATTTGACGTCGAACTGATCCATGCGTGATCCTTGCATGTTAACGCGTAGATATGCATGTTTCACGCATATCCTGGCTTTGTCGAGCGGATTTTGCGGAGATCGTGCAGGCCGCCGGCAGTATATTTCCTGTCGGAACAGATACCTTTCCAGGAGTGCGACATTGGGCCCCTTCCCTCACGATGCCCCACCGGCCACGATTTCGGCAGTCAATCCGGCCGGCACCGATGGCTTCGAGTTTGTCGAGTTCGCCCATCCGGATCCGCAGCAGCTCGCCAAGCTGTTCGAGCAGATGGGCTACACGGAGGTCGCGCGGCACAAGACCAAGGACATCTCCCTTTGGCGCCAGGGAAAGATCAATTACGTCCTGAACCGGGAGCCGAACTCCCATGCGGCGCGCTTCGTCGGAGAGCACGGACCTTGCGCGCCGGCGATGGCCTGGCGCGTCGTCGATGCCAAACACGCCCTGAAGCGCGTCCTGGAGCTCGGCGGAACGGAATACACCGGCAACGACAAGTCGCTCGACGTGCCGGCCGTGGTCGGCATCGGCGGATCCCTGCTGTACCTGGTCGAGACCTATGGCGCGAAGGGCTCGCCCTATTCGGCCGAGTATGACTGGACCGGCGAAGTCGACCCAACCCCGAAAGGCGTCGGGTTCTACTATCTCGATCACCTCACGCATAACGTCATGCGCGGCAACATGGACACCTGGTACAAGTTCTACAGCCAGACGTTCAATTTCCGCGAGATCCGCTACTTCGACATTTCGGGCAAGCTGACCGGCCTGACCTCGCGCGCCCTGACGTCCCCCTGCGGCAAGATTCGAATCCCGATCAACGAGAGCGCCGACGACAAGAGCCAGATCGAAGAATATCTGCGCCAGTACAAGGGCGAAGGCATCCAGCACATTGCCGTCGGCACCGACGACATCTATTCGGCGACCGACGCCATCGCCGCGCGCGGGCTCCAGTTCATGCCGGGCCCGCCCTCGATCTACTATGACAAATCATTTGACCGCGTGAAGGGCCACACCGAACCGCTCGATCGCATGCGCAAGCACGGAATCCTGATCGACGGCGAGGGTGTCGTCAACGGCGGGCTGACGCGCATCCTGCTTCAGATCTTCTCCAAGACCGTGATCGGCCCGATCTTCTTCGAGTTCATCCAGAGAAAGGGCGATGACGGTTTCGGCGAGGGCAACTTCAAGGCCCTGTTCGAGAGCATCGAGGCCGATCAGATTCAGCGCGGCGTGCTGAAGGCATCCTGAGGGAGGGTCGCTATACAAGACGCGTGGAGGAGCTATCGCGGCGCGCCGGCCGAGGGAACCATCCTGTGCGACGCCAATGATGTCGGCGAAGGGAGCTTCAAGTCGATCAAATCCGGCGCGGCGGATTTTCCGATCCTGATCGTCAGATCGGCGGGCACTCTGGCAGCCTATGTCAATGCGTGTCCGCACCAGTACCTGCCGCTCGATTATCGCGGTGACAATTTGCTGAGCGCGGATGGAACCGTTCTTCGGTGCACCAATCACAGCGCCGGATTCCGTGTTCGGGACGGCGTCGGGGTCGAAGGACTGGGCCTGAATTGCGCTCTCGATGCCATTCCGATCGCCGTGGACGACCAGGGCCGAATTCGCGTGCAGGCCGCATCAGCGGCCTGATCAAGCGCGACCATCGGCGGGCCGTGGCGGCGACAACAGATCACACCTCATCTGCGATCGTGTTGCGAAGCACGCCGATGCCTTCCGCCTCGACCTGGACGACGTCGCCGGGCTTCAGCCAGATCGGCGGGTCGAAGCGTGCGCCGGCCCCCGTCGGCGTACCTGTTACGATGACATCGCCCGGGACCAGGGTCGTGAACGTCGAGATGTAGTTGATGATCTTGCGGAAGGAGAAGATCATCCGGCTCGTGCGGTCCTGCTGGCGGACGTCGCCATTGACCCGCGTTTCGAGCTTGATGTCGGCAAGCTGGCTTTCATCGGTATAGGGGATGAGCCAGGGTCCGATCGAACCGGTCCGATCGAAGTTCTTGCCCTGTGTCACGTTGAACTTGGCGTGCCTTACCCAATCGCGGATCGTGCCTTCGTTGCACAGCGATAGCGCGGCGATATGCTCGAGCGCCTCGCTCTGCGCAATCCTGCGGCCGCCCTTGCCGATCACGATGACGATCTCGCCCTCGTAGTCGAGCTGCGGGCTCTCCGGGGGACGCAGCAAAGCCTGTCCATGGCCCGTGAACGAACGCGGAAAGCGGATGAAGAGCGAGGGATTTGAGGGGGCCGCCTGCCCGTCCTTGTATTCCTCGTTGCGGTCGGGAAAGTTGACGCCGACGCAGATGATCTTTTCCGGTGCCGGCACTGGAATCTCATAGCGGATGTCTTCGACCGGAAAATCCGTCGACAGCGCGGCGCTCTCCTCGGCCAGAGACAGCAGCGCACCGTCCCCGATCACGTCACGCAAGCTGGGCCAGCGCTTGCCGTGACGTCCGGACAGATCGACCACGCCATGGTCCACGAGCAGGCCGTAGCCGAGCGCACCGTTGCGGGTGAAGCTGATGAATCTTGGACGAGACATGCGCGGCCTTCCTTGTTGAACGTGTTCTCCGATCAGGGGGCGATGATCGGCTGGGCCGCCAGCTCGGCGTCGCGCGGCGCAATCCCGGCGAAGAGGCTGCCGTGCTCGAACCAGGATCTCGGCGCGGGCGCCCCCCACAGTGTCTGACGCTGCGGGTCCTTCAGGTCCCATTTGATCGGTTCGAGATCGGGATCGACGGTCTGGTAATCCGAGCAGTAGATTTCGATGCGGTGGCCATCGGGATCGAGGATGTAGAGGAAGAAGGCATTCGAGATGCCGTGGCGGCCCGGACCACGTTCGATGTTGGACACCCATCCGGTGGTCGCCATGAGGTCGAGAAGATCGATGATGTTGAGCGGGGTCGGCACCCAGAACGCCGTGTGGTGCAGGCGCGGGCCGCGGCCATTGGTGAACGCCAGGTCGTGAACTCCGCCTTTGCGGTGGGTCCAGGCCGCCCATAGACGTCCGGTTTCCTCGTCCTCGGTGTACTCCGTCACGCGGAAACCGATCTCGTTGTAGAAAGCGACGGATTGGTCGACGTTCGGCGAGAAGCAATTGAAATGGTCGATGCGGAGCGGCTTCACACCTTTGTAGAGGGCGTATTTTTGATGAATCGGCGGCAACCGATCCATCTTCGAATAGAACTCGAGCGGTATGCCGTGCGGATCGCGGGTGCGGAACGTGCGCGACTGATAGGGACGCTCCACCCACTCGACCGGTAGATCCTTGCTCTCGAAGAACTGGGCCGCCTTGTCGAGGTCCTCTTCGCCGAACACCTTGAAGCCGAGATCGCGGGCCTCGATCTTGTCGGACTTCCTCAGCACGATGCAATGGTGGCCGCGCTCTTCCATCGCCCGAAGATAGATCGCATCGGAACTTTCGTCCGTCACCTGCAGACCGAGCGTGTCGACATAGAACGCACGGGACTTGGCAAGGTCGCTCACGCCAAATTCGACATGGCTGAGACGTACGATGTTGAATGGCGGATAAAGGTTGGGCGTAGGCAATGCCATGATGTCCTCCTTGGTCTGCTGCGGACCGCTTAACCGCCTAGTTTTTGGATCTTATGCGCGGTGGTGGCGAACGCGACGTTCTTCGTCTCCATATAGAAATCGAACGACCAATCTCCGCCGTCGCGGCCGATACCGGAGCTCTTCACACCGCCAAAGGGCGTCGGCAGGTGGCGGACATTCTCCGAATTGACCCAGATCATGCCGGCTTGCAGCCGGTCGGTGAAGCGGAAGGCGCGCGTGACGTCGGCCGTCCAGAGATAGCCGGTGAGGCCGTACTGGACGTCGTTGGCGAGTGCGAGCGCCTCCGCCTCGTCCCTGAACGGGATCGCCGTCAGCACCGGCCCGAAGATTTCCTCCTGTGCGATGCGCATTCGGTTGTTGGCGCCGGTAAAAAGCGTCGGGGCGACGTAGCAGCCGCCGCCAGGACCATCGACCTTGCGGCCGCCGGTGGCAATCGTCGCGCCCTCCGATTTGCCGATCTCGACGTAGTCGAGCACCTTCTCCTCGTGAACCGGATGAATCAACGGACCGATGACGGTCTCGGGATCGAGCGGATGTCCCACCTTTATCCGGCCGGCCTTCTCGGCGACCGTCGCGGTGAATTGGTCGTAGACGCTCGCCTCGACGAGCAGACGCGAGGAGGAGGTGCAGCGCTCGCCGTTGAGAGAGTAGATCATGAAAACTGCCGCATCCGCGGCGCGGTCGAGGTCGGCATCGGCGAACACGATCACCGGGTTCTTGCCGCCCAGTTCGAAATGAACGCGCTTCAGCGTATCGGCGCCCTGTTTCATGATCATCGAGCCGGTGCGGCTTTCCCCGACGAATCCGATCGCCTTGACCAGCGGATGCTCGGTCAGCGCCTTGCCGGCGTCCTCGCCAAAGCCGTTGACGAGATTCCAGACGCCCTTGGGCAGACCGGCCTCTTCCGCGATCTCGATCAGCAGGCGCGCGGTCAGCGGCGAGAATTCCGCCGGCTTATGAACGATGGTGCAGCCGGCCGCGAGCGCCGGCGCGATCTTCCACGTCGACAGCATGAAGGGCGTATTCCACGGTGTGATGATGCCAACCGGACCGATCGGCACGCGGGTGGTCATGTTCACCTGGCCGTCGGTCCGAAGCGACTTGCCGTCGCGCGCCTCGGGCGCGCGGTCGGCAAAGAAGCGGAAATTCTCTGCGCCCCTCAGCGCCGCCTTGGCCATGAATTTGAGGGACTGCCCGGTATCCATGCATTCGACGAAGGCGATTTCTTCGGCGCGGGCGACGATGGCATCGGCAACCCGGTGCAAGAGCGCTTTCCGGGCCTCCCCGGATGTCTCGGCCCATTGCGGAAAGGCTGCGTGCGCAGCCTTCGCGGCCCGATCGATGTCTGCGGCCTTGCCGTGCGCCACCTTGGCGAGCGGCTTCAGATCGACGGGAGAAATCGTTTCGAACGTCGCGCTGTCCGCAGCCGGGACGTCCTCGCCGCCGATGCGGTTGAGCACCCCATGCTCCGCGAACCGGGCAAGGTAGCGTTCCGCCTTGGCGATGTTTTCCGCAAGCTTGGACATCACGGGTCCTTCCCTGGTTCGAGCCGTTGCGACCGGCAGCTCTTTGTTTGGGCGACGGCAGCGAACAATGCGCGCTTCGACGCACGAAGTCGCGTAGCTGGCCCCACACATACTTAACATGTTAAGTATTTTGGCCGCTGTCAAGAGGTTTGCATCGGGATCGGCGCAAGCCGGACTCGCAGCCGGACGGGAGCCGCTTCACCGGCCCGGCAGGCTGCGGGCCGAGAAGTCACAGCTTACCTGGGCAATGTCTGCGATGCGGCCGGCAAGCGGCGACAGATCCTCGGCGCGACGCACAGCGAAATAGCGGATCGGCGGAATCGCAGGCTCGGTCCGGATCACGCGCAGACGTCCGCGCCTGATCTCGTCGGCGAAATAGCTCGCGGTCAGGAAGGTGACGCCAAGGCCGGATGCAGCGAGCCCGGCCAGCACGTTCAAGCTGTTGCACTGGACCACGCGATTGATCCGCAGGCCATTCGCGACCGCCCAGTCCAGCACCAGACGCTGCAGGCCCGAGCCCTGGGTCTGGCTCAGGATGGGATATTTCGCCATCTCATGCAGCGGAATGCAGTCTTCGGCCGGTCCGAAGCCTGGCGCGGCGACCCATTCGAGCTGCACCGCCCCGAGCGGCACCAACAACAGGTTTGGAGTTTGCGGCGGATCGAGCCCGATCACGAGATCGATCTCGTTGGCAGCGAGCTTTCCATACAGGTCGATGCTGGCCGCAACCTCCGGCTCTGGGATCAGGTTCGGATATTCCCGTTTCATCGCGACGATCAACTTCGGCAGCCAGGTCAACGCCACGAGCTCGGTCACGCCGAAACGGAATGGACCGGAGAACGTCCCCGAGCCGCCGGCGACTTCGCGAAAGCGCGTTTCCAGCGTCAGCATCTCGGCCGCGATCGGCAGGCTCGCCGCACCCGCCCGGGTCAGCCGCAACGCGTAGCTTGCCCGGTCGAACAGCGGCTCCTTGATGACGTCCTCAAGCTCCAGGATCCGCTTCGAGATCGTCGATTGGGCCAGATGGAGCCGCTCGGCTGCCTCGGTGAAGCCGCCCAGCGTCGCCGTCCAGTAGAAGGCCTCGATCTGCTTCAGGCTGACCGGCATCGGCAAATCCTCGATCGCCAGCGGCCGAACGAGCTATGAAAAAAAGCGATCATGTCTGCGAATATTATTCACTTTCCATCATTGAAGCCAAGTCACATGATCGTCGTCAACGCCCTTTCCCAAAGCAAGATCAACGCATGTCCCCCATCGGCCATCGCATCAATCCCAGCGCCCCTCCCGTCCCGGCCGCTATCCTCGACGATTTTCGCGATGCCGCGGTCGCCGTCATTTCCGACAACATGAACCGGCTGCACGGCAGCAAGAGTCTCAGGCCCTATCATCGCTCCGGCCGCCTGATCGGCACGGCGGTGACGGTGAAGACCCGGCCCGGCGATAACCAGACCCTGCACAAGGCCTATGAAATCCTCCGCGCCGGCGACGTGCTGGTGGTGGACGGCAGCGGCGACCTCGCCCAGGCCCTGGTCGGCGAGATCATGATGAGCCGGGCCAGGGCGATCGGCGTTGCCGGTTTTGTCATCGACGGCGCGATCCGCGACGTAGATGCGTTCGTGAAGGCCGACTTCCCCTGCTACGCGCGGGGCGTCACCCATCGCGGTCCCTACAAGAGCGGTCCTGGCGAGATCAACGTGCCGGTCTCGGTCGACGGCATGGTCGTGATGCCGGGCGACGTGGTGATCGGCGACGCCGACGGCGTCGTGACGTTCGACCGTGCCGATGCCGCCGAATTGCTGGCGCTGGTGCGCAAGCAGGAGGCCCGGGAGGCCGATGCGCTGAAAGCAATCGCGGAAGGCCGGCTCGACAATGCCTATATCGGCGTGGCGAAGGCACCATGAACACGATGGCCATTCCGCTTTCGGCCCGCGTCCAGCGGATCAAACCCTCGCCCAGCATGATGGCGCGCATGCGCGCGCAGCAGTTGAAGGCGCAAGGCCGCGATATCATCGATCTCACCACCGGCGAGCCCGATTTCGATACCCCCGCCCATATCCAGGCGGCGGCCACCGCTGCCATGGCCGCCGGCCAGACGCGCTACGCCCCGGTCAACGGCACGCCGCGGCTGCGCAAGGCGATATCAGCCAAGTTCGCGCGCGAGAATGGGGTCACTTACGCGATCGACGAGATCACGGTCGGCAGCGGCGCCAAGCAAGTGATCTTCAACGCGCTGGCCGCGACCTTGAACGAAGGCGACGAGGTGATCGTGCCGGCGCCCTATTGGGTGTCCTATCCCGACATGGTGCTGGCCTGCGACGGCAAGCCCATCATCGTCCCCTGTGGAGAGAATACCGGGTTCAAGCTGACGGCCGAGGCGCTAGAACATGAGATCACGCCGCGCACCCGCTGGCTGATCCTGAATACGCCGTCGAACCCGACCGGTGCGTTTTACGATGCCGCTGAAATGGCCGCGCTGACCGACGTCCTCCTGCGCCATCCGCACGTCGCGCTGATGACCGACGACATCTATGAGCAGATCCGTTTCGACGGCGGCGCGCCGGTGTGCCCGGTGGCCATCGCGCCGGCGTTGCGGGAACGCACGCTCCTGGTCAACGGCGTTTCCAAGACCTATGCGATGACGGGCTTTCGGATCGGCTATGGCGCCGGCCCGAAGCCGCTGCTGGCCGCGATGAACGTGATCCAGTCGCAGACCACGTCGGCTGCAGCCGCCATGAGCATGGCCGCCGCCGCTGCCGCGCTCGAAGGCGACCAAAGTTTTGTTGGCACGGCGCGGGCCGCCTACAAGGCACGGCGCGACCGGGCCGTCGAACTGATGAACGCGATCGACGGCATCAGCTGCGCGACGCCCGACGGCGCCTTCTACATTTATCCGTCCTGTGCCGGCCTGATCGGCCGCAGGCGGCCCGACGGCAGCTTGCTGGAGACTGATCTCGACGTGGCGATGTATTTCCTCGAGGACGCGGGCGTTGCCGTGCTCGACGGCTCGGCCTATGGGCTGTCGCCCTATCTGCGCCTGTCGATCGCGACGTCTCTGGATGCGCTCGAGGATGCCGGGGCGCGCCTGAAGCGCGCCTGCGAGGCGCTGCACCGACCATGATAGCAGGGGAACGCACGATGCGACTGATTTCGATTCTTGGATTGGCCACCCTCCTCGCCGCCGGCGCGGCGACCGCAGCCAACGCCGACCAGCTCGCCGACATCAAGGCGCGGGGCAAACTGATCTGCGGCACGCTAGGCACCGCCGAGCCGTTCTCGTTCCAGCACCCGCAGACCCGCGAGATCGTCGGCTATGACGTGGACGTCTGCCAGAAGGTCGCGGAATCGCTCGGCGTTACACTCGAGCTCAAGCCGATCGCGGTAGAGGCGCGCATCCCCGAGCTGATCCAGGGCCGCGTCGATATTCTCGCCGCCAATCTTGGCTACACCCCCGAACGCGCCAAGCAGATCGACTTCTCCTATTCGTATTTCGTCAGCCAGCAGAAGCTGATGGTGACCAAGGAATCCGGCATCACGGCACTCGACCAACTCGCCGGCAAGAAGGTCACGGCGCTCAAGGGCTCGTCCTCCGAGCAGGGCGTGCGTCGTCTGATTCCAACGGCGGAGACCGTGACCTTCCAGGACACGTCGTCGGCTTACCTCGCACTGGTGCAGGACAAGGTCGACGCCTTCTGCGCCTCCGAGCTGATCCTGGTAAAACTGCGCCAGCAGAGCCAGGCCAAGACGCCGATGCTGGTGATCGAGAAATCGCTGTTCGTCGAGCCCTGGGGCCTTGGCCTGCGCAAGAACGAGGCCGCGCTCAAGGATCATGTCAACGCCGTGCTCGCCAAGCTCGCAAGTTCCGGCGAGATCGACAAGGTCTTCGGCAAATGGCTCGGTGAAGGCACCGCGTTCAACATCAAGCGCGATTTCCCGGTCGAAGAGATCAAGGGCTGAGGTCGCAACCGATATCGAGAGAGGGCCGGCGCGATGGGATATATCTTTGATCTCCGCGGGGTCCTCTCAGGCCAGTATTTCGACTGGTTCCTGATCGGGCTTGCCGTCACGATCGCACTGACCTGCGCCGCGTGGTGCCTTGCCATGACGATGGGTATCATCTTGACGCTGATCAGAATGATCCCGTTCCGGCCCTTCGAGTGGTTTGTCGCGCTGTATGTCGAGTACCACCGCAACGTGCCCCTGCTGGTGCAGATCTTCGTCTGGTACTTTGGCGTCCCCTCACTGCTGCCCCGCCCGGCCCGGCAATGGATCAACGGCCATCACGGCGAGTTCTTGCTGGCCACTATCGCGCTCGGGCTGGCGGCGGCCGCGTACGTCGCCGAGGACATTCGAAGTGGCATCCGCTCGATTCCCAAGGCGCAGAACGAGGCGGCGCGCTCGATCGGCTTCGGCTATCTCGGGGCGATGGGCTACGTGGTGCTGCCGCAGGCGATCCGGATCGCGGTCCCGCCTCTGATCAACCAGACGCTTTTGCTGTTCAAGAACACCAGCCTCGCGATGGCGATCGGCGTCGGCGAACTGACCTACCGCACGCGCGAGGTCGAAAGCTACACCTTCAAGACCTTCGAAGCCTTTGCAGTCGCCACCGCGATCTATCTCGCCATCTCGTTCGGCATCATGGCCTGCGGCGCCTATGCCGGTCGCCGCCTCAAGCTCGAGAACGCCTGATGCTGGAGATCCTGCAGAACAACTGGTTGCTGTTCCTCGTCGGGCAATACCCGCACGGACCGATCGGCGGACTGGCCATGACGCTGTTCATGGCGTTGACGGCGCTCGCTTTGTGCTTCCCGTTCGCCATTTGCCTGGCGCTGGCGCGGCTCAGCCCCTATCGCTGGCTGCGCCTGTCTGCGACCGCGATCGTGCACACGGTCCGCGGCCTGCCGCTGATCATGTTCATTTTCTGGACCTATTTCTTCTCGCCGCTGATCATCGGCCGCGCGGTCGGCGGCGTCGAAACGCTGATCATCGCGCTGGTGGTCTATGAGGCGGCCTATCTATCGGAGATCATCCGCGCCGGCATCCAGGGCCTGCCCAAGGGCCAGTTCGAGGCAGCCTCCGCGCTGGGCCTCGGCTACTGGACCACAACCTGGAAGATCGTGCTGCCGCAGGCGCTGCACAACATGCTGCCGAGCATGGTCAGCCAGTTCGTCTCGACGATCAAGGAGACGTCGCTGGGCTATGTCATCTCGGCGCACGAAATGACCTTCGCCGCGAGCCAGGTCAACAACGTGCTGCTGACCCAGCCGTTCGAGGTCTACGCCATCCTGGCGCTGACCTATTTCGTGCTGTGCTTCGCGCTGACTTCGCTGGCCCGATATATCGAGCGGCGAATTTCTGCCGGGCGCGTCGCCGTCGCGACACCGGCCGTTGCGGTGGCAGTGTGAGGCGGCCATGATCCGGTTCGAGAGCGTCGATAAATGGTACGGAGCGATGCAGGCTCTGGCCGGCGTCTCCGGCGAGGTCCGCCGCGGCGAGGTCAAGGTGCTGGTCGGGCCGTCGGGTTGCGGCAAGTCGACCCTGATCCGCACCGTGACCCGGCTCGAGGCGATCCAGGGCGGCCGCGTGCTGGTCGACGGCGTGGACGTCGGCGCGCGCGGCGTCAACATCAACCGGCTGCGCCAGCGGGTCGGCTTCGTGTTCCAAGCCTACAATTTGTTTCCGCACTTGTCGGCGATCGGCAACATCACCCTCGGCCTGACCAAGCTGCGCAAGATGGGAAAGGCGGAAGCCCGCGAGCGGGCGTTGGCCGAGCTCGCCCGCGTCGGCCTCGCCGCGAAGGCCGAGGAGATGCCGGGCAAGCTGTCCGGCGGTCAGCGCCAGCGCGTCGCCATCGCCCGCTCGCTCGCCATGGACCCCGAGGTGATGCTGTTCGACGAGCCGACCTCGGCGCTCGATCCTGAAATGGTCGGCGAGGTGCTGGCCGCGATCAAGCAGCTTGCGACCAATGGCATGACCATGATCTGCGTGACTCATGAAATGGGCTTCGCCCGCGAAGTGGCCGACGAGGTGTGGTTCATGGAACGCGGGGCGGTGGTCGAGCGGGGCAGACCGGCGGACCTGATCAACAGCTCCGCGCATCCCCGGTTGCAACGTTTTCTCCGAACGCTCGCGTAGGGCAGTCGAGGGCCCCCGAGCGCCTCGACCAACCCTTTCGGCTTCCGTCCTCTGAGTGGTCTCGACATCACGCGCGCGTGCCGGCCAGCCCTTCGAGAAGGGCGACGGTGGTCGTCAGGCTCCGGCTCGGCGGTGTCATCTGATCGGCCACCTCGCGCGCCCGGGCGGCGCAGCCTGACTCCAGAACGGTCCGCAGGTCATGTCGAAGGGTGTCCCGGGTCGTTGTGGCGAGACGACGCGAGGTGCCGACGCCGAGGCGTTTGATTTGTGTCGCCCATACGGGCTGGTCGGCGCCTATCCACAGCACAAGAGTCGGGACGCCGGAGCGCATGCTGGCGGCCGTGGTGCCGGCGCCGCCATGGTGAACGATGGCCCGGCAGCGCGGCAGGACGTCGGCGTGATTGACCGAAGGCACGATCATGACGTCCTGTTTGGGAACCGTGCCTTCAAGCGGCAGGACTCCCGAACAGATCAGCGCACGCTCGCCGAGGTCCCGGCACGCATCTGTGATCATGGCGACGGTCTCCGCCGGTCTATCGACTGGCATGCTGCCGAACCCGAAGTAAAGGGGGCGGTCGCCGGCGGCGATCCAGGAATTCACGGAATCGTCGAACTCGGTCGCGAATTGCAGGGTCATCGTGCCCACTAACGGTCTCTTCCCGCCCCATTCCGCCTCGAGCCCGGGAAAGAACACCTTGTCATAGGCTTGAATCTCCAACGCGCCGGATTCGACGATATGACGCGCGGCACGAATTCCGGAGTGCGGAAGTCCCAGGGCACGGCGCTGGTCATCATAGGCCGGCCGCAACAGACGCCAGTGCGACCACTCGGCGAATGACCACAAGGTATCGACCAATCTCGGGGGCAATCGAATCGGCAGGATGTGATTGTTCGCCCTGACGGGAAAGTAATGCAGGGCGGCAAGCGGCACCCCCTGGGCCTCGGCAACGTTGGCGGCCAGCTCCTGATAGGTCGTACCGCTCAGGATCACATCGGCGCCGGCCGCCAACCCGGTCAGGGTCGCGCTCATGTCCGCCCAGCCGTCGGCGAGGTACTCGCGCGCCTGGCGCAGCACCTTGACGGGATTGCGCAACTTGAACCAGTCGTGGAAAACTTCCGCCTCGAGCTGGCGTTGGGAATCGGGACCGTAGGAATTCACCGAACAAAGACCGGCCGACTCGGCGAACCTGACGAGATTAGGGGGAACGGCCATCCTGACCTCGTGACCGCGGCGCTGCAGCTCACGTGCAACCGCAACCGCAGGCTCGATGTCTCCTCGTGTCCCATGGACTGCGATGGCAAACCTGATGGTCCCGCTCCGGTCTTCGAAGTGTCGAGTCATGGCGATCGCGTCGATGCGGGTGCCATCGGCTATGTTTCAAGCCATGAGAAGATTTGGAGAATACGAAATCATGGATGTCAAGCGCGACCCTTCATGCTAATGACACCGGTCAAGCGCATGGCTTAAGGCTTTCTCAAAAGGATATTTTCTTCAAAGTCTGCGCTGTTTTGTTCGGAAATCCATGATCAAACCATGACTTTGCCCCAGGCCCTAAGCGACGGCGCAGCCGACGCCTCCGATCTTTCCGCGCTTGCAATCGACCGTAGCGCCGGCTCCCGGCGCCGCAGGCAGTTGCGCCGCATCCTGGGGCGTGTGCTTCTCCTCGCCCTGCTCGTCGGCATCGGGGGCGCGACGTGGGTGTGGCGCAGCCATGCGCAGATCGTCGTCGAGACGGCGGTCGTCTACTCCGTCTATCCGTCGCAGGCGCTGACGCTGCTGAACGCGACCGGCTACGTCGTTGCGCAACGCAAGGCGTCCGTCGCCTCGAAGGCGACAGGCCGTCTCGAGTGGCTCGGCGTGCTCGAAGGCAGCAAGGTGCACGAGGGCGAGGTGATCGCCCGGCTCGAGAGCAGCGACACTGTGGCGGTGCGCGACCAGGCAGCCGCCAACGTGCAGGTTGCGGAAGCCAACCTGGCCCAAGGGCGGGCGGAGCTGACGCAGGCGGAAATCGCGTTCAAGCGCTCCGAGGCCCTCGGCGAGAAGAACATCATCAGCGATTCGACGCGCGAAAGCGCCGAGGCACGCCTCGCCAAGGCGCGCGCTGCGTTTAACGGATACGGGGCCGCCATCGCCGCGGCGCAGGCCAATCTCCGCGCCTCCGAAGTTGCCGTCGGACAGACCCAGATCCGAGCGCCCTTCGACGGCGTCGTCCTCACGCGGCACGCCAACGTAGGCGACACCATCACCCCGTTCTCGCAGGCGGTCGACACCAAGGGCGCGGTCGTCACCATTGCCGACATGGACTCGCTGGAGGTGGAAGCCGACGTGGCGGAGTCGTCGTACCTGAGCATCCACGTGGGGCAACCGGTCGAGATCCAGCTGGACGCGATCCCCGGCGAGCGTTTCGAGGGCGTGGTCAGCCGGATGGTGCCGACCGTGGATCGCGCCAAGGCGTCGACCCTCGTGAAAATCCGGTTCGTGCAGCGCGACCCGAGGATGCTTCCGGAGATGAGCGCAAAGGTGGCTTTCCTCGAGCGTGAAGTATCGGAGAAGGAGCGCAAGCCTGTTCTCGCGGTGCCGGCGGCCGCCGTCTTCGAGGTCGATGGGCGCCAGCATCTCTATGTCGTCGAGGATGGCAAGGCCCGTCTGAGGAACGTGGATCTCGGCGAAAAGATAGGCGACCAGATCGAGGTTCGCGACCTCAAGGCCGGCACGCGCGTCGTGGTCCGGCCGCTGGAAGATCTCGTCGACGGACGCGCAGTGAAGCAGGCCACGAAGTGACCGTGCTTTCCATCTCCGACCGGCCGACCGGAGCGGACGTGCTGATCGCGCTGAGCGACGTAAGCAAGAGCTACCGCCGCGGCGCGCAGATCGTCCCGGTTCTTTCCAGACTGACGTTCGACATCCGTCGCAAGGAGTTCCTCGCCCTGATGGGTCCGTCGGGGTCGGGCAAATCGACAATGCTCAACCTGATCGCCGGCATCGACAGTCCGGATCATGGCTCGATCACGGTGGGGGGCGAGGACATCACGCTCCTTCCGGAAGCCGAACTCGCCGACTGGCGCGCCGCGAACGTAGGCTTCATCTTCCAGTTCTACAACCTGATGCCCGTGCTCACGGCGCTCGAGAACGTCGAATTGCCTCTCACGCTTACCAGCCTGGGGCGGCGCGACCGCCGGGACCGCGCGCAACTCGCGCTCAGTCTGGTCGGCCTCAGCGATCGCGTCAAACATCTGCCCTCCGAGCTCTCGGGCGGACAGCAGCAGCGCGTGGCGATCGCGCGGGCGATCGTCACCGACCCGACCGTGCTGGTGGCCGACGAGCCGACCGGCGACCTCGACCGGCAGTCGGCGAAGGAGGTGCTCGAGATCATGCAGCGGCTGAACCGCGACATGGGCAAGACGATCGTGATGGTCACACATGATCATCGCGCAGCCGCGCATGCGAAACGCATCATGCACCTGGAGAAAGGCGATCTTTCCTATCTGGTGGAGCAGCGCCTTGAGTGAGTGCCGATCATGAGCCAGTGGCTCACGCTCGTGGCGCGCAACGTCTTGCGGCACCGGCTCCGCACATCCCTGACACTCGTCGGGCTCGTCGTCGCGATCCTCGCCTTTGGCGTGCTCCAGACCGTCGTCAAGACGTGGTATGCGGGGGTGGATAGCGCCGTTCCTTCGCGGCTGCTGACCCGCAACGCCATCTCGTTTGCGCTGCCGCTGCCGCAATCCTATCAGAAGCGCATCGGCGCCATCGAAGGCGTGCGACGCGTCACGCACATGAACTGGTTCGGCGGCATCTACAAGGACTCGAAGAACTTCTTTCCCCAGTTTGCGATCGATGCCGCAAGCTATCTCGATATGTACCCCGAGATACTGGTTCCGGACGAGGTCCGGCGCGCCTTTCTGCGCGAGCGCCGCGGCGCGATCGTCGGACGAAAACTGGCCAAACGCTACGGCTTCAAGCCGGGCGACGTGATCCAGCTGCGCGGGACCATTTTCCCCGGCAATTGGGAGTTCTTGATCTGCGGCGTCTTCGACGGCCGGGACCCCAAAACGGACACGTCGCAGCTCTTCTTCCGCTGGGACTATTTGAACGAAACACTCCGTGTGCGCTCCAAGGCACAAGCCGACCAGGTTGGCTTGTTCGCCGTCGACGTCGTCGGCCTGGATAGCGTCGCCGACGTCAGTCAAGCCATCGACGAAGTGTTTCGAAACTCGCTTGCCGAGACGCTCACCGAGACCGAACGCGCTTTCCAGATCGGTTTCGTGAAGCAGACCGAGGCGATCCTCATTTCCATTCGCGTCGTCTCCTTCGTGGTGATCTTCATCATCCTGGCCGTGATGGCGAACACCATGGCGATGACGGCCCGCGAGCGGCTCCGCGAGTACGCCACGCTGAAGGCCATTGGCTTCAGCCCCGGCTACGTGGCGCGATTGATCCTCGGGGAATCCATCTTGATAGCGTTGATCGGCGGTGCGATCGGCATCGGGCTCACGCCCCCGATCGCCGCGCGCCTTGCCGAACTCTCCGCCACGCTCTTCCCAACCCTGATCGTGAGCGTCAACACCGTCATGTTGCAGGCGCTCGCAGCGCTGGTGGTCGGGATTCTCGCCGCAATATTGCCGATGCGCAGGGCAGCCCGCGTCAGAATCGTCGACGGTCTTCGGGCGTTGGGCTGATCATGCCGCTGCTGCTCTCCTACAGCTTGCGTAACCTGCAGGAGCGCAAGCTCACCAATTTTCTCACCGCGACGGGCATGGCTCTCGTGGTTTTCGTCTATGCTGCCGTGCTCATGCTTGATTCCGGGCTCAAGCAGACGCTGGTCGCGACCGGCGAAGACACCAACGTTATCTTCGTACGCCGCTCTGCGGAGGTCGAGATCCAGAGCCTGATCGACCGCCGGCAGGCCAGGATCATCGAAAGCCAGCCCGAAATCGTCATCGGGGCCGAAGGAGCGCCGCTTGTATCGAAGGAAGTGGCGGTCTTGATCGCGCAGCCAAGGCGCAAGACCAGGCAGGCGAGCAACCTGTTGATCCGCGGCGTCGGTCCGGCCGCCCTCGCCGTGCGCCCGCACGTGCAAATAGCCGAGGGGCGCATGTTTCGTCCGGGATCAAACGAGATCGTAATCGGCCGAGCCCTCGCGGGGCGCTTCGAAGACATCGAGATTGGATCGAGCCTCCGGTTTGCCCAGCGGGAGTGGCGGATCGTAGGTCGGTTCGACGCGGGCGGCAGCGGGTTCGATTCCGAGATCTGGGGCGATAGCGAGCAGCTCATGCAATCGTTCCGACGAGACTTCTTCTCGTCGATCACGGTAAGGCTCGCCGATCGCTCCGGGTTCGATACGCTCAAGGCGCGCCTCGAAGCGGATCCCCGCCTTACAATCGAGGCCAAGCGCGAGCGCATCTTCTACGAAGAGCAGTCGCGCCTGCTCTCCGGGTTCATTCAGGTTCTCGGGCTCACGCTCTCGGTGCTGTTCTCGCTCGGCGCGGTCATCGGCGCGACGATAACGATGTATGCGGCCGTGGCCAGCCGCATGATGGAGGTGGGGGTTCTGCGCGCGCTCGGATTTCGGCGCTCGCGAATCCTCGTTGCCTTCCTTGTCGAGGCACTGCTGCTCTCGCTCATCGGCTGGGTCGTCGGACTTTCGTTCGCATCCCTCATGACACAGGTGAAGATCTCGACTCTGAACTGGACGTCACTCTCCGAGCTCGCATTTCGGTTTGTGCTGACGCCCGGGATCGTGCTGCGCTCGCTCCTCTTCGCTCTCGCGATGGGCTTTCTCGGCGGTTTCCTGCCGGCCGTGCGGGCGGCCCGCATGAAGATCGTCGACGCGCTGCGCGTCGCTTGAGCGCTCGGCAACCGCTTTGACCGCCATCCGCGGCATCTCCGCCGGAGTCTTCGATCAAGCTCCGCTTCTATCTGCCTCTTGATCAGTGATCGTCAGCTGATCGTCCCGCGCAAGTTCATGTCCGCGAGGGCATCGCGCACGAATGGCATTAGCGCGGCCCGAGTCGTTACGCGGCCTGGCACGTAACCGGACACGGTACAAGACAGCTGTTTGCAGACGCGGTAGCACCCGATGAAGAGGAGGCCACCGAGCCGTTCGAGCTCCAGTTCCGTATAGCGCTCCAGAAGCGAAAGCTGCAGAAGCAGCGCCTCGCCGCAGGGGCGGATCACGTCGAGCGGCAATTCGCCGACGAGGCTGCATCCAACGGGGAGGTCCGCCCCGAGCGCCTCCCGCTCCAGGCCGCGCGCCAGCCACAGCGGCACATAGGGAATCAGCGGGAATAGCGGTGACAAGTCATCGCCGTTCCGGATCAGCGAGGCCAGTGCAGCCTTGAGATCCCGCTGCAAGGCGCGCGGATCGTTGCGGCAAGTATCGGGGTCCGCCATCACGGTGATCGACCGCAGCGCGTTGCCGCGGCGGTCACCCGAATGACGGTCGCTGACCGGCAGCACCAGCTTCACGCGTCCTGACGGGTCCACGCGGCCCATCCGGAAAGCGAGCCGTGCCACGAACGCCATGATCAGCGTGTTGCTGGCAACGCCCAGATCCGACGCACGCTGTTGGCACGCGCCTGCGTCGATGAGCACCTGCACGAGCGGCACGTCCACTGCCGGCTCCAAGCCGTCCCGGCTTCGCGGGCCGGAGTTCGAGCGCGCCCTCCCCTTGCGCGACCGCCGCGCGAGAGCCACCACGGCGCGCGAAACACCAGGCAGGGCGCGCAGGCTCTCGACGCTGTCGCGCGCCAGCCTCGCCGGAGACCATCGCCAGGATGGGGCGGGGAACCCGTGCTCGATACGTCGGCCAGCCACCGCGTCGGCAATGGCCTGGCTGGTGGCCTGCATGTCGGCGATCGTATGCGACACCAGCATCGTCAGCGCGCAGCCATCGCCCTCCAGCGCCTGGACTGCCAGGCGCCAGCCAGGTCCGCGCTCGGGATCCACCGGCAGATCGAGCAGCTTACGTCGCAACTTGGGGAGAAACTCGTGCGGGAGCGGATCGCGAAACCACGCCACCGGGCCCGGCGCAGGGTTCGCCACCCAACGGTGCCGCCCCCAGGGCAAGGGTGAACGCTGCAGCAGGCGTCCCAGCAACCCCTGTGCGAGCCGCTCGCTGAACTGCGCCACGGCGGCCTCATCGATCGCGTGCGGATACAGCCAGGTGACTTGCAGCGCCGGCCCGCGTCCGAGTGCCCGCAATCCGACGAATGAGGCCTGGTCCATATAGCACAGGACGTCGTCCGCCCGGGTATCGCGCGCCCCGCCGCGCCGTTTGTTGGCAGGAGAAAGGCTCAACCCTCAGGTCCCCTGGCCTCTTGCTGCACGAGGCGACCGCCGCCCGTCAAAGTCCTATCTCCCTTGATTCCGAATCCAGATGCAATAACCGCCGACCTCAGGCATCTATGACCGCCTCAAGTCCAAAATCGGCGAGCGTTCGAGCGACCAGCAGGCGGAGTTCGTCGGCCGTGGTTGGTGTGGGGTGCAACTGGCAGGCCTCGATGCACAGAGAAACCTTCTGGTCGTAGCGGGAGGCCACGACGACGAGATGACCATGGGAACGCTCCAGGTCCTGGCGTGAGACGTTGACATCGACGGCTCGCGTCAGCAAGTGCCGGCACGGCGCGCCGTCGATGCGCGCGAGCCCTTCCGGCAGCATTCCAAGGTCGGAGCAGCTTACCGGCAGCTCATCAGAATAATCAAACAACCCGTTCACCAGCGTCTTTGCCGCAGTGCGGGGCATCCAAGCGATGGCAGGGAGCAACGAAGTCAGCACATCGGTCTGACTTTTCCTCGCGCCACGAAGCAGAGCCCTCGCTGCATTCACGGGCTCCAGACTCTTGGTCAGCCCTTCAGGCGCGACGTTCATCATATGAAATTCGATCGCCAGCGCTCGTTCGTCGGTCAGCCCACGCCTTCGGCTTCTTGGGACGAGCAGGCTGACGGCGCCATCCGAGCAACGGCGGCGGCCCAGACTCGATGCCAAGGACGCCACGAAGCCCGGCAGCAGCGTGCTCATGCCACCACCAAGCCGCTGCTCGCACGCAAACCAGGCACGCGATTCAACAGTCACCGCAACGGCTGGAAGCTCCACGATCGTCGAGGGGTCGTGACCCGCCTCGACGGCTGCAAGGGCCGGACCCTTTACGGGGGCGGCGCGTCTGTACCAGTTCGCGTGTGCGATCCGAGCGAGTGCGGCAACCGTCTGCGGAGCGTCGGCGAGGATCTGCCAGGCGTCCGACAGGCACCCGGACAGCCGCCCGCGGGCGCCTTTGGACAGGTACGGATTCGGGACGCCTGTGCCGTTCACGGCAGACGCGATGACGCGCAAGGCTCCCATCCCATCGAGCAGCAGATGCGATCCGACGATGCTCACGGCTGTGCTGCCATCGTCGAATGGCTGGATGGCCATTCGCCCGGCGGGACCGATGACTGGGTCCATCGGCGCGCGCGCTTGCCGGTTAGCCCATTGCAGCAGCTGCGATCGTGGCAACGGGTCCGAACTCTGCTCGAACGGAATGGACCCTGCGGCCGGCTTCACCCAACGTGGCCTGCCCCAGGGTAGAGGTGACGACTCAATGAGCCGATTGAAGGACAACGCCGTGAGCCGTTCATATGTTTGCACCAGCGCGGCGCGGTTCACGTCGCGATCATAGAGCCAGAGGCATTGCATCAGCTGGCTCCGGCCGGTGACTCGGAACAATTCATAGGCAAGTTGATCCAGCCAGGCGAGGCGGTGCCGCGTGTGTGCAGGGGCGCCGGCCGTGCTCGTCTCAAGCATCAAAAAACTCGCCAGCGAGTTCGTAGTCAGCCAAGAGACCTTCCACGAGCGCACGAAGATGCCGAGGCTCCGTTACCACGCCAGGCTGATAGGCAACGAAGCTCAGGGCGATATATCCAGGTATGACGCCGGCGAAGAGCGTCGCCACGCCTTGACGCGCCTCGATCGCGCGGCGCGCGACCGAGCGGTCGATGCCGCGAAAGCACATGCGATCGGCCGCATTGCCATCGATCCGGAGCATGTCCTTGGGCAAGTCGCCCAGGTTCGAGCACGAGACCGGCAGGTCGGCGAGCGCGCCAAGCGCCAGATGGCTGGCTGCCGAAAATGCGCGTCGCGGCACAAAGGGCACCAAGGGCAGCAGCGCGGCAAGTCGATTGGGCTCCCGTCTCGTCCGCAGCAGCGTAGCCCGCAGACGCCGCTGCAACGCATGCAGGCTCCCGCGCGGTTCGTCGACACGCACCTTGAATGTGGCGAGGGCGACGTCGTTCCCGCCGGTGTGCGACAGACCTTTGCGCTGGTTCACGGGAAACAACAGGGTCACATCATCATCACGGATGCGACCGAGCACCTCGGCGAACCCCGCGGTTATCGCCGCCAGGAACGCGAGGCGGCTCGCACCGCGGCTCCGTGCTCTGGCGTCCCAGACCGACGTGGGCACGCGTAGGAAGGCCGACGGATACACAACTGTCCGGCCATCTTCGGTTGCCACCACCGGCGATGCGGCGGGTGTGTTGGACGTGCCGAGCGAGGTGTACGCCGTACGGGCGAGCTGGCCGAGCGCCCGAAATGTCGCTGGCGCGTCACGCACGATGCGCTGGAGTTCGGCACCCAGTGCTGACGCAGCGCGCCGCGCCGTCCAGGCTCCCGGATAGATTGGAACACGCCGCTCTCCGCGC
Source organism: Bradyrhizobium sp. CFUWI (assembly GCF_056429085.1). Lineage (NCBI taxonomy): Bacteria > Pseudomonadati > Pseudomonadota > Alphaproteobacteria > Hyphomicrobiales > Nitrobacteraceae > Bradyrhizobium > Bradyrhizobium sp. CFUWI. The sequence continues at coordinate 65,585 of NZ_JBWJZE010000026.1, forward strand.
GCCGCCTCGCTCACGGCCATTGCGACTGTCAGCCCATCTGCGATGCAGTGCGACACGACGAGCGAGACCACCGTGGAGCCATCGGTGAAGCCCTGGGAGGTCAAGGTCCATGCCGGTCCGCGCACGGGGTCCAATGCAAGCTCCACCTGCGCGTCGGCCCACGCCTGCATCGCCTCGGGGTCAAGCGGCGCCGCCGCAGCCGCTATAGCAGCCGACGGCGGCGGCGCGCTGACCCATTGGTGCCGTCCGAACGGAAGCAGCGCCGGCCGGATCAGCCGCGCCAGATGACCATGCGCGAGATTGTCACGAAACCTCGTCAAGGCGTCCACGTCTACAGGCCGCAGGTAGCGCCACAGCAACTGAATGACCGCGTGCTGCCCGAGCGAGTCATGCGCGAGATAAATCGCCTGATCTGCGAAGGACAAGAATGCCGGCGACATGCTCGATACGTTCGCCGGGTGCGCCATCGCGTGCGTCATCGTTCGCGACCGACATCAAGGCACGTCGGCACCAACGCGTCGGCGGCCCGGCGGCATGCGCCCGCAAAGGCTTTGACATAGCGCTGCATCGATGCGCGGGCTGTCTCGTTTGCCGGATAAGCCGCCGTAAGCGAGAGCCCGCGTTGCGTACGGAACAACCAGATCGCAACCTGCGCGGCAATGCCCTGGTTGATATAGACCCTCCCATTCGCCTGGTGCCATTCGCGGGCGATCTGGGCGCTGAGGGGAGGAACGTTCACATCCATATAGGATAGCATGACGCCGCCTGAGGCAACGGACCCGACAGTCGGCAGTCCGGCCGCCAGCTCCAGCACGAGCTCGATCGGCGTCTCTGCCAAGCTCATCCGTTCGTCAAAGTTGCGCTGGGCCGTGAAGGCAAGTTCAGGAAACCTTCGTTGCTGCACGTCGAAGTCGATCGGCACCACTCCCACGCACCAGCCGCTGGTCCTGAAAGCCTTTGGCGATCTTCGCGTCGTCGTCGGCGTGACGACACTGTAGCGGGAGCGACCGGCCAATTCCCGTTCGGTCAGCGCTGCGCACGCCAACAGACCGCCGATCACCCGCGCGCCGGCAGCATGGCACGCAGACTCGAATGCGTCCATGACGGCCTCTTCGAGGATGTCCACATGCACGTACTCCGCGTGATAGCGATCCTCCAGCACACCGAGCGGCAGCGCGAAAGACGGCATCCGCCCGCCGTTGCGGTGCAGGAACGCGATCCATCGGCTCACCTCAGGATCCGCCAGCGTCGTCGCGGCTGCCCGCTGGCGCTGACTGCTGCAGTAATCCAGATAGCTTCCTGGCGATCCGAGCTGAAGCGGCCTCTCGCCGTCGAGCACAGCGCGATACGCTGAGCGGATCTCTGTCATCAGGAACGCTATGATGGTCGCATCGGCGTGCAAATGGTCAATGCTTGCGAAGCAAGTGAACCCGCTCGCGCGCTGGAGAATGCCAAATCGAAAGCAATCCCATGCAAACGGTGCTGGAGTTGCCATGACGTGTTTCTGCCAGTCCTCCGCGCACGCCTCGCCCAGCTTGGAGGGCTCCATCTGGATGGCCGCGGGGTCTGTGAGCACGCGCCTTACGATTGCTCCGCCAAGCTCTTCGAACCAGCTGTGATAGGTGTCGTGCCTGCGCAGATGTTCGGTCACCACGTGGGTCATGGCTCTGAGGTCACACCGCCCGGGTTCTTCCCACACGACGACGAGCAGCCGCGCCATCGCCTCGTGCCGCTGCTCACAGGCACGGAAGGCGCGCAGATGCTGCTCCTGTTCGTAGCTCGGCAATACGGGACACACTGGTGCGAGTTTCGCACTCTCCATCGACGCAGCAGACGGACGCCACAGCGTCAGCACCGCCGAAGGCCCTGACCAATCGTGCAGCGGACGCAGATCAGTCACTTGCATCTGCTCCAGCGGGCTGCAATTCCTGCATGGCGCCACTCAGAGAGTCGGCGAGTGCACGCACGGTCGTCACGTTCACGGAACGGAGCCGGATGCCTGTGTCGGCCTCGAGCGCAATTAGCAGCTGGAGCGTCCCGAGTGAGTCGAGGCCGTAGTCGAAAAACGAGCGGTCTGGATTCACCGGGCGGCGCAAGATGACACCGAGATGCTCGATGATCAGACGCCGCAGCAGGGCCGGCCGCTCGTCGGGCGGCGCGCGTCTCAACTCCATGCGCAGGCGGCGTGCCGGTTCGCCCGCGGCCTCTGCGGCAGGCGACATCGCCGCCCCGAACGGGCTGCGCGCGGCGAGCGACGTCAGCCATGGGGCCCCGTCGAGATGGACATACGCGGCATACCCGCGGTTGTGCCGCAGCAGCGTCTCGAATGCGTAAGCACCGTCCCGTGGCTCGATCATCCGCGCATCGCCGCGGGCCGAGAGATGTGCACCGGCGCCAATATCCGCCCACGCCGCCCAGGCGATCGCCGAGGACGGCAGCCCCTGGGCGCGCCGCCATTGCGTGAATGTGTCGAGCCAGCCGTTGGCGGCGGCGTACGCGGACTGCCCAGGCGAACCGAACAGCGCCGCAACCGAAGAGAAACAGCAAAACCAGTCGAGTTGCTGCTTCAGCGTCGCCGCATGCAAATGCCAGGCGCCTTCCGCCTTGGGGGCCCAGTTTCGATGCAGCCTCTCCTCCGTGACGGAGGCGAGGATGCCGTCCTCGACGACGGCTGCACCGTGCAGGACACCTCGCAGCGGCAGGCCGGTCGCCGTGGCAGCTCCGACAACGCGCCGCGCGGTCGACGGCTCCGCGATATCAGCACTTATCACCTGAACTTCGGTGCCTCGTGCTTTCATCGCGCTCAGCACGCTCGTCGCCGCATCGGTGGGCTCGGAGCGCGCGTTGAGGATGATGCGACCGGCCCCGGCGGCAGACATCGCATCAGCGAGGAACAGGCCGAGCCCGCCAAGGCCGCCGGTGACAATGTACGCACCATCGCGCCTGAACGGCGTGAAGCGTTCCGGCGCCGCCGGCACCCGGAAACGGCCGGTCATTGAAACGGTGAGCACGAGCTTTCCGGTGTGACCGGCGCCGCTCACAACGCGAATGGCGTCAGCCGCGTCGGCGAGAGGATAGGTCGCGATGTCCGGCAGGGGCAGCCGCCCCTCCCCGACAAGACGCAAGACTCGCGAGAGCAGTGCCTGCACGCGAGCCGGAGCAGTCGTGCACATCTGCGCAAGGTCGATGGCAAAGAACGAGAGGTTCCGCTTGAACGGAGCCAGTTCCAGCCACGTGCCGCCATAGATGTCCTTCTTGCCTATCTCGACGAACCGCCCGCCCGCCGCAAGGAGCCCCAGGCCGGCGCGCTGGGCCGCGCCCGTGAGCGAGTTGAGAACCACGTCCACGCCGTAACCTGCCGTGTCCTGCCGGATCTGCTCGGCGAATGCCGCGGTTCGAGAATCGTACACGTGGCGGATGCCGTCGGCGCGCAGCAGCTCTCGCCGCGCCTCGGAGCCCGCTGTTGCAAATATCTCTGCGCCAGCCGCGCGGGCAATGGCCACAGCCGCCTGCCCGACGCCGCCGGTCGCCGAGTGAATGAGCACCTTGTCGCCAGGCCCGATCCGGGCCAGATCCTCGAGGCCGTACATGGCCGTGGCAGTCGTCGTGAGAATGGCGGCCGCTTCGGCATCCGTGAGCCTGCGCGGTATCGCGACAAGCAGACGTGCATCGCAAGTCAAGTACGTGCCCCAGGCGCCCCCACAGCAGAGCCCGGCCACGCGGTCGCCAACGCGAAACGCTGAGACGCCAGGTCCAACGGCAGTGACGATGCCGGCGAAGTCCAGGCCAAGCGCCTGCGCACGGCCATCAAGTGAGGGATAGCGGCCAAGGGCGACGAGCACATCCGCGAAATTGACACTTGTGGCATGGACGACGACCTCCACCTCGCCGCCGCCCGGCGCACGCCTCTCGAAGGCCGCCATCTCCAGGCTCTGCAGGTCACCGGGCACGCGGATTTCCAGGCGAAGACCATCGCGGGTCGCGTCGCGGTCCACCATGCGGCGGTCAGTGTGACCAAGGGAGCTTCGCTGCAGCCGTGCGACATACGCGCTCGCTCCGCGCAGCGCCGTTTCGTCTTCGTCCGAGCCGCTCAGCAACTGAGACCGAAGCAATGACACGTTCGCCTGCGGGTTCACGTCGATCTGGGTCGGATGGAGTGCGGGAAGCTCGGCGCCGATAGCTCGCAGCCACCCGCGCACACCGGCGTGCGCGAGCTGAACGGTGTCGTCTGGCAGTACGCGTTGAGCCATACATGTGACGACGAAGAGGCGGGGCCGCCGCTCGCATCGCTTCAGTGCGTTGGTCACGTGGAGCAGGCTGCTTATGTTCGCCCGAGATACGTCGGGACTCGCCGGCTCATTGCCGCGTGGCAAGACCACCACCACGGCTCCAGGGCGATGCTGATGCAGAGCGTCTTCGATCTGCCCGCCCCATGCGCCCC
>NZ_JBWJZE010000027.1:0-65960 GCF_056429085.1 Bradyrhizobium sp. CFUWI
CACTGATCCGCGGGCATCTGGTGCGGATGTCGGACGAGGAACACGTCTTCCTGCTGACCCAGCATCACATCGTCTCGGACGGCTGGTCGATGGGCGTGCTGCTGCGTGAACTTAGCCAGCTTTACCGAGCATTCGAGGCTGGGCAGGACGATCCCCTGCCGCCGCTTGCGATCCAATATCCGGATTACGCCGCCTGGCAACGCCAATGGCTGTCGGGCGAACGGCTGCAGAAGCAGGCGCAATATTGGCGCAGCGCCCTGGCAGGCACGACCCGTCTTGTCTTGCCGACGGACCGTGCGCGGCCTGGCCAGCAGTCGTTTGCCGCGGCCACGGTCCCGATCGTCATCGATGCGGATCTGACGCGGGAGCTGAGGCGGCTGAGCCTGCAGCATGGCACGACGTTGTTCACGATCGTGCTGGCGGCCTGGGCGGCGGTGCTGTCGCGTCTGTCGGGACAGGACGATCTTGTGATTGGCGTGCCGAGCGCCAATCGGGGGCACCGGGAGATCGAAGAGCTAATCGGCTTCTTCGTCAACACCCTGGCGCTTCGGCTGGATCTGTCGGGCGAGCCAAGCGTGTCGGAGTTTCTGGAGCGGACGCGGCGCACGGTGCTGGCTGCGCAGGAGCATCAGGACCTGCCGTTCGAGCAGGTGGTGGAGATCGTGCAGCCGCCCCGCGCTCTTGATCACACGCCATTGTTCCAGGTGATGCTGGCCTGGGAGAACAATGCGCTTGGGGCGTTGGAGCTGCCGGGGCTGAGTGTCGAAGCTGCCGGGGACGAGATTGATCAGGCTAAGTTCGATCTGGAGCTGAGCCTTGGCGAGCATGGCGCGGAGATCGCCGGAACGCTGGCTTATGCCACGGCGCTATTTGATCAGGCGACCATCGAGCGGCAGCGTGGTTATCTGCTGGCGCTGCTGCGGGCGATGGCTGCCGATGCGCAGCAAGAGGTCCGCCGGATTGAGCTGCTGTCGACTGCCGAGCGCACCTATCTGCTGGAGGAGCTGAACCGAACGGCGGCGAGATATCCTGCGGAGCGGTGCATCCATGAGCTGTTCGAGGCGCAGGTCCAAAAGGCGCCGCATGCAGTGGCGGTGGTCTGCGACGATGAGCGGCTGAGCTATGCTGAACTCAATGCAAGGGCCAACCGCCTCGCACATCACCTGATCGCCCTCGGGGTTAGGCCGGACCAGCCGGTTGCGATCTGCCTTGAGCGCAGTTCGATGATGGTGGTGGGGCTGTTGGCGATCATGAAGGCTGGTGGGGCCTATGTGCCGTTGGACCCGGCATATCCGTCGGCACGGCTGCGCCAGGTGCTCAACGATGCGGTGCCCCGCCTACTGCTGACCGATGTGGCCGGCCGTGCAGCCTTGGGCGCGGTAGTGTCGGCCGATGTGAGCGTGGTGGAGCTCGATGCTGCGGCGCCGGCCTGGGCCAGCTTGCCGGATGCAAATCCTGACCCGCGCGCGCTCAGCCTAACCTCCCGCAATCTCGCCTATGTGATCTACACCTCGGGATCCACGGGCACGCCCAAAGGGGCCCAGAATGAGCATCGGGCTATCGTTAATCGCCTGATCTGGATGCAGAACGCCTATGGTCTGAAGGCAACAGACCTCGTCTTGCAGAAGACGCCATTTAGCTTCGATGTCTCGGCTTGGGAGTTCTTTTGGACTTTGCTTGAAGGGGCAACGCTGGTGCTGGCGCCGCCTGGTGCGCACAGAGATCCCGATGCATTGGTCGACTTGATCATCAGCCAGCGCATCACGACGGTTCACTTCGTGCCATCTATGCTGGTCAGCTTTTTGGATGCCAAGAGTGTTGAGCGCTGCACATCGCTGCGGCGGGTTTTATGCAGCGGCGAGGCGCTCCCTGCCGCCAGTGTGCATAGAGTTCGGCACGTATTGCCCTGGACGGCCCTGCACAATCTCTACGGTCCGACTGAGGCCGCGATCGACGTTACATCCTGGAGCTGCCCCGCTGAGTTTGATAACGCTATCGTTCCGATTGGCCGTCCAATCGCCAACACGCGGGTCTACTTGCTGGATGGTCATGGCGGGTTGGTCCCGTTCGGTGCGGTCGGCGAGCTTTACATTGGCGGGGCGGGGGTGGCACGGGGCTATCTGAACCGCCCTGAGCTGACGGCCGAACGGTTCATCGCCAGTCCCTTTGTCGAGGGCGATCGGCTGTACCGGACTGGCGACCTGGCACGCTACCTGCCGGACGGCAATCTTGAGTTCCTGGGCCGCAACGACGATCAGGTGAAGATCCGCGGCTACCGCATCGAGCCGGGCGAGATCGTAGCAAAGCTTTGCGAGCACGCCTGGGTGCGCGAGGCGGTGGTGGTGGCGCGCCAGAACGGCCCCAGTGACAAGCATCTGATCGCCTATGTGGTCTACGCGCCCGAGGCCGGCTCTGACGAGGGCGATGCAGGCACCCTTGCGGGCGCTTTGCGCGCGCACTTAAGTGCGCGGCTGCCGGACTACATGGTGCCGAGTGCGTTCGTGCGGCTGGCAGCGCTTCCGTTGACGCTGAACGGCAAGCTCGATCGCAAGGCGCTGCCGGCCCCTCGCGACGAGGCTTATGTGCGCCGGACCTATGCGCTGCCACAGGGCGAGATGGAGGCGGTTCTGGCCCAGATCTGGGCCGAGCTGCTCGGGCTGGAGCGGGTCGGACGAGACGACAACTTCTTCGAACTGGGAGGGCACTCGCTCTTGGCGGTGCAGATGATCGAGCGTCTACGGCGGCGGTCACTGCGCATCGAGGTGCGCACCTTGTTCGTCAAGCCGGTGCTGGCGGATCTGGCTGCAAGTCTGGGTCGTCATTACGAGGCGGCGGTCCCGGCCAACTTGATCACCGAGCGGACTGCGGCGATCACGCCGCAGATGTTGCCGCTGATCGAGCTGACGCAGCGTGACATCGACCGGATCATCGCCACGGTACCCGGCGGGGTTTGCAACATCCTGGACATTTACGGTCTGTCGCCGCTGCAGGATGGCATCCTGTTCCATCATTTGCTAGCGGCAAAGGGCGATCCATACCTACTGGTGTCGCAGATGGCGTTTGCCGAGCGTGGGCTGCTCGATCGCTATCTTGCCGCGGTCCAGCGGGTGGTGGATCGCCACGACATCCTGCGTACCTCGTTTGTCTGGGAGGGGTTGTCGCGGCCAGCCCAGGTGGTGTGGCGGCAGGCGCGACTGGAGGTGATCGAGATTCAGCTGGATGGCGCTCACGGCACTGGCGCCGAGCAGCTCAAGGAGCGGTTTGATCCACGTCGGCACCGCATCGAGCTTGGCCGCGCGCCACTGCTGCGGTTTGTGATTGCGCGCGAGCCCGGTAGCGCGCGCTGGCTGCTGCTGGAGCTGCAGCATCATCTCATCGGGGATCACACGACGCGCGACGTGATGCATGCTGAGGTCCGGGCGGAGCTGGAGGAGCGTGTGCATGAGCTGACGGCGCCGCAGCCATTCCGTAATTTGGTGGCACAGGCGCATCTACGTGGTGATGCCAAGTCCGATGAAGCGTTCTTCCGGGAGCTGCTGGCCGACATCGACGAGCCGACCACGCCCTTCGGCTTGAGCGAGGTGCGCGGCGACGGTGGCGGGGTTCGAGAGGCTCATCGGATGCTGCCGCCAGCGCTCCATGCGCAGCTACGCGAACAGGCGCGTCGGCTGGGGGTGAGTCTGGCGAGCCTGTGCCATCTGGCGTGGGGACAGGTGGTGGCGCGCAGCAGCGGCCGCGAGCAGGTGGTGTTCGGCACGGTGCTGTTAGGCCGGCTGCAGGGCAGTGCTGGCGCCGACCGCGCCATGGGGCTGTTCATCAACACCCTGCCGCTGCGACTTGATCTCGATGGGACCGCCGTCGAGGCGAGCGTGCGGATGACGCACGCCCGGCTGGCCGACCTGCTGGCACATGAGCATGCCTCGCTGGCATTGGCACAGCGCTGCAGCGCTGTTGCGGCGTCGGCGCCGCTGTTCAGCACGCTGTTGAACTACCGTCACAACACGGCGCCGGCTGTGCCGGGCTCCGGGACGGATAATGTCTTGTCGGGCATGGAATGGCTGGGTGGGGAGGAACGCACCAACTATCCCCTGACCCTGTCGGTGGAGGACTTTGGCGAGGCGCTGGGCCTCACTGCGCAGGTGGCGGAGCCAGTCTCGGCGGATCGGATCTGCGGCTACATGCAGCGCGCGCTCGAGCAACTGGCAGAGGCGCTCGAGCATGCCCCGGATACGCCGGTACGTGACCTCGACATCCTGCCGGCCAAGGAGCGTACCTATCTGCTGGAGGATCTGAACCGGACGGCGAGGGCCTATCCATCGGACCTGTGCGTCCATGAGCTGTTCGAGGCGCAGGTGCAAAAGGCGCCGGAGGCGGTGGCGCTGGTCTGCGATGATGAGCGGCTGAGCTATGGCGAGCTCAATGCGCGGGCCAACCGCCTGGCACATCACCTGATCGAGCTTGGGGTCAAGCCGGACCAGCCGGTTGCGATCTGCCTCGAACGCAGTCCGGCGATGGTGGTTGGTGTCTTGGCGATCCTCAAGGCGGGCGGTGCCTATCTGCCGCTGGACCCAGCCTATCCCAGCGAGCGGCTGCATCAGGTTGTCGACGATGCCGCGCCGAGGCTGCTGCTTTGCGACGTCGTCGGTCGCGCAGCACTCGGCGCCGAAGTGCTGACCGATGTGACGGTGATTGATCTGGAGACGGCGACCCCGCCCTGGGCCGAACGGCCGGCTTCAAACCCTGACCGGCGGACGCTTGGCCTCACATCGGGCCATCTTGCCTACGTGATCTACACGTCAGGATCAACCGGATCCCCGAAGGGGGTCATGGTTCAACATCAGGGATTGGTCAATCTGCTGTCGGCTCAGGTCGGGCTCTTTGGCGCGTCTTCCAACAGCCGAGTCGTGCAGTTCGCCTCCATTGCTTTTGATGCAAGCGCTTGGGAGCTTCTTATGGCGTTTGGCTCCGGAGCCTCTTTGCACTTGCCTTCGGAAGAGATCCGTCAAGCGAGTAACAAGCTATTGGAATATCTCCAAAGCGAAGCCATCACCCACGCGACATTACCCCCAGCATTGCTTCAGACAAGCGAGGATCTGGAAGGTTTGACCTCACAAGTTCTCATTCTCGCCGGAGAGCTGCCGAAGCCTGAACTCATCCGAAGTCGGACCCCAGCATCAATTTTCAACGCTTATGGCCCGACCGAGGCAACGGTCTGTGGAACGATCTGGACTTGCCCGGCTGATTTCAATGGGTCGGTGGTCCCGATCGGGCGTCCAATTGCCAACACGCGGGTGTACCTGCTGGATGGTGATCGCGCGCCCGTGCCGTTCGGTGCGGTGGGCGAGCTTTACATTGGCGGGGCAGGGGTGGCGCGTGGCTACCTGAACCGCCCTGAACTGACTGCCGAGCGGTTCATCGCCAGTCCCTTTGTCGAGGGCGATCGGCTGTACCGGACCGGCGACCTGGCACGCTACCTGCCGGACGGCAATCTGGAGTTCTTAGGCCGCAACGACGATCAGGTGAAGATCCGCGGCTACCGCATCGAGCCGGGCGAGATCGTGGCGCGGCTTTGCGAGCACGCCTGGGTGCGCGAGGCGGTGGTGGTGGCGCGCCAGAGCGGCGCCGGCGACAAGCATCTTGTCGCCTATGTGGTCTGCGCGCCCGAGGCCGGCTCGGACGAGGGCGATGGAGGCGGGCTGGCGGGCGCCTTGCGCGCGCACTTGAGTGGCCGGGTGCCGGACTACATGATGCCGAGCGCGTTCGTGCGCCTGGCGGCGCTTCCGTTGACGGTGAATGGCAAGCTCGATCGGAACGCGCTGCCGGCCCCTCGCGATCAGGCCTATGCGCTGGCGGCCTATGAGTCGCCGCAAGGTGCGGTGGAGACGGCGCTGGCGCGGATCTGGGCCGAGCTCCTTGGTGTCGAACGCATCGGACGCAACGACCACTTCTTCGAGCTGGGCGGCCACTCGCTCCTGGCGGTGCACCTGCTCAGTCGAGCATTAAAGTTTGGGCTGAGTTTTAGCGCCACCGACCTCTTCCGGGCTCCCGTTCTGAAGGAGCTTGCATCAAAGATTCGTTTGCAGGTGCAACCCAGTAACTCGGCAGTGGTTTCCGTTCGACCGACCGGATCGCAGCCACCGCTCTTCTTTGTCCCCACAGGTTGGGGAGATTATTCCTATGTCCTCGGTTTGGCGGCGGAAATGGACGCAGACTGCCCGGTCTACGCTCTGCCATGGCCCCCTTTCGATGACGTTTGTCCACCGACACTTGAGGCGATGGCAGCGGAGGTGATTGTTGCAATTAAACAGATCCAGCCACGTGGCCCGTACCGCTTGGCCGGATACTCATCAGGTGCAATCCTGGCTTATGCTATTGCCGAGCAGTTACTGAGCATTGATGAAGTCGTGTCATTCATTGCGTTCATCGATGTTAGCCCACCTGCGGCTTCAAACGCGTCACTTAACCATTTGGCGCGAGAATTTGTTTTGGATCGTTGTGGAATCTTACGCGACGAACATCGCGAGGTTTTGGCACGCGACACCGAACAATGCTCAATCTCTGAGTTGCTTGAAAAGGCGCAGCAAATCGGAGCGTTAGCTCCAGATTACGATCTCCACAGTTGCGCTTCAATGTATCTAAGGATCGCGACATTTCACCAGGCGCTGCAGTCTTATCGCCTTCGGTCGCTCCCGATTGAAATACACCACTTTTATGCCAATGAGCCTCTTGTCAATCGTTGGGTATCAGCTGACAAACAACTTGATCGCGACTTGCCGAGGCAGGGCTGGGACCGGGTCCTGAATGCTGGGGCTGTTCATGCGGTACCCGTTCCAGGCAACCACGAGACAATGGTGAGCAATCCAGAAAACCGCCGAGTTCTGGCTCGAGCCATTTCCACGGCCTTGATCGGGACTGTTGAACAGACCCAAAGAACTTCTCCGAGGGCTCAGGGTTCGAAGGTTGTCTAGGGCCGCAAACTATTCACTACTTGTGGCATACGGACCTCTCGTGCACTGACTCTGCTCTATGACATCGCGAGCATCCTTATGCAGCCACAGTCGCCGGTCGTGAACTTTCCAGCAGGGCTAGGTGGACCGGCCATCGCGCGTCCTCAGGCGCTGACGTCGGCCATGCCTGCGATTGGCACTGTGGCCTTGTCGCCCCGCAGCAAGCACGGCAAGGTTACTTGTGAGAGGTTTCTCACTCCTGCCTTCGGGCGCTCGATCCGGAGCCGTCCGTGCGCCCATCTGTTCCAGCAAAGCAAGAAAGGCCCGGCCTTTGTCCGTTATGATCCACTGTCCGGGTTCTCGCGCAACCAGCCCTTGTCCGAAAATGTTGAGATCCGGCGCCCGCTCCGCCAATCGCTTCATACGATCCGTCCACTCCGGACCGCTGGTGTAGTACACCGCCAGGTAATCCTTCAGGACAGCGAGACTCGCACAGCCCTCCGGTTGGCCAGCGAGAATCTTAAGTATCGAGACCTGAAAACTCAATTTCTCCGACCAAACGCCTCTTAGCGCGGCACCGGCCGGACCCCGCGCTCGACTTCAAAACTAGAGCCTGAAAGAAATGCTGATGCACGGACCATCCGGCAAATTTGCATGAAGCTTAGGCTGTGCTTTGTTGTCTGGGGGGACCCTTTTTGAAGCAATCTTCGGCCTTTCCTGGATGGCGTGCAGGCTGTCGAGCATCGAACCTGACTGATGGTGGACAGCCCGGAGCTTTGCGAAGGGAGCTTGTGCGTCTCACGTCAGGTCTCGCGAGCGAGAGTTTTCGACTAAGGTCGACCCCGCAAGAAAGCTGAAGACTACCATACGCGCGTGAATGTATCGGCGCCCTTCAGCTTGCTGGGCTTGCCGTTCTTATCAACGTAGAACAGCGTCCATGACGTTGGCATTTGAGGACCGTTGATTTTTCCAACCCAGCGGGTGAGAGAATTGCACTGCCCAAAAGTAACAACAAAATACAGTCCGGTTGGACGGACGGCTCCCGATGCGGGATAAGGGATACCCTGGCAGGCAAACCCTTGAGCATGGTTTGTGAAAGTACCTTGTATGGTCCCGCCATTCGTGGACCAAACAAACAGTTCCGACCCCCGTTCATTCTTCCAGTATGAGGGCGCAGGAAGTCCCTGCGCGCCCGCCTGACCGACGGCCAAGAAAAACTGACCGATCAACAAAAATGCCAGAAGTCTCTTCATAGTGAAGCCCCCAAACTCGCCTGAAAACGGCATTCGGGTCACCAGTCTGATACAATTTCCGGTGACGTTTGCTGCTCTTCTTTCGCGTCTGGTGAAGGAATGCGGCGCACATGCAAGAGTTCACGCTGGAACTCGGCGTCGCTCCTCGGCCCTGCATCGGTGGGACGGTGCGCCCAAGCGGCCGAACTCCAAGACCATCATAGGCTAGCTGTCCGTCATGAGTTTAATCTCTAGAGGCAGAGGCAATTACTACACCGATAGCGGGACTTCCGGCGCGCACCGCGCCTCGCCCGCAGCTCTTGACCGGTGCCGATTATTACGTGAACGAGAAGCATCAAAGTCTGGGAATGGCAGCTGAGAATGATAGAAGTGATTGAGGCGAGCCCCTCGGAGTTACCGCGCGTATTGCACAAAAACTCATGGCGCTTGTCTTGGATTCTCGCGCTCGTGGTCATCTCCTTTGGTCTGTGTGCCGCGGCAGCCTATGTTGAGCTATGCAGAATTCTGGGTGACGAGGTGATCAGGCGGCGTGGGTTGCCGGCATTTGGATAACCTCGATGCCATCGTTGAATCTGACACCTGCGATGATCTTCGGCAACTGATTTGTGCCTTTGAGCCGCCGCCAGGTTTTTGATGCGGCGACAACCAGTTTGAACACCATCAGCCTGGCGGTCGTTGCCGACAGCGATCCTTTCGTCCGCACGGTTCTGTGCCGCACGGTCGCGAACACGGTTTCGATGGGGTTGGTAACCGGTATGAGATGTCTCGGTGCCAACGTTCTGCCCCGGCGTCCCACGCCGTGGCGTATGGTGCGACCATCGGGACAGAGGCACCGGGAGCACGAAGGTGCGGGCAGGCCGATACACACGATGAGCCGAGAGCTCGAGTTAGTAGCTGGCCGCCTCTGCGACTCGCCCGGTTGCGCCGAGAGCGCGAATCCGTAGTTGTCGTGTCGCCCGCAGCTCCCGTCATGTGTCAGGCAGGAGGTGCAAATGCGACGGGTAGTTGGCATTGACGTCCACCGTACTTTCGGGGAGGTGGTGATTTGGGAAGACGGCAGGCTCCGACATGCGGGCCGCATTGATATGACGCGGACTGCGCTGGAGGGATTTGGCAAGACCCTGCTGGCCAATGATGAGGTGGTGGTTGAAGCGACCGCCAACAGCATGGCGGTGTCGCGGGTTCTGGCGCCGTTCGTGGCGCGGGTGATTATCGCGAATCCGTTGCAGGTGAAGGCGATCGCCCAGGCTCACGTCAAGACCGACAAGATCGATGCCGGCACGCTCGCCAGTCTGCAGGCGGCCGGGTATCTGCCGCAGATCTGGACGCCGGACGCGGAGACCGAACGCAAGCGTCGGCTGGTGGCGCGGCGCTACCAGGTTGTGCGGCATCGCACGCGGCTCAAGTCGGCTGCAGACCACGGCATAGCCCTCGAGGTCATAAAGCCTGTCGGAGGCCAAAGGAGGCTTCGTGCTGCTCCCAATGCGATGGGTCGTCGAACGATCCTTCGTGTGGGCCACACGCTTCCGAAGACTTGTCAAAGACTACGAGCGATGCGCTCAGACTCTCGCCGATCTCCACCTGATCGCTTTCGCATGCATCATGCTCAAAAACGTCGCTAAACTCGCTGCTGGTTCCTAACAGCCCCTAGGCCGCGAACATAACCGAGTCGACTATCGGGCCCTGCCGCGCTTTCCATCAGCCGCGCGCGAAGATCCGTGAGCCGCAGCGCTTCTTCGGCCGTCCAGATCCCAGCGATGCTCCAGGCCGCCATCTCGCCGACGTTGCAGCCGGTGACGGCGGTTTGCTCGATCAGGAGATCGGCGATGCAGGCGTGAATCGCGAGCGTCGATGTAACCGTGAGGATCTGGCTGGAATGATTGGCGGAAAGTTCATCAGCGGTCCGCGTCCTGATGAACTGCCGGGGGTCCGCGCGGAGACAAGCCATCGCTGCGGCAAAACCGGCTCCGCGGCGGGCGGCTCTGCGACAAGATCAAAAATCTTGTCCGAGAGCGTACCTTGACCGCCGCAGAGTAGTGCTAGCATCAGAGTTCTATCCTATCGACGAACAGCGCCATCGCGAGCAGATCGGCCGAGCCGCCGGGGCTGAGATTGCGCGCCACGAACGCCTCATGAATGTCGGCCGCGCGCCGGCGCCATCCAGGCGATCCGAAGTCGCCGGCGGCAGGGAAGCTGGAGGCACTCTCTTGCGCGAAGTGCAGTCCCTCGGGCCCGCCACGATGCAGCAGGTTGGTGTCGGTGACCTTGGCGATCAGTCTCATGCAGGTCTCAACGCGCACTGCTTCCTCGTCGTCGGGCGCAAGCTTGCGCGCCGCATGCAATGCGGACAGGGGCCGAAGATCGACAGATGCGGGCTGCCGCCGCCACAGCAGCCGGCGCGCCCGCCGATCAGGCCGATGACATTGATGTCGCTGCGCCGCGCCTCGATCACCGCGCGCATGATTTCCGCGATCGCGAGCTCGCCGGCATTGGCTTCCTGAAGTCGCCCGCCGCAGGTGTCGAACAGGATCACCACATCCTGCTTGAGCGCGCGCGCCGAACGCAACAGGCCGGTGAGCTTGGCGCCGTGGACTTCGCCGAAGGCGCTGCCCATGAAGTGTCCTTCCTGCGCGGCTACGAGCGCGGATGCGCGTCCATCCTCTACTTCACCGTGCGCGCAATTATGGGAAGCTGAATGGCAGGTCTGTTCAAAGTTGCAGAAGCCGAAGAAGATGGCGGCCTCCTCTCCGATCGCATCCGCAATGCGCTCACAGGCGAGATCGCGTCCGGCGCGCTCGTCGCCGGTTCGGCTCTCGAAGAGCAGTAGCTTGCTGATCGCTTCGGAGCCTCGCGTACCCCGGTGCGGGAGGCGCTGCGACAGCTCGTCGTCAGCGGGCTGGTTGAGGTCCGTTTGACACCCGAACGGATCATGGACATGTTCGAGACCAGAGCAGAGGTGGAAGCCATGTGCGTCCGCCTCGCCACCTATCGCATGACGCCGCTCGAGCGCAGCCGTCTGATCGAGTTGCACGAAGGCTCGCGGGCGATGGTCGAGGCCAACGACGTCGATGCCTATGATGCGTTCAACCGGGTTTTCCACACGAATGCATCTACGGTGCAACGCACAACTCGTTCATGGCCGAACAGGCCCAGGACGTCCGTGCCAGGCTAAGTGCCTTCCGCCGCACGCAGTTGCGGCAGGGCGATCGCATTCGCAAGTCCCGCGACGAGCATGATGCCATCATGCAGGCGATTGCCGAAGGGGACGGCGAGAACGCCTCACGCCGGATGCGTGCGTATATGCTGAACGCCGCGGCAGCGCTGCGGCGTTACATCGAAGATCGCGTCAGGCCCGTCGAGGGGCCTGAGCCCGACAAACTCTGACAAGGCGGTCATCGACCACCCTTGACGTAAACGAAGGCAGGCGCGGCTGAAGGTACCTCCAGCCGCAATCCGGTTGCCCGCGTGCCGGCAGTCACCGGGGCGCCGCGCCAGCGATCAATTTTCGGCCCCTTCGCATGCCCACCGGAGGACGCTCGGATGCGCGAGTAAACTGGCCGAGCTCTCCAAAAAGTGTGAGTTACGGCCTGAGGCCAATCTAAGTTTGAGGCTGGCGAACGCAGGACAACCAAGAATACGGTTAGGGCACTTCGGGGCTGTAATCGCTGCCGACGTTGCGATGAGAGGCGCTCCCGTTATCGAGGCTAAAAGAATGACACGTTTACAGATCTTTTAAGTTGGAAAGATACGTAAACAGAACATAATGGTTGATCCCAGTTTCTGAGCACGATATGTATACGGATCTTGTAAAAAGGTACGAGTAGGGATCATGGAGCGCGGCTCGGAGACCACCTTCCACCTAGGACGGCTCCTCCGGGATGCCAGGAAACAAGCGGGTCTGACTCAAGAGCAGGTGGCTGAACGCGCGGGGATTTCGAGGCCTCGTTACCGTGACATCGAGCAGGGCGCGGCCGCCGCGCGTGCCACGACCCTGATCAACGTCGCGCGCGCGCTGGGTATGGAGTTGATGCTGATCCCACAAGCAATGGTCCCGGGCGTCAATGCTCTGCTTCGCCCTTCCGACGACGAAGACCGACCGGCCTTCACCACCGATAAGGACGGTGATGAATGAGTGTCCAAGTCCGCGCCCCCAACACCATCCGATCGCTCGACGTGTTCCTTCAAAAGCTCAAGGTCGGAACGCTCGTACGCACGCCGGGCGATTTCAACGCTTTCAGCCTGGATCCAGCGTATCGAGCCATGGCAAGGCCTCCAATCTTGAGCCTTTCGTTGCGCTCCGCCGATGGCGGCCTTCGCAAAGATCCGAAACCCCTAGCGCACGTCTTGCCGGCCTTCTTCGCGAACATGTTGCCTGAGGACAGGCTCCGCGAGGCAATGGAGAAACACCACGCAGGAGCGGTGAGGCCGGGCAACGATTTCGACCTCCTGGCGGCGCTTGGCACGGACTTGCCGGGCGCCGTGCGCGTCGTGCCCAGCGACGGCACTACCACAAAAGCTGCTCAAACCGATCCACAAGTGATCAAAGCTCGTTTTTCCCTGGCCGGAGTTCAGATGAAGCTCTCGGTGATGAAAAACACGGGCAGGGCAGGCGGATTGACCTTGTCCATCGGCGACGAGCAGGGTCAGTACATTGCGAAATTCCCCTCAACCAATCTTGTCGGATTGTCGGAAAATGAGTTCGCCATCCTAGCGCTCTCGGAGGCAATCGGTATGGATGTGCCTCAACGAGAGCTTGTTGAAAAATCGGATTTCGAGGAGATACCTGAAGAGTTCAACACCCTCTCGACCGGTAAAGTTTTGTTGGTGAAGCGTTTCGATAGGGGCCCCGACGGCAGGCGGATACATATCGAAGACTTTGCTCAGGTTTTCGGCCGGCAACCATCCAAGAAGTACGATGACGCTTCATACCACGATATCGCCTCCGCACTGAACGTCGCGGTGTCGACAGATGCCGCACTCGAATTTGTCCGCCGCCTGGCTCTTGCTGCGCTCGTCGGGAACGGAGACATGCACTTGAAAAATTGGTCTACGATCTATCCGGGCGACGGTTGCACTCCGGCCATCGCCCCGGTGTACGACGTGCTGTCGACCACGGCCTATTTTCCAAAGGACGACATGGCGCTGTCATTGGGGGGCGAGAAGTCCTTCAAGGCGCTTACTCCGGATCGTTGGCGGAAGTTTGCCAACCGGGCGCGGCTACCGGATCCCGCCGTCATCTCGGCCGTCAAGCAAGTCGTTTCATCGGTGAACGAGCTTTGGTGGAACCTTCCTGAGCGGGATGTTGTTCCGACGGCTGTCCTCGAAAAGATCGATGCAAAAATCCGCGAGATGAGCTTGGTTCTAGATCCAAGCTAAGTCTCATCTCTTTTGCCCTTCAGGCTCGCGAGCATTGCTGCCGTCGGGATACTGCTCGCTCGGGCTCATCAAAGACAGCGAAGGAGCAAGGGATCGTGCTGCGCGAGGCCTGGTCTGGGCGGCAGCCTCGACGGCCAGCTTCGCTACGGCGCGCTGGGGGCGCTGCGGTTCGATCCGCTCGTGGGCTCTCGATCATCGCGGGTGCGACAAGAGATGTGGGTCTTGGCGCGACCAATTGGATCAAGCAGTCGAACTTCTCGATTGCCGAGTCGCTGCCCGGCACGATTCATGGCCGGCTCTACGATCAGGGGATCATACCAAATATCGCCCCAGATCGTGGCGCTTTGCAAGGCTGACTGTGATGAACTTGGTCGGAAGTTTAGGTTTGTCGACTGCTAAGGCGGACGTGTGCACGAGGTGTGACCAGGATGTCAAAAAACCCTCATCAGGATGTGATTAGAATGTAGCTGGTCTAAAGCGCCAAGACATTCAAAGCAGCGATCATAGAGGCATGGACCAAGCGGTCGCATTTCAGAAATGAGACGGCGACAATAAGGTGAACGGCCGCGCGGCTGACACGTAACTACGACTCCAAATTGGTCCGTTGCAAAAGGCAGAAGGCGCGTATCACCATCGAACTCACTTGCCGGCCTCTCGGTGCGGTCGAACTCGCCACATTCTTCTTGACGTCAGTTCTGCAGGCGAGCGCGCCAACCGCCTTTTCGATGGATTGATCACCCGAAGAACGCCTGACGCATCGATCGCAGTGCTCCGTCGATCACCTCCGGCCCGTCGATCACCATCGAGGCCGGTGGGGGCTCGGAAACGCAGATCAAGGAGAACTATTATGGCGAGCATCCGTACCTTCACGAGGACCGGCAACAACGAGATCATCGGTGGAATCGTCACCCTCTCGCTCCAGGCCAGGAACGTGCGGATTGCCCCCGAAACCAACCGCTCCGGCGACAACCGAGCCACTGGGTCTACGTCGGCCGTTGGAGATCAGGGCCGCCCGGGCGAAGGGCTCCAACGAGGGGGTCTGAAGCTCGACGATCCGAGTTTCACCCCACCGATCTTCGCCAACCTGCCGACGAGGAAGGTGAGGGCTTCAGCCTGATCTGGCCCCGTCCCAGCCGCGCAAGGGCGACTGACCCCGACCATGCGAGGATCGCAGGACGGACGCACCGAACCCCTCAAGCAGCTTTAGTCGCAAGTAACGGAGGGCGCGTCGTGGTGCTTGAGGTGTCTCTTTCGGACATTGTAGCTTACCAGCCAGATCACGCCGACCGCGATCGGCACGAAGGCCGCGGTCAGGAACGATGGCTCTACTCGCAGTCCGACGTCATGCGCGCCCTTGGCAAGATAGCTAAACAGGCTGACCACATAATATCCTATCGCCCCGACCGACAATCCTTCGACCGTGCACTGCAGCCGAAGTTGCTGTCTCGCGCGCTCGTTGATAGCCTGCAACAGGTCATGATTCTGCCGTTCGATTTCGACGTCGACCCGGGTTCGCAACAGATCGGCGGCACGCGCTAGCTTGTCCGATAGAGTCGCCTGACGGTCCTCAACGGTCGCGCAGGTTCGCATCGCCGGCGCCATACGGCGCGCTAGAAACGCCGACCAGGTTGGATAGCCCGAGATATTGTTGCCTTCAATGATGGACAGACGCGATTGGACCAGCTCGTTATAGGCCCTGCTCGCGCCAAAGCGAAACAGGCTGCCGGTCGCGCCTCTTTCGAAGGAGGCTGCCAGCGCCGTCAGCTCCGCAAGCAGATGGTTGTTGAACCGCAGCCCCTCACCGCTTTGCATCTTCTCGAGCGCCTCAACAAGCCGGCGGTCGATGCGATCAACAGATGGTGCAAGCTCAAGGGCCGCCGACAGACCAAGCAGCGCCAATGGACGGTAGGTCTCGATTTCCAGGAGCCGCTGCACTAGCGCTCCAAGATCGTGGGATGTCATGCCAAGGTCGCAAACGAGGATTTTCGTGAAGCCTTTTTCGTCCACGCGGAAGTCTGAGGCGGCAATGCCTGTGCCGCTCTTTGTGGCAACCATGGCGAGGCTGTTCTCGTCAAAAATCTGTTCGGCCCGCGTAGTCGGCGAGGCGTCCTGCTCCACTTCTAGCCTGATCGCGACCAGCAACTGTCCGGTCTGACGCAACGCGCGGATCAGCGATCGGACAGTACCATCAACTTTGTCAAATCGGTCTGCGGCAGAACAATTTGAATTAGTCCAGATCCAGGTGAGTGTTGTAAATTCAGAATGCTGCTCCCAGCGTAGCGTAGCGGGCCCGATGACAATCTGATGAAGTTTCGCCGATTGCTCAGGCGGCGTAAGATTGCGCTCGAGGCAAAAATCGATAAAACGGCAGCGTTCGCTTGCGGCCGCCTCGCCCTGTGCAAGAAAAGCGAAGTGGATCACACTGAACGGCGAATCAAGGCGCGTGAAGGGGCGCGCGTGCACTTCGCGGAGCACAGCGTCGCGTTGCGGATGTGGCGTGAAGGTTCGCAGATCCAGTTCGTCATCGATCATGTATTGACGCCTCGCTTCAGGTGAGCAGGCAACCGTCAGCCTAGACGCCGGAGGCAATGGCGGTGCTGGGAAACGGTTGCGCGCGGCTAGGTAGCTGACGAAGCCGTGTCGATGATCACGCCGCTTGAACTCGGGAAAGAGGTCTTGCGGGACGCGCGTCAGACCAGGCAGATTAAGGTGGAGCCGCCCCATCCAGCTTTCGACGCCATCAACGTATGGTCCGTTGTTTATGGCGAAATGCCGGCATTGAGGCTCAACAGGTGTGGCGGTGCGCGCGCGACCTTTGCGGTGGCGCGCGGCACCGTTCGATGGATGCCTAGATCTACGTGGACATTGTTGTCTGGCCGTCCCTCAGGTTCCGCCGCGTGTCCGCCGATAAGCACCTTGGTTTGTGGCTTGAGCATGCCGACGTGCAGGGAGGTGCCGGGCGGAAGCTCCTTCGCGGCCACGACCCAAAGCTCCTGCTCGCCCTGCAAACGATTCGGGCGCGAGTTGGCGAGATTGAATGCGGCGAAGGCCGAAATGAGGCTCGTCCCTGGAGGACGACGCTCGCATTTGGTCGACAGAGCCAGTGTGCGTGGCTTTACAGGAACGGGCATGAAGCCTGCCAAGACGTTTTTCGTCCCCACCAATATCGCTCGAGCGTGACAGACTTTCGGTCGCTCGATGCAAGCGCGTCTTTATGTCCCATACCAAATTTGGTAGGCAGCCGTTTAGCTCCGCGTTGCGTAAACCGTCGTTTCCACGGCAAAGGTTGATATTCGAAGCAGCGGCAATTTGCTCAAGCAGAATCTTCGGTCCCCAAAGCCGCTCCGCCGCAGCTTACCGCGATGCCGCGACTAGCAGTTCGACGGTCGCGAATGAACCTTTGCCGCCATCAGGCGACGTCAGCAACTGCGGGTTCAAGGCTGAAGGGCTGACCGTCAAGCACAAAGGCAACTTCGTCATTCGATTCGCTTTGACGATCTCAGCCTTGGACGTTGATCGCTGTACCAGCTTTTGTGCCGACGAGCTCTGACAAGTTTGAGGCTTGTAGCGTCGCTATTTTAGGTGACTGGGGTGCATCGCGATCAACTTGCCGAATTCGAGAAGTTCATCGCGGCCGTCAGCTTTTGGTCAGGGGACCGGTCTAGTCAGGCGCTGTCCGAAAGGTGCCAGGGCATCCCCACGAAGCTCCTTCTGACCTGCGCTGCATTTTCATCCAGCGGCAGTTAGAATCTCGGAGTGCATGCAGCGAGACCGAACTTTGGATCGAGCTATGCAGAATTCTGGGTGACGAGGTGATCAGGCGGCGTGGGTTGCCGGCATTTGGATGAATGCCGTCGGTGAATCTGACACCTGCGCAGAGCAAGCTGCTTCTCGACGATATGCACGCCTGGCCGCTGCGCGCGCGCGAAACCCTCTCGCGCTCGTCCGAGGTGCTCAAGGCTATCAATTATATGCTCAGGCGCTGGGAAGGGTTCGCTCGCTTCCTCCATGACATCGCCCAGAATAAAGGTTTGCTGACGCATGCTGTCCCTGATGGCGCGTCCATCGTTGGAACGGAGCTTCGCTCAGCTGATCTCAACTTCGGCCGAGTTATGAAGACGCTCCGGCGAGCGCGGCGCCGAACTGCGCGCGCTCGCCGGCTCGCTCTACGTTTCAGAGAATTGTGCTTTTCGTTTATTGTCGGCGTCAGCTTACGGACAGCTAAGCTGCTTATCGGCGGGGTTAGGTCTAATGACCTGAACACAATGCAAAAGCCATAGGAGTGTGGTCGCCATGGGCGGTCGAATTAACAATTGGTCGGATATTCCATCCGCTGATGAGTATCATAACGCGAACTCCCCGGAGCACAGGAATGCTGACTATTTCGCGGACGCGTTCGGTAGAATGGGATTGCAGGATTCGGGTGCCAGCTCATCCTCGCAGCCGAGTTATTACCTCACTTCAAGATCTCCCGTTGTTGAGATCGACCAAGCCGAATTCCGGGAACGGGTGAGGAGTTTTCATGGTGACGAGATCAATCATATCGCCAACAATCCGCAGGAATACTCAGAATTTGTATCCGAAAGAGCTAGGCGCACCGCGGATGTCGCTAGCAATTACGCGATCCGAAGGGATTCTGGTGCCGCCCGATATTACAGCTACCAACTGGGAAACAGGAGCGTCGGCCTCCAAAGAACGGAAGCCGGATTTCCTATGGCGACTGAGTTCACCAGCCAACGGTGGCGAGAACAGTTCCCCGGACGAACTGACGTCACATCAATCGTGGATTTTCAGGTTGCTCATCCGCTCGTCGGCAACGCCGGCGATATTCTGCTTGAGCACCAACTACAGCAAGACGGCGAACGGCCGCTGGTGAATTGGCGTCCTGCTAATGATGAAGCGAGAGCCCGTGCAGAACAAATGGGCTTCGTTGATGTAGATCACAATGATATGGTACTCGATCCCACCCAGTCCCGACAGTGGAGATATAGGGATGGTGAATGGCAACGTGCAACCAATTCTCCGATGTATCTCTCCAAAGTCAAAACGCCGAGTGATGATGAACCTTCACCAGGGTCCGATTCGGATGGAGACTTTATGTGACGTGAGATCTCCACCAATCGATTGAGGTGGAGCAGGAGCGCAGACCAACCGACACCTGCGGCTTACGATCGAGGGTTGGATGGAACGAAGCCGAAGTCAAATTCGGCTCAATGCGTGAGGTGCACTGTACTGACCTCACCGCGGGGGTTTAGTAGAGTTGTTGCCTATAATAGCACAAAAGAAAATCCCGGCTTCCAACCGGGGTTTTCGACTGTGGCCCGGGCGGGAGAAGCGGATTGCCTATGGCATGCGCGAGCTGACAAGTCAGTATTCGACTCGCTGGCGGGCGAATGCGTCGTATCCTCCCAGAAATTGAGCTGCTGCCGGTTTGATGGACACCGCGATTAGGTGTTTCATGAAGTCGGAGGTGGGCGACGAAGAGACTGCCTTGCCAGCCTCACTCCTGCCCACGCTCCGCACCCTCAATGTCATCGGTAACCAGTTGAGCAGGCTGCCGGCCCAGCTTCCGGGCGGACTCCGGGACCTCTACGCCTCTGATAACCGGCTGACTAGTCTGCCCGACCTTCCAGCCAGGCTCCGCCGCCTAGACGTCAGCGAAAATCAGCTGACGAGCCTGCCCGATCTTCCAGCCAGACTGCGCTACCTGGACGCAAGCAACAACCAGCTGACGAGCCTGCCCGACATCCCGGCCAGGATTGGATATCTGGACGTCAGCGAAAATCAGTTGACCGATCTGCCCGGGACACTCCCGGTCGGGCTTGAAATGCTCGGCGCCAGTAACAACCAGCTGACCGGCCTGGCCGCGACCGTGCTGACGCAGCTCGGCAGCGCGTCCAGCATTGACCTGCGGTCTAATCCGATACCGGCCACGGTGCTGGCCGATTTGGCGTCAGCCACACGTGGCGCGGATTATGCCGGTCCGCAGGTCTTGCTATCGATGCCACTACAACCGGTGGAACATCAGCCGCGGCTACTGTTGTCGCGGATTGGCTCGCCGACGAGCCCGGCGCAGTGGACGCGTGGCAGGGCTTCGCCGAAGAGCCCGGTGCGCAGGACTTCGCACTCTTTCTCGAAAGTCTCGCGGGCACCGTGAACTATGGTCATCAGCCGTTCCGCGACCAAGTAGCCGAGAATCTGCTACGAGCCGCGATGAGGCCGGCGCTGCGCGAGCGGCTTTTCGAGCTGGCCAATGGATCGACTGCGTCGTGCGAGGACCGCATCACTTTGACCTGGAACGGCATGCAGACCGCACGCCTGAACGCTGATGTCAATGAAGGGCTCTATGACAATCGGCTCGATCAACTGCTCCAACACGGCCGTGTTATGTTTCGTTTGGAGGCGCTTGACGAGATCGCACGCGAGACGGTCAGCTCCCTCCGTGGTGCCGACCCGCAGGCAAATATCGACGAGATCGAGGTCTATCTTGCCTATCAGACCCAGCTACGGGATCAGCTGGAACTGCGCCACATCGCCCCGGATATGCGCTTCTTGAATCTTGCTGACGTCACGCCTTACGACGTTGCCAGGGCTGAGACGTCGGTGCGGGAACAGGAAGAGACGGGTTTGGCGGATTTTCTGGCAACGCGCTGGGAGCCTTGGGATACGGTGGTGAGGCGGATCGCCCCCGATGATCATGCCGCGATGCGGGACCGGCTTGCCGATGCCCTGGAGGATGAGTTTCCGACGCGCTTGAACGAGCGGCTCGCGGAGCATGGCCTGACGGAGGATGTTGATGCCCGGCGGGTGGTCGGAGCACAGATCCTCAGCGAAATCGCACGTGAGACAAGGGCGAGCTAATGGACAGGGTTCTCCGGGAGCACGGCCTCGAGCTTTGATCGATGCGATAGCCGCCCCGATCACGCGGTCTCGTTTGGAGATTTCGGACGAGCAATTGGTTGTCGTCCGTGAAGAGCGGCTACCCGTGCCGCGGTTGGCAAGAGATCACACGTCCACGCTACAACGGCGCGGACGGGCCCTTCCGCACCTCCAAAAGCGCCGCCGAATTGCGCGACAACGCGCTCAATGTCGGTCATGGTTAGTCTGGACACGAACAGCAAACACGCAACGGCTTTTTGGGCTCGCAAGGTTGAGTGGAATCCATCGGCTACAAATTGGCCCAGGGCGCTGATCAACCAACCCGAGAATCCCTGCTGGTGCAATTCGGCAGGCCAAAGCTGCAGCTCCTTTTGAGTACTCTTATTCATCGGAAACAGCACCTGAGCCGCTTGCTGCAATGGCTCAGATCAGAGCGCTCGTGCGGGAAAAGCATGGCGGAAGAACTCTTCGCCGCTGAAGAACTGGAAACATGGGTCGCGAACCCAGCGCTCGCACACACCTCTCAGACAGCCCGTAAATGTCCTTGAGCCGCAAGACGGATCATGAAGTGGGTCTCGACCCAAGCCGGCCGTCCTCGCTGTAAAGCGGAGCGATCTCGCCGTCGAGCCAGTCCCACTCGATCTTGTTGGCGAGCTGAACCAGCTCGTGCTTCATGTTAATGATCTGATCCAGCCGCGCCCGGAACACATCGTTCGATCCCGTCGTCTTGTGCTTCTTCGGCGCATCGTCCCCTTCGATGCGCTACTGAATCATGTCCGATGAGCTCATCGAGGTTGAGGCGTGCCGCTCCTAGGCACCGCTGGTCGGAAAGAGGAATGCTCGACATCGGGACAGAGCATTATGGAGCGCCGCTTCGCGGAAGATCCTGATCTACATTCAGTGCCGTGCGCGGGCTCTCTTGGTCTTGGTTTCCTTCGGGCTCGATCGTTTGTCGTGCGGCGCTGGGGAGGAGCGGCCTGTCCCAACTACTCGCCCGACGATCGCTCGTGCCAAGCCATCAGCGGTTTCGAAGCGAGGTATCCCACGGCGAATGCGAGCCCTCTCAGAAAACGTCATGGTTCGTTTTGCTTTCCCGTCAGTGAAGAGCAGTACGTAATCGAGCACCGACTTGTTATGCTCAGCCATCCTGGCTGCGGCAATCCAGCCGTGAGGCAGGCGTGTCTCACGCTTTATAGACCAGTACGGTGCGCGGTTTTGCCTTCCGCACCAGAGGGCTACGCGAATTGAGATGTTGATCGACCCGTTCACGCGCAAGTAACCCGTTCCTTCGCGAGAGGCAGTTTGGCCACCTGTCTTTCTAATAGCCATGCCGATTAGCGAGCCGAGCTTTGCCGTTTCCTCAGCCCACTGGGGACGCGAGCCAAGAAACTCATAGCTTCGCTTGGGAGTGTAGCCGATTAGCCGATACACGTTCATCATGCCACCGAAGTGGTTTTGATAGGTCGAGGCGCAAGGGAGGCCTACCGTGCTGGCTATGATGGCAGAGCTCAGGCGTCCCTCCTTGAGCAGCGTCTTGCGTAGACGGGCAAGCATCTCCTCTTCAGTGAGGTCGACACGCCGTTCTTCAATGATCTTGTTTACCTTCAGGAAGGTTTCGCGTTCGACGATCGGCTCGATACATCCCTCGCTGGTGATCCAAAGCTCGGGAGGATTGCAGGTGCAGTTCCGCCGCAGCTTGCGTGATCGGCGGTTGAAGGTCATGTTTCCAATGTAGTTCTCGTTTCTGAGCACCGCGTTAACCGCTGCACGCGTCCACCGAACTCCTGTGCTGGTGAGTATGGCCTTCCGGTTTAGCTCCCGTGCGATAATAGCTTCAGACTTTACCTGCAGAAATCGATCGAAGATCCACTTCACCACGGCTACTTCCTCGGGAGTGCCGGGGCGCACTCGGACATGATCAGTTGAGAGGTACTTCTGATCACCGTTCTTCAGTACGCCTCGCGACCGCTGACTCTGATCGACAAGTTCTCGCAAGAGCGCATAACCGGGGCGACCTCCGACCTTGAAGCCAAGCCGGGCGAACCGGCACTGCGCAGCGTGAACCTTTACCGAAAGCTCGCGACTGTATTCCGCTGCCATTACGCGCTTGATGTTCTTGATGATGCTGGAGAGCACGCTGCCGTCATTGTCAAACTGCTCCGCACAATAGGCGATGTTGATGCCTGCCTGTTTGCAGAGGAATTCGTAATACGCGCTCTCGTCGACATTCTGAAAGCGGCCCCACCGGCTTACGTCATAGACCAGAATATGACCAAAATCGGCTTCTCCTGCTTGGACATCCTTGATGAGCTGTTTAAGGCCGGCCCTGTTCTTGATGATCAGGCCGCTCTCTCCCTCGTCGCGATAGGTTCGTACAATCATCAGGTTATGGGCGTGCGCGTATGCTGCAATCACAGCAGCCTGATTCTCAATCGAGTATTGCTGCCGTTGTGTCGACATGCGTACATACTGTGCGGCTCTCATGCCGAGCTGCGATCGTACCGGGTGAGCCTTATAGATCTCGAGCGCGTTGGCCATCATTCTCGCTCCCGAACGTTACACCGGAGCGAATCAAACATTTATTCGACATTGCAGCAAGAATTACTTCGATTGGAAGAATCCCCTCCATTTCCGCCGTTGTGATGTAGTTGGGGCGAACGCCTCGCTCCGAAGGCCTTAGGGCGTCAGACTCGATCCGGGCTTGGCCACGACGGAAGACATCGATCTGCTGTTCGACGCGCGCGGCGGGCTTACGTTCGTCGCAGACGACGCCGTCTCTGAGTCATCGCTCACGAAGATACTCAAGCGAGTGGGCACTAGCTTCGAACGCGCCAAGCAGACGTTTCGCGCTGTAAACCGAGACGGCTATCTCGCCGATTTGATTAGGCCCATGCAGAGCCCGCCTTGGCGGAAGGCTTTAGATAAGATCGGCTTGGACCCGGAAAAGTTGACCGCTGTGCAAATCGAAGGACTCGATTGGCTGCAGAATGCTCCCGCGTTCGAGGCGGTCGCGATCGACGAAAAGGGCGAACCGGTACGCATCGTAGCTCCGGATCCGGGGGTTTGGACCGTCCATAAGCTATGGCTGTCCCGTCGGGCGGACAGAGAGGCGATCAAACGCCAACGACAGTAGCACAGGCAGAAGCCGTGGCGTTCTGGTGGTGAACTATCTCCCGTTTGACGCGACAATTAGGGATGCTTCCGAAAGAGGTGGTGGACAGCGCGGCGCCTCTTTTCGCCAAGAAGGATGGCGTTGCGCGAGCCTAGCGGGCAGGGTCGGCAAAAACGGGTCCGACATACCCGGCGCCGCCGATCATCGCCGGCACCATGATGATGATCAGCATCCAGCTGCTCATCGACTTGCCCAAGATCATGATGTCGGGCATCAGCACCAGCTTGAGCATTGGTGCCGCTGGCAGCCCAGCGGCTGGAGATCGCTTACGTACGTGGCCTTGATATCCCGTCTACAGGCTTGGTCGCTGATTTCAAAGACGGGATTCGTCCATCATCTCACCGTCCGTAAACGTCAGCAGCCTCAGTACCTCGTTGTTAGAAGCGGAAGCGTGCGCTCCAGCAATTCAGTAACGTCCCGCCTCCCGGCGGTCGAACCACGCGTCTGCGCTTATTGCGGGGGTGGGTTTGCTCGTCCTGGACCGGACCAACCTTTCGAATGCATAGCTATTGCGGTCTCGGTCGGCTTGAGGGAACCAGCAGTCCGGGACGCACGTAAAGCGCAAGAAACCAACGCTTTTCATTAGCCGTGACACACCAACGGAGCGTGGAAACGATTGCTCTGGATCAAGCGGATCGCGATGGCTGGCCATCCCAACTATTTTCCGATGCGGTCGACAAAATCGCCAAGTGCGGCCTGGCCGGTGAACGAAAAGAGCACGTATCTGGTGCGGTGGTTCCGATTCGGCAAAATGGTGCCTGATAAGTTATTATTATTATTATTGAGTTGTCTGGTGGGCCCGGCAGGACTCGAACCTGCAACCAGACCGTTATGAGCGGCCGGCTCTAACCATTGAGCTACAGGCCCAGTCCTGGCGGCCACCGAAAAGCAGCCAGCGAGGTTGAAGGGGATCGTCTATCGGGTGGCTGGCATTCTTGCAATGCCAATTAGAACAAGTGCGAGGCTAAGTCTCACCGCGGACCAGAACAGGCAGATCGGCCAGGCGAGCATCTCGCCTTCCTACAGCAGGAGCGCCGGCACTCTCGCCGAGATACGGTGAGCACGGCCGCTCACCGCGTCCTTTGCTCCCGTCGCAGATGGTGAGGTCGACGTCCGCGGCAATAGCATCCACCGGGGTCCGAGCGACCTCGCCTGGCAAAGCATGAAGCTGCCGAAAAGCCAGTGGTTAGCTGCTGTATTGCCGTGTCGCCCGGATACCTGCGCTCCACGCGTATAGCAGGGCTCGTCATTCAATTCGTATCCGCCGATCGCGCGGAGCTTGAAGTTCACCGGGGTGTGGGAGGCGATGGTGCGCGCGTTCCGCCAATGTCGGTTGATCGCGAGTTCTCGGAGATCAGAGAAGCTCCGCCGACCTCGAAAAGCTCGGTCGTCGCGGCGAGAGATGACAACTGCGTCTGTGCTGCGGCGAGTTCAGACGCATCAAGCTGTTGCGAGTCCTGTTAGCGGCTGTCTAGTGTTCTCGCGAGCTCGTCGACGCCGGCGAGGACTGCTGCACGCGCGCCAAAAGCAGCGCTGAAAAGCTTGCCGATGACCCGTTGCACCAGGGATCGTTCCGCGGCAGGTCGGCAACCGGCGTGCGTGAACGTGCGGGTTCGCGCCTTAATCCACTCCGTCGTGTCGCTAGCGACGCGCCGCACAATTCCAGCGAGGGTCGCAAGCAGGACCAGTTGAACATATGCCGTTCCAAAAAACCGGCTCTCCGTCCTAAATCCGGAACCAAGAATTCGGTCCTCGGGGATCGCCTACATTCTTGAAATCAGTTGTACCGCTCGCGGTGGCAGAAGCCATCCCAATCGTCGTGGATGCTGACGCCGGGCTGATTGGTGTCGACGAGTACGGCGATCCGCTTGCCGCTCTGGTCAGCCGCTACGATCAAGTTATCGGCGTATAGCGTGCCAGTTCGTAATACTTCGTGCCATTGAGCCGCATTCCGCCTCCGTCCGACGTCATCGCCGTCAGGTAGCGATCGGCGGCGCCGACGCCCAACGCGGTCGTGGCGCCCCCGATCAGCGCACTGTTAGCGACGGCTTTGATCTCATTTCTTGGTCAGCTCTCATTCTCGTGGAGGAATGCCGCAATGAATTCGCAACGAATTGCACGAAACGATCGTGAACAGAACGCGTATTAAGAAAGTCAATGATTTAGAAGATGTTCACTGCGTTCGGGACGCAGGGCATCCCTCCGTCAGATCGCGACTTGAACCGAATGTCGGTATCGGTGGTTGCGCCTCCCCGCAACCAACGAACGCTGCGAAAGCAAGCTTCGGTGTTAGCTAGGCGCGGCAATCGCCCGGCGACTCTCGCAATTCCACTGGCGCGGTCGAAGCCTATGGCGAGTTGCTTGTGCCCGGCTATTTTCTTGAGCGGGCTATTTTACTTGCTTGCGCTACTTCAGCGCCCCTTCGCTTCAGACTGAAGCGGCCGGCGACTTCACTCAGAGAAATGGTCCGTGTGTAACTGGGGAGCGGATATGCCGCGTGCGCAGCCCCTTCGGGGAGGTTATGGGACCCAGGAGTGTCGATCCAAGATAGAGCATTTGATCTCAACTGAGAGCGCCGTCGTGAAGGCAACTGACGAAATCGACGAGATCCTCGATCACATCGACGATGATACGTTCTCAGCAAATCACGCTCTCTCTCCTGGCTAGAACTTGTCGGCCTGCTGTCCGATGGGCTGGGATCGTGCGGAAGCTGGATCAGCCCATCGATATCACTCCAATTCGATGAGCAGATCCTTAGTCTCGACCTGGCTGCCCGGACCGACATGGATGGCCTTCACTCTTGACGCCCTGTCCGCGTGCAACCCAGTCTCCATCTTCATCGCCTCGATGCTCAGCAGGAGATCTCCGGCCTCGACGGCTTGGCCCACGGAGACTGCGATGGAGGAGATGGCGCCCGGCATTGGGGCGCCGACCTGGCTCGGATCTCTGTCCGTGGCCTTCGCGCGGACCGCTATCTTGCTCTTGAGTTCACGATTTGGAACGCGGACTATGCGAGGTTGACCGTTCAGCTCGAAAAAGACTTTGACCTCGCCTTCCTCGGAATTTTCGCCGATGGCCTGAAGACGAATTTCGAGCGTCTTGCCAGGATCGATCCCAACCGAGATCTCTTCTCCGAGCTGCATCCCGTAGAAGAACGTACGAGTCGGAAGCGTGCGCACCGGGCCGTAGATCTGATGGCGTTCGATATAGTCGATGAACACTTTCGGATACATGAGGTATCCGTGTAGATCCTCGTCATCCGGAGCGAAGCCGTCCAGCGTCGCTGCTAGTGTCTTGCGGGCTGCTTCCAAATCGACGGGCGCCAAGCCAAGGCCGGGCCGTGTCGTCAACAAGGGGCCGCCTTTCAGCACCTTTCGTTGCATTCCCTCGGGCCAGCCCCCATGCGGTTGGCCGATATTTCCCTTCATCATATCCACCACCGAATCGGGGAAGGCGACCTCGACGGAGGGGTCCTCGACTTGCCCGCGGCTCAGGCCCTGGGCGACCATGACCAGGGCCATGTCGCCGACGACCTTTGAGGACGGCGTGACCTTCACGATATCGCCGAAGATCAAGTTGGCGTCCGCGTAGGCTTTCGCGATGTCGGGCCAGCGCTCGGCCAGGCCGAGCGAGCGAGCCTGGGCCTGCAGGTTGCTGAACTGCCCACCGGGCATTTCGTGAAGGAAGACCTCCGAAGCAGGTGCGGTTAGACCAGATTCGAAGGCGGCATACTGAGCCCTGACCTGTTCCCAATAGTTTGAGATTTCGCGGATGGCCTCACTGTCTAGTTCCGCGTCACGGTCGGTGTGTCGAAGCGCTTGGACGATTGATCCAAGGCAAGGCTGCGAGGTGCCGCCCGAAAAGGCATCCATGGCGGCATCGACCGCGTCGACACCGGCTTCGCAAGCGGCGAGGACGGTCGCCGCCGACATTCCCGAGGTGTCGTGCGTGTGGAAGTGAATCGGAAGTCCCACGTCCTCCTTCAGCGCCTTGATGAGGATTCGAGCCTGTTGAGGTTTCAGCAGGCCCGCCATATCCTTCAAACCGAGGATGTGGGCACCTGCCACCTTTAGCTCTTTTGCCCGATCGACATAGTATTTAAGGTCGTATTTTGGGCGCTTGGGATCCAACAAATCCCCCGTATAGCAAATGGTGCCTTCGCATACCTTGTTTGCCTCGATGACGGCATCCATGGCGACACGCATGTTCTCAACCCAGTTGAGCGAGTCAAACACGCGAAAGACGTCGACTCCGGACTTTGCGGCCCGCAAGACAAAGCTGCGAACCACATTGTCGGGATAGTTGGTGTACCCGACCCCGTTGGCGGAACGCAGGAGCATTTGGGTGAGGATATTCGGGATCGCGGCCCGAAGGTCGCGCAACCGTTGCCATGGACATTCCTGAAGGAAGCGATAGGCCACATCGAAGGTCGCGCCGCCCCAGCATTCGATGCTGAAGAGTTGAGGGAGGTTTGCGGCATAGGCGGGCGCGATCCGGAGCATGTCGATCGAACGCATTCGCGTGGCAAGCAGCGATTGATGCCCGTCGCGCATCGTCGTGTCGGTGATCAGCACCCGCTCCTGAGCGGATAGCCAGTCCGCCAGGGCCTGCGGTCCGTCCTTTTCGAGAATGTCGCGGGTGCCGGGAGCGATAACGCCTCGTGGCGGGGGCAGCCTGGGCTCGGATATCCCGGTCGTCGGCTTTGGGCGCGTCTTGGTCTCGGGATGTCCGTTGACCGTGACGTCCGCGATATAAGTCAGGAGCTTGGTCGCTCTGTCGCGCCGTTTTGTGAACCTCAGCAACCCCGGCGTGGTGTCAATGAACTGAGTCGTATACCCGTTGCTCCGGAATTGCGCGTCGTTGAGAAGGTTCACGAGAAATTCGATGTTGGTGCTGACACCCCTGATACGAAACTCGCGGAGCGCGCGAACCATCCGGTTGGTCGCAAGGTCTTCTGTCGGAGCCCAGGCTATCACCTTGACCAGCAACGAGTCGAAATGTCGTGTGATGACGGCGCCGGAATAGGCGGTGCCGCTGTCCAAGCGGATGCCCATTCCCGTAGCCGAGCGGTAGGCCGCGATACGACCGTAATCGGGGATAAAGTTGTTCTGTGGATCCTCCGTGGTTACACGGCACTGCAAGGCATGCCCAGTGAGCCGAATGTCCTCCTGTCTGGCGACACCTGTTGCTTCGGCAAGCGTAGCGCCTTCCGTCAGCAACATCTGCGCCTGCACGATGTCGATACCGGTGACTTGCTCCGTTATCGTGTGTTCGACTTGGATGCGCGGATTGACTTCGATGAAATAAAATCTCCCGGAGTCCACGTCCATCAAAAATTCGACCGTTCCGGCACATCGATAACCGACGTGCAGGCATATGCGCCTCGCAAGCTCGCATACTTCGGAACGTTGTTCCGCCGAGAGATAAGGTGCAGGGGCGCGCTCGACCACTTTTTGGTTCCGGCGCTGAACGCTGCAGTCGCGCTCGAAGAGATGAAAGATGTTGCCGTAGCTGTCGCCGAGGATCTGGACCTCGACATGGCGCGCCCGCTCGATCAGCTTTTCCAGATATCCTTCGCCGTTTCCGAAGGCGGCTTCGGCTTCGCGGCGGCCTTCGAGAACTTTGGACTGAAGTTCTTCCGGGCTATAGACTGTACGCATTCCCCGACCACCGCCGCCCCAGGACGCCTTCAGCATCAGCGGATATCCGATGTCGGATGCCTCCTTGCGGATAGCGTCGAAATCGTCGCCTAAGACACCAGTTGCTGGCACGACGGGTACGCCGGCTTCGATCGCAACGCGACGAGCGGAGGCCTTGTCGCCGAGAAGACGCATCGTTGCGGCCGTTGGCCCGATGAAGGCGATGCCGGCAGCCTCGCACGCTTCCACAAGTTCGGGACTCTCAGAGAGAAGTCCATAGCCGGGGTGGATTGCGTCCGCACCCGACGATCGCGCAACGCGGATGATCTCGGGGATCGAGAGATAGGCGCCCACGGGCGACATCCCCCGACCGATCAGATAAGCCTCGTCGGCCTTGAACCGATGCAATGAAAGCTTGTCTTCTTCGGCATAAATCGCAACCGTCGTCTTGCTCAACTCGGTCGCTGCGCGCATGACGCGAATTGCGATTTCGCTTCGGTTTGCGACCAGGATCTTGTTGAACTTGCGCACGTTCAAGTATCCTCTTGCTCAAGGTGTTGGACGGGAAAGGAAGACGGGCACGACAACTGACGCCGTCGTGCCCGTCACTATGTTTCCGTACTAGACAGATGGCGTCGCGAAAGTTCGTAACGTCCGATGCTATGGCAAATTACATCGTAATGGCGATCTTTCCGAAGTGTGCGCCACTTTTCATGTAGTTGAAGGCGTCTGCAGCCTCGGACAGATCGAAAGTCTTGTCGACGACCGGCTTGATTCCAGCCACCTCGATCGCGCGATTCATGTCAACGAAACCACGCCTCGAACCAACGGCGATCCCTTTGACGTTCACCATTGGGCCGATCAACTGTCGGATGTTCAATTCCGTCGAATAGCCGGCGACAAACCCGACGACACTGATCGTTCCCCCAAAAGCAACCGCGCTCAACGACCTGCCCAACGATGATCCAATGGTCTCGACCACGATATCCGCGCCACGGCCGTCGGTGAGCCGCTTTACTTCGACATCCCATTCCGGAGTGGTGCGATAGTTGACGCCAAAGTCGGCCCCAAGCGCTTTCGCCCGCGCCAGCTTTTCGTCGGATGACGACAGAATGGTAACTCGGGCCCCCGACAGCTTGGCGAACTGAAGTGCGAAGAGCGAAACACCGCCGGTTCCCTGGAGCAGAACGTCGTCTCCGGATTTGACGTTTGCTTCGTTCAAAGCCGACCACGCTGTAAGACCAGCGATGGGCAGCGTGGCGGCTTCCACGTCGGTCAGGTGCGACGGAGGCGTGACCGCGTCCTCTTCCGGGATGAGGATGTAATCCTGAAGAACGCCGGCCAGCGGCGCACCGAGGGTGCGCTTCGCGCGTTGCTCCGGAGTAGGTTTGCCGTCGTGCCAGCCCTGGGTGTAGATGGGGACGATTCGATCTCCCTTCTTGAACCGGGTGACGCCCGGTCCGATCTCCGCCACAGTGCCGCACGCGTCGGAGGCGGGCACATAGGGCAAAGGAAGACCCTTGATATAGTCACCGCCCAGTACGGCCAGGTCGCGATAGTTCAGCGTCGCCGCCTCCACCCTGAGCAACACCTCTCCCTTTCCTGGCGTTGGTATAGGGACCTCGGTCAACTTGAGGCCCGAGATCGCGAACTGGTGCGCTTGCATAGCCCGCATTGTCGCCGACATGATTGCTCCTCGTTTTTTTTGTGGCGGTTCCGCGCTATCGGATATCAGCGCCGCCTGGTTAGTGATCAAGCGTGCTTGATCACGACTGTCTTCAGGTTCGAATAGTCGTCCATCGCCACAAGACCCTTTTCCCGTCCATGGCCGCTTTTGCCGGTGCCTCCGAAGGGCAACTCGATGCCCGCGCCGGCTCCGTAACAGTTTACGAACACTTGGCCGGAGCGCAGCCGCTTCGCAAGATGCATTTGTCGGCCGCCATCCCTGGTCCAGACTGCTGCCACAAGGCCGAATTCAGTTCCGTTGGCGATGCGTACCGCGTCATCCTCATCGTCGAACGGAATGGCGGCCAGCACGGGGCCGAACACCTCCTGTTGCGCGAGCTCGTGGTCCGTCGGCACCGGCCCGAACAGCGCGGGCCGGACGAAGAACCCACCCGGGTCGACGCCCTCCGCAATCTGGCCTTCGGCGAGGAGGGGGAGGCCGCTGGTGGTGGCGCGATCGACGAAGCCCAGGACGGTCTTCTTTTGTCCGGCGGTGATGATCGGACCGCAGTCGAGATCCATCTCCGGGCTGCCGACCCGCACGGCCTTGAATCGCTCGCTAAGTGTCGCGATGAAGTCGTCGAAGATGCGCCTTTGAACAAGGACGCGGCTTCCGGCCGAGCAGGTTTGGCCACTATTCTGGATGATGGCGGCGCAGATCGTCCTGGTGGCCGCTTCGAAATCGGCATCTTCGAACACAAGCTGGGGCGACTTGCCGCCGAGCTCGAGAGTACAATTGATGTAGTTGTCCGCGGCCAACTTCTGGATCTGCTGGCCGACCTCGGGTGAGCCGGTGAACGAGACAAAGTTCACGCCGGGATGCGTCGTAAGCGCTACGCCCACTTTGCTTCCAAATCCTGTCACGATGTTGATCGCGCCGTCGGGAAGGCCGGCTTCCGTCGCGAGCTCGGCGAGCCGTAGAATGGAGGCGGATGCGGCCTCGGCCGGCTTGAGAACAGTTGCGTTGCCGACCGCTAGCGAAGGAGCAAGTGTCCGGCCGAACATCTGGGCGGGATAGTTCCAGGGAAGGATATGCCCCGTCACACCCTTTGGCTCACGCACGACGGCGACGAAATGATCATTGAGGTACGGAATCGTGTGTCCATAGACCTTGTCCGTTGCGCCACCATAGTACTCGAAATATCGAGCGACCGCGTTGATATCGTTTCGCGCCACCGTCATGGGCTTTCCGGTGTCCCGCGCTTCGATGGCGGCAAGCTCCTCCTTCTTCTCGAGGATGCGCTGCGAAATGGCGATCAGAATGCGTCCCCGTTCCGCGGCGGTCAACTTGCCCCATGCGCCGGTTTCGAAGGCGCTGCGGGCCGCCTTGACGGCCAGATCGACGTCCTCACGGGTGCCGGCGGCGATTTTGCCGTAGGCCTTCCCCGTGCTGGGATCGATCATATCGGTCGTCTCGCCATTGGATGCGCCGACCCATTTGCCACCAATGAAGTGCTTCGACATGATGTCAACTCCTGTCTGTTGCCGCCGCGATCTAGAAGCACGGGCAGGAGGGTGGTCTCAATGGCGTCTACGATCTACCTGCTATTATGTTGCCCTATGGGTGCGATCGCATGGCGCGTCCCATTTGATTGCGTCGGACGGTAATCGATCCGAAATCGTCAGTTATCGGCCCGAGACAAGATGGCTCGCGCGATACACTCGCCCGAGCCATCGAGGGAAAGCGAGAGCCTATCGGCCCGTCGGCGAAGGCCCCACCTACGTCACGCGTGCGAAAAGCAACGCCGCGTATGGACTGGGCGATGAGGTCGCCGTTAGTTTCCGACTTGCGGATCGGATGCGAATTCTCGGGCGTTCCCCCTGGTAAGCACTCTTGTCTCGAGGTCGATCCGGGCTTTGGGCGTCCCGCCCTTCAGCGTGGTAACCATGGCATTCATGCCCTCGTAACCCATTCTGAAGGGATCCTGCACAATGACGCCCAGAAGCTTTCCTTCCTTGATCAGTTCGTAGGCGCGTGCACTCAAGTCGAATGTCACCAGCTTCACGTCCTGTCGCTTCGCGGCCTCCAGGGTCGCGGCGGCACCTTGAGCCACGATTTCGTTTTCGAAGAAAATCCCGGCGATGTCCGGCGTCAAGGAGGCTACCGTGTTCTACTTCTGGTTGTGATTAGCCTTCGCACTGGCTCGCGTTTCGAATCCGTACGTCGGCGCGGATCCGAGACGTCGCGTTCACGACTACTTCGCGGTTTGCGCTAGCGAGAATTCTCTATTCACCTGAACGAAACTCGGAGACGATCTCATGAAGTTGTCATCCGGACCGCTCATCCTGGAACGCTTGACACGCGTAGCAAGCCAATCCCCCCGGCCGATGAGATCCCATGCGATGTTTGTCAGGGTTTCGGCAGCCTTGACGGACGCGCGCGTCACGAATTGGGATGGATTGCGCGCCAGGAATATCCCGCGCCGGAAGACGGGCTTCACGATCCGGGCTGCGGACAACTCGCCTCGTTTCAGTTCTTCGGAGATGGCCGCGTGCGCGAGCAAGGTATGGCCATGGCCGCTCTGAACCAGGTGCTTGATGACGGTGAGGGAGTTGATCTCGTGTTGGATGTTGAGCTTCAGCTGGGACGAGCGTGCGCGCTCGTCGACGAAGCGCCGAAGGCCGTGTTGCCCCGTCGGCACAATGAGGGGGAAGCTGTCGACTGCACTGAGATCGACGGCGTCATCAGCAAAACCGTGCCGGTCGCAGTGCTTAAAGGCGTTCGGAGGACCGACCAGAAAAAGTTCTTCGACGGCGATTTGTTCCAGCAACAGATGCCGGCTGTCCTGAATCCCGTAGAGAATGCCGACGTCAAGGTCGCCCTTGGTCAGCCACTCGCGGATATGTCCTGACATCGCCTCGATTAGTCTCAGCTGCACGCGAGGTGTCTCCTGTGCAGCTGCAGCAATAAGGGGAGCGCCGATCAATGTGGCAAAAGAGCTCGGCAAGCCAATCGTGACCTCCGATCGGACATAGCTATCCTCCGCCTTGATCTCATCCCGAGCGCGCTCGATGTCCGAAATGATGTTGCGCGCGTGCTCGCGGAAAACCTGTCCGGCCTCGGTGAGCACGACCCCGCGTGACGTTCGTTGAAAGAGCTTCGAGCCCAATTCCTCCTCGAGCCGGAGAAGCATCTGGCTCAACGAGGGTTGGGCAATATCCAGGCGCTCGGCGGCTCCGGTCACCGAGCCCGTCTCTGAGATAACCAGGAAGCATTTAAGTTGGCGCTCGTCCATTGCGCCGCCCTCTGAATCCGAGTCTAACGCGCCTTGCCGCCTAGCCCATCGTCGGCCGGCCAAATGAATCGCTCCTCATAGGCGATGACTCCGCATATCGTAGAGGTGAAGTTGGGGAGATCGGCCAACAATGTCTTCCCTTCGGGGCTCGAAAGAGACGCGTCATGGGCCTCCTTGCTTTCGAACCAGAGCTCCGAAAAGCCGTCGTAGGCCGCATTGGGATAGGCATCGCGATCAATAAAGTTGATCGCGTAGCGCTTGAGCCCCGGGATTTTCTTGCACAGCTCCGCATGAACGGTTCGCCAATGCTGGACGAACTGCTCTTTCGTCATGTCTTCGCGCTTTGTGAGAAAACCGATACGTTTCGCGTATTTCGCGTTCACGTCGTTAACCTCCCGATGCTGCTTATTGCGCCAACTAAAGGCGCCTTGTCCGAAGCCGGTACCGTAGCTGGCAACTGACTGTTATTGGAATTTCTTCTAGGTTGGAATTGAAGCTAGGCCATTTTCCAAACGAACCAGAAGCGGTATGTTCCGAATGAAGCGTTCGTCAGAGCCGAACGCGGGCACAAACTTACGGCGGAAGATGCGTTACGATCTGGTCGATTTGAGAGTGTTTCTCGCGGTTCTAGACGAAGGAAACCTATCGCGCGGTGCCCAGCGGTGTAACCTGGCGCCATCCTCCGTCAGCCAACGTATCAGGCAGCTCGAAGACGCTCTCGGTACCCCCCTTCTTGAACGAAATCGCGAGGGTGTCAGCCCCACGCCTGCCGGTACAGTTCTGGCTAACTATGCTCGCAAGTCGTTTGAGCTGCTTGAGCAGATGCACGCCGATATGCTGCCATTCTCGGCGGGTATGCCCGGGAGGATCACACTGTTTGCGAATACCAACGCAGTTAATTCGTTTCTCCCCGATGATCTTGCAATCTTCTTCAAGCATCATCCATCTGTCCGTATCGCACTCGAAGAGAAGAACAGCCACGACATACTGGCCGCGGTCGCAGACCGGCGCGCCGATGTCGGGATCGTTGCGCTTCAGGCCAACCATAAAGAACTAGCCTTCTTTCCGTATCGTGATGACGAGCTGGTTGTCCTCGTGCCGCTGAGCAGCCCGATCAATAAAGACAGGCCGGTTCGTTTCGAGGAATGTCTTCGCGAGCCATTCGTTAACCTGCAACGAGGCGCAGCGATCAACGCCTTCTTACTGAGCCATGCCGCAGCTCTTGGCGCGACGCTCGATATTCGCGTGCATGTTCCCGGCTACCGGGCCATTGCTCATCTTGTCGCGTCAGGGGCGGGCGTTAGCATTGTGCCCCGCTCGGTTGTTGAGAAGGAAGACGAGAAGCGACTGGCGATGTTGCCTCTGGCTGAGCCATGGGCAGAGCGAAATTTGCGAATTTGTGTCCGGCAGGACGCCCCGGCCAACCATCACCGCGACGAGCTCGTGAGGATCCTTGTCGAGTGCGCTGCCGCAGCGACGACTGCGGCCTAGTCGGAATGCGCTCGTCCTGTTCGTTGGCCAGGTCATGGGAGCCGCGGTCGTAACGGTCTCTGTTCAGCGCATCGAGTCCCTTCACGAGCTTCGCGCGAGGGGATACGGTCGGCGCCGATCGGCTGAGCGATCGGTGAGGGTGGGCTCGGGAGATTCCTGAGGCTCCCCACCCCCCGCAAAAGGGGGTGGGGTTGGCTCCTGTCGTGGTCCGTCCCACGGACTACTGCAACAATGTAGATACTTATTGTCGCGGCAGTGCGCCGATGCTCGCGGACCCGATGTCAAAGCCGATAGACGCGTAGAGCGTTATCGTGAAAGAGCTTCTTCTTGTCGGTATCGGACAAGTCCTTCACGATCTCGAAGAAAGCCTCGTAGATCCGGTCGAAGCTGGCGTAGATCTTGTCGACTGGGAAGTTGCTTGCGAACATGCACCGATCGACCCCAAAGTAGTCGATCGTCTTGAGGACGAACGGCCGGATGCTTGCGACCGTCCACTCAGGGTCGACCATTCCGAGGCCTGAGATCTTGGCATGGACGCTTGGAACGGACGCCAGAGCCCGCATGCCGTCTTGCCAGGTCTGAACGCCCGCCGCATCCCGCTGAAGAGGCATTCCGGTATGGTTCAGGATGATGGTCGTGTCCTCGTGGTCACGGGCAACGCGGGCTGCGTCCATCATCTGGTGGGGATAGAGCTGAAGGTCGAAAGAGAAGTCGTACTTCTTCAGCAGGCCAAAACCCTTCAGCCACTTCGGGTCTCGCAGCAGGTCCGAACGTTCGATGAAAGTGTAGCGAGGATCCTGATGCCAGTTGAGGATCTGGCGAATGCCGCGGACCGCCTTGCTTTCCGCGTGGCTTGCAAGAACGCTGTCGGCATTGTCGGCCTCCAGATCCGCGTGCGCGACGATGGCCGTCGGGAAACCTGTCTTGTTTTTCATGTCCTGAAGCCAACGTGTCTCGGCGAGAATGTCGGCCGAGAGCGCGTCGAGATGGACGTCCTTCACGACATTCCATCGTTTGGAATCCTCGCGGTAGTCCGCGAGTGAGTAGGATTTCATGATGGACCGGAGGCTACCTGCGATCGGAGCCACCGGTTCGCCGTTTTGGCAAAGCCAGGGATAGGAATAGTTTTCGAGATCCCAGAGGTGATGATGGGGGTCGATTATGGCGCTGACGGACATGACGTCTCTCCAATGGCTCTATCTATGGGTCAGCCCGCGACGTACCCGCCATCGACCATCAAGATATGGCCGGTAATGAAGGCGGCATCGTCGCTTGCGAGGAAAACCAGGGCTTTTGCGACTTCGTCGGGTTCGGCCCAACGCTTCATCGGATGCGCGGCCTTCACGGCATCCGCGCCTGCCTTCGGGTCGGGAAGGCCATTCAGATAGCGCGTGAGGAACGGCGTATTGATAGCACCCGGACCGACGGCGTTCACGCGGACGCCCGAGCCGGCATACTCAACGGCCAGTTGCCGGACGAGCTGCAGAACGGCGCCTTTCGAAGCGCAGTAAGCGGCCTGGGAAGGCAGTCCGACGACGCTGGAGATGGAGCCGGTCGCCGTAATCGATCCCTTCTTGGCGGCGAGCATGTTTGGAAGAGCTCGCTTCGCGGTCAGGAAGAAGGATTTTGCGTTCCCCGCGAGGACTGCATCCCAGTCTTGCTCGCTGGTTTCGTGCAGCGCCTTGGCAATCATGTAGCCGGCGTTGCTGATAAGGGCTTGAACGGCGCCGAACTTGTCCTCGCCAGCACCGAAGATCTTATCGACATCGACGCTCTTCGAGACGTCGCCAGTGATCGTCGTGATCCGGGCGCCGGAGAATTCCCTATTCAGGTCATGAACCTGATCGGCAATGTCCGTCGCGATGATCTTGGCGTCGTTCTCGGCGAGTTGACGGATGACTTCCTTGCCGACTCCCCCCGCAGCTCCCGTCACGAGCACGACGCAATCTTTCATACCATTCCCTTTTGCCTGCATGAGCTAGTCCTCCCAAAGGTTAGTGTGAGGATGCGACGTAATCCCAGGTGGCGCGCAGGCAGCTAGGCCGCATTCATTCTGATGGCAATTGGTACTGGCTATGGCCGCCTGCCAGCGGTCGGTGCCAGCGATATCAAATTCTAATCGGTGCCAGAGCGTAGGGATAATTGCCGATCGGGGGATCCAATCGCCATGCTCGGACCGTGCCGGCTTTGAGACAGGAAGCTGGCGTCATTGCCGTGAGGTATGGCGCCGCCGCTTCCAGAACAGAACGATCGGACGAGCCGACGGTGGCTCGGAGAAGAATATTCCTTTGCATAGGGAGGTGGGAATGACTGTTAGCAAGCGCGACGTATTGAAGTTTTCGACGCTACTCGGAGCGTCCGTTCTGGCATCGCCGTTCATCGGCAGGGCGATGGCCGCGGACAAGAAGTTCAAGCTCGGATATTCCCAGTTCTGGGGCACGAATACCTTCCTTCGCACACAGATCGCCGGCGCCCGGAAGGCGATGGGCGAATGGGAAAAGAAGGGCGTGTCGGTCGAGCTCTTGGTGACCAACGGCGGCGACACCGATACCACCAAGCAGGTCGGAGATCTCGAAGACCTTTATACGCAGAAGATCGATGGTCTGCTGATCTTCCCTGGTGACTCAGTCGTTCTCGCAGATCCCGTCAAGAATATCTACAACAAGAACAAGATTCCGGTTGTTGTCACCGATATCGGCCTAAACTCGGGCGACTGGGTGACCTACGTCGTGACGGCGAACGAATTGGGCGGTCGCATGGCCGCCGATCATATGGCCACTCTGGTGCCTAAGGGGGCCAAGGTTATCGTCTTCGACCATGGTCCGGCCGTGCAGTGCATCATCGACCGCAATCGCGGCTTCGAGCAGCGCTCCAAGGAGCTCGGCTTGACCGTCCTTCCGCGCAAGGTGATGAAGCTCTCCCTCGAGGACGGCCGACGCACGATGGAAGATACGCTGACCGAGATCCCGGACATCGCCGGTGTCTTCTTCCAGAACCACGCGCCGACGATCGGTGCTGAGGCGACGCTCGAGGCGGCGAAGCGCTTGGACGTGAAGCTCGTCAACTTCGATACCGATCCCACGGCCTACCGCCTCGTCAAGGAAGGCAAGATCGCGGGCACGATCGTCCAGAACCCCTTCGAGATGGGCTATGTCGGCATGAACTCGATGCTGTCGTTCCTGACGGGCGGAAAAACGGATAAGCTGGTCGAGTTGCCGCCGAAACTCATGACCAAGGCCAACGCTGCCGAGTTCGTCAATGAACCGCAGGTCCTCGACGCCAAGGTCAATTGAAGCGCGAACAAATCGTGGAGTGTCCGGCGAATGCCGGACACTCCGGACGGGGGAAACAATGAGTGAGTTGGCACTCGTCTGCAAGGACGTCAAGAAAACCTTCGGCAGCATCAAGGCTCTTCGAAGCGCAAGCTTCACGCTGGAAAAGGGACAGGTGGTTGGGCTCGTCGGAGAGAACGGAGCGGGCAAGAGCACCCTTCTCAAGATTCTAGCCGGCGTCTACCAGGCCGATTCTGCCGAGAGCATCAAGTTGCTCGGGAAAGATTACAGCCCACACAACGCGATCGACGCCCTCAAGCGCGGCATCGTGACCATCCATCAGGACATAAATCTTGTGGAAGGAATGACCGTCGCGGAGAACATTTTCCTGAACAATGAGCCGACGAGTCGTCTCGGCATTCTTACGGCTGGCAGCCTCAACGCGAAAGCGCAAGAGCTTCTCGACCACTACGGAATCGAGGTCGACGCAAGTCAGCAAGTCAGCCGGCTGCCGAATGACCTGAAGAAGATGGTGCAGATCATCAAGGCGATGACTTGGAAGCCAACCATCTTGCTGATGGATGAGCCCACGTCCTCGCTGACCGCAACCGAGGTCGACGTCGTTCTCAAGCTCATTACCGAGTTGTCTCGCA
Source organism: Bradyrhizobium sp. CFUWI (assembly GCF_056429085.1). Lineage (NCBI taxonomy): Bacteria > Pseudomonadati > Pseudomonadota > Alphaproteobacteria > Hyphomicrobiales > Nitrobacteraceae > Bradyrhizobium > Bradyrhizobium sp. CFUWI. The sequence continues at coordinate 39,644 of NZ_JBWJZE010000027.1, forward strand.
GAGGCGTCGCGATCGTCTTCGTTTCCCATTATCTGTCCGAAGTATTTCGGATCTGCGACACGATTACGATATTGCGCGACGGCCAGACCATCGCCAATCTGCAGAAGGAGTCGACCTCGATTTCGGAGGTTGTGCAGCATATGCTCGGACGTAAGCTGGTCGAAGTCGACGCCAGGAGCAAGCGAGGTGCGGTCGCGAGCACTGAGGTGCTTCTGTCGGTGCGGGGTCTGAGTGTGCCAGGGATGCTTCACGACGTTTCGTTCGATCTTCATCGTGGCGAAATCCTGGGCTTCACCGGTTTAACGGGCTCCGGTCTCACGGAGCTCGCAAAGACCTTGTTCGGCGTCGAGGGATATCAGCCGTCCAAGGGAACGATCGCGATCCGCGGTAACGTAAAGAGCCATTGGAATCCCGGCAAGGCCATCAAGGAAGGGGTGGCCCTGTTGACCGGTGACCGGCTGCGCGAGGGGATTCTGCCCGATTTCACCATCGCGGAGAATGTTGGGCTTCCCATCATCGGCAAGTTGCGCAATGCACTGGGGTTGCTGTCGAGGAGCAAGATCGACGCCATGGGAACGCGGTGCGTCCGTGAGCTCAACGTCAAGGCGCCGAGCGCGCATGTTCCGATCAGAACGCTAAGTGGCGGAAACCAGCAGAAGGTGCTGATTGCGAAGTGGCTGGAAACGCGCCCAAAAATTTTCATTCTGGATGATCCGACCGTCGGTATAGACGTCGGCTCCAAGGACGAGATCAGAAAGATCATCGAACGCATTGCCTCCGAAGGTGTCGGAGTCATCATAATCAGCACCGAGATGCCGGACATCGAGAAGCTCTGTGACCGGGCTATCGTGATGTTCCGCGGCTCCATCGTTGGAGAGTTTGCCGGCGCGCAGCTGGAGCACAATCGAATTCTCGAAACTTCGGTCAGTGGGAGGAAAGCGGCATGAGCACATACACGCTAGAGGCTGGGCGCTCGAATTTGCAGGAGAGTATTCGACGCTCGTACGGTCTCATCCAGTCCGTGGCTGTCCTGCTCGTTCTGGTCGTGGTGATGTCGATCGTCTCACCGCGGTTTGCGTCCGTGATAAACATTCAGAACCTGATGGCTCAGATGTCGGCAGCGCTAATCGTGGCTGCAGGCATGACCATCGTGATGATAAACGGCGAGTTCGATATCAGCGTGGGTGCCGTCCTGGCCCTGACGGCATCCATTGCCGGCAAGCTGATGCCCGAGATCGGAATCACGGCAACGTTTGCGCTTGCGCTGGTGGTGGGGCCCCTATTCGGCCTTTTCGCCGGCGTTGTCGTGACAAAGTTCGGCATCCCGTCGTTCATAACCACGCTCGGAACGATGATGATCGCCCGAAGCCTAGCGTTCGTGACAACTCAAGGACAGGTGGTGTCCAACGTCCCGGAGTCATTCAGGATTATCGGCCTTGGGCGACCCCTTGGCATTCCGATGCCCTTCATCATCGCAATCCTGACGATTCTGGCGGGTTACGTCCTCCTCAACCACACGGCTTTCGGAAAGAAGGTGTATGCCATTGGTGCGAATCGAAATGTGGCTGCGCTGTCCGGAATCAACGTGGATCGCATCAAAATCGTTTGTCTGATGATTTGTGGTCTTTGCGCGTCCTTCGCCGGGATGGTCCTGCTGGCGCGTATCGGATCGATCCAGGCCGACACGGCCCGCGGATTGGAATTCGAAGTGATTGCCGGCGTTGTTATCGGAGGTGTCAGCCTCAGCGGCGGGCAGGGCAATATCCTGCGAGTGATCATCGGTGTCGTGGTCATCGCGCTGATCAGGAACTTCCTCAATCTCGCTCGCATCGACATCTTCTGGCAGGACTTCGCGACCGGCTCGATCATTCTTGCCGCGGTCCTGTTGGACGCCCTCCAAAAGCGTATTGCGGGATCGCGTTGAGTCACCCATGGGGAGGGCCCTGCGCGGAAATCGGGGCGAGTACGCGCAGGGCCCGATGAAAAGAACTTGCGGGCGACACACCGCTATCAGGACAGCCGTTTGAAAAAGCCATCGACGCGTAAGCGTTGATTTGGAACGAGGAGGATGCCGTGAATACAGGCACGAAGGACATTGTGGACGCCGTTATCGTGGGCTCCGGACCGAGTGGAGCGATCGCGGCTCGTCGGCTGGCGGAGGCTGGATTATCCGTCGTTTGCCTCGAGCAGGGCGAGTACCCGAACTACACTTCGATCAATTTCGATGAGCCGACATTCGAGCTCAAAAGAGACCAGGTGTTCAGTTGGTACCCGAACAGGCGCATGAATGCAGCCGACTATCCGATCAACGACGAGGAATCAGACGTTGCGCCGTTCATGTGGAATGGCGTTGGAGGAAGTTCAGTGATCTACGCCGCGGCGTGGCATCGCTTTCAGCCGAGCAATTTCCGCGTCAAGACTTTGGACGGCGTCGGTGCGGACTGGCCGCTGACCTATGATGACCTGGCTCCGTACTACGCGCGGGCAGAGGAGCAGATGTCCGTGTCGGGAGTGGGTGGTGATCCATCCTATCCGCCGTTCGATCCACCGCTCCCGCCCATGCCGATGGGCGTGATCGACAAGAAACTATTCGCTGCTCACAAGCGTCTGGGGTGGCACATTTGGCCTGGTACCAACGCCATTGCCACGGTGAAGCATAACGGCATGAACCCGTGCGTGCGGCGCGGTGCATGCATGGCTCCGGCCTGTTTCGACGGAGCGAAGGGGTCCGTCGACCGGACGCATTGGCCCACCAACATCAAGCTAGGTGTGAAGCTCGTGCAGCGGGCGCGCGTGTCACGGGTCGAAACCGACCCATCGGGTCTCGCGACCGGCGTCACCTATATTGATCGTGAGTCGGGCAAGACGCATTTCCAGGCGGGGCGAATCGTCATCGTCAGTGCCAACGGCATCGGCAGCCCGCGGATCCTGTTGAACTCGCATAGTGCGAAGTTCCCCAAGGGGCTCGCCAATAGCTCCGATATGGTCGGACGCCACTTGATGATGCACCCCCACGGCATGGTGATGGGCCTGTTTGATGATCACTTCGACAGTTGGCAGGGTCCGACCGGACAGAGAGCCTATTCGCAGCAATTCACGGAGACGCAGCCCGGTGTCGGGTTCGTACGCGGCGCAAAGTGGCAGCTCATGGGCACGGGCGGACCGCTCGGGACAATTGGCGTCTGGCCGTGGGGTAAGCGCGCGGGCTGGGGAGCGGAATTCCACAAGACCGTTCACAAGCGGTTCGGTCGCTCCGCGATGTGGTCGATTATTGGCGAAGATCTGCCGAATCCCGAAAATAGGGTCGTGATCGATCCGGTCTTGAAGGATGCGGACGGAATTCCAGCGCCGAAAGTCATCTACCGGTGTGACGACAATTCCCGAAAGTTGGTCAAATGGCACGAGGAGCACGCCGCGATCTCGATGCGCGAGGCGGGGGCGTACGAGACCGTTATCGCGCCGGACTCGCGTGAAACAGGCTGGCACATTCTCGGGTCGGTTCGCATGGGGGCGGACCCCGCGACATCGGTGGTCGATGGATTCGGACGCGCCCACGATGTCCCGAATTTGTTCGTGATGGACGGCAGCGTGATGCCGACATCGGGGCCGGTGAACCCAACCGGAACCGTGGCCGCACTCGCTCTGCGCAATGCCGAAGCGATCGTGAACAGTCGTCGCGATCAGAAAGTCTCATCGAAAGTCGCCTGAGGAGCACCTTTTATGTCCACTACATACGAAGACATTCGCGCTCAGCTGGGGTGGCTGTGCGATGCCATGATCCCGGGGGACAATGAGCTGGGTATGCCCTCCGCGAGGGCCGCCGGCGTTCTGGAGACGCTGCTCCCGCGCGCACTCAAAGCGCGCCCGGATCTCGCGCCACGGTTCTACGAGATCGTCTCCAAGCTGCCTGCGGAGAATCCTCACGATCCGCTCGCGTTTGTCAATGCGATCCCGGTCGAGGAAATGGATGTCGTCGGTCGGTTCGTCGCGGGCGCGTATTTTTCGGGGGAAGAGGTATCCAAGAATCTCGGATTCACCGGCTTCCAGGCGCTTCCCATGAATCCCGACTACGACGAGATCATGGAGACGATCGAGCCCATTATTGCCCGCGGACCTTGCTACGTTAAGGTCTAGGTCAAGTCGCTCCGGACTTTGAAGGGGGTAGGCCGTCGTCCACGTGCGGCTGGCCTGCCCGTTGCTCCAATCCGGGCCCGTCGCCGAAGCCAAGTCCTGTCGCCAAGTGCATCGAGCGCAGGCGATCGAAAAGTCGTTCCGGCACACATCTCAGTCCAAACTGTCAAAAAAGATCGGGAGAATTCGATCGATGAAGATTCTCGTCGCGGTGAAGCGCGTCGTCGATTTCAATGTCGCAATCCGTGTTAAGGCCGACGGCTCGGGCGTGGACATCGGCAACGCGAAGATGTCGATGAACCCCTTCGATGAGATCGGCGTGGAGGAGGCGGTGCGCCTCAAGGAAGCCGGAAAGGCCACCGAAGTGGTAGTTGTTTCGATCGGCCCTGCCCAGGTCCAGGAGACGCTACGCACGGCGCTGGCTATGGGGGCCGACCGGGCCATTCTGGTCAAGCACGAGGACTATGTGGAGCCGCTCGGCGTGGCCAAGGTGCTCAAGGAAGTCGTTACAGCCGAAAAACCCGACATCGTGATTCTGGGCAAGCAAGCCATTGACGATGACTGCAATCAAACGGGACAAATGCTCGCCGCGTTGCTGGGCTGGCCACAAGGTACGTTCGCCTCGAAGATCGACATAGAGGAGTCGACTTTGACCGTCGTGCGCGAGGCGGATGGCGGCCTGCAGACCGTCAGGCTCAGGATGCCAACTATAGTTACGACGGATCTCCGGCTGAACGAGCCGCGCTATGCATCGTTGCCCAACATCATGAAGGCAAAGAAGAAGCCTTGCGACGAAATGACTCCAGCAGACTACGGCGTAGATGTTAAACCGCGCCTCAAACTGATCAAGACGGAGGAGCCGTCAAAACGGCAGGCAGGCGTGAAGGTGTGTTCGGCGAGCGAGCTCGCAGCAAAGCTCAAGGAAACGGGTGCGATCCGATGACCGTTCTACTCATCGCGGAACATGACAACGCGTCGCTGAAAGAAGCTACTCACAAGGCACTGTCCGCGGCCGCCAAGGTGGGTGGCGATATTCACGTACTCGTGGCGGGCTACCAGGCCGCGGCAGCGGCTGAGCATGCGGCAAAATTGACCGGCGTGACGAGGGTTCTGCATATCGACGCTGCGGAGCTCGAGCGTCCGCTGGCTGAGCCCATGGCGGCGAATATTGTCGCGCTTGCGGCCGATTACGATCACATCGTCGCGCCGGCCACCAATAACGGCAAGAACTACATGCCGCGCGTGGCCGCGATGCTTGATGTGATGCAGGTGTCTGAAGTGTCGGACGTGAAGGCAGCCGACATATTTGTCCGACTGATTTACGCGGGCAACGCCGTCCAGACGGTCCAAGCGACCGACGCGAAGAAGGTGATCACGGTGCGTATCGCCTCGTTTCCGCCGGCAAGCGAGACCGGGAACGCCGTCGTCGGGCGTAAAGAGGCCGTTGCTGACCCGGGCCTGTCCTCCTACGTGGGCGAAACCATCTCTCGATCGGATCTACCTGAACTCACTTCAGCCAAGGTTGTCATCTCGGGGGGACGGGGTATGCAGTCCGGCGAAAATTTCAAGCTGCTCGAAGCCGTGGCGCGGAAGTTGAACGCCGCGGTGGGCGCGTCTCGTGCGGCCGTCGATGCGGGTTTCGTGTCGAATGATTATCAGGTGGGTCAAACCGGCAAAGTGGTGGCACCCGAACTCTACATTGCGGTCGGCATTTCCGGCGCCATACAGCACCTCGCTGGTATGAAGGACTCTAAGATTATCGCGGCGATCAACAATGATCAGGATGCACCCATTTTTCAGGTGGCGGACTTCGGCCTGGTTGCCGATCTATTCGAGGCCTTGCCCCAACTGGAAAAGGCGCTGTGAGGATGCTGGAGTGTTGCGGTGAAGAAGGGACCGACAAGTCCCTTCTTTCAGGCGAGGCGCTGAAAGCCTCGGCATCGATCACGTTATGACATGCTTCTGAAGCAATGTGGCTTGCTGGGGCATGTATGCGTTTCCTTCGCCGCAGCGAACCAAACCATCTAGGGTGTGATAGATGCCAGCGGCGATTAAATGCGAAGCGCCGAGTTCATCAGCCATCTGATTGTAGTAGGAAAAATCCTTGCAAGCATTTGCCACGGTGAAGCGAAGTTGTTCCGTTTGTTCTTTTTGAATGTAAGGAATGAGCCGATCGAGCGCAACGCCGGCGCCGCCACCGCGGCTCAAGCAGTCCACAAGTGCGCCCATTGAGACGCCTCCTTTAGCGGCGCAGGCCACGGCTTCCGTGATCAATGTGACGGTGCCGAGTGACACAAAATTGTGGAGCAGCTTGAGCTGGTGCCCTGACCCGACGCCGCCGGCGTAAAAGATGTTTTCCGCGAACGAAGAAAGTAGAGGGTGCAAGGACTCGACCACAGCGGCGTCCCCACCAACCAGGAGGTTGAGCCGGCCCTCTTCGGCCTCCTTCGGAGTGCGCGTCATTGGAGCGTCGACAAAGTGGCAGCCTTTTGCGGAGACCAACTCCGCCAACCTGATCGTCGAGCTCGGAATTGCTGTCGAGCAGTCGATAACAATTGTACCGGGGCGGAGCGCATCAAGTACGTCGCCGCTCCCGGTCAGGACATCCTCAACTTGAGGAGTGCCCGTAACGCATAGGATGAGAACGTCGGATGTTCTCGTGAGCTCTGACGCTGAAGGCCACCCCACCGCGCCCTTCGCATCGAGATCGTCCGTCGGTTGGTTGCCCGCGTGTCTTAGATAACGGGTCTTCCACCCTCGGAGGATAAGATTTTTGGCAATGCCGTGCCCCATCAGGCCGATCCCGATAATACCTATCTGTTTCTCCATATCTGCTCCTCTCTGGCGGCAACCTCGCCGCAACCTTTCCTCGCGTTCTTTAATTCGCCGGTCGGTCCTGAATGGGCGGGCTCGCGGATGAACTACGATGCCAAGGGGGATCTGCGCACAATGGCGTCGATCCGGCGATGTATTCGGTCGTAGTCCTCAGCAATGCGTCTTGCGGTCTCGACAACCGGTGCATCCACCATCTTCCCGTCGACCCCGTGGGCGCCACGGTTGCCTGCCGCGAGAACCGCGCGGGCATGCTCGAGATCCGCTGCCGGAGGGGCCATGCCGCGCAGCGCCGGCACGACCTGCGCAGGGTGGATCAGCAATTTGCCCCGAAAGCCGAGCTCTCGGGCCAGGGAGGCATCGGACTCAATTCCTGCCTCGTCTCCTATCGAAATTGTCACGCCGTCGAGCGGCGCGGCCGCACGCGAGAGGGCCGAGGCGAACACGAGTTCCGACCGGGCCGCCAGCAGTGCGCGCGCCGAATGAGCGGCTCCGATCGAATTCGCATAGTCGATCGATCCGAACGCCACTCGGGTGCATAGAGGTGCGAGATGGCGGGCGTTGGCGATGCCTGTAGCCGTCTCAACCAGACCTATTGTCAAGCGACCCGGAAGCAAGTCGGCGAGGCGTGAGAGGTCCTCGCATTGCTCCGTTTTGGCGAGCATGACGCCGATCGAGCTCGGCAAATCCTCGAGGAGACGAACATCTTCATCGTGATCCGCCGTTCGAGGTACGTTCATGCGGATGATGACCTGGCCGGGAAATTCCTGCGTTGGAAGAACGGCGCGCAACGTTCTCCGGGCAGCGGCGCGATCATGTGCCGCAACTGCATCTTCGAGATCAATGACGATCGCGTCGGCGCCGGAAGAAGCCGCCTTGTAGAAGCGTTCAGGCCTCGTGGCGGGAATGAACAAGGCAAGAAATGGATCGCTCATCGTCATGACCACCCAAAGGCGTCGTCGCGGAGGTTCGGGCAGCGTTAAGCATCCGCTTCTGCGACCGCAACACCGAATCGTTGACCTCTGATATTGCGAAAACCAATGACTGAAAGCCGCGGGACTCTCGATAGGGTAAGTCAATAGCACCCATCGGCACAATGCAGTTGCGGAGAAGGCAATTGGGCCACAGTCTTCAGGTACAGGAATGGAGGCAACGCACAATGACGGATCTCTCTAACATCATTGTTGTTGCCGTCGAGCACGCCGTCGCCGCGCCCTATGCATCGGGCAAGCTCGCTGACGCCGGCGCGAGAGTGATCAAGGTCGAGCGGCCGGAGGGAGACTTTGCCCGGGCGTACGATGCACTCGTGAACGGCCAGAGCGCTTATTTCGTCTGGCTCAATCGGGGAAAGGAATCAATCGCTCTGGACCTGAAAGCGACGGAGGATAAGGCGCTGCTCAAGAACATGCTGAGGCGGGCCGATGTCTTCATTCAAAACCTCGGTCCCGGTGTGATCGAATCGCTCGGTTTCAGCTCCGATGAACTCCTGGTGCTCAATCCGCGGCTGATCGTGTGCAATATCAGCGGCTATGGCCGCGAGGGACCAAGAAGCGAGCAGAAGGCCTATGACCTCCTGATTCAGGCAGAAACAGGCCTTTGTGCGGTCAATGGGATCGGCGATGAACCCGCGCGTGTTGGCGTTTCCGTCTGCGACATCGCGGCCGGCATGACCGCCTACCAGGCAATCCTTGAAGGCTTGCTGGGGCGCTCGAGGTCCGGCAAGGGCCGTGTGATCGACGTCTCTCTCTATCACGCGATGGCTGATTGGATGAACGTCCCCTTTCTGCAGCACAAGTACGGGCAGTTTACGCCAATGCGACTTGGGCTAAGGCATCCGTCCATTGTTCCGTACGGGAAGTTTGCGTGCCGCGATGGCAAGGACGTCCTGATATCGGTGCAAAATGAGCGTGAGTGGAAGTCCTTGTGTGCCGATGTCTTCGGAGCGCCGACGCAGGTGCTCGCTCCGGGGTTCGAGAGCAATAAGGTTCGCATCGAGAACCGAGCCCAGGTCGAGGCGTGGTGTGCCGACCAAATCGTAAAGCTTGATTCTGATGAGTGTGTCGCGCGCCTGTCACGCGCGCGCATCGCGTTCGGACATTTTTCCGAACTCAAGGATCTGATCGACCACCCGCAAAACAAGTACGTTACCGTGGCGACCGATGGTGGCGACATCGAACTCCTGGCGCCTGGTAGTTCGGTGCGCGGCGAGTCGAAGTGCTATGGCGGGGTCCCCAGCCTCGATCGCGATGGAAACAGGATAAGAGCCGAGTTTTCGCCGGAGCGCGTCCGGGTCGCAAGCAATGCGTGATGCCAGCAATTCGGGCCACGAGCTCTTTGGACAGTGGGCTCCAGGGACACTCCAAGGTTCCAGTGATACCAGACGGTTGGATAAGCGGATCGTCCTCTTGCCGTCGACGGCATCATTGCTTTCGGCTGGTCCCAGCGTTGCAGGTGGTACAAGGTCTAGGCAGACAAGCTTAGAAGACGCGTTTGTCGAAAGCGGCCTGATTGCGGCGCTAGCCTGCTTATCGTGCTAAGAGCGATTACCGCGCGCCCGTCAACGTGACGTCGACGTGTTTGAAGTGGCCGCGCGCAAATGCAATAAAAAAGCCCGGCGTAGATGTGCCGGGCTCAAGTCAGTGGCACCCAGGAGGATGCACGGGAGAAACGGCGAGAAGATGCCAGCCAAACGGCTCCCGACCAATTATTAAATCGTTCTCGTTGCCATAGTGGTTTGCAATACGTCCTCGCATGAGGTGTGCGTTCGCGTTGATCAACATGATGTCGGGCTATCTCGGAGAATCGAGCCGATGGATGACGATTTTCTCGTCGAGCGCGTGCGTCAGCTTAGGGAGATTGCGGGACGCCGATCCCTTCATTTAAGCGACGACTCCTGCATCTCGCGGGCAACTACGAGCGCAGAATTCTCCGACGCTCCAGCGTCACTGTCCCTCCAAACACGTCAGGAGAACCAAACGCGCGATCGAGAGGCTGACGACCGAATGATCAGGTGCTCCCGTCGGTCGGTGAGTGGCAGCATCGGATGACAGATCCTGGCGTCGTACATCGTCGCAGCACGGGTATGAGGACCGCAGGGCCTTCGGTTTCTGTGTCGGTGATGCCTGCTACCGTGGCTGTCGCGTGAAGACGGCCAAAACTCCGGCCGTTCTCGCAAGCTCGGCCGCTTGATCGGTAAATCTGCATAATTGGCAAGATAAGTCTGATTGTTGCGGTCATGAGCGAGACTAGATTGCGTCACTCCCAGGCCGAGCAGATTTGGGTGGCCGGTTTTGACGAGCCTTGAGGACGGTGATGAACTATCAACTTTTGCAGGGACTTCGCGTCGTGGAGAACTCGGCGTTTATCGCCGCACCTCTCGCCGGTATGACCCTATCGCAGTTCGGCGCAGATGTGATCCGGGTCGATATGCCGGGCGGAGGTATCGATTACGTGCGTCAACCGATGATGCCGCGAGGTCGGAGCCTGTACTGGACCGGCCTCAACAAGGGAAAACGCTCGTTCGTTGTCGACTTTCGCCGTCCAGAGGGACGAGAACTTGTCCAATCACTTGTGGTCGCCACGGGGGGTGGTGGCGGTGTGCTACTGACGAATATGCGACGCCGTGGTTGTCACACGATGTTCTCACACAGCGGAGACCGGATGTCATCACATGTTCGATCGAGGGCAATCCAGACGGATCGACGGCTGTCGACTAGCAAGAGTGACTTCTCGCAGCTTCCTCCGATTCCAACTCCGATGATCCCGGGCGGACACCAGCCGGCTCCCAGCGTCGGTATAGTGTCCAATATCCAGTCAACGACGGAATCGCTTGGATTGAGCGTGACGAACCGCGCCTTGTTCTCCGATCCGCCGCCCTTGGCGCAAAGCGTGATGTCGAGGTGTTCGCCGGGCACAAGTTCGGCATGAACCACCGCCGGCGAATTATCGCGCGTGTCCTACGAGCGAACAGCGGATCGAACACGATCGATGCTCGTAGCGGATTGTTTTGGTCCGTGTAGGCAAGCCTCACGCCCTCGTTGATCAGGTCGGAAAGGCTTCGTGTCGCCGCGAAGCGCGCGTTTATGCCCACTTTCACAAATGCACTTACCAAGCCCGTATCTTGGCACAGGGGCCGCTTTCCGAGAGCGGACATTCGCGAATTTACAAGAATTTGGGCGATCGCATCCTTCGCCGCGGGGCTCTTCTCGGTTTCATAGGCATAGTTCAGGTGACGAATGTAGTCTGGTGGATGGTAGTAGGAAATGTATTGGAGAGCGTCCGCGACGCTACGAATGACATCATCCTCGCTAATGAGCGCGGTCATAATAGATCTTCTCCTCCGGGAGGCCCAAATGCACAGTCGACGAAAATAGCTCGATCAAGGATGTGACCTAACCGCGGTCGGGGCTTTCACCGGATCTCCAGGTCCTCGTCGTCGAGATCGTCGGCACCGCTCTCACGACGTCGATGACGGTGCCATCCCTGTATTCGACCACTGCGACGATCTTGTCGTTCTCGATGGCGCGCGCCGTCACTGGGCCTGCCTTGCGTATCGCTTCTTCCTTCAATCGTTCGATCGAGACCACAGGTATATTCGCGAACTTTAGGCGATCCAGCAGGTCGGTGCGTTGAGGATTGACCGCGACGCCGGATTCGGTGACGACGACATCGATGGTCTCCCCTGGCGTGGTCAACGTTTTGACGCGATCGACTATCTTCGGCACGTTACCGGCGGTCAGTTGCGTGGTTATCAATGTGAGCTTGGCTCCGGCAGCGGTGTCCGCATGTCCTCCCGATCCTCCGAGGATCAGGCCTTGATTTCCCGTTGTTACGTTGACATTGAAGGCGAGATCGACTTCGGCGGCGCCGAGGATGACTGCATCCAGCTGGTTCACGACACATCCGCGATTGTGCGGATTGGCGTACATTGAAGCCGACATGCCTTGATGAGCCGGGCTCCGCCGAAAGGATGCGACGGCTTCGAGGTCGAAGGCCTGTACATCGAGCAATGCACGAAACAGGCCCGCGTCGAACATTTGGACGATCCCACCGGTGATGCCTCCGGAAGCGAAGCTGCCTTGCACCTTGCGGTGAATCATGATGTCTCGGAGAAAGGCCGCCGCGGCAAGCGATACGCCGCCGGCACCCGTCTGAAACGAGAAGCCTTCGTTAAGCAATCCGGATGCCTGGATTATTTTGGCTGCCGTTTCGGCAATCTGCAAACCGGTGGGATTTGTCGTCAGACGCGTGGTCCCCGAGACGATCTGCTCCGGATCGCCGACGGAATCGATGGCGACGACGAAGTCGACGCAGTCTTGTGAAATCTCTATCGGTGTAGCCGGATATGGAACCAGATTGTCCGTAATGGCGACGACGCGATCGGCGTACTGAACGTCGGAAACTGCATAGCCAAGCGGACCGCAGGCGGCCCGGCCGTTGACGCCGTTGAGATTACCGTACGCATCGGCGGTCGGCGCAGCAACGAAGGCTACGTCGATGTGAAGTTCGCCGGATTCGATGCAGCGCGCACGGCCCCCGTGCGTAAACATCAGTACGGGTTTAGCCAGTTCCCCCCTTGAAACCGCATCGGCAAGCGGTCCATAGATGGTACTCGCCGCCAGTCCACTGACAACCCCACGATGGATGTGCTGGACCAGTGGAGCATGGACGGGAAACAGCGCGCTTGCCGCCACCGTAATGTCTCTCAACCCCTTCGCCGCAATTTCGGAAAGTACCAGATTCAGGACGCGATCACCGTTGCGGAGATGGTGGTGGAATGAGATGGTCGCACCATTCCGAAGCTCGCATGCGTCGAGCGCTGCCCTGACGCTTGGCAGTGTTTTTGGAACCCCACGCGTGGCGCTGCGGAGGACGGTCGCGGCGCGCGATATGGGACCGGGCACCCGCAATGCCCCAGCGAAGGGGTTCACGTTGCCGTAGCCTTCTATGGAGCTGGGTAACCCTCGTCCTAGGATGTCCGGCATCTGCGACTTTCCTTCGAGCAGTGCGGAGGTCTGCCATACAGCGTCGTTTGGCTTGAGAACGAGGACTAATAGCCCTGTGCCAAAATCCAGGTGTCATTTGCCATATGTGGTGGGGCGGAGAAATAGCGAATTCGCTTGAAGAGCTAGAGCAAATTCCAATGGCAGCTAGCTCACACTTAGAGGCGGACCGGAGCGGTCAGTGACCGCGCGCTGAAGGCGATCCGGAGGCGATCGTCGTGTATTGCTCAAATGCAAGGGGCGTTCGTGGGAGCCGGACATTTGAGCTCGCATTAAGCGACAGAGCCGCACAATCGATCAAATAAATGCGATTGTATCAAGGTGGAGTTGCCCCCGTCAGACCGGACACTCGGCTGGTTTGAGTGATGCAATGTACTCCCGCGGTGAGCGGTAGCCCAGCCGGGAGTGCGGGTGTTCTGAGTTGTAATCCTCCATCCATTGGTCGATCCGCTGTAGGGCGGTGCTCGCGTCAGGGATCGGGTTCACACGAACATACTCACGCTTGAAGGTCTTGACGAACGCCTCGGCCATGCCGTTGCTCTCGGGGCTTTCGACCGGCGTGAAGCAGGGCTCGAGGTTCAGGGCGGCGGCAATCTCAAGGTTGCGATAGGCGGCGAAGATGGATCCATTGTCGGTCAGCCATTGCACCTTGCGCGGAGCCCGGATGTCGGCGAACCGCTGTTCGACACAGTGGACCATCATGTCCCGGATCATCTCACCGGAGATCCCAGCTGTTGTGGCCACCCAGCTAATGACCTCGCGGTCGTGGCTGTCCAGGGCAAAGGCAACCGCACGATCTCGCCATTTCCAGCAGGTGAATTCCAGCGCGTCCGAACACCAACGCTCGTTGGAGCGGCTTGTCATGATCGTTCCGTCATGGGCCCGCGGGGTGCGGCGCCCTGTATGCCGGGCCAGCAACAAGCCGCTCTTCTTCATCAGTCGGTAGACGCGCTTGGCGTTGACAGGGTCGTGGCCGGCGGATCGCCGCTCGCGCTTGAGGAGCGCGGCGATCCGCCGGTATCCATAGCTTGGGCGGCTATCCACCAGGCGACGGATATCAGACGTGAGCTCCGCATCCCCGGCGCGGGTCTGGGGACCGCGCTTCGGACGCTTGCCACCCGCTCGCTCAATTAGGTTGGAGCGGGCCACCCCGAGGGTCTCTGCGATCCGTTTCACGGGGCATCCTCCGGTGCCTGCGATCGCGACAGCAAGGTCGGTTTTTTTACGCGTGCAAGATCAAGAGCCTCCTTGAGGATCTCGATCTCCATGGTCTTGCGGCCCAGCAGGCGTTCGAGGTCTCGAACCCGTTCCTCCAGCCGCCGGACCTCGGACGCGGCGACCACATTCTCGTCGGCCCGCACCGCTTCCTCAGCCGTCTCCATCGGAAGACCAGGCTCGGGGAGAGCCCATGGCGACGAGCAACATAGCTGATCGACATGCTCGGTTGCAGCGTCTCGTTGACGACCAAGAGCTTCTGCTCCGTCGTAAACCGCCGCCGCCGGGCAACGCCGGTGATGACTTCCACCTTCGAAAACGTGTCGGACATAGGCGTATGCCTAGGACTAGGCCTAGCTCCTCCGGCTAACGCCGGTGTCCGGTCGAAACGGGGGGCAGTTCACCAGGCGAGCTGGCCAGAGGCCGGTAGGTCAGCGACACTTATATCTGAACGAGGCGAAGTTTCGGCGCGCCAATCAAGGGAGCGAGCCGTTGCTGGATCGCGACGAACTTTTCAAGAGGGCGCCACTGGATCGACATCCTTGCGATCCGGCCATCAGTGTCGACGCTCAGATCATCAACGCCAGTGACCTCGGCGTCTCCCGCGCGGATTCGCAACATGATGGCAGCGCGGTTCTCACCCGCGATGATGTCGGTCGCCTCGAACTAGTCGATGCCCGAAAGAAGGACCCTAAGCACGCCCAGAGCCGCCTCCTTACCAACAAAGGGCTCCGTAAAAAATTGGACTCTCCAGCACCACGTGATCGGCGAGATGCTCGCCAAGAGAATCAGGGTTGCGAGCGCGCATTCCTTCGAGAAAAGGAGAAACATGGTCCATCATCATCACAGCAGCTCCATGTTGGGGAATTTCGGTATCATGAAGAAATAGGATCTCGGCTCCCGCCTTGCTTTTGGCGTTAGGATGTTCAGGTCTGCTATTTCGAGAGATGGCCGTCAAAGAATGACGCAATCTCCTCGAACACCTCGCGCGTCTCTGGCATGGTGTCATCGCGAAGATATTGCGCGTGAGACATGGCCTCGAAGATCTGGAGCTGTGCGTCCACACCGGACTGGCGAAGCTTGCGGTGTAGGCGTACCGTGCTGCTCAGCAGTAAATCTCGCGTGCCGCTCGTCAGGATCGCTGGCGGAAGCTCCGCAAGCTTCCCGTAGATAGGTGATAAGAGGGGATCAGCGACATCGTGCCCGTTTGCGTAGAGGCGAGCTGCCGGCTCGCAGAAGCCCTCGCGTGACACCAGAACGTTGTCAATCATCGAGTTGGTGGCGAAGCTGTCGCCGACACCGGTCAGGTCCGCCATCGGAGCGCCAAGCCCGATGGCGCCAGGAAGCGGGATGCCTTGATCTCTAACGCGCAACATTGTTGCAAGTGTGAGTGCAGCTCCGGCTGAGGTGCCGAAAATGGCCATTTGTGAGGAATTGCGAGTCTTGAGCGCCTCTTTCCAGACGGCAACCACATCATCAAGCGCAGCCGGGAAATAAGCGGTCGGTGGCATGCGATAATCGATAGCGATGACGTGATAGTTACCGAAGCCTGCCATCAAAATCGTCTCGACAGCCGCCGCCTCTCCGCCACCAAGAACGTAGCATCCCGCATGAACTTGAAGCAGCAGCCGATTGCGATTTTTCGGCGCTAGGCTGGAAGGCATGACATCGAACACGCGCACGCCGCCCATCACCATCGGTGTCACGGTCACATGCAGGCGCTCCGCCAAGGCCAGCGCCGTCTTGGTGCCGTTCGCCTCACTCGATCGCTGCCGTTCAGCCCAACCCTGTGGAGTGTTGGGCCACTGATTGAAGTCGGCCGGTGGTGGCTTTGCGACCAGCGTTTGAAGCGCGCTGCTGATGTCGGAAGGCGCAGGCAGGGGGCGGGCGGGCGCGACGCGGTCCTGCGCGTTCGCAGTGCCAAAGCAGACAGACAATGCGACCAAACCAGCAGTCCGCACGAATGAGGGCAGCGTCTTCACGAGGGTGCTCCTATCAGCCCTTCACGAGGCCGGCAATTTTTGCGAGTGCCGCATACTGAGTCTTGAAAGCCTCTAGAACCTCAGGCGGTGCGCTCTCGGGGCGGCCTGAGTGGAAGGGCGGGTCAGGCTCGTACTCCATCAGCAACTGGACGACTTGAGCTTGGACGGGGCCGCGCAGCATGGCAGCTACGGTTAAGGCGAAGTCGATGCCGGCCGTTACTCCTCCGCCGCTCATGTAGCGGCCGTCAATGACGACGCGAGCGGGGTCTGGGATGGCCCCATACTGCGGAAGTAAATTGCGCTGCGCCCAGTGACAGGCACTTCGTCGCCCCTTCAGAAGGCCGGCTGCTCCAAGGATGAGCGAACCGTTGCAGATCGAGGTGACGTATTTTGCCCCGTCAGAGAGGCGTCGCAAATCCTGCTGCACATCAGGCGTCATCATCGTCGAGCGATCCGTGCCGCCGGGGACACAGATCAAATCGCAGCCCTGCACGTCTGCGAGCTTCTGGCTTCCGCCGATCGAGACGTGCGTATCCGAGATGATCGTGCCACCCTGCGGACTTGCGATACTAACCCTCACATGTGGAAGGCGGGCAAGTACCTCATTTGCGCCAGCAAAGTCCTGGAGCGTGAATTTCTCGTACAGGACAAACAGGATGTGGAATGGGCTGCCGGCATCGATGGCTTCGGCGGCGATGGCTGCAGGCAGCGGTAAACCGCCGAGGACCGCGGCAGCCCCGGCGAGACCGCCGAGCATGAGCGCGCGGCGCGAAAGATCGGCCGACGCCGAGACGTTTAGCTTTGACTCGATGTCTTCGGCCATGTGCAATGCTCCAGTTGTCACGTCAGCAGCGCCGAATTGCGCTCAAGCATTTTTATCGTGATCAACGCCGGGCCCAAACGACATCGTTCCCTCAATTCACGCCATGGCTCAGGGCCAATTGTGCGGGTACCGCAGCGTGTCCGGAAGTCTTTCGTTCAATTTGGGCGATGTTTTCAGGAGCTGAACTGGTGCTGCATTCGGCTACTCGAGGAGGTCGTCAGTTCTCCAAAGAGCCTCGCAGCGCAGATCCCTCAACAAATTTGCTTATCCATGCTCGTCCATGTGGCAACCAGGACAACCTCTCACATCGGGTGGAAGCCGCTCTAGCGGCCAGGAATGAGGGATCTACGTCGTTTTTCGGCGGTAGCGACCTTGATAGGTTGGCTGCAAGTACTAGCGCTTTCGGTGACTATTAAGGCAAATCATGACCGGAGAAACGCCGGGAGACTTGGCGCACATTGAGGATATCAAGCGCCTCAAGTCTCGCTACTGCCGCTTCATAGACGGCAAGCAGTGGGGCCGCTTGAAAGAGCTGTTCACCCCCGAACTGCAACTTGAAGGCTTCACGATTGTTGGCGGTAACGGTGCAACTTTTGTCGATGATCTGGCTCGGCGACTCGAAGCCTCAATGACCGCCCACCATTGCCACACCCCTGAGATCAGATTGACCGGACCCCACACTGCCGAAGGCGTGTGGGCGATGATGGATTTGGTTGAGTGGCCCCATCCAGTGGACCTCAAGAACTTCTCCGGTGCGACGGGATTTTACGGGACCGGGTTCTATGAAGAGCGCTATCGCTGGGACAACGGCCAGTGGCGGATCGCATTCATGCGCCTGACGCGAACCCGATTCGAACCTCTGATCCATGGCGCGCGGCCACCGGGCTTCGACGTATTTGCCGGTCTTCGCGGCTTCACGCCACCTTCGTCCGATTGGATGCGCTGATGCGCGATGCTTGATACTCACGATATAGAGAGGACCGATGATCGAACCGCTTAACAGACGCTCCGTGATGACGCTCACCGGTGCTGCCGCCGGCATCGTCGCAATCGCTCCGCCACGCGCAAAGGCGCAGGATACCAAGAAGATTGCCGCAATGAGAAAAACAGTTCTTGAGATTCCAGTAGACAACCCAACCTTCGCAGCCAGTATCGGATCATACGACAAATTTGGCTACTCGCCCGCCGTTCGGGCCGGCGGGCTGCTCTTTATCGCCGGTCAAATCGGGCGCAGGCCCGATGGAAAGATCGGTGACACCGTCGCTGAGCAAACGGAACTGGCGTTGCAACGAACAGCCGAGATTTTGCGCCTTGAGGGTCTGGATATGACCGACTTGGTCGAGGTCGTTAGCTACCATGTCGATATCCAGCATAATCTCGAAGCCTTCATGGCGGCGAAAGAACGCTATGCCGTAAAGCCGTACCCCGCGTGGTCGATCATTGGCATTGATGCGCTAACCTCGCCCGATTTCAAGATCGAGATCCGGAGCATCGCCGCTTTGCGAAGCTAAGGACGAATCGGCGTATCGACCGACGTGTTTCTGTCAAAAAACATCACGCTAGATACTCGCTTAATTGACGGCGCGCTCCGGTGCTAATTCAGGTGGCGGGACTCATGAACTGCTAGGGTGCCCGAATCTGGTTTACGAATGCCATCAATGCAGGCGTACGAACTGCTGCTTCCGATAGTACGCGAAGTATCCAGGATATCGCGGCGGCCAATCCTCGAATAGGGGATTAGTTGTTCTGCCTCTATATGCGGAAGCATAAGGTGGTCGACCCACATAGCAATGCCTATCGCTATCCGGATCCGTAACAGATCAAATTCGAAGGACGCATCTTCCTGCCAAAGGCGGGTTGGACCCGGATGGTGGTCCACCGGGCCGATCCTGGGCAAGGTCAAGATGTGACGATCTCCAGCGTTGCCGAAGCTCAGCCATTTAGGGCCGAGAGTAGTCACTTGCCGGTCTGCCGATCGAGGCGGCGGACCGCCTGGGAGGCATGCCGTAATGTTTTACAAAGGCTCGCCGCATGCGCTCGGGGTCGGTGAAACCGACCGCTTGCGCGATCGCCTCGATCGGCTCAGATCCGGCCTGTAATCGTGCGCGGGCCGCTTCGAGCCGAAGTCGTTCGACAGCCCTCGTTGGCGTCTCACCCGTTTCGCGCCGAAATGCGCGGCCGAATTGACGAAGGCTGAGACGCGCAGCTTCCGCAAGGCGTTCGATAGGTAACGGCTCCTGCAGACGATCGCGTGCGAAAGCCAATGCGATCCTTATGCGATCGGACTCCGGTTCCATCTGAGAGATCGGGGAATATTGCGATTGTCCGCCGGCGCGTCGATGATAGACGACAAGTTCGCGCGCTACTTTGCGCGCTAGTTCGACGCCGTGGTCAGCCTCGATCAGCGCCAAAGCAAGGTCGATGCCTGCCGTGACGCCTGCCGATGTCCAGATAGCGCGATCGGCGATAAAGATCTTGTCGGCATCGACCTCCACCGCTGGATACCTCCGTTGCAACTGGTGCGCCATCCGCCAATGCGTGGTGGCGCGTTTTCCATCGAGCAGTCCTGCCTCGGCCAGCAGAAATGCACCAGTGCAGACGCTCGCGATCCTGGATGTCCGCACGGCAAGCCGCGCCACCGCCTGCACTTCGCCCGGTTTAAGCATCGGGGCGATGTCGCCGCCGGAAATGACAAGCGTGTTCACATTGGCGTCACCGGCCGCCATGGTGGTCACCGGAACGCCACCGCTGCTCGGGACGAGTCCACCGGCGCGCGATAGGACCTCAAGCCTGTAAAGCGGCCGCCCGGCGACCTTGGCCACGGTCTCGAAGGCAGCGAACGGGCCAGCAAGGTCGAGGATCTGATGGCCTGGGTAAACGAAAAATCCGACGATGTGCATCGCTGGCGCATTCTAAGGGATCCAAGTCCTTTGCGCCATACGCTCCTGCCGACATAATCCGTGTGAACCGGGGAGGCCACCCATGACCATTCTGATCCCGCATTATGAGGGGGCTCGGAGCCCAGCGTCGGTGCCCGAGCATGCGTAGGTGTCCCAAGATCGAGCCGGCCGACTTGCCGTCGGTCTCGCGGCTGAGCTCGTCCTATGGCCGAGGCGATTTTGCCGATGCGTTTTCGGCGGACTTGCCAGAAACGGCCTCTGGGGACGTAGAGGCGCTCGCACGACATGTCTTCGAACAGCAACCTGAGTGGATCGCGATGCTGATGAGCATCCGAGACATTCTAGTGCGGCCTTTCGGCCTCAAAAGAGCAGCCGATCTGCAGTCCAGCGGAGGCGACCGCATCAGCATCTTTCGTGTCTTCGATCGAGACCAGGACGAGATCATCCTGGGAGAAGACGACTGGCATCTCGATTTCCGTGTGTCGGTCCTCTTGCAACCGACATCCGAGGGCCGGCCCCGTCGACTGATCGTAACGACGCTCGTCTTCTACAATCGTCTGCTGGGCCGGGCTTACATCGCGCTTATCGCGCCCTTCCATCGCTTGGTCGTACGATCGTCGCTCGATCAAGCGCAGAAGCGCGGATGGCCGAGTGATAGCGGCCGTGCCGCTCAGCCGCCTCCCGCGACGGGCCCAGCCAACGCCAGCAACGCATCGGATTGAACGCTAACAGGGACCGAGCGACGGTCATGCTTCTATGCCGGCAGGAGCCCTGTGGCCCGGTAGCTTTCGATCAACGCGTCAAACAATGATATGTCAGAGCGGCTTCTCGCCATGAGCTGAGCTCCGGCGACTGCCGCAAAGATCGCACGTGCCCGCGCCTGGCTGTTATCTGGGCGCGCCACGTCGGCGGCGACAACCGCCTTGCTGATCCAGGCCACGTTGACGTCGGAGAAGGTCTGAACCTCTGCCGTCACCTCATCCGGAAGATCATCATATTCGGCCGACATGAAGCTGCAAAGGCAAAGCCGATTGTTGCTCTCAAGCGATCTCCGGAAGATTTTTCGGATACTCCCGTAGTGCACTGATCGGATCCGCCGCGTCTCTGAGTAAGCTTTCGAGCTCGCTTTCGGTATCTTCCCAGTAGCGCCGAGCAACCGCTGCACCCAAGCTCGCGCTGCCTTCATCAATGTGCTGTTGCCTTTCTTTTTAGGAGCGCGAGCACGAGCCCTGCCAGCGCCCCATGCCCGCGCGCTTCTCGGGCATATAGCACCAGCGATCACAGTTGCTGCAGCCGACATGCTTCCTGCAGTGCGCGGTTCTGAGCCGGTCTCGAATCTCAGCGGGAACCGGCAGTCTTGCCTGCCAAGTCTTGACGTCGTGATGGTCGATGCGGCCAACCATATTGTCGGAGCGGACCAGAGCGGGCTCTCTTGATTGGTGCCGGTGAGGGTTAGCCCCGGCGGAGCGATTTGTCCCGCGCGTGTGCCCCTGTTGTGCCCCAGGTTTTTGGGGGCACACCTCAAGGGAACAGGGTCGCTAAGCTACTGCGGGAAAGGGCTAAATGGTGGGCGCACAAGGGATCGAACCTTGGACCTCTCCCGTGTGAAGGGAACGCTCTCCCGCTGAGCTATGCGCCCGGGACCATCATGCAGACGGCCGGACCTTGTCGGCCGGCCGGCGCATCGGAGCCCGCGATTTAGAAGTGCGGGCTTGAGGTGTCAAGTTTCCAGGTGCCGCGGAGAACGGAAACCTTGCCTCGGCCGCGCAATTCGCGGCGGAGGGACGGTTTTGGGAGGCTTAGGCGCCCTGCTGGCGGGCGCGGGAGGCGTGGGCCTGCAGCGCCCGGATCCGCTCGGCCAGCGTTCCGCCGCCCTCGGGCAGGCTCGGCGCGCCGTTGGTCGCGGCGTCGTTGGCCGGGCGCGGCACCGGCTTCGGCGGCTGGCCGGCCTCGGCCGCCAGCAGCGCCTCGATCGGCGAGTTCGGGCCTTCGAGCTGCATCGCGAGCTTGGCCACCTCGGCGGCGATGTCGTTGATGCGTTCGCGCAACAGCGCGTTCTCCATGCGCTCGGTCGCCCAGGAGCTCTCCGCCTGCTGCTGGATCGCGTTGATGTCGCGCTGAAGCTTGGCGCGCTCGTCGCGTGCGGTGCGCAGCTGCTCCTCCAGCGCGGCCTTTTCGGCGCGCAGCGACTCCATTGCAGCCGACGACTTGCCGCCGCTCAAGGCGGCGATTTCGACGCGCAGCTCCTTGATGGTGCGCTCGTTGCTCTCATTGGCCTGGCGGAGCTGGTTGTTCTCATAGTCGCGCTCGGCGAGCAGCTTGCCCTGCGTGGCGAGGCGGCCTTCGAGGTCGGCGACGCGGCCGGACAGCATCTCGGCTTCCTTGACCTGCAACAGCAGCTGGCGATCGAGCTCGGTGACGCGTTGGCTGAGGTTTTCGACCCGGCCACGCGCCTCGCTGAGCTCGCGCGAGGCGGTCTCGGATTCGGTGCGCTCCTGCGCGAGGCGCGCCTGGGTGGCGGCAAATTCCTTCTCGGCGTCGCCGACCCGGTTCTTCAATTCCTCGATCTGCGCGCGCACGGCGAGCAGCTCGACCTGGCGGCTCTCCGCCATCATCGAGCGATCGGATAGCTCGGCATTGATCTTGGCGAGCTCGGCCTGCTTGTCGGCCAGCGCGATCTCGGCTTCGCGCAAGGCCTGGGTCTTGGTGTTGAATTCCTCCTCGGTGGCGCGGAGCTGCTCCTTCACCGCTTTCTCGCGCGCCTCGAGCGCGAAGATCGTGGCGTTCTTCTCGCCGAGCTCGATCTTCATGCGGTTGATGGCGTCGCTCTTCTTGCCGAGCTCGGCGAGCTGGCTCGTGGTCTTGTTCTTGAGCTGGTCGACGCTCATCTCGAGCCGCCGCGCCGACATGGCGAATTCGGCGCGGAGCTGGTCCTTGTCGGCCTGGATCTCCGCCATCGACAGCGGCGTGGCGGCCTCGAGCCGGCGCGTGGTCAGGCGCACGGCGCGGTTATGCACCAGCGGCACGATGGCGAGCCCGCACAGCATCGAAAGCAGGAAACCGATCGCCAGATACATGATCGGCTCGACCATGGGGCAGAACTCCCGGAGCTAAGGAAAAATTTACCAACGACCATGCCATGGGGCGCCGGCAGAAAGCCAGCCCCGGCCTGTCGTTAACCTTGATCCGTACCCGGATGGGAGCAGAGCAGTCTAGAACGGGTTCCAGGTCGCTCGCGGCGTGTATTTGAGATAGCCGATATTGGCGCCCAGCCGCAGGCCGAGCCCGGAGCGGATCGGCACCAGCACGATGTTGTTGGCGGTGAGCGCCGTCATGCCGAAGCCGCCGATGATATAGGCCGAGCCGTCGAGGCCGGCGAAGCGCTGGTAGATCGCGTTGGTGGCGGGCAGGTTGTAGACCAGCGTCATGGTGCGTGCGCCGTCGCCGCCCCAGTCGAAGCCGAGCGAGGGGCCCTGCCAGTAGACGCGCAGATCGCCGGCGTTCTTGGTGTAGAGCGTGCCTTCGCCGTAGCGCAGGCCGGCGACGAAGGCGCCGGAACCTTCCTCACCCAGGATGTAGCCGTTGGGCAGGCCCCATTGGCTGACCGCCTTCTCGATGATCGAGGCGAGCCCGCGCGAGACGTTGCCGAAGAAGCGGTGGCCGGCGGTGACGAGCTCGTCCGGCCCGTAGGTAGTGGGCGTCGGGGTCCGCTGCGGCGGCGGCAGGTCCGGCGGCGGCGCCTGCTGGGCGGAAGCCGGCACGATCCAGCCGACCATCGCGGCAAGCGCGAGCGCAGCAAGGCGTGATGCGAAAGTCATGAAAGAACCCCTGGTACCGAATCCGGTCGCTTCCTTAACCTGACGCCAACAGGCATGGCTCTAGGTTGCGCCGGATGTCCCCTCGACTCGGATGTTATCCGCAGCAACTATGACGGCACAACGGCAGGAAGATAGCCCTTTGCGCCCCGGAATCGCCTTGATCGGGCTCCTCGTCTGCCTGCTGTCGGGCATATGGGGCTCGGGGTTGCCGGCCGAGGCCGCCACTACCGAGCGGGTCGTCGTCAACCGCTTCACCGGCGTCGCTATCGAAGGGTTCGACCCCGTCGCCTATTTCGTCGATGGCCGGGCGGTGCGGGGCACGGCGGAGTTCGAGGCGAACCTGTGGGGCGCGGTCTGGCGCTTCCGCAACGAGGGCAACCGCGCCTCCTTCCTGGCCCATCCCGAAGTCTATGGGCCGCAATTCGGCGGCTACGATCCCGCCGATATCGCCCGCGGCGTCACCGTCGCCGGCAACCCCCGTTTCTTCGCGATCGCGGCGCAGCGGCTCTATTTGTTCAGCCGGGAAGCCAATCGTGACGCCTTCGCCGCCAATCCCGAACGGTTCCTCTATGAGGTCGGCAAGCGCTGGCCGGCGCTTCTGGAACAGCTCGGTCAGTAGCGACCTACCGCCTGCGGATCGCCCCAGGCGATGAATTCCGGGATGATGAAGCCGCTCGCCTGCCGCTCACCGAAGCGGAGCTCGCCGCCCTTGCCGTCGGTCACCCTGCCGCCGGCCGCGGTCACGACCGCAGCACCGGCCCCGACGTCCCATTCACAGGTCGGCCCGAAGCGGGGGTAGATGTCCGCGCTGCCTTCCGCGATCCGGCCGAATTTCACGGCCGAGCCGCAGGTCTTTCTCACGGCGTTGGGCCTGTCATCGATGAACGCCTCGCTCCTGGGATCGCCATGCGAGCGGCTTACCGCTGCGATCCAGGGCTCGCCCCGTGCCGGCAGCTTGCGGGTGTGGATCGGCTCGGCCGTGCCGATGGTAGCGCCGTCAAACCTCAGGCGCTCGGCGCCGCGGCCGACGATGCCGCGCCAGAGCACGCCGAGCGCGGGCGCGCTGACGATGCCCAGCATCGGCATCCCTGATGTCACCAGGGCGAGGTTGACGGTGAACTCGTCGCGACCGGCGATGAACTCCTTGGTGCCGTCGAGCGGATCGATCAGGAAGAAGCTGCCCTCAAACGGCGGGGAGGCGGACTGGGCCCGCTCTTCCGAGAGGGTCGGGATGTCGGCTGCGAGCCGTGCCAGGCCCTCCGCGATGATGCGGTCGGCGGCGAGGTCGGCCTCGGTCACGGGCGAGCCATCCTGCTTGCCGTCGACCTGCATTGCCGCGCGGTTGACGGACAGGATCGCCTCGCCCGCCTTCACGACCAGCGCCGTCAAGGGCTCCATCAGCCCGGAGGCGGCCGCGCCGTCGATGATCCGCCTCACCTGGATGCCTCAATCATCGGCAATTGGTTCCTTCTCGACTGATTCGCCCCGATCGATTCGATTGGGCTTATGACCGCCTCGACGTGATCGCAAGCTAGCTGCCGCGGGCTGGCGAATGTTAGAACCCGCAGCATCCGTCAAGCATGCGTGATTCGCGGCGTCCAGCGCCGTGCAATTCCAGGAACCCTCCAGGACCCCTTTATATGTCTGACGCCTCGTCGCCCGCGACCGCTACTGCTCCCGATATGCTCGAACTCGCCGCGCTTCTGTGCTCGCGGGTCTGCCACGACCTCATCAGCCCGGTCGGCGCCATCGTCAACGGGCTCGAAGTGCTCGACGACGATCCCAAGCCCGAAGACCGCGAGTTCGCGCTCGACCTGATCCGCAAGAGCGCCAAGACCGCCTCCGCCCGGCTCCAGTTCTGCCGTCTTGCCTTCGGCGCGGCCGGCTCCTCCGGCGCGCAGATCGATCTCGGCGATGCCCAGACCATGGCGAAAGGCCACATCGAGGACGGCAAGTGCTCGATCACCTGGAATCTGCCGCGGCTCCTCTTGCCGAAGAACCGCGTCAAGCTGCTGCTCAACATGCTGGTCGTCGCCCAGCATACGATCCCGCGCGGCGGCATGCTGACGGTCGACCCGATCGGCGAGGGCGAGACGATGAGCTTTCGCATCACCGCGACCGGTCATAACGCGCGTCTGCCGCAGAACATCTCCGAGCTGCTGAGCGGCGAGCGCGGGCCGGCCGCGGATGCGCACGCGATCCAGCCTTATTATACGCGGCTGCTGGCGCAGGCCTGCGGGCTCACCGTGAAGCTTGCGCCGGAAGGCGAAGCCATCACCGTTACCGCTTCGTAAACAGCGCGTCGCGCTCGGCCTCTTAAGCAAATCTTTACGAGGCGCTTCGGCTTGTCCGGAGCGCCTTATCTCTTTGTTGATTCCGTTCTTTTGCACATACTCAACCAATATTAAACGCTTTGCGGTGAAGCTGGCACCATTCCGAAATGGCGCATCACACCTCGTGCGCGCCCTTCCTTATGAAGGCCTGTTTTCATGGATGATCTGTTGCGGGAGTTTCTGACGGAGACCAGCGAGAGCCTGGACACCGTGGACAATCAATTGGTGAAGTTCGAGCAGGAGCCGAACAACGCCAAGATCCTGGATAACATCTTCCGCCT
>NZ_JBWJZE010000028.1:0-65851 GCF_056429085.1 Bradyrhizobium sp. CFUWI
TGAAAGCCGGAGTGTGGTTCCGCCGTGCTCGTCTGCTCATCGTCTCTCCTGATTCGCGGGTCAATCTTGCCCGCCGTCAGGCAGAAACTCCACTTATCGCGCTGTTCAGATTTGCGGGACCAGCTCAGTCGGGGACCGTGTGCTGTTCGGCAAATGGTCGGGTACCGAAGTCAAGATCAATAGCGAGGAGCTGTTGATCATGAAGGAGAGCGACATCATGGGCGTTCTCACAGATGTGTTTTCCAACAAGAAAGCCGCCTAACCCAGCGCTCGCACAGCTCACTACCTGAAGAGCGCCCACCTAGGCGCGCTGAAGGGTGATAAAATAAGAACTGAGGGAATTCTTAATGTCAGCCAAAGAAGTCAAATTCGGAGTAGACGCGCGGGACCGTATGCTGCGCGGCGTCGACATCCTCGCCAATGCCGTGCAGGTCACGCTCGGTCCGAAGGGCCGCAACGTCGTGCTCGACAAGTCGTTCGGCGCGCCTCG
Organism: Bradyrhizobium sp. CFUWI; assembly: GCF_056429085.1. Classification (NCBI taxonomy): domain Bacteria; kingdom Pseudomonadati; phylum Pseudomonadota; class Alphaproteobacteria; order Hyphomicrobiales; family Nitrobacteraceae; genus Bradyrhizobium; species Bradyrhizobium sp. CFUWI. The sequence goes on from NZ_JBWJZE010000028.1 coordinate 491, forward strand.
CATCACCAAGGACGGCGTTGCCGTCGCCAAGGACATCGAACTCGACGACAAGTTCGAGAACATGGGCGCCCAGATGGTGCGCGAAGTCGCTTCGAAGGCGGCGGATGCTGCCGGCGACGGCACCACCACTGCGACCGTCCTGGCCGCCGCGATAGTCCGCGAAGGCGTGAAGTCAGTTGCCGCCGGTATGAACCCGATGGACCTGAAACGCGGTATCGACCTCGCGGTCGAAGCCGTCGTTGCGGACCTCCAGAAGAACTCCAAGAAGGTCACCTCGAACGAGGAGATCGCCCAGGTCGGCACCATTTCGGCCAACGGCGACCAGGAGATCGGCAAGTTCCTCGCCGACGCCGTGAAGAAGGTCGGCAACGAAGGCGTGATCACGGTCGAAGAGGCCAAGTCGCTCGAGACCGAACTCGACGTCGTCGAGGGCATGCAGTTCGACCGCGGCTACATCTCGCCCTACTTCGTGACCAACGCCGATAAGATGCGCGTCGAGATGGATGATGCCTACATTCTCATCAACGAGAAGAAGCTCTCCTCGCTGAACGAGCTGCTGCCGCTGCTCGAGGCCGTGGTGCAGAGTGGTAAGCCGCTGGTCATCGTCGCCGAGGACGTCGAAGGCGAAGCCCTCGCGACCCTCGTCGTTAACCGTCTGCGCGGCGGCCTCAAGGTTGCGGCCGTCAAGGCTCCGGGCTTCGGCGATCGCCGCAAGGCCATGCTGCAGGACATCGCGATCCTGACCGGCGGCCAGGCGATCTCGGAAGACCTCGGCATCAAGCTCGAGAACGTCACGCTCAACATGCTCGGTCGCGCCAAGAAGGTGATGATCGACAAGGAGAACACCACGATCGTCAACGGCGCCGGCAAGAAGGCCGACATCGAGGCGCGCGTGTCCCAGATCAAGGCGCAGATCGAGGAAACCACCTCGGACTACGACCGTGAGAAGCTCCAGGAGCGTCTCGCCAAGCTCGCTGGCGGCGTCGCGGTCATCCGCGTCGGCGGCGCGACCGAGGTCGAGGTGAAGGAGCGCAAGGATCGCGTTGATGACGCGATGCATGCGACCCGCGCGGCCGTGGAAGAAGGCATCGTCCCGGGCGGCGGCGTCGCCCTGCTCCGTGCCTCCGAGCAGCTCAAGGGCCTGCGCACCAAGAACGACGACCAGAAGACCGGCGTCGAGATCGTGCGCAAGGCGCTGTCCTGGCCGGCCCGCCAGATCGCGATCAACGCCGGTGAAGACGGTTCGATCGTGGTCGGCAAAGTCCTGGACAACGAGCAGTACTCTTATGGCTTCGATGCGCAGACAGGCGAGTATAGCAACCTTGTCTCCAAGGGCATCATTGACCCGACCAAGGTCGTGCGCATCGCGGTCCAGAACGCCTCCTCGGTTGCCGCTCTCCTGATCACGACGGAAGCGATGGTTGCCGAGCTGCCAAAGAAGGCTGCGGCTGGTCCAGCAATGCCTCCAGGCGCCGGTATGGGCGGTATGGACTTCTGATCTACTCTGCCAAAGTGTCGATGACCATGCAAAACCCCGGCGGGAATGCCAGGGTTTTGCTTCGGCGGGCTTGCAACATAACCCTAGCAAGCCGCTGTGTGTCAGAAGGTTGCGTAATCGATGCTGTTGCGCATACGGTCGGGCAAATCACGGGGAATGACTTTCTTGAGGATGCAGCGGGACCGAACCTTGGACTACCCAGAACGACTCGGAACGTGCTAGCGGGCTGGCTGCGCCCCGTGGGTTTGCCGTAAAATTGGCGAGTTGTTGCCGATTGCTCTCTTTATTGTTGTAGTGTTTGCGCCCAATATCTCCACGACGCCGCTGCCGCTGCCGCTGCCAAAGGCTCGTACTGCTAGATGCGGATCGGCTTCATGGAGTTCTCTCCAGTGTCGGCACGCATTTTCATTTGTTCCTTTCGCAGAGCAGCAGGCCACGTCGTAACTGTCATCAGCCGCAGGCCGGCCGAGAAGAACATCAGGAAAGCCACAGTTCTGATCGATCGCGACTTCACCATTGGTCACACGAACTCTCGTCTGTTTGGTGCTTTCGTCTTTCGTCGAACATCGGGGCCGATGCATCTACGGTAGCATCTACGAGCCCGGCCATCGGAGCGTAGACGAAAGAGGTTTTCGGAGGGCCGTGCTGGCGCTGGTGAAGGAGCTCGGCCCGCCCGTCGTTCGATATCCTGGCGGCACGGTTACAATTGGGAGGACGGTGTTGGACCACTAGAGACGAGGCCGGCGCGCCTCGATTTGGCTGGTTGAGCACCGACCCGACAGCTTCGGCACCAATGAATTCATGGACTGGCGCCGGGCCGCCGATGTCGCGTCGATGATTGCCCTCAATCTGGGGACCCGCCGCGGCGATGCCGCTCGCAATTTGGTCGAACACTGCAACCATCCTGGAGAAGCTGTGTGGTCGGAGCTTCGCCGCAAGCACGGCTGGCGGGCGCCTCATGGGATCAAGCTGTGGTGCCTCGGCAATGAGATGGATGGGCCGTCGCAGATAGGGGCAAAGGAGCGCCGCTGCCTACGGGGCAGTTGCAAGAGAGGCGGTCTAGATGATGCGGCGGGTTGACGCTACCATCGAACTTGCGGTGTGCGGTTCATCGTTGCGCAACATACCTAGTTTTGGCCAATGGGAAGAAACGAACGTGCGCCTCCGATAGGCCCGACAAGACTTATCTTGATGAGAGTCCACGCAGCGGTCGCAATAAGTCGACGTCCCGCAGAACGTGCTTATACTGGGCTTACATCCACACTATACCAATGTGTAACCGAGATAGCCGCGGGGATGAATTGGCATGAAGCGCGACCGGGTTCATTGTGGGCCTTATGGCCATGTATACTCAGGTTTATGCCCAATTCCGGGAGGCGCAGGAACGCACGGCCGAACGCCGTGCAGCTGCACTATACTCCAATTTGATCGCTGACCTCAGTCAGCTAAATTTCGCCGACGCGGATGACCGCCGAGCATTCCCTCCAACCCTACACAGCATATTGGCAAGGCATGGACTGTTCGGGCTCACCACACCAGGAGAGCACGGCGGATTAGCTCTTCCCCTAGAGGAGGCCATCAACCTCATCTCTGCCACTGCATCCTTCGATGTCTCCGCTGCCTCTACCCTCGTCATCCATAACTTCCTGGCCTTGCCCTGCATCCAAGCGGCACCGCACATCCCGGAACAAAACCATATCATTTGGGGTGCAACACGCGGCGATCTCTGCGCTTTCGCTTTGACGGAGCCCGGAGCTGGCTCGGCCCCGAGGCACATAGAGGCTTCGGCCCTCATGCGCGAAGATAAAGTTCGTATCTCTGGCCGCAAGATCTGGATCGGCCTCGCTGACTGGGCTCGCTGGATCGTTTGCTTTGCGCGCGCGTCTGGACCCGATGCGAAAGGTCGGCTCGTTGGTGTACTCGTTGACAGGCAGGCTCCAGGCCTCAAGGTCACGCACGAGCATCGCACACTGGGTCTGCGTGGCATCATTCAGAATACCCTGGAGTTCCACGATGTTGAGGTGCCGCGTTCTTACGTGCTCTCTCGCGATCAAGACGGCTGGGGCGCTGCCTCATCTAGCATGAACCGCGGCCGTATCGGTGTGGCTGCTATGGGTCTTGGAGCCCTTGAGCGCGCTATCCAGGTCGCAGCCTCTTATGCAAGCCATCGCCGACTCGGTAAACTGCGCATGATCGAGAACAGCTACATCGAGCAGTTATTTGGACAGATGGTGCTGCGGCGGGAAGTCGTGAAGGCGATGCTGGCCGCATCATGCCAACTTGTTTCAGCGCAGGGCGCGCCAAACGTCCACCTTGCGTCGGCAACGAAGGTTTTGTCCTCGGAGTGGTGCGGCCTTGTCGCTGATCAATGCGTCCAGCTGTTAGGTGGCCGTGGTTACGACGAGGGAGCGCCTTTAGCCAAAATCTATCGAGACGCTCGCATCCTTCGCATCTTCGAAGGTCCGACTGAGGCGCTCCTATCGCATCTCGGTCGCTGCCTCCTCTCTAAAGCCACGCGTGACGAAATAGCCGATCTCTTTCGATCAGTTGGAGCGGCATCAGTCCATGGTGCTGCAATTGAGCAGCTCTCTGGGCTCAATGAGACAGACGGTGCCGTGCTGATCTATGCGGGTTGGCTCACCACATTGGGGCTGGCAAAAGCTGTCATGTCTGCTGGCTGCTTCTCTGCCTCAGATTGCGCCGCAGCGGCGGCTGACCTCGTCAGTTCCGAACTTGCAACTCTCCGTACTCGCGCGCCGGCCCGGCAATCTGTCGAAGTCCGCAATTGGGCTAGTCGGACTCTCACCACCTTCCTTGAAGACGCGGCTTGTTCGATTCGCTCACCTGTCCTCACGGACGATTACCTTAGATTAGTGCAGTATGTCTGACATCTGGCCGATGCCGGACGTCTTTCCACCTGGTGGTCCCGCGCGCGACGATGCAACCGCGGAAAGGCGAAGCATCCCTGATGCACTGCCACGTCTAATTCCGGCAGGCTGCTATGAGGGCCTAACCTAATCGCGCTCCGGTGAGACACCTCGATGCGTCGTTCGATATCCAGCGCACCATCAACGGCCGGGACGCCGACGTGACCGGCCGTCCGCCACGGAAAGAGCAAGCCGCTTCTTGAGCACATGCACGTGGTTGCGGGGCGCGAAACCCTCTCGCCCTCCACCGAGGTCCTGAAGCCTACGAAGTAACATGCTCAGGCGCTGGAACGACTTCGCCCGCTTCCTCGACGATGGCGGGATCTGCTTGACCACGGATGGTGTTGAGAAGCCCTATCGTCAGTTCAAGGCCACTTTTTTTGGCTTCTCCTTCCAGGCCGCCACCATCCGCTCGTACGCCTGCTCGACGCGTGCGACATAGCCAGCTTCCCGCTCACGCAGTTCCTTGATCCAGTAGTCCCGACCCGGGCCAGCCTTGCCATAGGCACGAGGCGCTCCAGCCTTGAGTGCCACCTTCCGGAGTTTCATCGCTGTGAACGCCGGTCGTGCGTAAGCATAATCTTTCCCGGTCGTCAGGACGTGCCAGATCATCACTGCGAGCTTACGTGCCGTGGCGACGGCCGCGACTCCAGGCCCATGCTTCTTCTGTATGCGATTGAAGAAGGCCCGCAGCGGCCCGGGCGCCGTCTTGGCCGACCAGGCCGCTTCAACCAGCATCTTGCGGGCGTCACGATTGCCCTGTTTCGAGATACGGCCATGCCTTGCCGGATGCTCTCCCGATTGCCGAACTCGAGGGGTCAAACCGAAGTAGCTGCTGAGCTTATCCGGTGATTGGAAGCGTGCGATGTCGCCGATGGAGGCCAGTACACTCGATGCGACGACCGAACTCACGCCGGGGATCGTCATCAGCTTGAGAGCCCGTGGATCATCCAGAGCCTGTTGGGCCACGACTTTGTCGATTTCCGATAGTTGCTTCGTCACGCGTTCGAGTTCCGTGATAAGACGCTGGAGCATCGCACGCTCCTCCGATGGAAGAGGCAGACTGTCCAGCCAATGCTGTCTGAGGTCCTGGTCCGGATCGCCGACCTTCCCGCGACACGCCTGCACGAACTGCTGCCCTGGGAATAGAAGCTCCTGCGCCAGGCCGATAAGCCCGCCGGTCACCAGGCCGCCTGACCTTCACACAGCTGATCGTAGAGCTCGTTGTGCCCGCGCACATTCGTCAATCAGCCGGCCTTCGTCGTATGCGCACTCAGCTCCTCAGGTGAGACACTATGATGCTCTGCGAACACACCGATGGCGGATCTTCGATCGGCGAGAAGCGCATTTGACTCGGTCGCACACCCTGTTCAGTTGAAGCCGACACCAGCGCCTAGTCGGTCCCCCAGTGCCTGCCGACTGATGACGAGATTATTGAGGTTCAGGTCCGGCCGTCTTGCTGCCAATCGCCTAACTAGTTCCCGGGTGCCGTCCACGACAAAGACGCCGCAGTCATAACCGTTCTGCTGCTGTCTTATCGGGGCCTGTTGCAGGTGAGCGTCGAGCCGTCGTGCGAGCTCCGCTGAGGGCCTGTCATTATATCCCTGCGTGGAGTCATAGTGATAAGCGACCGGCCGGTCCCGATCGCGGCGATCAACCAGCAGCAGCGACCAGTGACTGCCGCGCCGATGTCTATCCGTATTGCTGGCATCGCTTACCGGCAGGAACAGGAAGTCGGCTGTATCATGGAGAAACCACCCTAATGCTCGTTCGGCGACCTCCTTGGAGGGGGATCGCAACATTTGGGCAATCAGGGGATCCACGAACCGCGTCCGGGCGGCGAGATCCGGATTGTTCTGCTGCAACTCATTCGCCAGGAGCTCATAGTCCTGCTGGATATGCTCGTCACCCAGCCACTGCGTGGGGCCTAGCACGGGTCCGCTGCGGTGACCGGAAGAGGCAACGCTAGCCGAGGAGCCGATCTGAGCACCCGGGACAGGAGACGGGCGAGGATGATGGATGAATTGCGCACCGCGGCGTCCTCGCGGCCCCAATGTGATCGAGTACTCACCGTTGATGGAGACCTCGGTTGGGCCGCTGAACTGGGTCGGCAGGACCCCGATGTTATCCAGGACATCGAGTAAGAAATTTGGCGCCGGCTGGGAGCCATGCTGCCAATCCATGTCGACTCGGTCTCCGATGTCCTCAAGCTCTTGAAGTACGCCCGACCGCCCGACGAAGAACGTGGGTTCACCGGCAGGGCTGAGCACCGGCGCTGACTGAGCATCGTCACGCATCTGCTGCGGTATGTATGGCAGATCAACGAAAGAGTTGAGACCGCGGTAGATGTCTGACGATTGAGCTGGCACGTCTGATATTTCAGTGAAGACCGGCGATTTGGCGGCAGCTTCACTCACCGGCGCCGACTGAGCATCGTCTCGCATCTGCTGCGGCGTGTACGGCAGATCAACGAAGGACTGAAGACCGCGGAAGGTGTCTGCCGACCGCAGCTGGCGCGTCCGATGGTCCGGTGAAGAGCGGCGATTTGGCGGCAGCCCCACTCACCGGCGCCGACTGGGCACCGTCTCGCATCTGCTGCGGCGTGTACGGCAGATCAACGAAGGACTGAAGACCGCGAAAGGTGTCTGCCGACTGAGCTGGCGCGTCCGATGGTCCGGTGAAGAGCGGCCGTCTGGCGGCAGCCCTACTCACCGGCGCTGACTGAGCATCGTCTCGCATCTGCTGTGGCGTGTACGGCAGATCAACGAAAGACTGAAGACCGCGGAAAATGTCTGGCGACCGAGCTGGCGCGTCCAACGGTCCGGTGAAGTGGGGCGGTCTGGCGGCAGCCCTACTCACCGGCGCTGACTGAGCATCGTCTCTTACCTCCTGCGAGGTGTACGGCAGATCAACGAAAGAGTCGAGACCTCGGTAGATCGCCGACGACCCATCTGGCACAGCTTCCGGCGTCGGCCACTCAAAATCGTGCGGCAAGTGCGGCGACCACGTAGAGTTCGACTCGCCACGCCGCGGCTCGCCACCCGCCTGCTCGGAGGAGACGCCCAGCGCAGCGTTCGCCTCGACGAGCCATAGGTAGCTCCGAAGACGATCGAAGCCCATGTCAGCATTTCGACTAGCTTTTTAAAGTCCGTGTGATCGTCGTTCAACGACTTTTGCTGCTCACTGGTGCCGGTCAGTCGGCTCACTATGCTCCCTCGCCCATTGCTTTGGAGCCAAGCACCGAATCTTCGTTGGTTGCCGGCCAGATCTTGAACATCTTTTCTCCGGCGAGTCTCCTCGGGTTTGAGCATGCTCAACTCTGCTTTTTCCAGGCCGTCAATGATGCGGGCGTCATCGGGATGAAGATGCAATGTGCGCGACGGGACAGCATGACCGCTGCGCTTTCGAGACGGACCCGCTTCGGCAACGTGCTCGGCATCGCCAACCTTGTTTAACGCGAACAATAGATGCTCGTCCTTCGGGAACAACTTCTGAGCGAATTCAATACGCGCAGCGTGGTCTAGTCCGGATATCGAGTGGCCCGCAAGATTAAGCGCGTTAGAAAATCTGCGAAGACTACGATCATGACGAGCAGCGCTACCCGACGTCATGCCACTGGCATTAAGCCGCTCTGAGAGGGGCGCGTCGTCCGCTGAGGGGATTGTGCGCGGCCGCCCGCCAGAAGCTACATAGCTCGGGTCATGATACGCACGAAGAACACTCAACCCTTTCTTTATGCCTTCGTCGTTAGGGAAGTAAGTCTTGACGTGACGGACCAGGGACTCGTGGTCCCCCAGATCAATCTTTTGGCGATGAGCGCCAAGATGATTTCCAAGTCGGCGAAGCACCTGAGTATAGCGCTTAACCGTCGTCGGTTTTGGGTTTTTCTGAGCTGCATATTGGGCAATCGCCTTATCGATAATGTCCCGATGTTCTGCAGAGAGATGGGGATGATAGTTGCGGCCGCCACCGGAGACAGGACCCGGATCGGGTGGGCGCGCCTCCGCCAAGTTCTGCTCAAAGCCCTCTTGCCCGGCATGCCCCCCTGCGGCTCTTCCAAGACCGCGTGCTGCACCCGGGACCAAGCTGTTACATTGGATGGATCGAAATTGTACGGGTCCACGATAGCCTCACGTCCAAGAAATCAATTGAGCTGATCCTATTATGGATAGGCTTTCCAGAAGCTGACGAGGCCGTCGCTCGCAAAGCAATGCATCGCCACATCGGCAAAACGACCGACCCGCGGCTCTCAATCGTCGCGGGGCTTCATGGGTTTCAGGGCCCGCCTTGCTCTCGGCCGATGAAGCCTTCCGGCGGCATGGGAACCGACGACTCGTCATTGCTTTGCTTGAAACGGCATACCGGCGGCCCCGCACTTGTCCGCGGTCGATCTTCTCTCCCGGCTGGAAGCGTCTGCGCGCGGTCGGTTGAGCGGCCATCAGCGACGTACCCTGCAGTGATTGCTGAAGTATTGGCGATCAAAGGCCGCTCGACGGCTCATAAGCACCGCAGAGATCAAACTAGCGGTCCGAGCTTCATGTTTTAGGATCTAATCTCGACAGGTTATTTCGTCGAACACCGCAAGCCGTTCGCTCGCTACGGCGCTCTGGAGGGCGCGCTTCGCGAGCGGCTTGCTCGACTCGCGGCAGCTGATTCAGGAGAGACTACCGTGGGCTTCCGGCCACAATATCGACAAACAAGGAGTTCGTGAAGTAAGCGTAGATCGGATCCCGTTTTGACTGGCGCTTCACCGTTATATTAGCCCGCGCGCCGCGCTGACGCGCCTTCCACTTTCCGGACAATGCGAAGAGATCGGCATCACTGTCCGCCAATGAAGTGGCGATCAAATCTATGGGCCGCACGGGCGCACATGGTCCTGTTCGGGAGAAGACGGCTCACCCTGTGACATCGAGGTATTCGACATCGCCCGACCCAACCGCCGACATCTTCCGGAGGACGCGACCGAGGGCATCGGGTAACAGTGAAAGGCCGTTCGTTGGCCTGGTGTCCGATCACTTTCGAGCTTGATCGGATGCGCCCGGCTGTCATCGAAGTCTCGGAGGTAAAGGATCATCTTTCGTGAATGATGTCGCAGAGCCGGGCCTTGCAAATATCGATAGGCTTCTGCTGACATCATCTCGCGGCACATATTATATGTGAGTTTCACGACCTCTTTGAAGAGATCGGCTTATGTCTATGCTTGACCATACTCTTAGGTCGGACGCCCGCTGGACAGATGGGTGGCTTCCAGTCAGGAGGGCCACCGGCCGCTTTCGTTTTTGTGAATCGCGTCGGGTTCGTCAGCTTTCGGAAAGCTAGTCATTCTACAGTGACGTCGAAGTTAGCGGCTCGTGGTAGGGACAGCGCTTGCCCTGTGTATGCGTGGGGCTTTTGGGCGCCGAGTCACGTTTCTGCTAACTTCAACCAGTGCGGGCGTGGCAGCGACAGCGTCTGATTCACCGTCCTGACCAGCGCCGAGTCGCGCCCGCGCTGCTTCCGGTGTGGCACTGGGGTCATATGTAAGCCCTCGGATCTTCCAGAACTAATAGCCAGCTCCGGAGAGGGGATCCAGGCCGTAAATTCGAAAATTGTTGAAGGACCTTGTAGTCGGCTCGCCCAAAAGCTTGCCCGTTAGGCTTGAAACGAACACAGTGCATAGTGTTATCAGTTTCGGTTCCGGTGCTGAGATCTTCAACCAGAGCCGGACCTCAGCGAAAGCGCAATGACGAGGACAAGCACGGATTGTTGCCGAGCTCGTGGCGAGCGTCGACCCGGTCGTGCGATGGTGCGACGGCACGCATTGTCGTTGACAGCAGCTGTTTGGCTGGCGAGGTCAGTGGAGAAGCGGCCGGTGACGATTCTAAAGCAGACGAAAATACAACTGGTGCCGATTGTTTTGGATGCGTGATGCCCGCCCTTAGCCCTTAGCCCCGCGCGCAAGAGCTAAAGGCGTCGAAACCCACACGAGGAGCTTAGCCAACTTTCAGGAAAGTCTAACGGGCCGCCGGTCCTGCATGAGTTGCAAGCGCAGCCCATTCAGACTTTGACGCGCCAGCGCACGAGCTCATCAATCTGAGTGACCGACCAGCCTCTCTCTGAGCATTTTCCCCTTGCTGCATTACTTCCAGAGAGCTTCGGCCGAGCATGGCCTCCAACGTCCGAAGGGGGCGCTGTGAGCTCTGCTTCACGTCGGGCGCGCGTCAGGGCGCCACAATCCATGTTTCCTGCTGTAGTTGCACTGCCGGACGCGAGGCGGATGTCCGGCATCGACCGCGAAAGGATCCACTCGCGGGCCTCGGCCAAGTATGTTGCAACCTCCCAAACACTCACGTCATCCTTAGTGTGACGACAGTCGATATATCATGTCGGTTCGGGTTCCAGTAGCGGTAGGCGAGACTTTTGAACAACTCACCCATCTGATCTGAGCGAACAGTAAATTCCCCATAGTTGGGATCAAAGAGGGTCGTCATTCCATTCGATGTCGACGTTGCGATTGTGTGGGCGCCACCTGCGGCGAAACGCAAGCTGACCAAGTAGATCGACCGATCGTCGGCGACCTCATTCACGATCTGGTCAATGCGCGAAGATGTACCAAATCTATATCGCGTCTCTTGGGCGAACGGCTCTAGACCGGCTTCGCGTAACATCGTCCTTTTTGCCTGAAGGTTGTGGGACCCTTCCGCCCTATTCCTTCGCAACAGACTCTTGAGGTCTTCATACCGCTGCTGCCGGATTGCCGCTGAGCTGTGATTTTGAGTTCCCGGGCGCAGCGCCGTCATCCGGGATGATGGGCTGCTCGGGAGATTGAGGAGCCACTCCGCTGCCAATCCAACGCAGATTCCGTCCACATTGGCCTCGGACAATTCAGCAGTCCTGTATTCGAAGAGAGGACGAATGGGCCTCGCGGGAGAGGATGGATTTGAGCTGGAGGACAGAGAAGATGTGCTGGGCTCCAAGGTGCTTGGACTATAAATGACTGCATCTGAGGTCTGTGGCTTGCTGCAGCAGAGCCCCATTTTGTCGGACAATTCCCTAGATGGCGGGCTCTCCCGTTGAGCGAGATCCGTCAATGCTTGAGCAAATTCGTAGCTGTCCGCCGATCCACTCGGTTCGTCAGCTTGATTAGGGCGTGTGGATCGGTCACTAACTCGATTATACATGCCGCCTCGCCTGCTTCTTCAGCCTACGTTTCCTCAGAACGAGCGCGGGCTGCTTGCACTCTGCTTGTGAATGATCTCGCGGCAAGCTGACGACGAGCTGACAACCAGATAACTTAGCGAAGCTACCGCCCCGCGCCTAATTGGTGTCTCGACGGTCTCTGCTCACGGGCCCCGCTGCAGATGCGAGATTGTGGCCGACGAGCTGATGACTGTCGCACAGCGACGGCAGGCCCGACCTTCTGCAATTCCGGATGCGGTCAGGGTGATGGGGCAAGAGCGCCTTCGTCAAACTGAATTCGACCGTCGCCTTGAACTCGATCTCACAACCATCGCATTACGCCGCCGGTCGGCACACACTTCTCGTTGCAAAGAGTGCGCAATTCGCATCGTCGGATCGCCCAGTGATGTCTTGTGAGGATCGTCGGCCCGGCGAGATGCTGTTGTTGCCGCCGAACTGCGTTCAGCATGGCTCCGCGATCTTTACCGGGACCAGTGCACTATTAGCTTCTCCTACTCGATAGTAGCAAATTCGGCTCAGCCCCGCGCACGGCTACGACCAATTGGATCCTGGACATACACACGCTTTTGGCGCCTCAGTTCGGCGGCGCCGAATCGGTGCTTCTGCAGCCGCTCGGCGTCACCTTCCGCTTGGGTTCCTAACTCAGCTCATCATGGTGCAGCGCTCATCCGCGCGAACAACATTGCTGCGTCTGAGGGCTCTAGTCCAACGATGCCTACAAAGCTCGGCGGCGGCATCGGGATGTCCCGATGCGTGGGTCTCCACAGGTGAAGGCAATATCGGCTGTTATTCACATACTGCGAATATGGCGGATGCAGTTGCATGACGCACTCCTCTTCATCCCAGAACAGGTCTTTTACAAAGCACATCTCTTCCCAATTCGGACAGCGCCGCGGCGTCGAGACTGCAACATGCTCCCAGCCAGGACGAACAAATCCACTTATCTTTAGCTCACACCCGCAAGGCCCCTGCACAAGGAAAACGCCGCAAGGGCCTGATCCCGGAACCGTAGCGAACCGGCCGTGTTGCACGCGGCCGGCCTCCAGCTTCTCTATCAACTGCGCTCGCACGCCCGCCCCTTTGCCTTTCGGAGGTCATTGAAACCGACGCAGAGCACGTTGTCTCGCAAAGCGCTACTATACCGCTCTTCAGAGCACCATCTGAGAAAGCCGCAGATGTCCATCATCACTCGTTCTCCTGCTATACTCTTCTAACGATCGCATCGTGCGCCGAACGCTCTCAGGGGCCACTGATGACGTGAGTACGAGCGGTAGCACATCTGAGCGAACCCGAATCAGTCCGCCGACGCACCTTCCCGCTCATAATACAACTCTGTCATCGAGCCCCTCTCATGCCCAGCATCTTACTCATCGATGCCATCCAGTGTTGGTCGCACATCGCCGAATAGAGCGCGCATCAGCAACACTTATGTCTGCCATCGCTCTCCCCGCGCTTCAAGCAAGCGTTAGTGCGCATTCATGTCATGGCCGCTTGAGCACAAGAAACTGGCGGCACCTCCTCTTCAATGAATTGGTCGGCATCATGGCATTCTCTCTATAGCGGGCTTTGACATGTACATTCCATGATGACTCGCAAAGCCAGTGATGGCTCCAGCTGAACCGACGATATTACTGCTTGTGAGATCGTACCTGTCATTCACGGCTTTCTCGCCGGGTCTGAACAGTGGCAATCCGCCCATCTAGGTGAACATGATTGAAAGACCGGGCGTCGAACCGGCCTGCGGCCCGAGCCGCGTACGCCTGGCATGAATCGTCCTTGAACCGACGACATCTAGCGGATCGTTGCCATCTCGGCCTCTTGTCGTAAGCTAGCGGTCAGAAACAACGATTAGTGGATCTCAATCAGGGCGATCGTCGGCCGCTCTTCACGCGACACTACGATGCAAGTCCGAATTCATTGCTCACGGTATGGCGCTCGCGATACGCTCAGCCTTCTGTCGCTAATGCCGTTGTTGTCTTTCGGACATGGACGTCGCGAATCCGACATCTGGCAGCGGCTCTGTGTCGAGAACGTCCGACATACGCGCTTTTGTCGGCATCAAAGCGGTCCTGATACTTCTGCGTCGTGGCATGTAGATTGCTGCGGTGACGGAAAGCGACCCTAACTGTACCGACCATACACGAGCCTACCATCGGACGGAGGCTCGCCGCGCAACAGGCAACATTCCGATACTCTCCTTATGCAAGATGACTGCGAACTTCTGAGTGGTACGAGGTATGCAAAGCCCGGCATTTTTCTTTCGGTCGATCAGGGCGACGTCTGATGAAATGACGCATTGGCGCGCACCAAAGCACCCGCCGACCAAGCATTACGGCGCCGTTTGTCGCTCCCGGCAGCAAAGGGGGTGGAACCTTTGGCCACTGGCCGCACTCCTCATAAATGCGCTGCTTTGGGCCGGACTCTGCTGGATCATCGCAACGTTCTTCTGAAGTCATCTCGCGGATGGCAGAGGCGCTAGGGCTTTGCGACCTCTTCGCATGCCGCGACCGCACCGCATGCGCACGCATCATCAATCGGACGTGCCCCCTTTCACACTTGGTTCCGGCGCAAACTTCGCGGGACTACCTGGAAATCCGCCCCTCGGGCGAACGCAAAGGAAATCTTGAGGCATGACGCAGATATCTCGAGTTGGCGAAACTGATATGCCATTGCAGCCTCGACCAAGTTCCACGCACTGACCTGTAACAGCTGAACGTTCCGACGCTGATGGCATCGCGGCGTCCGCGTTTACTGCGACGCATTGACTGCAAATTGAGGTCCAGGCTGCGCATTTTCTTATGAGGATTAGCTTTCGAGAAGCTGACGAAGCAAGTCGGCCTGAAGGAGCGTTGGGCAGGCGGACTGCTCCGCCATATATGTCGCGATCCGGAGCGCGGCACAAGACCGTCAGGATGCCCGCCCTACGGTGCCCCTCAACGTCCCTTCCAGGCACTGACTTGCTTGCTGAGCGACATTTGCGTGGCATTGGGTCCGGTAGCGACCAACAGGTTGGCGTCTTTTGATGATCTGTGGGGACGCTTTACAGCTCTTCCTCATGCCATGGATCGTCCTCGTCTTTGTGCATCTGCCACACGTGGGCGCGCCGAGCCAGCTTGTCGTATTCCACGGCAATTTTGAGCAGCCTGTCTTTAGCTTTCCCGTCGCCGAGCGCCTCCGCTTTCTTTCGCGTTGCTTCCGCACGGCCTCGCCAGTGCTCGGGTTGGTAGAGTTTACTCTTCGGATTCATGCCGAGAGCATGCAATTCGCAGATCAAAGAAATGCGACACCGGCGCTCCGTATAATCACGTAGCAGCGACGCTTGGAGCCTCGGGTGCCGAGGCGGCAGTCGCCATGCACAGCCGCTATTCTGAAACACCACTGTGCGCGTTGCGGCCGAGGCTCGTACGAAGAACGCACAGCCCCGACATCATCAGACGATCAGACGCACGAAGGGGCTTGAATCGCACGTAGCGTTAGATTGTACGATCCTCGACAAGCCGCAGCCACCTCCGACAATCCAGCCCGTTCCAGACACGTCAAGAGAATTGCGAATGTTTCAGATATCTAAACTCACCTGGCGCGACTCGATCAGGACGCTACGATCCTCAACGAGCATCCTCGTCCGCGCTGCGTCGGAGCTGCTCCTGTCGCGACTGGACGAAATCGCGCGTTTCGAGCTCTACACGGCAGGCGCTCCACCCCAGCGGAACGCCAGACGGAGACTCCATCCCAGATAACCTTACCCAGCGTCTTCACATATCTCTGAACACAGGCGCGATTACAGCAAACGTAGTCTCGTCGCGCGCCATCATGGTTCGCTAACGATCGAATGCATCATCAACAGTGGCTTGGGCGCACCTGCGCTTTTGCCTGCCCTCTCCCTGCGTCGCGATAGGGGCATGCCCTTCCCCCGGCGTCGCGCCGGCTACGGCGTCGGTTGGCGGTTGGCTGAGCCAGAGTACCTCATGTCAGGCCCAAACAGTGCCTCGCGACACCCAGGCATGCACCGAGTCACTGGAAGCTCCAGAATGATCACTTGCTGGGCCAGCTCAGCCGCCAGTGCTTCCACTCTTCGTGGTACTCCGCCACTAGGCAGGTGTCGCTTCTGTCGTGCCGGACGGAGGACCAGCACCGCACGGACCGCAAAAGCGGAAGAACGAGCATGCCGGCACCTTCCTTAAGCAGTTCAGCCTGTTTCTCGGCGGACAGGTCACGTTGCGCTTCGCGCAGGAAGAACAATAACGCAACCAACCGGACTTGAATGGATATCATGACTCAAAATCAACGAAGTCATTTGGCTTCGCGCCTCACAATCTCCCGCTGCGCCATTGCTCTTGTCATCGCAACAGCGGTAATCTCAGGGCCGGTCAACGCGGGCGAGGAAACGCCGACCGCAGAAGAGAAAGAGGCTTGCATGGAGGACGTGTTCCGCCTTTGTAGCAGCCACATACCAGATCGCACCGCTATCACTGCCTGCCTCAGATCCAAGCAAGCGAGTCTCGGCCAGCGATGTCGCTACGTGATCTCCGTGCGAGACACTGGCAAGAAAAGCAGCGACTCGAGGTGAATGTGGCGGCCTGTTCGTTCGCCTATCCGCGGAAGTGATCGCAGCGTGACCTGCAGGACACCCGCGGTCAGGCGACGCGCATGGCCGCCTACAATTGCCCAACGCTCTGGTTCAGTCGCGCTTGTCGAGATAGGCGAATGCAGGAATTGCCCTTCGATACGTTCTGATTGCCAATAGGGGTGCGGCGTACGTTATCAAAACGCTGCACAAGCTTGAAATCGCTCTGCAATCCTACCATGAGGTTGATGCGGGGCCCGCTCTTCGAGCGCGACTGTTCGGTGCAGCCCGTTTGCAGAAGTTCATCCAGGACCTGCACTTTCGCAGTCCGACATTGTCTCAACTGGGCATGCAATCGAGCTCACCCCTGCGCGGCGGCTCCGATACGCGGATATGTCCCGACCACCGGCAAAGTACTTCGTCTCGAGTATCCGGATGGCCTATGGATCGACAGCGGCGTCATGCAAACCGGCACATCACGGCGTTCGATCCCATGCTCGCCAAAATCATCATTCCACCGCAGAGGCTGTTCTGAAAACAGATCGCCTCGACGCGCCACAGCACGGCGTATTCTGCTGTAAGGCAGGACCGAACATGACCGGGCCCACGCGGGCGGATCAACGGGACGCGTCCATCGCTCTGGGACGGCCACCTTCATTTACAACCAGGTGGGGTTATTGTGTGGAGCCAGCTAAGATCGGGCTCGACCTACCCAGCACGGATAGCCTCGAAGCAAGGTAGAGGAAGCCGCTTCCACGGTTCACCACCGCGGCCGGCGACGGACGGCTAAAGGCTTTGAAGGATGCGGTGATCCGGCCGGAACACCGCGGTAAAGAGGCCACTGCGGGCACGAGACAGCGTCATCGGTCCTGTGGCAAACAACTGCAGTGTTCGAACTGACCGACGATCTCCTCTCGACGGCTCCACCGAAATGGAGAGCTTGACCCTCACGTAGCGTCAGGTTGTAGCCTCGCCAAGCATGCCCACACTCAACCGCCTGCCGCCTCAAGCGTCAATGAGGCCATGCCACGTGGGACGGGCGACTGCATCAAGGCAATCGATGCCGGGTGTCTTCAACGATGACTTGCGGAAGAGCTCGAGGTTTGGACAGGAACGTGTAAAGTTCGATGGAAGTGCTTAGATCGATCATCGGCAAAGTTGCCACAGGCGCCACTCTGACGCGTGAGGAAACTGCGTCAGCCTTCGACAGCATGATGTCGGGTTACGCGACTCCCTCGCAAGTCGGCGCCTTGTTGATGGGGATGCGGGTCCGGGGCGAAACGGTCGAAGAAGTCACTGGCGCCGCCTTGGCGATGCGGAATAGAATGCCGCGGGTCGAGTCGACATGCGACCCCGTCGGCCTCGCCGGCACGAGCAAGACCCCTATGCATTCGGTCAACGTGTCGACTTGTGCTTCCTTCATCGTCGCCGGGGCCGGCATTCCCGTGGCCAAGCATGCCAACCGCGGTGCGTCTTCGGGTTCAAGCGACGCAGTCGTGTTGGCGCGCCTCGGTGTAAAGGTTGATCTCAAGCCTGACGCGATCGCACGTTGCGTGCAGGAAGCCAACATCGGCTTCATGTTTGCGTCAGCCCATTATCCGGCGATGCAGCGCATCGGGCAGATCCGGACCGCAGTTGGAACCCATACGACCTTTGATCTGATCGAGGCTCTGTGCAATCCGGCCGGGGTCAAGCGGCAGATCGTTGGGGTACTGTCTCCCGAATGGTTGCAGCCTCTGGCATACGTCTTGAAGAACCTTGGTGCCGAGTCAGTGTGGGTTGTTCATGGCTCGGACGGGTTCGACGAAATAACCCTCACCGGCCCAACGTTTGTTGCTGCGCTTGAGGCAGGTATAGTCCGCACCTTCGAAGTGACCCCGGAACAAGCCGGGCTCCCCCGCTGCCGCAACGACGCGCTGGAAAGCAGCGATGCGGAGACTAATGCCGTTGCGCTGCAAAATGTGCTTAATGGCGTACCAGGTCCATTTCGCGACGCCGCGCTTTTGAACGCGGCGGCGGCGTTGGTCGTGGCTGGGCGGGCCTCGACACTGCAGGAAGGCGTAGCACTTGGACAAGAATCACTTGATCGCGGCGCCGCAGCCGCTCGACTGAAGCGCCTGATCACGGTTTCGAACGCCTGACAGCCGAGCCGGCCGATGTTCCAGTATTGCGACCAGGTCTGCTGCTCACGAGCGCGAAAATATTGGAGCCACGAATGCACGTCACTTCTGCGGGATTCAAGGAGCCTGCGCCGCCAGCGCTCGGTCGAAAGCAATTCGCGCCGAGCACGGGCGCGAGAGCCAACCTCAACGATGAAACCCTGTTGCAGCCCGCGTTGCCGAGGGAGGACCCGCGATGAAACGCGCTGCGCGCCAAAGGAGATGATGATGTCCCGGCAGAAGATTGAAACACTCGGATCTATTGCTGCGATAGAACACATCATACGGAAGTTTCGGGAATTGATCGATACAGATAGCTCGATCCCACCGGAGTTGCGGGGTGCGCTGCACGCGACGCTCGATGAGCATCTTCTCGCGGCAAAAAAACGTGTTCTCCTAAAAGTACATTAGGTGCGCCGATGCCGTCTACATGCGGAGACCCTCTGGCAGGGCGGGCGCCGTTACCGCAATCGGCGTCATCCCGTCCGAAGGGGGCTCAGCGAGATTCCGGCCCAGCTGGTTGAATCGCGACCACGATTCCCTGTGCACTGGCGCGTCGCCGGGCTGCTCAGCGCGGTTCGCTGTTTAAGGAGGCCTGTCGAAACAAGGCGGCGGCAATTCTCAGTTCTGCCGCTGCGATCGCCATCCGGCGTAACCCGCCGAGATATTGCACATCCGTCCGGTCATGACTGTAGCTAATCCGGAGGACATCGAAGTCATACCCGGTCTCCATCTGAGCCTATTCGTCACGCAATTTCGACACCGGGTAACTCATTACAGGCCCCATAGGGATCAAAGTCGTCTCTGGGTGTGGAGACACTAGAAGTGGGGTTCCACAGCAGGGACCAATCATGAGCCACCAGTTCCCTCCTGCGATTCGGGATATGCCATCTATCCAACCGGCAGAGTTCCGCCATGCCATGCAAAGCCTGCCGAGCGGTGTCGCCATCGTGACGACCGGGACGGCAGCCGGACGACGTGGACTGACGGTGAGCTCTGTGACGTCCATCTGCATGGAGCCGCCGTGCCTGGTCGTTGGCATCAATGCCCGCTCCGAGGCACATGACGAGATCCTTGCCAACGGCAGCTTTGGAGTCAGTGTTCTCCGCAGTGACCAGGAGGACCTTGCGCTGCGTTTTGGCGGTGGGGAGGGGGCGAAAGGCGTTCACCGCTTCGACACCGGGGCCTGGGATCAGGGCGTCCTCGATGTACCGCTATTGCCCAACGCATTTTGCGCGCTCGAATGCGTTTTGTATGACCACAAGGCGCTTGTCACACACACCGTCTTTATCGGACGAATTGTCGCGGCCCGACAAAGCGATGGAAATCCATTGATCAACTTCCGGGGCGCACTTCGTACTTTACTGCCAGACTGAGTGCGGTTTTTGCGCAGGCCGTCGGGACAGCGGAATGGTCGATGGCCTCACTCCCTAGTCGCTTCCACGACAGCCATCCAACAATTGCCTGGGCTGCGACTGGTTCCACAGATTAGGCTCGATTGAAAGGTCTCATCAGCTCCGGCGATTTCGGCGCTTCGCCTGTCGAGCTACGCTTGTGCCGGTCTGCGACCTCCCGCGTCGAAACGCGTGCGGGTACCTGATCAGGACAACTGCATAGTCTCCTCGAAACTACCAGCTTTGGTAGATCAGTTGTGAACGACAGGCGAGTAAGCATCGTTGCCGCAGCAGGATCGGGTTCATAGGCACGCCCCGGGTCACAATGGTTGGCGCTTCTCTATATCTTCGGGCTCGATTCCGATGTGAGTACTTGGTGACGTTATGATCTTGCGATGACAAATCGAATTCAAATGCGTCAGACAACTATGTCCAGCAACGCGTTCGAAATCGCCCAGATTCTCGAGGGCATTCGCCGCTGGGTCCTGATCGAATCTCCGACGGAGCGGCCGGATCAGATCAACAAACTCGCTGATGTCGTCGCAGCAGGTTATCGCGACCTGCCGGCCGGTGTCGAGCGCGTTGCGGGGCGTCACGGCTGCGGCGATCATTTGGTCACCCGCTCTTCTTGGGGGCAGGGCGTACCGGGCATTCTGGTGTTGAGCCATCTCGACACAGTTCATCCGATGGGATCCATCGAACGGCTACCCTTCAAGATCGACGGCGACCGTGCGTTCGGCCCCGGCATCTACGACATGAAAGGCGGTGCCTACCTCGCCTATCACGCGTTCCGGCAAATCTGCGCCGATGATGCACGCCCGCCGCTCGGCATCACGCACCTCTACGTCTCGGACGAAGAGCTCGGCAGCCCAACCTCGCGCGCGCTGATCGAGGCCGACGGCCGCAAGGCCAAATACGTACTGGTGACCGAGCCCGCTCGGGACGGGGGCAAGGTCATCACGGGACGCAAGGGCGTTGCGCGCTTTGACGTATTCATCAAGGGCGCTCCGGCGCATGCAGGTACGCGGCCCGAGGACGGCCGCAGCGCGATCCGGGAACTCGCCCATGTGATCCAGACGCTGGAGGCGATGAACGATCTCACGCGCGGTATCACCGTCAATGTCGGCGTCGTCCGCGGCGGCACCAGGCCCAACGTCGTCGCGGAACTGGCCTATGCGCAAGTCGACGTGCGCGTCCCCACCATGGCACATGCCGACGAGCTGGTGCCGAAGATTCTCGGCATCACCTCGCGCTCCGACGGCGTCAGCGTGACGGTATCAGGCGAATTGAACCGTCCGCCATATGAGAAGACCAGCGCCGGTGCTGCACTTTACGCACACGCCAAAACGCTCGCCGCCGAACTTGGCTTCGAGCTGCTCGACGCGTTCAGCGGCGGCGGCTCCGACAGCAATTTCACCGCGCCGCATACCGCGACCCTTGATGGCCTTGGCGTTGACGGCAAGGGCGCGCATACGTATCATGAGCAACTCTACATCTCGTCGATCGAACCTCGCGCGCGGTTACTGTACCGCCTGTATCAGACGCTGCGATAATCCTGACGCCAGGCGAAGTCAGTGACGGCGAGGTGCGTTTGATGACGGCCGCCGGCAATCGCAGGACCGTTCCTCGCCCACCCCCACGGCGCCTACAGTCTGCGCCCCCTCTCGCCGACTCATCGAAAACCATCGGTCGGATGCCGGATTTGCCATTGCCAAATCATAGAAGTGACTGAGCTATCCAATGACGGCAGCGGAGGTCAGGCGGGCAATCGGCTGCAAAGGGCGCGAGCCCTTGGTCGCGAAAGGGCGAACGTTTCCGAGAATGGGCTTATCGGCAGCGGCCCTGATCTCAAAGGCAGGCGAACTTTCTCGACGCAAATCGCAGCGCTGAATGCGTGCGACACCAGACCGGCCGGCGAGCCGATTTAAGAGCTTGGCCACGTTCACACAGTGCATAAAAGGGCTTGAATCGGACGTAACGTTAAGTCGTACGGTCTTGAGGTGGGCACCTGTCTCGGTCTGCTGCCAAAATCGTGAAGGATTGCGAATGTCTCAGCTGGTCAGATCCTCGTCTCCATGGTCAATCATGATCATCATCCCCGGTGGCGCGGCGGTCGGAATGGTTCTGCAGCCAGTCCTAATTGTGGCGCGATGGCTCGAACGTAGCTTTGAAAGGCTCTCCATTCCGAAAGCGAGACTACGTGGCTGTTCTGGCCCGGGGCACCAGAGAGCCGGCGAGGTCAGAGTTGAGCGACGTAGACCTCCATCCGACCCCCTAAGTCGGGGACGCTGCTTGCCGAAGCTGAACAAAGCCCCTCCTCTGGCGCGACACCGCGCCAAAATCAGTTCGCCGAACTGGCTTTCCGCTCTGTCACTGCTTTCTCGTGGTGGCAAGGCATGGCGATCGCGCAAAGGTGCGACAGATGGCTGGGCTGCGCAGGTTTTCAAGGAGCCAGAGCTGCAATTGTCGCTCCGCTTGGCCAGCGCGGCATCGCAAAATATTGCTTGGCATTATGGAGCAGCAAGTTGAAAGAGCCCGACGGCCTCAAGAAGGTCCTGTTGATCGACCATATTGAAGGCCAATGCCGTTGCATCATCGGCTTCAAAGATGGAGATGCCAGAGAGGCCTATATGTGCGGCGAGCCTGTATATCAAAGACGCGGCAAGAAATTGTCTTCGTGGTGTTTCTATCACCACGGACAGATGCACACGACCGTCGCCCAGCAGAACAGAGAGAGTGATCAATCGGCCGAGATCCCTCAAGTAATATCCATTGTTCGCACCCCATGAGAACCATCATCCCTCCAAGGCCGTCTGATCATAGCCTGTATAAATGCCAACCGAATCATGTCATCGGAGACTCGCCAAGCAATTCCGGGTTGCGGCGGAAACCACTCCCTGCAAGCGTACTATGCGGGCGTGAGGTGCTTGAATATCGAGTTGAATCTCCGCAGCCTGACCGACCAAAAAGCTGCGTATACTCCAGGCGAAACTGCGATCTATTTCGAAGGGCAGCCTCTCAGCTACGTCGGCCTCGGCCGACAGACTGACGATATCGCTCGCGCTCACCGACCTAGCCTCTCTCGTAGCAGGACGGCGCCAAATCAAGCTTCGCTCAGTGCTCAACATGGCGCAGCAGGTTCACCATTGTTTGCATCACTGCCTGATCGCGCCCAAATGCCCGGAGGTCACGGATGCCGCGGATCCTGATCATGAATGCCGGTACGGCTCAAATGTCGGGCTCCGATCTGACACGAGCTCAACTTTCGCTGGCCGCCAATTCGGCATACCGTTCAGCGTGGTTTGCTCATGAGGGTGACCTGATAGTCTCCCCGGTAGTCATCCCCGCGGATCTGCTATCCTTCATTGGCGCGACGCTCAATTTCGACGCATCGAGTCTCTGTCTGCTTGTACCTCAAGGCGGCAACCAATCGCCGGTGCTTGATGATTGCGCACTCCTGTCCAAGACTGTTGTTGAGCGAATCAACAGACATATTCGTCAGAAATCAACCTGGCGATTGTATCCCTGCTACTCTACTGAAGGCGTCGCACGCCTGGCGGCCATGCTTGGCATACCGCGGACCGGCGACGACTTCGCTCTGCAGCGAGGGCCTGATCTGTTGAACCGCAAGAGCCACTTCCGTCAATTGGCGACAAGCGTCGCACTTCCGCTGCCAAATGGGGCTGTCACGACGGACTCAAACGAACTCTTCAGGGCGGTCACTTCCCTCAGAGCTGAGACCGGCAGCGTCATTGTAAAGCTGGACAATGGAGCCGGTGGAGTCGGAAATGTCATCCTGACCGGCAACGAAAGCGATCCACTACCTGGGGCAAGAGATACCCGGCGGATTCCATGGCTGTCGTTTGATCCTGATGCGCTTTGGTCTGAGATGACAACGGCATCGTGTAAGACGCTGGTCGTGGAGTCGTACCACCTAGCGAAGTCTTTGTTCTATCTCGAGTATGAAATCGAGGATGATGGTTCAATCGTTTTTATGAGCAGTGGAAACATACGTCTGCGTAAAAGCGCCGACCGATCCGAAAGAGCTCTGATCTGGACAGGACTTGAGCTTCCAAGCGACCTGAGGAACGAGCAATGGTTGACTGCCCAGGCGCATGCTTACCGATTTGTGGCGCTTGCGCGAAACCTGGGATATCGCGGAATGATCAACATTGACGCCATTTTCGCTACTGACGGACGGTTGCTTTTTAATGAAGCGAACGGCCGTTGGGGTGGCGGCGCGGTGTTACACAGCATTGCCGTCCGGCTGCTGGGATTCGACTATTCCGGTTGCAACGTTATTTTATCCGTAAGAAATGTTCGATCAGGATCCCTCCAAATAGCGCATGATCGTTTGGTCAAGGAAGGATTTCTGTTCGACCGCACACGCAAGGAGGGCGTGATCCCGCTTGCCGCCGACCAAGAGGCTGGCACGGTGGAGTGCCTTGTGATTGCGCGCGATAGGGCCGCGGCCCGCGATCTACAGCACCGCCTACTGCGAATGGTTTGATTGAGATCACAGCGACCATATCTTCAATCGCTCAATTCATCTCAACTTGTCCCTGCTTTCGATCACGCGAGGTTATCTGACGACGCGATGTGAATGTTTGCCTCGTCTAGCTCGAGCTCCGTCAGCCCTAATCGGGACCATCCTTAAGTCGCTCCTGAAGTCCCGAATGGCGATGAGGTGCTCGAGGTGCAGCGGCGCATGGTCTGGCCGCTCGGCCTGCGCCAATCGTCCAATCAGCGCTGGCGTCGCGTCTACCCTGGGTACCCCTATCCAAGCCGTTCTGCTGCTGCAAACGATACTGTTGGAAGACTGGGCGGAGTCATAGTGATAGCCAACCGGTGCCGGTAGGCACTCGCTGGTTAACCAACAGAAGCGACCAGCAGGCGCCGCCGCGAGTGACGCCCGCATCGTTCACAGGCATGAACAGGAATTGGCGGTATCGTTCGCATCCTGATCATTGACGATCTGCTGGAGGTTTGTACGCGCTCGCTCTGGCTCAGGATCGAGCGCAGCAGCTGGGCTTGCGCGGGTTGGACGAATCGGGTCTGGGCGGCGAGATCCGGTTCGTTCCAAAGCAACTCTTCTTCCACATGCTCATCGCCCCGGCGCCTTTTGCCGGAGACAGTCTGAGCACAGTATGCCAAGCTCCCCCCTCTCCTGAGAGCTCACCCTTGGCAAATTCATTCGAAAGCGATCTCAGCCACCCCACCTCATGCGTCAGCGGTAGAACTTTCGATGATCCGGCGGTTCGCGCCGCTGCGTTTTGAACAGAAGTAGACCAGCGATCGGCGCTCGCCGGACCGCACAGGCTTCACCTCGTGCCGGAGCTTACATGTGGTGACAAGCACAGCGCCAAATGGCGGTCTGAATACCTGGTGTTCGTACCCGCTTGGATATACCACGAACTCCCCCCCCTCGAAGTCCCTCGCCAGCTGCACAATGACCGCGTACTCGAAATCCGGATCGCTCGCAGCATCCAGATGAATGCCAACAAACGAACCAGGAGGCATCCGATGCATTTGGCATCTGCGGATCACGTGATCCGACGTGGCCCCCAAGATCTTTCTTATCGCGAAGCTGCGGTCTTTCCTTTCAAGCAGTTCCATGATCTGCCGTGGAGCTGCACCGCTCACGTCGCTAGGAGCGCGGCCGGGCGGGTCTACCCTCACGCGTTTGACGAAAACATTGTGCGAGTCGCCGGCATCTCCCTGCCTCACTTCTTCTTCGGAAATCTCAGCCTGCAGCTGATCGATTTTGGACAAGTCATCTTGGGTGAACAATATCTGGGGGCCGATCACGACCGTCCCCTTTACCAGCAGTTCTATGCGGTATTTTGTCAAAGCTTCTTCTGAAAGAAGACGAGATTTATGATTCATTGCGCGCGCCATTCGAGTTCACTCCAGGGTTTTATCTTCGACGCAGGACTGAAGGTCCTGGTGCATCGAGCGGAAGGCTTGGTCCCAATGCTCGCCATCGAACTCGCTTATTGTTATGCGTTCGATGGCCCCCTTATCGAGGCATCGAATATTTACGCTGAATCCGGCGGGGTTCGAGCGCGGCCTATAGAATGGCTTTACGCCACAAACCCGGCAAAACGTGTGCCGAGCGATGTTCTTATTGAACTGATACGTCGTGAGGAATTCTTCGCCACACTCGATGCGAAGCTTGTTGCCGGGTACGAGCAAGTGCAGAAATCCAGACATTTCGCAGATTGAACAGTTGCATCGAACTGCAGATAGCTCTCGCGGTGCTTTGACGTAGAACTTGACAGAACCACAATGACAACGGCCATGGTGCTCGACCTCCGAGTGATCATCTCCCTTCAGTGAGACAACTCGGCGCAGATCGCGGCACCACTGTAGGCTGAGCCGATAGGCTCGATCGAATTCATCTAAAAAGCGGTTATTCCTATCAGCCGGGATAAGTTCGCCAATCAGCCGGCCTGTCATTTCTCCGTGGTACTTCTCCGCAGGATCTTCTCCGCCGACGTGGCTGCGGAAGTACTCAAGATCGTCAGGCCGCGCCTTAAAGGTTTTGACCAGAGTGGTCCATAGCGACTCGATCATGTCCGCAGCATGTAGCTCAAAAGCGACCATGTAGGCGCAACGTACTAAGGGATCTTTCGATGACAAGCCGGCATAGAGACAATGCAGGTACCGCTTGGTCGTGGCGCTGTAGTTGGGCCGTATTGCTCTGCCGAGTAATTGCGACGCATCCTTTCTAAGCAGGTTGGAGTGGAAGTTCTCAGTCACCAGAATGTCGGGTAGCGCCGCCTTGCCGCCCTGGAGAATTTGGCCATAACCGCCCGTCTCATCCCAACAGATGAAATTTCCAACCACGCTGGTCAGTTCAATGTCCCTCGGAATATCTCGATTGTGATTCATTGCATCGAAAATGAGATCCCGTTGCGACCCCGCCTGCAGGTACGGGAACGCCTGTGACATCGCCAGATAGTCAGGCAGCAGGCGAGCGACCTGGTCCTCGGACATCTCCGCAGCGAACGGGTGCGGGCCGAACAGGGCTCGCGCTTGCTCAGTCAAATACTTGCAGCATATCTGCGGAGACTGATCGGGTGTCAATCGAGACGTTTGAGATGTCATGTGACCCCTGGGATGAGGAGAGAGCGGTCTTTGACCGAGCACCGCGCCAGCTATTGGCCACCGCGAGTTCGTTGGTTTCGATGGGCTTGTCTTCGCGTTCACCATCCAGGCGACATTCTTGGTTGCGCCTTCGCGGTAGCAGACATCGGCATGTTCAGTGCTGCTCACCCGCATCGAGCGGAGCACGTAGATCAACTGAGCGGCGGCGATCAAGACGGATTCCGGTCCACGAAACGTTCGATGCCGCGAATTTCCGGGCCGGCCATCATACGCTTTCAGCGTCATGGTGAGATATTACGCCGCGCAGGCCCTCGCTGTTGCTGCTCCTGCCAGTCGATCGAACCGCTATGAGCTTCGTACAGCATTGCAAGGATTGTCCGCATCTACCTGGCTCGCTGCTGGCCGCCACGAGATTCTCAAAGAGACCGACGCTATGTTTCACGTTCGCGAGTGCCACCACGATGTCTTCTTGCACGCTTACAGCAATCACCGTGCCAACTCGTACACTCGCTCCAAAGATTTTGAGCACATTGACAAAATCGCGACCGACTCCTCGTCGCAAGTGTATTGAACCTGACAGCGCTTGTATGACTGTCGGACACCAGACGGCGAAGAGCCCACTCCACTCACAATGGTTAATGAGTATAGGGATACCGAATCGCGGAGATTGGTCCAAAGTGCCACAAAGGTCGGCTTCGCGCCTTGAACACCGCGACAAGCGCTTTGGGGAGTGGGCGCTAGCATGGTGATCCCGCTCGCTGACGTAATCCATCTTCGCTCGCGACAACTACGCGCTAAGCAGTTGCCTCAACGCCATCGAACACGACCATATAGTGGGATCTGGACGCATTCGCAGCCCTTTGTCGATGCGACTGACAATCGCGGCCAACTCCGGGCATTGATCGAGGCCATAACGCGATCTAGGGAACACGTGGTCCCGATGCCCTTGGAACTCGAAGAACGCCATGGACCAGAACGCGCAGGTCGCGAGCTGAAAAACCTAGCTACGTCTTGCGCGCCCACGCGAGTACCTCATGGTGTTGGTACATCTCGGACGGTTTCGCGCCAGATCAAGCGTCACGGGCAAGTGCAGCAAGATCGGCTTCGAGCTTCGGCTGATGCTTGAAAATCGCGTCTATCAGCGCCAGCGCCGGCTGCTCGCCGGCCTCGACCAGCGCTGCCTTCTCGGCCCGCGCAGAGGGAGCGAACACTCGCTTGACGACGGTCGGTGATCCCTTGAGGCCGCATTTGGAGACGTCTTCGATACCGGCATCGTTTGCGCTCCATTTCACGATTTTGGCACGCGCGGCACGCAAGGCATCCGCCATCGCGCCTCGCCGAATCTGATTCGTTGCCTCCAGCATGGTGATGAGGCAGGGCAGCCTCGTGTGCAGCACCTGGACACCACCTTCGGAGCGTCGTTCTGCCTCAATTGTATGGGCGGCGAGATCTAAGGATCTGACTTTCGCAACGTAAGTTAGCTGCAGTACGCCCAGCCGCTTTGCGATGCCGGGCCCAACCTGCGCCGTATCGCCGTCGATGGTCTGCTTCCCTGTGAAGATGAGATTTGTCGGGCCATATTCCTTACCAATTTTTCGGATGGCTGTTGCAAGTGCATACGTTGTGGCCAGGGTGTCGGAGCCCGCAAAGCAGCGATCCGTGAGGAGGACGGCGCGATCGGCGCCGTAAGTCAACGCCTTTCGCAAAGAATCTTCCGCCGATGGCGGCCCCATTGTAAGCACCGTAATTTCGCCGCCGAACCGATCACGCAGCTCCAGCGCGGCCTCGAGGGCGAAGAGGTCATATGGGTTAATGATGGTCGGCACTCCCTGACGCATGATTGTATTGGTCACGGGGTGCACGCGGATCTGCGCCGAGTCCGGAACCTGTTTGATGCAGACGACGTTGTGCACGGTGTTGCTCCCAAAAGCTGCGACAGCTGCGGAGAGCACAGCAAGTGTTGTACCATCGCCCGCCCTTTTGGGGTCGGCTTGCCATCACAGAGGCTTAGTCCCGGTAATGCCCGCCTCTAGGCCGCTCCCCGACGAACGAATGCTAACACTGTCAGAACTGCGACAGCGCTTTTCAGCAGGCCGCCAGCTGAGTGATGCTAGGACCGCTTGCGACAGATTACCCCCGCCAATCACCAGCGGCCGGCTGACCAGGTGACGTTCAATGAGCATTGGCGCTCACTAGTCCGGAGCTTGATCGACGGATAGGCACGACGCTCGTTACATGATCCGCAACCGACTGTTCGCGATTGCATGGCCCGCAATGACGCTAAGTATGTCATTGTGAGCAAGTCCCTTTGTCATCGAACCAGGTGAGCCCGCCCTTCGACAGCAGTCCCGCAAGCGCGCGGGATGCTTGGGTCCAAGTTGCCCCCGTGGGCGGACCCATTTCCTTCAGATTGTGATGAGAATGCCTATCGGGATCGTTCTCGTATAGCTATTTGGCAGTAGCAGTTCCGACCGATGTCGTCGTTCAGAACCGCTTTATCTCTATTCCATATTTCCTCAGCGCGTAGCCAATTTGACGCGGCGTTAGTCCGAGCAAGCGCGCTGCTTTTGCCTGCACCCAGCCAGATCTTTCCATGGCGGCAATGACCCGTTCGCGATCGGCCATCTTTGCGCCACTAACGAGAACTGTGCCGGGAGGCCCCAGTGAGGCCAGTTTGCCGCCGACAGACTGGACCGGCTGGGTCGCTTCAGCTAGCGGAATGGTGGACTTTGCAGGCACCGATGGCGTGGGAACGGGCTGGTCCGGTCTCTCGTCGGAGGTGCCTTTCCACAGCATCGCAGAAAGACACTGGCCCTGGCAGCATGCAAAGTCACTTCTCACAATCGATGATCCTGCGCACAGCGTCGCTGTCCGCTCGATGCAATTTTCGAGTTCGCGGACATTTCCCGGAAAGCCGCAGTTCATCAGTACATCGATCGCGCTCGCCTCCAAGGTCAGAGTACGACCGTTCTCGTTATTGAAATTTCTGAGGAACTCCCTGGCAAGCAGGGGAATATCACTGCGTCTTTCGCGCAAGGGCGGCAACAGCAAGGGAACTACACTGATGCGATAGTAAAGGTCCGCGCGGAACTCGCTGCTTGCGACAGCCTCTTCAAGGTTCTTGTTGGTCGCAGCTATCACTCGAACATCGACCTTAACAGTCTGGTTGCTGCCGACGCGCTCGAACTCCTGCTCTTGGAGAACGCGCAGCAACTTCGCCTGGAACGGAGCTGAGATCTCGCCAATCTCGTCAAGAAACAGCGTTCCTTTGTCGGCAAGTTCGAAGCGCCCCTTGCGCGAGCTGAACGCACCGGTAAAGGCGCCTTTCTCATGTCCGAATAATTCGGATTCCAGGACGGTCTCAGGAAGCGCCGCGCAATTCAGCTTAACGAACGGGCGCCTGGCGCGGGATGATGATTCGTGAATGGCCTTGGCTACTAGTTCCTTTCCGGTACCGGATTCGCCACGCAGCAGAACCGTGCTGTTAGATCTGGCTACAACCGCAATCTTCTCGAGCAGCCCGCGCAGGGCTGGACTGTCCCCAATGATCCCATGGGCGTGTAGCTTCTTGCGCTCCCGAGCGGGTTGCCTGAGCTCTAGTACTTGCTTTTGTAGCCGATCTTTCTCCGCCATCAGTCGTTCGCGATCGCAGGCGAACAAGCGATGTAACTTCACTGTTTGTCCCACCAGGTTAGCGATCATGGCGAGCAGTCGCGCATCGTACTCGAGGCCGAGACTCGACCTATCGTCGCGGATGCGGTCAACCGTCAGCGTGCCCACGACCTTCGGATCAATGCGAATCGGAACCCCGATGAACGACACTGGCATATCATCCGAGGCGCCGAGCACTTCCCGGTCGGCAGCACTGAATAACGGCTCGGCGGCTACGTTCTCGACGACAAGAGGCCTGTCGGTCGCGATGATCTGGTCGATTGCCGTCCGCGGCAATCGCATCCGATAACGTTCGTCGCTGCCTTCGCTCCAGCCGGCGCCCACTGTAATGTCCGGCATGCCGTCGTCATCGAGCAGTGAGACGATGCCGTGTCGCATATGCACAAACGACTGCAGAAGACCAACAACGTTGGCCAACGTGACTTCGAGCCGCGAGGGAGCGGCGAGTATTTTCGATATTTCGACGATGCCGGTTAGCGCGCTCTCACGCAACGGCTCGCTCGAGAGCTTACGCTCCGGCTCCGGTTGCGGTGCAGGTCGTTCGCATGAGGAAGGTATATCCAGCATGAGGCGGTCTCCGTTCTCTCGATCATCCTCCCTGGTACCTTGTCCGGGTTGGCGAGCTTCGTTTTGCATGTCACTCTCGATCTAACGCCAAGTGTTCACGAGATGACATAGAACCGTAACACCCTTTCATGGCACGACGGTAACCTTACGATGTGCTTTCATGTCATTTTTGCGGATTTCGTGCGCGTCGTCAGCGGAGAACATAAGCACCGCTGCTGCAGCTCAAGTCAGCTGCGTCGCCAAGGCCGGCCGATTCACAGATGTTGCCCACCATTGATCGGCACCTCGGCTCCCGTGACATAGCTGGCCGCATCTGAGCACAGGAAAAAGATGACCTTGGCCACTTCATCCGGGGTTCCCACTCTGCGCAGCGGGATACTTGGCACGAGACGCGATTCTGTATCGGGCGATAACATGTCCGTCCTGATTTCGCCGGGCGCGATCGCATTCACGCGAATGCCATGCGGCGCATAATCGTGGGCCATTTCGCGTGTGAGGCTCGCAAGTGCAGCTTTCGACGTCGCATAGGCACTGCCGGCAAACGGGTGCACCCGCGAGCCCGCAATCGAAGTCACATTCACGATCGATCCTGACGCGGCTCTTAGCTCGTCAAACAACCCCTGCGCCAACAAGATCGGGGCCACAAGATTGAGATGGAACACCTTCATCCAAGTCTCGATTGACGTCGTCAACGACGTCATCCGATCGCCAGCGGGCATTTTCGGCGAAACACCGGCATTGTTCACTAGCGCGTGCAAAGGTGCACCGGCCAAGCGTTTCTTGACCTCAGTGATCGCGCGCGGCAGCATTCGATGATTGCTGAGGTCGATCTGGACATGATCTTCGTTCCCTGCCTCCCACGGGCATCGCCCGCCGTCGAACGGTTGACGCGCGCAAGAAATGATGCGCCAGCCCGCCTCCGAGAACAGCTTGGCAGTGGCATGACCAATTCCGCGCGATGCTCCGGTGAGCAACATCGCCTTCTGTTCTCCGGCATGAACACGGGCTTTATCGACCTGAAAGGGGCAAGCCAAATGTGTGTCGGGCAGCGGGCCTCTGATTAGATCGTCATTTGGCAGATCCAGACCCACGCCCGCCTCCTCCCCTGTTGCGCGCCGCACGCGTAGCAGGATTTGCGCCACTGCGATGCATGTAAATCCGCTTCCGTTTTGCGTCCTAATGTCTCGCACGCGGAATGCTTGGCGGGTTCAAGACACGCTGGGTGTGCTTTGTGACAGCGATGGTGCATCAGCTACGCAATGTCGCGAGCACACTCGCCTTCGTAAAGATAAGGCGACGAGCCGCGCTCTCCTTCCTGATCGCACAACTGGAAGAGCCAAGAAATGGCCAGCGCCTCTCGTCGGGCAACGATCGATTAGGATAGCGGCCGCCGACAGTAGCCGCTTCAACTCGAAAGCTGACGTTACCAACCTGTACGTTAGATTTGTCCGCAACTGCGGCCGACTTCATCGCGCTCTGCTCTGCTGTGTCCAGCACTGGCACATCGCGGGGCGGATTGATCCCGGACCACAACCTGGCGCACTGACTGCTTCTTCAAAATAGTGAATCTCCGAGAGCGCCCGTTCACACCAGCGAGTACCGACCGTAAGACGGAACTCGCCGGCTGAGCGGAGACGCTTTCGATATGTCCATCCGCGACCGACCACCGATTAGCTTCGACTTGCGGCCTCCCCGAGCCGAAGACGAAGCCGTGTTACACCTGTTTACCGGGGCAGCACGTTAAGGTCATTGTTGTCGACGTCGAGCTTCAGCGGAAGACATTCGGACCCCGCGTCGCGCTGTTCTTCGGTGGAAGTCCGCGGCAGAGCTTCACATTGGACAGACAATTGCCGCCCCGAAAAGATCTGCCAATATTGCTGGATGCAACACGCGGCAATCAGATCGATCAGGCGGGCTACGACTTTCATGAAGCCACGAGCTCTCGCGAGGTTTGTTCAATCAGGATCAATCGGCTCGGATCCTTCAAATCGAATTCTATAACGCGTGGGGCAAAGAGACGCGCATAGCGCGTAAAGGCGCTCGTCGGGGGAAAACGGATCACGGTATCGCAGCGCGCAAGGAGGTACATATCGATGAGGGCGGAAAAGCCGCCCTCGGCTCCGAGCGCGGCGTTGTGCAATGGGCCGGCCTGAGGTGCCTGGAACTGTTTGGGAATCGTGAAAACATCAGGAAATATAGTCGAAACCTTCTCAAGGACGATCGCGCTGTCCGTGCACAGGAAAGCCTTCACGGGTTTTGCGTGGGGTAACCCCCTAGCCTTATCAATGGCATTACAGACCTGTCGCAAGGCGCGCTCCGGGTCAGCCCAGTAGGGAGCATGCCCCATAATGTCCTCGCCGTTGCCATGCCGGACATGGATTCCAATTACGCTGTACGATTCAAAGTGCTCGCGGTAGATAGCATCAATCCGAGACTGAATTTCAGGTCGTGGCTTGATGCTCCGAAAGATTTCTCGTTCGGCCTCCTGATCGCAGCGCCACATCAGGCACGCATCACACACGACCGTGTTAGCGTCGCTATCTTTGTGACTTTGGAACAGTTGATCGAGTTCGTCGCGCTCCCGGAAAATCTGCTCGTCCGGGCGATAGACGCAATCGATGGATGGCTTGTTCCACCATGTCGGGAAGAATGGTCCCGGAAATGAGCACTGATTGATCTTGTCGTCGCAAATCACCCGCACGCCAGCAATGTCTTGAACCGGTTCGAAGAAGACTGGAAAGGCGTTGGTGGATGGCTCATCGAGATAGCAAGATCCCCTCCAATCGATGGCTAGCGTCCGTCCTGTCTGCTTTGCAAAACGCCAAGCTGCCGCCAGTGACCACAGGCAGTCGCCGAACCCCGTGCGTCGCCGAGAAACTACGAACCTATCATTCTTCGAACCGCTCTGCATTGCCTCTTCCCGGGCTCCTGTTTGGACAAGAGACGTCATTGCAGACATCTCACGATCATCTTGTCCGACGTCACGGTCTGAAATCGCGGTGCCGGCGAACTGCGTCGGTAGAACTTCATAGCAGCGCTATCCGTGATGGGCCGCGTTCTTGCAACACTTTCCGTCTTTTCTTGAGTGGTGTTGCGTCGACGTGCCCGATTTCAGTCGGATGCCCGATGACCCCCGTGCCTCGGATGGCCTGGCCTCCTCACATGCAGGCATAGGCATGGCCATGCTCATGAGTTCCGGCTATGTTTCGCTTTGCACTTTATTGCAGCCGCAAGCCGCGCGGCGGATGTAGCCGAATGCCCCGCGGCTCCCACACGAGCCGCAGTTCCTTCACGAAATCTTCACGCTTGGCCTGGTCCTGCCTGCTTGCGTCGAGAAGCCAGCCGAGCGACGCCTCGCCCTCGATCCGCATCAAGATCTCGAAAAGCTCATGTGAGATACGCATACTATCGTGGGCGGAATGTCCCGTGCGGATCTCGCAGACCGTTTCCTGACGATCTGGCGCTGTGTGGGAGCGAACACGATGAAGGGATGCATACGGCGGCAATGAAACGCCCAGTGCACTCAAATCCTGCAGTGATGCTGCGCGCTTTCTGACGAGGAACGGCCCAACAACAAGTCCGTCCAGGTCAGTCGTCAAGGACGTGGTGATCGCATCTGACACGGACTCCACGATCGGCTCGGCATTGTTGTTAAATGAGGTATTCAGAAGAACTGGGATGCCCGTTCGCCTCTTGAACGCATTAATTACATCCCAGTAGGTGGGGTTTGCCTTGCGCGATACTGTCTGCAGCCGAGCGGTCCCATCAACGTGTGTGATCGCACCGAGCACGTTACGCTTGGCTTCACGCACACGAACCACGAAGTTCATGAAGGGGAGCTGCCGCGTGCCGTCCGGGAGCTCAAAGAACTCGCTCGCATCCTCCTCCAGTACAGATGGCGCAAAGGGGCGATAGCCCTCGCGCTTCTTGACCATCGCATTGATGCGGTCCTTGTTTCCCGCAGGCCGCGGGTCCGCAAGAATGCTGCGGTTACCAAGCGCACGTGGGCCGAACTCAGAGCGGCCCTGAACCCAGCCGATTACATCGCCATTCGCCATCCAGTCTGCCGCACTGGATGCTATGTCATCACTTCGTTGAATGTCGAGGTGGCCTGACCATGCGTTGAGCTCATGCTCAACGGCTTGCTCGTTGCCGAGATCGGGCCCCCAATAAACGTCCGGCAGTGGCTCCCGCGGCGCCGGCCTGCCCAGCTCGTTTGACAGCATCAACGCAGCGCCGAGCGCGCAACCGGCGTCGTGCGCCGCGGGTTGAACAAAGATGTCGTCAAATAGCCCGGAATAAAGCAGCTTACCATTCAGCGTGCAATTATGGGCTACTCCCCCAGCCAAGGACAAGCGTGTAATGCCCGTCGCTTCACGATGGTGCCGTAGGATGTGAAACACGATCCGCTCCAGCGCCTCCTGCAGCGAAGCTGCTGACATCTCGATGCTGCTGGGTGAATGGCATTCCTTTTCGCCGAACCTCGATGTTGCGGACCAGGGCCGGACCGATCCGATCCGATCCAGGTGAACGCGATAGCCGCCGTTTTCCAACAACTCGTAGAACTGCGCGAAGAGCTCGCGATAGTTAGCGGGATCACCATACGGGGCAAGCCCCATCACTTTGTACTCGTCGAACAACCCGTAGCCGAGATATCGGATCGTCTCGAGATAGAACAGCCCCAGGGAATTATGTTCCGGGAAGCTTGCAAGTTGCGCAATTTCGGTGCCAGACCCCACCGCCAATAAGCCGGAGAGAAAATCACCACCGCCGTCGATCGCAAAAACGAGACTTTGTTCGAAGCCGGACATGGCAAACGCGCTCACGGCATGCGCTTCGTGGTGATTTACGAAGGAAAGTCGCGACGGATCGATCTCAGCGCCGAACTCCCGTGCCAGCAGCTGGCGCAGCAACAGTTTGGCGTCCAACGGGACGGGCTGAGAAACAGAAAGGCGCTCGAGCATGGTATCGCAGTAGGCTTCAGTCGCGTAGAACGCGATACGGTCGATCTCGCCGAGCTCAACTCCTGCGGTAGAAAGGCAGTATTGGATCGAATTGCTCGGAAACTTGTTGGAGTGCTTGACGCGGTTGAGGCGCTCCTCTTCGACAGCAGCAATCACGCGGCCATCCTGCACAAGAACCGCGGCGCCATCGTGAAGAAATGTATTCGGCAGCTCCGGCGAGCTTTCATAGATTCTGTCAAGACCGCCACTCACTCCCAGGCACAACATCCCGTTCTCCATTTGATCATGACGGGAACGCCAACTGCGTCCCACCTATCTAATCTTTACAGTCACGCTCCGTCGGGTGCGCGGGCCAGATAGCACACACAACTCTGCAAAGTCCGTCTCGGCGCCTAGCGACAGGCGCTCAGAAGTACCGGTGCTGGCGTCCGCACCGATCGACCGAACAGACGGCCGTAGACCTTGCCCGATCGGGGCCTCTTAAGGCCATTGAAGCGGCTGCTGTGACAGGCCAGGTCACCCCGAGCTGCCGCAGAACGCATCGTGACATTGCATCGATGTGACTTTCTCCATTTTCGCTGAACTCACGTCAACGCAGCAGGCGGCGCCGAAATAGTGCTGTCGAGACGAAAAAGGGCAGGACCGCGTAAACGCAGAGCGCACCTACGTGCAGGGCAGCGCTGTCGGCGCCGCGCTCAAGCATCGCTGGGCGAATAAGGTCGACCGAATGTGCGAGAGGCAACAAGCCGGCGAAATGCTGAAATGAGCCGGGCAGTTGGCTCGTCGGAAAGACCGCGCCACACAAAAACACCATAGGAGTGAGGACAAGTGTCTGGTAAAACACGAAGTAATCGTAACTTGGCGCAAGAGATATGACGACCATAGCAAGGCTGGCGAAGACAAGGCCAGTAAGGGCGATTGCTGGCATCGCATACAGAATGGATGGCCATGAGGCATAACCCAGCGTGGCAGCGACGATCCAAATCGCTGTTCCGGCCAGAACGGACTTGCTGGCCGCCCACACCAGTTCACCCAGAACGATGTCGCCAAGCGTGAGCTGAGTGAAGAGGATTGCTTCCCAGGTGCGCTTGGCGTCCATGCGTGCAAAGGCTGCATACATGGTTTCAAAGGTCGCGGACGTCATGGCGCTGGTCGCGACCATGCCTGCCGCCAGGAAGGCGATGTAAGACGTCCCCTCAACGCGCCCCACGATCAGTCCAAGGCCAAAGCCGAGGCCAAACAGATTGGTTATAGGATCTGCGAGGTTGCCGAGAATCGATGCAAGTGCGACTTTCTTCCATGCTAGGAAGTTCCGACGCCATACCGCAATCCAATTGTACGCGTTAGCGGGCATCACCGCCGCAAAACTTTCACCCATCGCTCACTTCTCCATCTCGCGCCCGGTCAGCCGCAAAAACACGTCCTCGAGATTAGGGGGGCGCTGCAGAATACGAAGGCCCGCCCGCCCGCGCAGTTTCACGCGTACCTGGTCCGGATATGGTGTATAGCAAAAGAGCGTCTCTCCACTCACTTCGATGTGCCGTGCATGCGGCCTGATCAACTCGCAGAGCTGATGTGGATCATCGCCATAGATTTCGACCACGTTGCAGCCAATATGCTCATCGATCAGGCCGTCCGGCTTGCCTTCGGCGATTTTGCGTCCACCCTCGAGGACACACAGCCGATCGCACAGGCGTTCGGCCTCTTCCATGAAGTGAGTGGTCAAGAGAATCGTCTTGCCCCGCGCAAGCAGAACTCGCAGACGTTCCCAAATCAGGTGGCGGGCGTGCGGATCCAAACCAGTCGTCGGCTCGTCCATCACGAGCAGATGCGGGTCATTGACTAGCGCACGCGCCAGCGTCAGCCGCCGTTTCATGCCACCGGACAGCTCGGCGACGCGCGTGTCCGCCTTGCTTTCGAGGCGCGCAAACTCGAGCAGCGATGGCGCGACCGCCTCGATCTTGCGAGCGCTCATGCCGAAATAGCGACCAAACACGAGCAGGTTCTCTCGAACGGTGAACTCGCGTTCAAGGTTATCGAACTGCGGCACCACGCCGATGCGCACACGCGCCACACGAGCGCGGGAAGGCACAGGCTCATTGAGGACCGTAATCTTGCCTGCGTCCGGCGAAATCATGCCGAGGAGCATACGCGCAATCGTGCTCTTGCCAGCTCCATTTGGCCCAAGCAGGCCGAAGCATTCTCCGCGCGCAACCGAAAACGATAGTTCATTGACGATGACCTTGTCGCCAAATGACTTTTTCACGCCGGCAAGGTCGATTGCTACGGTGGACATGGTCACTCTTAGGCTGACAGAAGTCGCTCGGCCGACAATGGCTTCCTTACCACCTTGTTGGTCCAGAGCTGGCCGTCGCACCACACATGCTCGACACGCCCCCATTGGCAGGCCGCGGCAGCATCCGGGAAGAATCCACGTCCATAGAGATTGGCGCTCGTGTTGCAGAGCAGCGGTATGCCCGTGAGTTGCTCAAATTCGACGAGAAGCGCGGCGATTTTGTGCGGAGAGTTGCGAGGGATTGTCTGCAGCCGGGCGGAGCCGTCAAGATGGACCACAGCGGGGACCTTGTCACGCCATTCCGCCCGGGTCTGGTGATCGAACAGCATGTAAGGATCTGGCGTACCTGGGCTGAAAATTTCTGGCGCCCGATCCTCCAGACAGATCGGCGCCACTGGCCGGAAGTGCTCGCGACGCTTGATGTCGTTGAGATGATCCTTCATCGCCGGGGAGGTCGGCGCTGCAAGAATGCTTCTGCCGCCCAACGCCCGCGGCCCAAGCTCGGCGCGCCCGGAAAGGAAGATGACCGGCTTGTTGTCGGCCAGAATCGCCGCAAGTTCACGCAGACCGCATGGCGCCGCCTCCCAATCCGGCGGAAGCTCGCAGTCCTGCAGGTCCGGACCACTGTAGACTGACCATTCCAATGGCCCGAAGCCATTTTGCGCCGCTATCGCCCCGCAAGCAGCGCCAATTGCCGAGCCGCTGTCATTCGGAAACGGCGGCACCCAAACGTCATCGAACAATCCCGCCGCACGAAGCGCGCTGTTCCACTTGATATTGAGACCGCAACCTCCGGCGATACATAGATTTCGCGCTCCTGGAAGCGACGAGTGTCGCAGCAGAACCATCGCCATTTCTTTGACAAGAAGACGTTCCACGAACGCATGAAACGACGCAAGGACGTCCTCATCTCGCTTGGCCGTCAGGCGCAATGCGCTTGCCTCGAAGAAGTCGTGGATAGCTGCAAGCGACGATTCCGCATTGTTGATGTCAGCGCGGTAGCGACGAGCTTGCTCCGTGTCAGCGGCGAAGCGCTTTTCATAGAGCTCCTGAAACACTGCCACGATGCTTTCGTCGACAGAGCCAAGCGCGATGTAAGCCATCAGCTTGCCGGCGATGCCCAAATCCCAACTGGAGCGGTTCGGCTGCCTGTAAGGGCCGAAGTGAAGGCCAGCGGCAGCATAGGCATGGCCGATCATCGGAAACAGGGATGCAATGAACCGTGCCCCCCGAGGTTCCACATAGTAAAGACGTGGAAAGATGCAGCCGTCCCATACCAGGCAGAACGCGGGTTTTCCCGCGCTGGCAAAGGGACTGGTGCTATATGCTGACGCAACGTGGCCCGTGACGTGCGGGTAGCTCTTATATGGAAACACCTTGCCTCCGAGGATCAGGCCAAAGCCGTCGACGGAATCAAGAAGGCCCTCAGCATGGCGCTCGACATACGGCGCCCCTTTCAGCGCGATCGGCACAGCGCCACTTAGGACCTGGAACTGCGACTCAATCTCCCCATCCCAGCCGTCGATGACGAACTGATCGATATCCCGCGGATCCAGGCCATGCTCCGCCAAGGCGAGCACGACTGCATCGAGGTTCTCGACGGATTGATAGCGTGGACTGTTGCCGCGCTTCTCTTGCTCGGTGCAAAAGACAAGCCGCCCGTCCTCGACGACAGAAATTGCCCCGTCATGTGTTAACTTGATGCCGCAGATGCGCATACGATCCCCTGGTCTAGTGGTCGACGTTTGATTGTTCTGACGAATGACCCGGCTTCCGGAACCGGACGATCAAGCAATCTTCGTTGACCGACTCGGTCTGGCAATGCAGACGCTCGACCTCCGATAGGCTCTCGTTGAAGAGAGCGATCACCGTTTCGGCACCAGCAGCGTGGCCCCATCGTT
Source organism: Bradyrhizobium sp. CFUWI (assembly GCF_056429085.1). Lineage (NCBI taxonomy): Bacteria > Pseudomonadati > Pseudomonadota > Alphaproteobacteria > Hyphomicrobiales > Nitrobacteraceae > Bradyrhizobium > Bradyrhizobium sp. CFUWI. The sequence continues at coordinate 40,722 of NZ_JBWJZE010000028.1, forward strand.
GACATGTGGCATCACGTGCGGACCCGAAAATCAGAGCTCCATTTGGCGCAAGCATACTCACTAGGTTGCGGATAGCCGCATGCATCTCGACAATGTCCTTGAGGTAGTAAAGAACTTCGGCCACGACAATCAAATCGAACCGCTCCGTGGTCGAGAACCGCTGGATGTCGGAGGTCACCCACGTGATATGCGACCACTTGCTGGTCCGTCGTCGCGCTCGCTCGATCGCCTGCGGCATGACATCGACCACGGTGAGTCGTTCGCATAGCGGCGCCAGCATGCCGGTGAATGCACCGGCTGCACATCCCACTTCGAGGGCACACGCAACGTCTCCATTGCAACGCGACATCCGGAGCATTTGCGCGTATCGCTCCTGCTCGAAGGAACTACTGTCGAGGCGCCATGGATCGTCGGCAGACAACTCTCGCTCTAATAGCTGATGGTTTGCGTCCAGGATCATGAGCCTATCACCTACTTGCAGGCGGTCGAACGATCGCAACCGCAAACACTCTTCGTTGCCGCCAGGCTCGATTCAGGGCTGGAAAGCCTCGCCTTATGAATTGTTCCAGACATTCCCCTTTTACTTGCAGCGTGTCGTCCAGCGTTCGGGTGCAGGATGACAGACTGCTCTTCCCCTTCGGCCGGCACATTGGCGACCTTGCGCGATAGCCAATCGCTGTTGCTCAAGGTACAAAGCGCATAGGCCTTCAAAGGAAGTAAGAGAAAGATATTGATCGGTGTGTGGAGCGCGAAGCCGAGAAACCGCAGTTCGCGAGCACGAAGGGCTGCCACACTGCAGCGGACCATTGTCATTGCAGCAATCGTCAATCCCGTCCACCAGGGTACAGAGCCGGCGATTAGGAGCTGTGCGAGCGCAGCCAGTGATGACAGGGCGAGAAGCAACGGGCCGAGATTTTGCCCGATAACGTCTAGCGTCAGATAGCCATCGAGCTCTGGCAGCAGGCGTAATGCAAGGAACGTGTCCCGGAAGGTACTGCGCGCCCAGCGGAGTTGCTGGCGTAGATATGGCCCAAGGCTGTCCGGGACGAATGTTGCTGCGATCGCGTCCGAGACGTATTCCGTTCGAAATCCCGCCTTGAGCATGAGGATCGTTAGATGGCGATCCTCGCCGAAATCGCTCGGCTTCCCACGAAAGAATTGGGCTTCGTATTGATCGAGAAGCAAGGCGAGCGCGGAGCGACGATACATGGCACATGGGCCGCAGCAGCACATGACGGCACCGAAACGCGCCTGCGCCGCGCGCTCCTCGTTGCATGCCAACCAGTATTCCATATCGATCAACCTGGTCAGCCAGGTTTGGCTGCGGTTGCTCGCTATCAACTGACCCATGGCCGCACCGACTTCCGGGTCCTGCATCTTCAATACAAGCTTCGTGACTACGTCAGCGGCAAGTATCGTATCCGAGTCGACGTTGAGGACCAAGTCACCGGATGAGCTGCGTATTGCGGCGATCTGCGCCTTGCGCTTTCCAACGTTGCTTGCCAGCAAGATGACGCTGAACCTCGGATCGTTCGCATAGATTTTGTGTACAGGCGCGACAACGTCGCGATTTGCAGATCCGTCGTCGACCACATACACCTGTAGCTTTCCGGTGTAGTCTTGACTCGCAAGCGACTCCAGACATTGGGCGAGCGTGATTGGATCCTCGTTGAAGCACGGTACGATGACGTCTACACTGGGAAGGACCGCTTCCGATCGTCCCAGGCTGTCCTGCAGCGATGGGTTCGTCGCCGGTTGGGCGTAAAGCGCTTGCGCGCTCTTGTAGATCGTCGAGAGCAGCGCATAAGACGAAACAGCGACAGCGCTTGTTGTAGCGAGCAGGTCCATAGGGTGTCAGTTTTTTTTCAGTGAAGCTGAGGGAGTGGACGGATTAGAAACCCGCGTCGTTGTAGCGCCGGGATCAGATGTGACAGCGCGATGGTGGTCTGATCGCGCAGCGTGGCATCAGTGTACGGTCGCTCCTCATCAGGAGGATATCCGTCGTGCAGGAGCACAATTGCACCCGGGCGAACGCTCGCTAGTACTGAATTCACAATTCTATCAACCCCGGGGCGGGACCAATCTCTCGGATCGACCGACCAGTGCACAGCTGTGAGACCAGCGCTCGCTGACACAGCGAGCACCTCTTGTGTCCACATGCCGTAAGGTGCTCGCACGTGCCTGGGTGAGGCCTGCGGGCACGCCGAACGGATCGCCTCGCTCGCCGCCAGAACTTCATCGCGTACCTCCGCTGGTCCGCATCTGGATAGATCCGGATGCGTCATCGTGTGGTTCGCAACCTCGTGCCCTTCCGCGATCATTCGTCGAATGAGTTCAGGTTGTTCGGCCGCGTACGTGCCGATCACGAAGAACGTCGCCGGAGTCCGATGTTGCGCCAGCACATCGAGCACCTCTGGCGTGCAAAATGCATTTGGCCCATCATCAAAGGTCAAATAGACGGGGCGACTTCCACTCACGTCAGCGTAGTCGCAACGGACACCAGATAGGGGGAAAAGCTCTTTCACAACTCGGGCCCGTTCCGATCGATGATCGTCCCGGCCGGCCACTCGCTTATCGAGCGTCCAACCGGAAAAACCACCACGATCACGTCTTCGATGCGGATCGGCGACAAATTGGAATAGACATCCGGATGCGTGGAGCGGACGCGAATGCCAGATATGAGGGTGGCGAGCCCCTGCCTTTCGACCAGTCGGGTCATATGTTTCTCGAGCGCAGGCCGAACCGTGCCAAAGCCGAATGGAATCCCAAGCTGCTGCAGCATGGGATACATCACGCGCATTGCCTGGCTAATTCCCAAGCCTTCAAGATCCGGACGCACCGCATATAACCCCAGTTCGCCCACGAGAAGATCGACCCCACCAACATTGATGAAACGGCGTAGTAGCCCGACGTGAGCAGCTATCCCGCGCGCGTCGTAACCGATTACGCGGACCTCAGGTCTTGCACCGGCCCAACTTCGGTTGCCCTCAAATGGCTGCGCATTGAACGCACCGGTCGGCCCGTAACTCTTGCGGAAGAACTCGGCGAGCTCGGCATGATCAGCGAGCCGCAGTTCGCTTTCCCAGCGAAGGCTCCACTGCACTTGAGCGCGCGCAGTAGGAGCTTCCGCAGTCCGGGATGCGGCAATGTTCATGGCGGGCTTCCTTGCGCCAGTGGAATTAAGAGCGGAGATGGTCACGAGAATTCGCTAGTCGCCGAACCGCTGATCAATACTGAAAAGCGCTGCCATGACCCCTCGGAGCGCGGCGCTCCTCGCCTGCACCGTGCCGTGCGCCTTCACTCGCGACGAAGCGATCTCATGGTTCGCGCTCGTCATCCGGCCAATGCCCTGCGCGAGATATCCCGGAAGATGCCGACGAGGCGATTGGACTAGCCAGAACCTGTCTGCACCACGGAGCTTTTCCGCCTCGTCTAGCATCTCTGTCGACGTTTTGACGTCTGCGGGCAGGCCTTCGATGCGCGGCGCCTCATCGATGGCGCAACCGAGTGGCATCAGATCACACTGGTTCTTATACATCTTCGACACGCCCTGAATGCGGTGGACAGGCGAGCCATTTGGAGATTCGCCTGAATTATTGGGCATCCGCAATCTGCGCCTGCCGCTATTTCCCGACACTAGAGTGCGGCTGAACGCGCCCTCAAGTGTACGCGGGTAAACCTGCAATATGGAAACGGATGAAACACGCAAACCAAGGTTTATGGAGATCTGCCTGGCGTCTCGATCGAACGAGCTTCGTACCGAGAAGAAGCGACGCGGCTCGCACGGCGTGCCCATAGCCGCCCTCGAAGCGGATGCGCCGGCTGCTCGCACCTCCAGGAGCTTTTCTCTGAGCCAGCGTGAGCGAGCAGCAGCCATCGTGGTATGCCTCATTAATTTTTCAAACTTATGTTTGCTATCCAACATCCTGCAACTTGGTAAAATCGATAGTTCCGATGGAACACATCCACACGATGGATAGACTTACAACATGCGGTTCAAGGGACTTGATCTAAACCTTCTCGTTGCCCTCGATGCTCTGATGACGGAGCGCAACCTCACAGCGGCGGCGCGCAAAATTCACCTGAGTCAGCCCGCTATGAGCGCTGCGATCGCGCGGCTGCGCACCTATTTTCGCGATGAACTATTTACCATGAGAGGTCGCGAGCTCGTCCCGACACCTGGCGCAGAGGCGCTTGCGGGTCCGGTTCGCGAGGCCCTGCTGCACATCCAACTCTCGATCATATCGCGGGACGCGTTCGACCCTACTCAGTCGAGCCGACGCTTCAGGTTCATTCTCTCCGATTTCATGACGATCGTCTTTCTTCGCAAAATTTTCGACCGTATTGCACAGGAAGCTCCCGCGGTACGCTTCGAATTGCTGCCATTTTCCGATGAACCCGATGAGCTGCTCCGCCGGGGCGAGGTGGACTTTCTCATTCTGCCGGAGCTGTTCATGTCGAGCGCGCATCCTAAGGCGATGCTGTTTGACGAGACCCTCGTATGCGTCGGATGCCGCGAGAACAAGCAGCTATCGCGGCAGCTGACATTCGAGAAATACATTTCGATGGGGCACGTTGCGGCGAAGTTCGGACGGGCGCTCAGACCAAACATCGAAGAGTGGTTCTTGCTTGAGCACGGCGTCAAGAGACGCATTGAGATCGTTGTGCAGGGCTTTAGCCTGATTCCGCCCATATTGTTAGACACAGGCCGTATCGGCACAATGCCCTTACGACTCGCCAAACACTTCGAAAAGCGGATGCCACTGCGGATCGTCGAACCGCCGCTCCCCCTGCCCACATTCACCGAGGCTGTGCAGTGGCCTGCGTTCCACAATACCGATCCGGCGAGCATTTGGATGCGGCGGATATTGTTGGAGGAAGCATCCAACATGGCATCTGGGCATCAGGAGCCTCCAACTCGCAGGCGCTGCTAGGCTCACCGTAAGCCCCTCTCGGCACGTTCCAAACACGCTAACAATCCTTCGACCCGCTCGGCCGCTTTCGTCACTTCAACGTCTCTGAGGCTAAGCTGCCAGCGACGGGCGATCGGCTGCGAAGACTTGCCGAGTCGTGAGCGTGGTGACCTCGCAGATGAGGCGCTTGCACCGCAAACAGGCAGCGCCCAGCACTATCGCAGCACACCACGCCTCCTCCAGTACAATAATGTTTGGCTTGTCCCATAAAATCGCTTGAACCATACACTGCGTCAGGTTGTAGGTTGGCCGCCGTGACTAACGCTGCGCTACGCGGCGCTCGACTGGGCGCTTTGGCGAACTGACGGCACTGGCCGGACACTGGGTTGATCTGCCATTAACCAACCGGCCGGGTCCTGTTGCGTGGCTCGCGGGAAGCGGCGAGACCGATCAACTTTGGGACTCCTGACGGCTTCCGGCCGCTGCTGGTCGGCCTACCGCCTTGCTCTCCATTGTTGCGGTCATTACACGAGCGTCTTTTGCGCGGTCGTAGGATGGAAACGATGTCCATTCGTGCGAGCCAATAGGACCTCTCCAGACGCAGCCGTCATCGCTTGGTGTATGCACCCAATTACGTTCGTGCCGGGTAAGAAGACATGCGTTTCAAAGGTCTGGATCTAAATCTTCTCGTTGCGCTGGATGCTCTAATGACTGAGCGCAACCTCAGCGCAGCGGCCCGCAAGATTAATCTTAGTCAGCCGGCCATGAGCGCAGCCGTTGCCCGGCTGCGCTCCTACTTCCGTGACGAGCTGTTTGGGATGAGGGGGCGGGAACTTGTCCCGACCTCACGCGCGGAAGGACTCGCAGGCCCTGTACGCGAGGCTCTAACGCACATCGATCTTTCAATTATCGCGCGGGACGTGTTCGATCCAGCTCGATCGAACCGGCGATTCAGGATCGGCCTTTCTGATTTTATAACAGTCGTATTCTTCCGAAATGTCGTGGAGCGCGTCGCGCGAGAAGCACCGGCCGTCAGCTTCGAACTGGTCGTGCTCACCGATGAGCACGATGAGCTTCTCCGCCGCGGCGAAGTCGATTTTGTTATCTTGCCGGAAGTATTCATGTCCGGCGCGCACCCCAGGGCGCCCCTATTCGAGGAGAGACTCGTCTGCGTAGGTTGCTGCACGAACAGCCAACTACTACGGGGGCTTACATTTGATCGGTATATGTCGATGGGCCACGTGGCGGTTAAGGTCAAAGGTGCGCGCAAGACGCCGGTCGAAGAATCCCTTTTACTCGATCTCGGTCTCAATCGGCGCATCGACATTCTCGTGCAGAGCTTCAGCATGATCCCGCCCCTGCTGGTAGGCACCAACCGCATAGGGACGATGCCATTAGGGCTCGTAAGGCATTTCCAAAGAACAGTGCCCCTTCGCATTGCGGAGCTCCCGCAGCCGTTCCCCGCCTTCACTGAGGCGGTTCAATGGCCCGTGCTTCACAATAGCGACCCGGAAAGCCTGTGGATGCGAGAGATATTGTTGCAGGAAGCTACCCGCATGGCAACTGAGCAAGAGGCCTCCATCATCTGCACTTCGGAACGGGCTGATACTGCCGGAGATTTCGTACGATCTGTCCCGCCGTTGTAATAAGGACGTTCGCAAGATCTGTGAACCTCATATCCCAACTGCATACAGTTTTGGCTCGCCTCGCTCGAATTCATGGTCGCTCTATCAAGAGCATCGCAACAGACGGCTATCATGACGACGTTGTGTAGCTCTTTCGCACGTTGACAATAGGCTCGACGTGCGAGCGGCGGGTCGGCCTGGTTTTAGAGCCAGGGACGTACGTTGCACCCGGCCGTCGGCCGCACCTGCAACGATACAGCAGAATCGGCGCTGGGCTGCCCTCGTCAACTCTCCGAATCAGCAGTGGCTCCCGAAGAGCGGAGACGCTTCAGCTTCTTCGGAAGCCGTACCATCACGCACCGTGAGCGTGATGGTCATCGATCATGCACATGACCACGATCTCTTGCGCCATCGAGGCAAGCATCGCGCACGCATGTTGCCCTGTCGCATCACATGGGAGTACATCGCATCTTCGTCGCTCCGCGCCGCGGGTCTGACTTCTTTTGGCCCCATCGCAGCCAAACGTCTTGACGACGTGCGCTGCCATGACGCAATGACAAACGAGGAGCTGAACTTGGAGCAATGCAGCGGCGTGTTCGATCCGGAAGAGCTTTCCGTCCTGGGACGCCTTTATGATAGTGCGATCACCGCGCTACCCCCATCGATGCGAAGTCCGGAAAATCGCACAGCAATCGCCAAACTCATCCTGGAGCGTACAGCGGCTGGCGAGGCTCAACTGGCATGCCTGACGAACTTGTTGATCACCATTTCCCCTCAGGGTTGATCCCCCGCCATTCTGAGGATAGTCACCAGTCTCGCGCTGGAACGGAAGACGATCCAGCTAGAGCTTTGAAATAGCTTGAATCACACGTGACGTCAGGTTGTAGGCTTTGAAATGAACACCATGAGCAAAGCTACACCACGAAGGCGTCGATGGCGCATTGGCGAACTTGCAGAGGCGACCGGAGTAACGGTACGCACGCTGCATCATTATGAACACACCGGGCTCCTAGCAGCTTCAGAGCGTACTGACGGGGGCCACCGGATGTACGACCGCGAAAGTGTGCAACGGGTTCACCAAATTCGAGCGCTACGTGAGCTTGGCTTCTCCCTTGTCGAGATCCGTAAAGCTATGGAGGGCACGACCTCACTTACCGATCTTCTGCGCAAACATTTAGAACGGATAGAACTTCAAGTCGCTCGAGCAACTCTGCTGCGAGATCGCTTGCGCAACATGACCATCGACAGTGATATTCAGGTAAGTGTGGATGAGCTGCCTGCCACCCTCAATGCCATGTCGCGCGTCGAGACGCATAATCAGACGTCCCGATGCACCTGCAAGTTAGCGGCAGATCGCGAGGAGCGGTGGCGGCGGATCCGCGACGACCTGCGTGATTGTATGGATCGAGGCGAGCATCCTTGCGGCGAGCGGGCAAAGGCTGTCGCAGCTGCAGCACGCTTGCTGATCGGCGAAATCGCTGGCGCCGATTCACGCGTTTCGATGATCCTGAAGGTACTTGCACGATTAAGCGCCCCCCGCAGTCTGGCTGGTTGGGATCCCTGCCTCATGCAATATCTCGATCTGGCCCTTGGCGGGTTGGAGGATCAGCCGTACTGACGTCCTCCTGGCCGGCTCCGCACGGCATTGCCGATAGGCGCTCGTCGGCTCTGATGCGGGCCAGGAGTTTTATGGACTAAACCGGACAGTCGTCGTGACCTCGTCAATCCGCGCGCCCTGACGCACCGTCGAGGCTCATTCAAAACGGCCTTGAAACGCACCTAACGTCAAATTGTAAGTTCTACCGTGGTCGCAATCTGGCGACCAACGCCAGCTTCGCTTTGACAGACAGTCTCAACGTATCGACACGTCTGATCACAGCTGTGGCTGTTACACTTCAGGTGAACATTGGGAGCTCTACAATGTTAAATCGTTGTGCGCCTGCTGCGAGTGCAGCGCTTCTCTTCTGCGCCCTCGTCTCTGTTGCGCGCGGCTCCGACGTCAATATTGCCGTGGCTGGCCCAATGAGCGGAAGCAGCGCTGCGTTCGGCGCACAAATGCGCGATGGTGCAGCTGCGGCAGTCGAGGCGTTGAACGCTTCTGGCCTACTTCTCGATACCAAGGTGATATTGACTGTCGCCGACGACGCGTGCGACCCGAAGCAAGCTGTCGCAGTCGCGAATAAGCTCACAACAGAGCGGGTCCGGCTGGTCGTTGGACATTTTTGTTCTTCTGCGTCGATCCCGGCCTCCGAGATCTACGCCGAAGCAGGCATCATTCAGGTGTCACCAGGCTCGTCAAATCCTAAGCTAACAGAACGGGGCCTTGACACCGTCTTTCGGATCTGCGGCCGCGACGACCAACAGGGCATCGTTGCCGCAGAGTATATTCACCGGACCTTCCCTAACGACAAGATCGCAGTGCTCGACGACAAGAGCACCGCAGGCAAGGGTATCGCCGACGTCGTTGAAGCACAGCTTCGGAGATTCGGTGAACAAGTCATTCGGCAAAGCTATGTAGCCGGTGAAAAGGATTACAGGGCGCTGGTCTCAAGGATGAAGAAGGAACGGGTGCGTGTCGCCTATATCGGCGGTTATCATACAGAAATCGGATTGTTTGTACGCCAGGCGTCAGAAGCAAGAGCGGAACTTAGGGTCATGGCGAACGATCCTTTGATGACCTCTGAATTCTGGGCCATTACAGGCAGCGCCGGAAATGGCACGTTGTTTACCTTCATGCCGGACCCCGCCAGGAATGCCAATGCGGCCGGTGTGGTGGCCGCACTCGAAGCTTCCAACCTGTCCGCTGAAGGCTACACGCTTTACGCCTATGCGGCCGTGCAAGCATGGGCAGAGGCGGTGAACCGGACCGGTTCTTTCAATGCTGTGCGCGTAGCTAGCGCACTTCGTTCACGGCCGACCGATACCGTGATTGGCCCAATCCGGTTCGATAGAAAGGGAGACAATGCGGCTCCTGGCTTTCTGGTTTACCGCTGGCGAGAGGGCCGTGTTGAAACTGTCGAGCAGAACTGATTGGCGTCATCGCCATCTCCCCGAAGCCAAAGCGACACGGATAATGAGACGCGCTCAGATCGGAGAAGCGATACTCGCAAGCTCTTTCATACTTGCAGCCTTCGGAGCGTTTTTCGCGTTCGTTGCAGCGGTTGCAGAGCTACCCGACGTCGCCCTGAAGGAGACGTTACGTCCGATGATAGACAAATAGTAGCCGTGCCGGGCTGATCTGGCTCGCGAAGCACAGGACCTTTGAAGCGAATAACGATGCTTCTGGTCGAGCATAACTCGCCTTTGGAGGCGGCTCGCGGACGTCTATCAACAGCGCGGCGACGGCATTCGCATTCTCGTCACCCGCTCACATGGTGCAAGCCCAGATCCACGCACTCAAGGAAAAACGGCCTGACCGGTCAAATGACGAACGAGACCTCTTTGAGCGCAAAGGCACGAAGCAACCAGGACCCTCCATCTAACCGTAATCGGAGATTGATCGAGTGAAGAGTGGCCTTTCTTCAAGACTAAGGTGCGGCATTTTCGACCATTTGGATGACGACGGCCAAGATGCCGCACGACAATATGAAGATCGTCTCAAGCTGATCGAGGTCTGCGACTCGCTCGGCTTTTACGCTTATCACCTGGCCGAACATCACTGCACACCTCATGGCAGAGGGCCCTCGCCGCACCTGTTCCTATCAAGTGTTGCGCAGCGCACCCGGCGATTACGGATCGGTCCGCTCGTACTGTTGCTCAACCTTTATCATCCATTGCGCGCATTCGAAGAGATCTGCATGCTTGACCAATTGAGCGGCGGCAGGCTCGAGGTCGGGATAGGCCGCGGCTCCCAGCCGATTGAATCGGGCTATTTCGGCATCAGTGCAGACGCCGCACCAAGTCGTTATGCGGAAGCCAGTGAAATCTTGAATATTGCGCTGAGGGGACACACACTATCTTATCAGGGAGACCATTTCGAGTTGAGCGACGTACCCTTAGCGTTGAGGCCCCATCAACGTCCATATCCGCCCATCTGGATCGCAAGCAATCGAGCTGAGTCGGCGCAGTGGGCCGCGGCAAATGGCGCCAATCTCGCGTGCATAGGCCCCGCCTGCGTTGTCCGGAACGTTACGGACGCCTACCGTTCCCATCGACCCCACAACACAGCCGCACACGGCCGCGAGCCACTTCTCGGGCTGGCCCGCATGGTCGTGATTGCGAAGTCTGATCAGGACGCTCATGCGGCGGCCGAAACTGCGTATCGCCGATGGCTGGAGAGCTTTAAGTTTCTTTACGAGCTTAACGCCATTCCGACACCGCCCGCCCTTCCGCTGACCTTCGATGCAGCACTTGAGAGCGAATTGTGCGTCGTTGGAACGTCGGCTTCCGTCCGACAGGTCCTTCTCCAGCAGATGGAAGTGGCGGGTGCCAACTATTTGCTTTGCCAGCTTGCATTCGGAAACCTTCCGCTGGAGATTTCCCTGTACACCGCAACTGCAATTAAAGCTGAAATTCTTGACAGCTTTGACGGATAATGTCTGCGTTGTGGGATCGTATGCGTGGCAAGTATACCGACGCACTGAGGCCGAAGCTGGTTGCCATATTGGTTGTCGTTGCCCGGGGCGCAAGGCGACCGTCAGCCTCAATGGCGGCGATATCTGACCGCCTCGCGCTCCTATTTTGGGGACCGCTTTGGCTAAGTTGTCTGCGAACCGCTTTATCAACTTATCCGCGGCCGAACGCTCTTCGTCCGCTTCGATCTCGCGGACCTTTTCAATGAAGACCCGCGATTGCTCAGGGCTCATCCTGCATCTGCGGGAGGCCGGAGCTGGTCGGTCAGTCCGGGACGAGACTCTATGACCCTCCCTTCGGCTTATGGGGATCGAGGAGTTTCTCTCACCTTCGTGAGATCTGGAGTCCAATTTAGAGGTATTCGCCTGCGCTGCTGTGACCTTTCTGAGCCGCCGGTCATCAACGAATCAGCAAGCTCGTCTAAGAGGCCCATAAGCTCACTGCACCAAGCCGGCAGGAAACACTGACCCGCTTTCGATGTAAGAGGTGAGATTACGCGCGTCCGCGATCCACGAACTGGATGCATCCCATCGACACTTTCGATTTTACCAATTTCAGCCAAATACCCATAAGTCGATCGCCGGTTTCCGGAAAGCACATTCCACGGATGTCGTTTGAGCAATGAACCCATTTTACTTTCAGCATAGTCGCAGGGCGCTTCAAGGTCCTCGTGGCTGCTTCGCCAACGATAGCCATCAATCTTTGGAATCGACGCACGAGCGGCGTAAATGCGGTCAGATCGCTAATCGCAACGTCTGGCGCGTAATCTGTCGCGCTGGCGCCTCCCCCTTTGCAATCATACTAAGGCCCTCCAGGAAGATCGACTCTCACGCACACTGCTTGGCCAAGGCAAATGCGTGCGCTGCATAGAATTGGGGCAGGCGAACCGTCCTCTAGCCCGGTGCAGGCTGCACTCTTTGTGGCACTCTGCCTGACAAGGCCCCCGGTTACGTCTGGATTGCTATGTCAGGCGACAAGCAATCGTGCAGCAGTTCGAGCCGCAATTCTCGACTTGCCGTCATCGCAGCGTCCCCGCCGGCTGGAGTTACTGCGACTGTCGACGCGCTGGATCGGCTCAATGGTCGAATCACATGACAGTTCACAGCGCTCTCTGGTCGATTCCGCCTTTGCGCTCTCTTCGCGGCACATGCCTGCAACCCTCTCCCTTCGGCGACCGCGCGTGCGCACCTTGGCTTGTGCAGCAGCCATTCGTACTTTCGCCGTGTCTGCGGTCTCGCGGCCGGGAAAGCACGACACAACCCTTACTCAGCCTGCTTCCTGCATTTAACTAACCTTGGAGCAAACACCGTGGAACTTGACCCTTCCAATGCACGCGCAGAGGACCTCGAGGATCGCATCGATCTGCAACTCGACCTCGTGGCCGCCCTCGTACGCGAAGAAGGCAACGAGCTCGAAGCGGTCCGACTGCTAAACGCCCTGACAAACCAAATGATCATGGCGGAACTGGAGCTCGGGCAGCTCGGGGATGCCAAAACCGGGGACCCCGCCCGCGACCAGCAAACGACGCGCCTCTCGCGAGACCGTGGCGTTTACTACCCAGAAGACCTTCAGATTTTGGGACGCCTTTTCGACCAGGCCATGGCAGCATTACCCGAAGTGCTCCGAACTCCCGCTAATCAAATGAAGATCGCGAAGCTAATTCTGTCACGTGCAACAGTAGACTGAGATTTCATTTAGGTTTCTTCGTGGTTGATGCCGCTTTTATTGAACGTTTATCGCTGGGCTGACTGCGACGGTCGTACGCGCCAGGGATCGGCGACTCGGTGTTTATGGGCTACCGTCCCGTAAGCGAGCCGGTTCCGCTGGCTTTTCCGAATCACAACTGTTCGCCACCACGCTTAAAAGCGGGAGCCCGCACCCAGAGCAGGAGGCCGCGAAGGGTCGAGCAAAGAACGACGCCCCGCGGACACATGTCAGAAAGCAAACAAGCAGTGGCCGGAAAACGCCACACGCTTCGATAAACGCGTCCTAGCTAGAGACTGGGAAAGGAGGGGAACGATCCATTTTCATCGATGTTCGTCTTTACTCGTGATTGGCATGGCCCGATCTTCCGATTGCAGGAAGAAGAGCCTCAATTATCGACCGATACCAAGCAACAAGCGCACTTCGGCAACGAAGCCGCGCGAACAGCGCGAGCTCGTTTCAGCCGCTTCAGAATTATTCGAATGCGCCTGGCAATCCGACACGCGGGTCATCGGAACTTCAACAAACATCTGTAAATTCATTGAACATCGAGACCACCTCGATGTCCGAGCGTACTGCGGCTCTGATGTCTTACTAGCTGGTACAAGCCACAGACGCTCGGTTTGCTCTTGCGAAGGTACTTCCTTGTATCAGGACGGCGTGGAGTGTTGAGATGGATCAGCAGATGCAAGATGCTATCGTGAGCGTCGCATTTGATAAGGCCTGGCGCTTTGTTGAGAAGGATCCGTTGCTGGCGCATAATCGCAAGACGGTCCTCCATAGCCGGTTGTGCACTTTCCTTGAGTCTTCGATAAAGAAGGGCGAACGGAATACGTTGAATCTGGCTAACGAGGCGATACGCAGCTTGCGGGCTGAGCTGGCGCGGTCGACCGAGCAATAGGCGCCTGAACCCGCACTGCCACATAGACTTGGCTTGTTGCGGGTCTTGGGAACCTTATGCGGCGGAAAACACCGGGGCAGAGCGTGGTGGAGCTTCCCCTCCAGTCATGTTCAGCCCGTTGAAGAGGAGCACATTCGCGACGACTATCGCCTATGCAGCTCTTATGGTGACCCCAGACCAGTCTCCTGGAATCCAGTGCAAGTCGGCGACGAGGCGGGATAGCCGCGCTAATATTCGCTGGCGCCAGGAAGAGCCATACCGTTTCCTCTCCTGACTTTTGGCTCGGCACGAGGTCCCGCAAGTTCAAGCAAGAGCCTCGTCAAGCACAGCCGCATCGGCTCCTTGACACCCGTCGATCGAGGTCGAGGTTGAGGAACATCGTGCTAAACTTGCGAAAGGTCCTGAGCCAGAGCGGTCCAAGCCTGCGATCGATCATCGCCGTATCACTCACGATTGCAAGCGGCAGCACGATCGTCCTGCCGGGGAAGTGAGCCTGATCGCAAGAGACGCGTTCTGGATCAGCGGTCTTCTTTTGCCGAACTCTCTGAACGAGCATGCCCGGGACGTGTTGGCGCAGCCTGGCTTTGTCGCTAGTCAGCGAAAGAGAGAGCCAAACAGCTCGTAGCACTGCGTCCCGTCACAGGCCATCATGAACGGATCGTATTCAAAGAATCATCTGCACGAAGCGACCAGTGTCCCGGCCCCAGCATTTCGGTCGAGGCATGGAAAAGATGCGCGCTCCACAATCTGACGCGGCGTGCGATTGGGATCATTTCTTTCGACGACATGTTGTGCGGCAGTTACAGCAATTCGCGATCTTATTGTTAAACGCACGGCGCCGGGGGGCATCGAAAGGAACGAACTCAAATGAAGAATTTTCTGATTCTGACTGCAACCATCGGCGCACTCGGTGCCGCCGCTCCCTCGTTCGGCACGGACTTGGCGGGGCAACCTGCCAAGGTCAAGGCGGTACCGCTGCCAGCCGCAGCCCCGATCATCGATTGGTCCGGCTACTATATCGGCGTCAATGGTGGCTGGGGAACGAGCCGCAACTGCTGGGATTTCAATGGTGTCAGTCCCGAGGGCTGCCATAATTCGACTGGCGGCACCATTGGCGGCCAGATCGGCTATCGTTGGCACATCTTCAACATGGTCTACGGCATCGAAGGACAGGGCAACTGGGCCGATTTCAGCGGCTCCAATGTCAGCACCGCCTTTCCGGCAAACACCATTGGCACCACGACAGACGCATTCGGTCTACTCACGGGACATATCGGCTACACGTTCAATGCCGTCCTACTTTACGGAAAGGGTGGCGCTGCGGTGACCAGCAACAACTATCTCATCAATTCGGTAGCTTCTCGCACCGAGCTTGCGAACAGTAATGATGTGCGTTGGGGTGGCGTGCTGGGAGCCGGTGCGGAAGTCAGCCTCACGCCGAATTGGTCAGCTGGCGTCGAGTATAACCACTTGTTCATGCAGCGCAGCAACATAAGCTTCCCAGGGTTTCTCGGCACGGACCGCGCCCACCAGGACATCGATCTCATCACGGCGCGGCTCAATTACAAGTTTGGCTCGCCCTTTGCCAAATAAAGACCTCCACGCCGTTGCGTGAATCGGAACTCCGACCCCCGGGTCGGGGTTCTTTCCTCAGCTGCTCCTCTTCCTGCCGGCCCCAATCCAGTTCCGAAGCACCAGGTGCGAGCCCGTCTGAGTAAGATCCAGAGGCTGGTTGGAGTGTGGCCGAGATGCTGCCAACACACTGGAGGAACAGGTCAGTGGATTCGACAATTCATCGATCTGGTGAAAGTCCCACAACCTCACGCAGCGTGAGATAGCGGACTTGCCCAAAGGAGCGTTGCGAGCTCGCCGAAGGTGCCATGCACTATGTCAGAAGCTGGAAGCCCATGATTTGGCTGCTAGTGCCCCGTTCTCAAATTCAAAGAACATTTAGGCGAACTGCCACAACGACCGCTTGAATCCGGCTGGCTGCACCCAGCTTTCGCATCGCATTCTTGACATGAAAGTTGACTGTATTGTCGCTGATTCCCAGGATTTTCCCAATTTCCCATGACGATTTCCCCTCCGCCACCCACTGCATGCAACTGATCTCCCGCGGCGATAGTGCAACTTTTCTTTCGCAACCATTATCGCAGGGACGAGAGATGTCGCCACAGGCGGCGTGAAACTGCCAGGCCAGCGCGTTGAGATGACCGATGCGGTGCTGAGGATCAGCATCGTCGAACGCAGATGCAAACGACACCACAGATATCCGACCCAACGGGCCAAACAACAGCACACTCATGCCATGCTTCAGCCCCGCCTCTCTCGCCTCGTTCAGTACGCGTCTTTCGTCCGGTAGAAGCTGACAGTGGTCGGCGAGTTGATCCCACAAAAACGGCCGCGAAAGCATCGGCGTCCGCCGGACCACCGGATCGATAGTATGGTACTTGCGCTTGAAGTAGCGGTCGCACCAGTCTGGCGGCCACTTCACAGCCACAGTCGGGGGTGGATACTCTGCCAAGCGAAGTGGCTCAACGAAGTTGAGAGAGCCGTATGCGACTTCACTGAAGCCTTCCTTGGTAGCACAGCCTACAAGAAGCTCGAATAGCTCTCTGAGCGAATGAGTCTGGTTCGCGCATTCGGTGACGCTAAAGAGGTCCATGATGGGCGCTTGAGCACGACGAACGAGCTCCCCGTCGTCGGGTTCGATTGCGCTTGTTTCAGGCGGAGCCAAATTCCAGTCCATGAGCTGCACTCGAGGGTTAGTTTATTCGTGCAGTCTGAGCGCTCGCGCTATGCCGGACGCCATTCGACGAATTCGTTGCGCCGCCGCCGCATGCACCGGCATGATCGCATCAAACACCGGAGATAGCGTCATCATCCCTGCCTCCGAGGCTGAGCGGAAGTGATCGGTCCAGTTTGCGGATAACGCACTGGCCAAATCGAAAATCATCGCCCCTGATCCGTATTGGAGGAGGATGCCATCGATACGAACCCAACGGTGTCCCGTTTGATCATCCCGATGGTCCGCGGGGGCCTGGACTGAGCTTCCAGACAGCTCCACCGGCTAGAGGCTTGGCTCTGTTGAGCTTGCATAGCGAGAAAACGCAGCCGAACGACGCTTTGGTTTGTCTCGGGGCCGAGCACGACGAGATCCTGGGCTCTGATCTGCGCGATACGGCTAAGCTCGAGGGGCTTGGCGGCCCGGAACTCGACGAGTGTCCTGTCAGCATCCATTCTTTGCTTAGGGACGAAGACAATACGAGATTCATGTCTTTTCCCAATCTTGCGAATTGCCATCGCTAACCGTTCGCCGATTCTCCGCCGTGCGACGGCGCCGGTGACGGAATCGATGAGCAACACGGAACAGTCGAGGCAGAAGCCATACTACCCGCATCATTGTGCGCCGTCTCATCGAATCCGTCCGGCAGGCCTGGCGCAAACGTACCGAACGTGCAGAAAGGGGCCACCTTAAAGGCGCAACGAGAGATACTCGTAACCGCGAGATCTGCTTGATGCGGAGGACATTTTGCATGCGCTTCTCCAGCAGGGAGACGACCCGCGCCAGACCAGCAAGTGTCATACCAACTGCTGATTTCACAAAACCAGACGTCCAGAAAGAGCTTCGAACGCGCATGGTTGGCGCGACGTCGGTCCGTCGAAGCATTCATGACATGCGGAAAGCCGACAGCACGTCGCGAGACGCAACACGAGGTGAGTTACAGCAAGAAATGCAGCTCACCTCGGCGGCCCGTCGAGTGCTGCTTCCTCAGGAAGCAACGCAGTCCTATTCCAGCCAGTCAAGTACCAAGTCGGCAATTGATTGGACGGTCCAAACATGGCACTCGCTAAAGGAACTTGAACTGACTGGACCTTTGCCCAGCTATTCCGGCGAAGCGGTTCGATCCGTCCCCAAGCAGAAAAACAGTCAGACCGCACCTGATTGCGCGACTCATGATGGGCTCCGTGGAAAAAGGCGAAGATCGTCGCCAAGATCGGTGAAGCATGGCTTGTCTGCTCATCGCGATCATCTCACTGCTCTATGCGAGCGTTGGCCAGGCTGGTGGCACTGCATTCCTCTCGCTAATGGCATTTTTTGGTATGTCATTGACAGAGATGCGCCCGACGGCACTTGGTCTCAACATTGTCGTCGCGGCTTATTCTACGTGGCTCTTCAACCGCAACAAGGTCGTTGACTGGACCATCCTGCGCCCGCTTCTCTTTTCGTCCATGCCAGCGTCGCTTGCCGGCGGCTTGATTGTGCTCGATGGCCACATGTACAAGACGCTGACCGGGCTCGTTCTTCTTCTGGCGAGCGCCGTGATGATCATGCAGCGGGGACGTGCTGCTGATCGTGTTTGCGAAACTCCGCTCACGGCAATCGTGAGCATTGGCGCGGCCCTTGGCCTGGTTTCCGGTCTGACCGGCGTGGGTGGTGGAGTGTTTCTCGCGCCGACGCTCATCACACTGAATTGGGCATCACCGAAGCAGACCGTAGCGTTATCACCCCCTTTTATTCTGGCCAATTCCACAGTCGGATTCGTCGGAACTTTTTTCACCGGCCAATTTCCCTCTCCGGATTTGGCTCTTTACGCTATCTCCGCGCTGGCGGGTGCCGTCGCTGGAACGATAGTCAGCCTGAACTGCCTGAACCCGGCAGGCATCAGATTTATCCTCGTTGCGGTTCTGGTCATTGCCGGCATCCAATTGGTTCTCGCTTGAAAGTCTCAACTCCCATCTTTCGTGGATCGGCAGGAGGTCCAGCACGGTCAGATCGGGGTGCAACATGATGAAGGCGGCAGCTTATGTCTGTCCGCGCGCCTTGACTAACTCTGAAAGCCGCCAACGCGAACACGAAAAGCTGTCGGGTCGAGCGGCGATGGGGCGGATCACCTCGTGCATCCCAGCTGATCGTCATGGGCCGAGCGGTCCGTACCTCGTCACATCCCGTTCGCGCTTTCCAGTTGCCGGGAGGGTCAATGTCGGCGCGGCGCGCGAGCGGGATGAAGCGTACCTCCATCTCGTCCATGGCTTGCGCGCCCCTCTCATCTAGGGCGCAAGAACGCGGGAAGAAGAGCATCTGATGGGAGGCGATCGGGCACGCTCTCGCTACCCTGCGGATCGTGCCACGGGGGCGCATTCGACTTCTTCAAGAGCGGTCGGGGCCTGGAAACTCTACTTCAATGTAGAACTGCAACGCCGCGCGTGTGTGTGGGTTACGTTCTCATGGAGTCATGGAGAATGTCAGGGAAGATGATGTGCTGAGCGCCAGAAAGACGCAGGCAATTCTTGAGCGCATGGATGCAAAGCGCGGCAATGAGCCGCCTCGGCCACGAAGCCGTCAAAATGTTGCGCGTGCTGCCTTTGAAATCAGCCGCGCCAATATACTCATCCTTTTACCGGTGCCGAATGAGTTCGATGGCTTCGGCGTTGTATAACAGAGCTTGGGTGGGGTGCCCACTTTCGACTGATCGAGCTGTTTGGCGGCCATCTCCTTCCGGCCTGGCTAGGCTCAGCTCTCATTTTCGCGAGGCGAGCTCCAGGTTTGGTGGCCTACCGAACCACAAACTTCCTCGATCCGTTGTGAATGGACTGAAATGCCAGGCCGCGAAGGCTACTTTCATGCAATGAATAGGCGCAAGATCATCTCCCAGTCGGCTCCTGCATGGCAGCGCCAGCTCGCAGCATCAGAACATAGTGACGGGTTGGTCGAAACCTGACCAGGCGGTCTATGTGAAGCTGAGAGCTGCAGGTGCATCGCATCGATACGACGCCAATGGAGGCTAACGGAATAGATATGCGCGATCTGGCAGGGATCGATAGCTCCAAAGCCGATGTAAAAAGACAACAACCCAGTTTGAAGCAGAATAGAAACTATTGCAGATAGTGTCTCGCCCGATTGCATCTGGCCGGGATTCGCTTGCCATCAGCAGGCGCCCAAAAGTCGTTGTGAGTTGGTGAGCCGCATTAGACAGCGACGACACGCCGCCGAACCAAGGCGCCCCGACGCACTTCGCCGGGGGGCTGAAAGTGCGCTGGGGTCGCCCCAACACCATCAGTACATCCGTGATGATGCTTGTGGCAATGAGACAACCAGCGTGGCGGAATTGAGGCTTAGGCGTCCGATACTAGAGATTAAGAATGGCTTTCGTCGGCCGCGCTAAAGGACTTTGAATCGCACGTTGCGTCAGGTTTTGTGCTATTGCGCTCCTCGCGCTCTCATCTAGCAAGCAACTTATCTTTT
The DNA here is from genome assembly GCF_056429085.1 of Bradyrhizobium sp. CFUWI. Classification (NCBI taxonomy): domain Bacteria; kingdom Pseudomonadati; phylum Pseudomonadota; class Alphaproteobacteria; order Hyphomicrobiales; family Nitrobacteraceae; genus Bradyrhizobium; species Bradyrhizobium sp. CFUWI. Next base: position 60,684 of record NZ_JBWJZE010000028.1, read on the forward strand.
GTGTCACGCCGGCCTTTGACGGAGGCATCCGTCGAACTCTGTGAGCAACCAATCGGCTTTGCTTGAAAATATCGGTTTGAAGATCGAGAAGCCGAGCTGCTCTTGGTGAGACCTACAAGTCCCTGTGTTGGTCGCAAAAATGACGGGCCGTCGGCGGATGCGAACCGGCGTGCCCTCGGATGAGCGATTGATCGCTCGCGCCGGCTCTCTAGCCGCTTCAACCGTGCTCGGACGAGAAAATTCATACCTAAACGTCCAAATAATCGCCAACGAGCGGCTCTCACTCCTTGCTCTGCCCCTAAGCCGCGTTGGCAGTAACATCGAAAACGGGACCAGATCTCAGAAACCACTACGTTTGACATAACGCAAAGACACAATTGACGGCATCGGTCAGCTTCATGCTGTTGAGCATGGGAAAGTTAAGTCTTGCAGACCTCCCTTCTAAACAAGTATTGCGATGCTCGCCTGCCTTGGTACACCATCTATCCAACCGTACCGGAATTCTCCGCGATGGTCGGAGCCAAGACTTGTGAGACATGGCTGAGGCGGCTGCCTCCCGACGAGCCCGTATCGCTCTACATCCACGTTCCGTTCTGTCGCTCTATCTGTTGGTATTGCGGTTTTCCTACAAGCCTCACGCGCGGCGAGCGACCGGTCCGCAATTACTTGGCAGCAGTGCGGGACGAGATATGCTTGGTCGCAGAGCAATTGCCGCGCGCTCTGCCGGTGCACGACGTGCATTTCGGCGGCGGTACGCCGACCACCATTGCACCGATCGATTTTGTCGCCTTGATGGAACTCCTGCGCCACTGCTTTGCGTTCAGTAAATCAGCTACCATCGCCATAGAAATCGATCCGCGTGGGGTCACGGCCGAGATGGTCGAAATGTTACAAGCGGCTGGGACCAACCGCGCGAGCATAGGCGTGCAAAGCTTCGACCCCGCGGTTCAAAGGGCGGTCAACCGAGTCCAGAGCGAGGTACAGACGGCTTCTGTCGTCGAACGTCTAAGGCAGCATGGCATAAGCCGCATCAATTTCGACCTTCTCTTCGGACTGCCGCATCAGACAGTGCGGTCCTGCGTTGACTCCGCGCGAACGGCTCTAGCCATGCGGCCAGACCGGCTTGCGGTTTTCGGCTATGCTCACGTCCCCTCCTATATGAAACGTCAGCGCCAGATCGATGAGACGGCGCTGCCGGATAATGTCGCCCGCGCTGAGCAAGCCGCGGCTATTGCAGATACGCTGGTCTCAGCCGGCTACCGCCAGATCGGGCTCGACCATTTCGCCCTGCCCAATGACGAGCTCGCGCTGGCCCAGAAAGCTGGTCGGCTGCGCCGCAACTCGCTGGGCTATTCGGCTGATACCTGCAAAACCGTAATCGGCTTAGGTCCGTCAGCCATCGGCCGTCTGCGCGACGGTTACGTCCAGAACGAGATCGCAACCGCTTCCTATCACCAACACATTCAGGCTGGCCGCCTGGCAACCTCAAAAGGCTACTGTCTCACCGCCGAAGATCGCCTCCGCGCAGCAATCATCGAGCGTCTGATGTGCGATTTGCAGGCCGACGTACCAGCGATCTGTGCTGCTCACGGATTTGATCCGATTCCTCTTCTCGGTTCCGCCGGCCGCCTGGGAATGCTTGCAGAAGATGGGATCGTGGACATTGAAGAGGGATTCATTCGAGTCAAGCAGAAGCACCGGTTTGTCGTTCGCGCTGTTGCTGCCGCTTTCGACACTTATCTCGACCGCACCCTATTATTAAGCCACGCAAGTGAGCAGATCGCAAAGCTCTAAGCTCGTCGCGGGGGCGATAAGAAGCCATCGGGCAGGCACGCCAGATTGGTGTGATGACGCGACCTTTCAGATATGATCTCAAAACTGGCGAGGCTGATTGGAAGAGAGCTGATTTAAAGGAAAGGCGCAGCGTATTCCGCCGTTCAGGATCACGGTTCGAGTGCTCTCCACCACCTGCCCTGGAGTGCTCTCGATGATAGTGACGGCCTCACTACATGCCGCTGGAGACGACGGCGCCCGCACAAGCTCCGGGTATTTTACGGCCGGAGGCAGCTTTGCGAACCTACGGGCCACTTCATCGAGCACAGTTGGAGACTCGACCACGCCTGCCGCGTCTCAGACCTCAAGGCTCGGCAGTCTTCGGTGCGGCGATCACTGGCGCGCCTCCGACGGAAACAGGTCCCTGCGGTTTGGATCACCCGAAGCGTTTCCTGGCGACGCTCGAAGCAGCCCGGGCTGGCGACAAAGGAGGCTCGGAAGCAGCAGAAGGAACAGGTGTTAAACTCTGCAGCGAATCGATCCGCGAAGCCAGAATGGTGATCTGATCCAGGATCCCTTTGAGGTCATCCCGCTGAGCGTTGACCCGGCTGTTGAGCACTGAGATCTCATCTCCGGTTTTCTGCAGTGCCCACTTTATCTCAAACAAGGATGCCCTGTCCTCCAGTGACAGGCTCATCGTTGAAGCTTCCGGCGTCTCGATAAAGGTTTCAAGGTTAGCCCAAAGCCAGGCGCCAGCAGCACACGAGCCAACGAGGACAAGCGGGAGCACCAAAACCGGGAGGAACCGTCTTGACGGCCCGCGCAAAAGCGGCCGCCAGTCTGAAGCGGCCGCTTGATCCATCAAATCCATTGTCCCTCGCTCAAGATCCCATTCCAGCAGGCTTGTTTCGTCGACGCGATAGGCTGCGATGCTCACGCGCTCCAGGAGCTGCGAGCGCCGACAATAATCAATCTTGCCGAGCGTCCCGATCGGCCACCCTGCTCGTATGAAACGCTGCTTCTTGAGGTACGCAACGCGACAATTTGCGCGCGTCCTCCATGATAGCGTCACCAGCGAGCAACGGTGCTCATTTTCGCCGGCGATGGCGCAGCAGTTTCTCGCCATTCAGAAGAACCTTGGCGATTTTCTTACCCGCGGCACGAATGCAAACCGTCCACTTCATTCCTGCAGAGTGTGGATGGAGCCCCCTCTTGCCGGACCAGCAACCTCATCCGGGGCGGCCACGGCTGATCGGCCGAGCGGCAATGGCCGATTGGAACGGCAAGCACTGTACCTGGTCAACTACCAATTCCGGCAGATTGTTCGAGATGACGGGCTCGTGGCAAGGGTGACCAACGAACGTCGCGTACGTCAAGGATTCGGATGCAGGACGGGTTGTGCCGCGCTCACGGCAGTCAGCAACTGTTTGCCGATACTCGCCAAAGCTGCTCGATGGCTGATTCCTCCGGTCTCCTGGGCCATCACTATGGATGTTGTGGTGAGGTTGGCGCGCGAGCAAGTTCAAGCCTGGCTATTGTCTTGTGTTTCGCTGAGAACGATACCGCTAAAGCGCTTCGTGAATCCAAGCTTCTTGCACGGAGAGCCTTGCTTGCCGGTCGCTGCCGTTTCGTCCAGAAAGCCGCCTTCGATGCAGATGCGCGACACCGCCAGACTCGCCTAACTCACAGTGAGCAGGGCGGACATTCGCAATGTTTTGGCGGCCAGGCCAGCAAGCCCCCGCGCGCTCGTCGTGAGCATTTGCCGAGCCAGCGCCCTCCTCTGGCTCCCGGCGCACCGGCATCATGCACGAGCAAAGTTTCGGACCAGATCATCGTCGTGCCACGGGGTGAGAGGTTCAGCAAACCTGAGTGGTCCTCTTCGGATAGATCATGTTCTGGCTCGTCCCCCTCGCCCTCGGACGCGCAAACGCCGGGAGCTCACTCTGGCCAATCAGGCCGCAGTTCAATCTATTCATGGCCGGGCGACATGGGCCCGAAGTACGCCATTCGTGATTGCCCTCTCGCGACGAGCTCGACTCGGACACACTCGGCTACGGCAGCACGCAAACCAAGGGGAAAGCGATTTTGGCTCGTTATCGCGCTTTCGCTAGCGGCTTGTCTCGTCGGCAATTCCGTACTGGCACAAACCGCGAGCGGACTTGATCCGAGTAACCACTCCGTGGATCAGGCCAGCAAAAGAGGAAAGACCCCCGATCGGGCCGCAAGGCTCCCGATCGACCTGATCCGTCAGGAAATCCGCGCTCCTGCCTCGGCTCCAGCAGCAGGTCTCGGGGTGCCTTTCGAGAAGCGCGGCAATGCGGGCGCGGGTGCTCAGAGGAGACCGCAAAAGACGATCGATCCCTTCGAAAGGTACGACGAGCTGCGTGAAAAAGGGTTGTGGTTGAACATACCTGGCCCTGCGGACACGATTGATCAGGACAGGGACGGCGTTAGATCGGCGCTGGCAGATGTCGGCATCGGGTACATCGGCTGGACACACAACAGCTTTGCAAACAACCAGCTACCGAATGCGGCCAGAAGCCCTATCGCAAACCAGCTCTATATGGGCCAGAATCCGACCTTCGCGTCGGCAAACTTCATGATCGTTACCTACGATCTCAGCCGGTTTGGCATTGCCGACGGACAGATTGTCGTAGGAGCCGAGCAGCAATACTGGACGTGGGATCGCCCGGGACCAGATCGAGCGGGAATCAATACGCTCGCCTACTATCAGACTTTCTTCGACAGGACGCTAGAACTCAAGCTTGGCTACCTGAGAAACCAAAATGAGTTCACCGGCACATTGTTCGGAGGGATTACAGGATCGAACATGTCTGCCTTGTTCCAGGCAGGGATGAGCACCAATGCTGCGCCGACGCCGGCGGTCAACTTGAAGTACAATTTTGACGATCGCTTGTACAACAAGGTTTCCGTCCAGCGCTCAATCAGTCCAGATGGTGCCTATGCCCACATAACCGAGAATCCCACCGGCCTGAACTGGAGCACGGCCAATGCAGGCATCCTTCTCGTTGACGAAGCCGGCTACAAGAGCAAGTCGGCTCCCGGCGTACCCGACACGTGGCTGCGGGCGGGCGTTGGTTTCAACAATAGCCGCTACACGAATTTGGCGGACCCCAAGCAACAAAGGGAGACTGGGAATCATTTTCACTACATCGCTGTGGACAGGCAGCTCTGGCAGAGCGACGCCCTTGGGTTGCCGTCTCGCGGCATCTATGGCGGCTTCTCCATCATGGAAGCTCCGCCTGACTGAGCTGGCCCCGGTTGTCTGAACAGAATATCCGCGTCGATAAGTGGAGCCTCTGCCGGGGTTAGGCTGCCGTGCGGAGCGGCAGCGGGGTGAAGTAGGCTTGATCCGGTGTGCTGCCGTCAAGGCT
>NZ_JBWJZE010000029.1:0-47923 GCF_056429085.1 Bradyrhizobium sp. CFUWI
AGCCTTGACGGCAGCACACCGGATCAAGCCTACTTCACCCCGCTGCCGCTCCGCACGGCAGCCTAACCCCGGCAGAGGCTCCACTTATCGACGCGGATATTCTGTTCAGACAACCGGGGCCAGCTCAGTCTGATCTCGGCTGAGGTTGCCAGCTGCAAGTTCGTTTTGGTGGACCGTCCGAAGATTTTGCGACGAAACATGAGCCAACTAGGTCGTTGCCAACGGAAATTAGCATCACATTCTTGCCCTTCATGCCATTTTTTTGCATTCCGCTTGGGAGGGCTGAATGTGGTGGCCTTTTGCACTCATTCGGGCGGGCAACCCGCTAAGGCGGCGGTTGGAGAAATTATGAACGCCAATGATAGAAATGTCAGCAAGCGGCTGTTTCGCATTTTACGCCCAAGGCTTTTACTACGGCCCTATACAACCATGGCGTAGGGGAGTAGTCGAGCAATTCCGAGTCGCCGTCGGTAGTGCTTACCGGAGTGGGCCTCGCTAGCCTTGAGGGCATTCAAATCGAACTTCTGAGCCAACAATCCACGTAGCATGGCCAGGAGCGCCCCCCCGCCGGTTCACGCTGGCGGGCCTGTTTGCGCGCGCTCGGTTAACGGATGGGCCGTGCCTCGGCCTCGATTCTCTTTGGAAGTCGATCGAGATATTCACTTATCGTACGTCTCAACTCCGCATTTGAATCTGCCTGTTCCTGCCGCATTTTCCTCGCTGTCGAAATCATGAGGTCGGAAATCTGGGTATCAAAGCGACGCGGATCCAGATCGTCTGGTTTCTTGAGATTAATGAGCAGGCCTCCGGCTATGACCAGCGTAGCCGCGTTCATCGCTAGTGATGGGATCGTCAGAAGGACAGTGAGTCGAAACCAATGCTTTTCAGTCAAGGCTTCACCCCCTAGGCGATAGGCGTGCCTGACTTTCGCGCAACCGCAAGGCGAGCGCAATAGGAACCGGGAGGAACTGGCAAGAGGCGATGTTAGTGTTGCGCTTCGGCCGCATTTTTGCTGGACCGGGGCGCATGGGAATAGATGGCTGGAGCAGCTCTCTACCAATCGAATGAAGGCTTCACCGGGCCCCAGCTCCATCTACCCGGCAAGTAACGATCAACAGAAGCATCCCCAGACTGAGCCGCCTCAGCGGAGTTCAAGCCGGACGGCGAAGTCCCGCGAGGATCCACCTTAGATTGGTCTTCGTCCCGTTTGGACCTTTGAGCGACATGGGTCGACATGGTGGCCTCCGTTGACCACGGATGGCTTACCAATCCTCGTCGGCAAATGCTGTAGCCAAAGTGTTACATCTCTGGACCGATCGCCCGATGCAGAGGACGCAGGGGCCGGGCAGTCGGCGACCTATTTTGGTATCGAAGCCGCGAATTGCGGTGGTTTGCCGCTGTCCAAATCCGGCCTGACGTCAGCGCCCCGGTGGCCACATCCAGCACATACGAAGCGCGGCTCGATATCCGATAGACGAACATCGTCCGGCCAGCGCTCGGAACTTGCGCAAGCTGCCTGTCGTGGGCGTGGATGGCACGTCCGCCGGTTCAAGTTGGCCAATTGTCAGAGATCAATATGCCATCGAACTAGGGCGTATCCAACCGCCACGTCTAAAGCGACGATTCCCACGACGATCAAGCCGCCCATCAGTACCGCACTCATGGCCAATCTCCTTTGTTGATTGGACGGGTAGATAGGCCGGAAGGTTCAAATTCGTTCCCCGGGGCGGGGCTTGCTCTCAGCCCCCATTGAGACGATGAGTGTCAAATTATCGATTCTTAGAGGCGTGGAACGTACGCGAGCCACTGCCGATAGGGGAGATGGGGAGCGGATGTGATTTCGCCTTGGCAGGCCGTATACCGTTAGTCATACTCAAGGTTGTATTGGGAGATAAACTCATGCAATTCGTTTTCTTTCTGGCGTGGCTTGCGATATCGCAATCGCGCAGATATCCGCGGGGATGGAGGGAGTGCATCTGTATTTGTGAGTAGGTGGGTTCGTGAGTTTCCTGCTCTTCGTGGTGTCTTATGCGCTCCCGGTGGTGGGGTCGTTGCTCGCAGGCTTGGCCGTCTATTACGGCGCGCAAAGCGGATGGGATTGGGAATGGTGGCAGGCACTTGCTCTTGCCGCTCCCGGCGTCGTGCTTTGGTTGATCACGATGGCTCTGGGCGGCTTGGGGTCCGTGGTTGAAGGGCGCCGGTAATCTCGAAGATGCCGAAGATCCTCTGGGTGTGGCTGCGGCGTTGCTGTTAATAGCTACGGCGAGGCTGCCCTATGGCTACTACACCTTCCTGAGAGTGGCGATTTGTGGGTTCTGCGCAGTTGTCGCGTTCTTCGCGTTCAGTGACGGCGCCAGCCGATGGGGTGTCGCTTTCGCCTTCCTGGCGATCCTCTTCAATCCGCTCGCTCCAATCTATCTCGATAGACAGACCTGGTTCTGGCTCGACATTGGATCTGCCGCCCTCATAGCGGCACATCTCGGCCTGACCGTCCTCAGCAGCCGAAAAGCAGCTAGCTAGCTCTTCTACGGCTCTTTCCAACCCGCTAACGCTGGCTGTGGGGTTGTAGGTAGAACGGCCAGCAGCATAATAGCTGAATGATTTCGATTCATTGGGCGGATAAAGGAGGACACCCCTTCCGCCCGCGCCGAAGCATCAGTCGTGTCAGTCGATCGGGTTGCTCCGCAGGAGCTGCAGCAGCGCCGGCTTCGGCGATCGCTTCTTTGGATCCTTGCGGTTGAAGTGCCCGCGGGTTGGCAATGGGGTCGTGTATTGCTTGCAAAGGTGACGTAGTCTCGCTAATTCCGAGATCGTGGGCCGCGCGGATTATCGTCTTGCTCCCGACTAAATCGCGAAGCTTCGCCCGGCCGAGCTTGACGTGCGTGCCACGTATCCGAACATCGATTTCTCTGCTCTTCCTCGGCCGTTTGATCCCGTGCTTTCGCTCGAAGGCTTTGGTGGCCTTGTGCTCCATGCGCGATCGGTAGCGCGCCAGGCGGTCGGGATAGGGGTAAGGGCCCGGTGCGCAGGCCTTCTTGAGCTTGTAGACGCGGCGAGCCCACGCGTGCTGTTCCGCGTCGTCGAAAGGGTAGAAGGGACCGTCTGGCGGCGACCACTCGGCATGCGCCGGGAGGAAGCTTAGTCGCCGCAATTCGAAGTCCCACCAGATCGCGCAACCCATCCGCGTGGGGTGATAGCTGGTCGCGAGAGCATCAATCGTTGCCGCGCAGTATATCGGCTCGCTCCACCGGCGGGCAACGGGCGCAATGATGCCGACGTTGAGAAGGGCCTCGAGCTCAGACGGCCTCAGCTTCAGGCGCTTAAACACCTCGTGCTCTTCGTACAGCGGCGCATCTGCCATGGCGGCACCTCGTTGTTGAGGAAGCCGGCCACGGCTGAAAGGTGTCTGTCAAATTGTGGGAGTTGTGGGTCTTTGCGATCGAAAAACTGGTGTGAGCTCAACTATGGTCACCGAAGTGCTCGGAATGGACAACCATCCGCGCACTTCACATCTCCAGCCGCCGGTCGCATCTCCAAGCCACGTTTCGCACGGCGGTCGGCGGAAGCCAAAGCGCCCGCATGGGCCGAAATCCCCCTCGGACGACGCTGACAATCAGCATTGCCCCTGGCAACTCTCAAATCCCCTTCGGATGTCTTGAGCCGATCACTTGAGCAAGCTCCAAATACCCGGAGGCGCTCGGAAACCACCGGCAGCGCTGATTAACTCGTGAGGCCGCGGCGTACCGAATCGACGGGCCACCGCCACTTTGTATTGCTATTCAATTCTTGATCGGGGGCCTCCCTTCGATGGCGACGTCGTCGGGTCGACCCCGCTTAGCCCGCGTTCGCCTTCAGCCCCGCGGCCTGGATTCCGGCCACCGCGCAGGCCTCGTCATTGTCCGAAGTGTCGCCGGAGACGCCGACCGCGCCGAGCAGCGTCGCACCATCCATGATCAAGACGCCGCCGGGGACCGGCACAAGCGCGCCCTTGGCAATGGTGTTCACCGCGTCGATGAAATAGGCCTGCTCCTGCGCGCGTTGGAACAGCGCCCGCGAACCCATGCCCATCGCGAGTGCGCCATAGGCCTTGCCGTGGGCGATCTCGGCGCGCATCAGGCTGGTGCCGTCTTGTGCGGCGGCGAGCTTGAGCACGCCGCGGGCGTCGAGGATGGTCACGACCAGCGGCTTCAGCTTGAGCTCGGTGGATTTTGCGAAGGCGGCGTCGAGGATCTTGCGAGCGGTGTCGAGCGTGAGGTCAGCCATGGCTGGGTTCCTTTGCAGCGGTTGAAGTGGAATCGGGCGCATCGAGGCTCAGCGCCAGCACGCGTGCGACGTGAAGCGCCTCGCGCCCCGCGCCGTCGTGAATCTGGTGGCGGCAGGAAGTGCCGTCGGCGACGACCAACGTGGTCTGGTCGGCGCTCCGCACGGCGGGCAGCAGCGACAGCTCGGCCATCTCGATAGAGGCATCATAGGTGTCGGCGCCATAACCGAAGGCACCGGCCATGCCGCAGCAGCTGGACTCGATGGTTTCGACCTTGAGGCCCGGCACGAGCCGGAGTACCTGCTCGACCGGCTTGAAGGCGCCAAAGGATTTCTGGTGGCAATGGCCGTGCACCAGGGCCTTGTTGGCGACGCTGCCGAGCGGCAGTTGCAGCCGGCCGGATTCGGCCTCGCGCACCAGAAATTCCTCGAAGGTCAGCGCATGGGCGCCGACCGCCTTGGCATCCTTGTCCTTGCGCAGTGAGGTGAGCTCATCACGCAACGTCAGCAGGCAGCTCGGCTCCAGCCCGACGATCGGCACGCCGCGCGCTGCGAAGGGCGCGAAGGCGCTCACGAGCCGGTCGAGCTCGGCCCTCGCTTGATCGACGAGCCCTGCGGACAGGAAGGTGCGGCCGCAGCACAGCGGGCGGCTGCCGCTTGCCGGCTTCGGCAGATGCACGCGATAGCTGCCAGTCACGAGCACGCGCAGCGCGGCCTCGAGGTTCTCGCGCTCATAGATGCGATTGAAGGTGTCGGCGAACAGCACGACCTCGCGGCCGGCTTCCGGGCCGACGCTTTCGGCCGGCGGCGCGAACACGTCGCTGCGGAAGGCGGGCAGCGCCCGGCGCGCGCTGATGCCGGCAAAGCGCTCGAATAGTCGTCGCAGCCATGGGCTGCGATTGCGCAAATTCGCCAGCGGCGCGAAGCGTGAGGCGAGGCCGGCATAGCGCGGCAGATAGCCGACCAGGCGGTCGCGCAGCGTCAGGCCGTGGCTCGCTGCTCGTGCTGCCAGCACTTCAATTTTCATCTTGGCCATGTCGACACCGGTCGGGCATTCGTGGCGGCAGGCCTTGCAGGAGACGCAGAGTTTGAGCGTCTCCATCATTTCGTCGCACGATAGCGCATCGGGGCCAAGCTGGCCGGAGATCGCGAGCCGCAGCGTGTTGGCGCGTCCACGGGTGACGTCCTTCTCGTTGCGCGTGGCGCGATAGGATGGGCACATCACGCCGCCCTCGAGCTTGCGGCAGGCGCCGTTGTTGTTGCACATCTCGACCGCGCCCTGGAAACCGCCGCCGGCGCCGGGATAAGCAGACCAGTCGAGTTTTGTCCTCAACTCGCCAACACGATAATCGGGCTTGAAGCGAAACAGCGAGCGGTCGTCCATCCTGGGCGCATCGACGATCTTGCCGGGGTTGAGGACGCCGTCGGGGTCGAAGCGGTGCTTCACCTCCCTGAAGTCGGCAACGAGGCGCGCGCCGAACATGGTCTCGTGGAATTCCGAGCGCACCAGGCCGTCGCCGTGCTCGCCGGAATGCGAGCCCTTGTATTCGCGCACCAGCGCAAACGCCTCTTCGGCGATCGCGCGCATCGCCTTGACATCCTTCTCCAGCTTCAAATTCAGCACGGGACGCACGTGCAGGCAGCCCTCGGAGGCGTGCGCGTACATCGTGCCGCTGGTGCCGTGCCTGGCGAATACCTCGTTCAGCCGCGCTGTATAATCGGCAAGGTGCGGCAGCGGCACCGCGCAATCCTCGACGAAGGAGACCGGCTTGCCTTCCTGCTTCATCGACATCATGACATTGAGGCCGGCGGCGCGGAAATCGGCGATGCCACTCTGTAGCGCGGGCTCGGTGATCTCGACCACGCCGCCCCATTTGCGCGTGTCGTTGCTCCAGCCGAAGCCGAGATCGCCCATCAGCTCGCCGAGCTGTTTCAGACGAAGGAGGTTGTCTGCCTGGTCCTCTTCGGCGAATTCGACCACCAGCACGGCATCCGGATCGCCCTTGATGGCCGCGGAGATGATCGGCCTGAACATCGCAATGTCGCGGCCGAGCGCGATCATGGTGCGGTCGACCAGCTCGACCGCGATCGGCTTCAGCTTGACGAGATGCTGGGCCGCGTCCATCGCCTCGTAGAAGCTGCCGAAGTGGCAGACGCCGAGGGCTTTATTGCGGATCACCGGCCACAGCTTCAGCTCGACCTTGGTGGTGAAGGCGAGGGTGCCTTCGGAGCCGACCAGAAGATGCGCCATGTTGTTCGGCGCATTGCGCGGCACCAGCGCATCCAGATTATAGCCGCCGACGCGGCGTTGCACCTTGGGGAAGCGTGCAGCGATCTCCTCGGCCTCGCGCGCCCCGAGATCCAGCATGTCGCGGAACAGCGCGCGGGTGGCGTCGGGCGCCTCGACATCGGAAAGATCGCGTGAGACCTCGCCAAAACGGCTCAGCGTGCCGTCGGAGAGGGACGCCTCCATCGACAGCGTGTTGTCGCGCATGGTGCCGTAGCGGAGGCTGCGGCCGCCGCAGGAATTATTGCCGGCCATGCCGCCGATGGTGGCGCGCGAGGCCGTGGAGACGTCGACCGGAAACCACAGCCCGTGCTTTTGGAGCTGGCGGTTGAGGTCGTCGAGCACGATGCCGGGCTCGACCACGCAGGTCCGGCCCTCGATATCGAGCGACAGGATCCGGTTCAGGTGCTTGGAAAGATCGACCACTAGGCCGTCATTGACGGTCTGGCCGCACTGCGAGGTCCCGCCGCCGCGTGGAGTGACCTTGACCCCTTCGTCGCGGGCGATCGCCAGCGCCCGCAGCGCTTGGTTCATGGTCCGGGGCACCACCACGCCCACCGGCATGATCTGGTAGAATGAGGCGTCGGCGGCGTAGCGGCCGCGGCTGAAGCCGTCGAACAGGACGTCGCCGGTCATTTCCCGGGCCAGACGCGCCGCTAGACGGTCCGTTGGGACCGATTCCGATGATGTTCCAGCCACTTCCGCCGCCATGGTCCGCTTTCGTCTGTTCGCCGGGACCGTCTTGCCTCCCGTCACGGCCCTTGGCAAGCGAGCCCTGCTTCTTGTGCATTGACGGACCTCGCCGCGCGAGGGACAAGCCCGACGAATAGTGATATGCGAGCGGCTCGCGGGAGCCCTCAATACGGGCCCACGGACGCTCGAGCCAAGACAGCTTCAAAAGACCGGGAAGGACGCCGATGACCGTGCATACTGGAAGGCATTTCCTACAGATTCCAGGACCGACCAACGTGCCCGACCGCGTGCTGCGGGCGATGGACATGCCGACGCTGGACCACCGCGGTCCGGAGTTCGCCGAGCTCGGTTTTGCCGTCCTTGCCGCGATGCAGCGGGTGTTCCGCACCAAGCAGCCGGTGATCATCTTCCCGTCCTCCGGCACCGGCGCCTGGGAAGCGGCGATGGTCAATGTCTTCGCGCCGGGCGACAAGGTGCTGATGTGCGAGACCGGCCAGTTCGCCGTGCTGTGGCGCGGTATCGCCGACAAGTTCAAGCTCGACGTCGACTTTATCCCAAGCGACTGGCGCCATGGTGCCGACCTCGCCGAGATCGAGAAGCGCCTCTCCGCGGACAAGCAGCATGCGATCAAGGCCGTCTGCGTCGTCCATAACGAGACCTCAACCGGATGCGTGACGCCGCCGCTGGAGGTGCGCAAGCTGCTCGATCGGGTCAAGCATCCGGCCCTCTTGATGGTCGACACCATTTCCGGCCTCGGATCGATGGAATATGAGCACGATGCCTGGGGCATCGATGTCTCGGTTGCCGGCTCTCAGAAGGGCCTGATGCTGCCGCCCGGCCTCGGCTTCAACGCCGTCTCGGAAAAAGCGCTCGCGGTCGCCAAGGCCAATCCCGGCATGCGCTCCTATTGGGATTGGCAGGAAGTCATCAGTTTCAACAAGCTCGGCACCTTCCCCTATACGCCCGCCACCAATTTGCTTTACGGGCTGCGCGAGGCGGTCAAGATGCTGGAAGAGGAGGGGCTGGAGAACGTCTGGACCCGCCACAAGCGCCACAGCGCGGCCACGCGTGCCGCGGTCAAGGTCTGGGGCCTGGAGACGCAGTGCTCCGACCCGGCCGCACACTCGCCGGCGCTGACCGGCGTGCGCGTGCCTGAGGGCTTTGATGCCGACGCCTTCCGCAAGGTGGTGCTGGAAAATTTCGACATGTCGCTCGGCACCGGCCTGAACAAGGTCAAGGGCAAGGTGTTCCGCATCGGTCATATCGGCCATTTCAACGATCTGATGCTGATGGGCACGCTCGCCGGCGTCGAGATGGGCCTCGATCTCGCAAAAATTCCGCACCGGAGCGGCGGTGTGTTGGCGGCCATGGACGTCCTGAAGGGGCGCGACGTGGTCCCGATGACCAAGGCTCAGGTGGCCTGAGAACACCAACAATGAAGTGAGCGCGCGATGAATCTACCTGCGACCGCCAACGAAGACCTGCTCTACTCCGTCCAGGACGGCATCGCGCGGATCACCTTCAATCGCCCCCAGGCGCGCAACGCCATGACCTTCGCCATGTATGACCGCATGGCGGAGATCTGCCTGGAGATCAACGCCGACCGCTCGATCAAGGCGTTGATCCTGACCGGCACCGGCGACAAGGCATTCGCCTCCGGCACCGATATTTCCCAATTCCGTGCATTCAAGACTGCGCAGGACGCGCTCGACTACGAGGCCCGCATCGACCGCGTGCTCGGTACGCTCGAGCAGTGCCGCGTGCCCGTGATCGCGGCCATCGCCGGCGCCTGCACAGGCGGCGGCGCAGGCATTGCCGCCTGCTGCGATCTCCGGATCGGCACCGAGACGACGCGAATGGGCTTTCCGATTGCGCGCACCCTCGGCAACTGCCTGTCGATGTCCAATATCAGTCGCGTCGTCGCGCTGGTCGGACCCGCCCGCACCAAGGATTTGATCTTCAAGGCGCGCCTCGTCGAGGCGCAAGAAGCGCTGGCGCTGGGCCTGCTCAACGAGGTCGTGCCTGACGTCGAGACGCTGCAGCGTCGCGCCGACGAGACCGCAAAGCTCGTTGCCAGCCACGCGCCGCTCACGCTGGAGGCGACCAAGGAAGCCGTGCGTCGCATCCGCCGTACGCTGTCGCGCGAAGAGGGCGAGGACTTGATCCTGAAGGCCTATATGAGCGAAGATTTCCGCGAGGGCATGGACGCCTTCCTCAACAAGCGCGCGCCCGTCTGGAAGGGCAGGTAAGGCTCATGCGCTTTCGGCTTCGTCAGCCGAAAGTCATATGGTTCGACTGGCCGGTTTGCTTGAACTCGTCGGTATTAGTCCGCACAATGCAGGGATTAAAGTTTCCGCGCTACAACTAAAAACTCAGGGGACGAAACTCGTGCGAATGCCAGTGAAAGCCGTCGGCGCCGTCATGGCGCTGTTGTTGAGCACGCCGGCTGTTGCCGGCTGGGAGCCGGTCAAGCCGGTCGAGATCGTGGTGGCGGCAGGCGCGGGCGGTGCCTCCGACCAGATGGCGCGGATGATGCAGGCGGCGATCCAGAAGAACAATCTGATGAAGCAGCCGATCGTCGTCTCGCTCAAGGGCGGCGCCTCGGGTGCGGAAGCGCTGATGTACATGAAATCCAGCGAGGGCGATCCGAACAAGGTGCTGATCGCCTATTCGTTGATCTACATGCTGCCGCTTTCGGCGAAGATCCCCTTCAACTGGCGTGAGCTGACCCCGGTTTCGGTGGTCGCGCTCGACCAGTTCGTGCTGTGGGACAACAGCGCAGGCCCCAAGACCGTGAAGGAATTCGTCGCGGCCGCGAAAGCCGCGAGTGCACCGTTCAAGATGGGCGGCACCGGCTCCAAGCGCGAGGACCACGTGCTCACCGTCTTCCTCGAGCAGAAGACCGGCGCGAAGTTCTCCTATCTGCCCTACAAGTCCGGCGGCGAGGCCGCGACCCAGCTTGTCGGCAACCACACCGAAGCCAACGTCAACAACCCATCCGAAAATCTCGAAGTCTGGCGCGCGGGCCAGGTGCGTCCGCTCTGCGTGTTCGACAAGGAGCGCATCTCCTACACCAGCAAGGTGACGGAGACCCAGTCCTGGGCCGACATTCCGACCTGCAAGGAGGAAGGCGTCGACGTGCAATATCTGATGCTGCGCGCGATGTTCCTGCCCGGCAAGGTGGCGACCGAGCAGCAGGCGTTCTATGTCGATCTCTTCCACAAGGTGACGCAGACCACGGAATACAAGGAGTACATGGAGAAGCAGGCGCTGAAGCCGATCTTCCTCACCGGCAAGGACATGGTGCAGTTCCTCGAGGAGGACGACGCGCTCAACAAGTCGCTGATGACCGAAGCCGGTTTCGTCGCGAAGTAGCCGAGTCTTTCCCCTCGCCCCGTTCTTAACGGGGAGAGGGTTGGATGAGGGGCTCCTTCCGCGAGTTGAGCCCGTGGGGGAGCCCCTCGCCCGGCGCTTCGCGCCGACCTCTCCCCGCAAGAACGGGGAGAGGTGAACAATTCCTCGACTTGCATCAGAGCCTCATGTCCCAAACCGATATCGAAATCGTCGTCGACGATCCGACCGCGCCTGAAGACGACTCGCCCTCCGTCGTGTCCTCCGGCACGATCGAGATCGTCGTCTGCCTCCTGCTGCTCGCGCTGGCCGTCACGCTCGGCTACGACAATTGGCGTACCGGCGCGTCCTGGGATTCGACCGGGCCCGAGCCCGGCTATTTCCCATTCTATCTCTCGGTCATCCTCGGCGGCGGCAGCCTCTATGGCCTGATTGCGGCGCTGGTCGCGCACCGCAAGGCGGCCGAGACCTTCGTCACGCACGCGCAGGCGCGCCGCGTGCTGGCGGTGTTCGTGCCGACGCTGCTGTTCTGCCTGGTGATGCAGTTCCTCGGCCTCTATGTCGCGAGCTTCCTCCTGATCGCGGGCTTCATGCGCTTCGTCGGCAAGATCGCGCTGTGGAAGTCACTGCTCACGGCCTTCCTGTTCACGGCGATCATGTTCGTCACCTTCGACGTCGCCTTCGACGTCATCATGCCGAAAGGGCCGCTCGAAGCGGCCTTCGGCCGCTAGGCGGGCCTGCAATGGAAGCTTTCGGACTCCTGCTTCACGGTTTTGCCGTCCTGCTGACGTGGAAGACGCTCGTCCTGATGATGGTCGGGCTGGTGCTCGGGATCTTCGTCGGCGTGCTGCCGGGGCTCGGCGGTCCCAACGGCGTCGCAATCCTGTTGCCGCTTACCTTCACGATGGATCCGACCTCCGCGATCGTGATGCTGTCCTGCATCTATTGGGGCGCGCTGTTCGGCGGTGCGATCACCTCGATCCTGTTCAACATTCCCGGCGAAGCCTGGTCCGTCGCGACCACCTTCGACGGCTATCCAATGGCGCAGCAGGGCAGGGCGGCGGAGGCGCTGACCGCGGCGTTCACCTCCTCCTTCATCGGCTCGCTGGTCGCGGTGCTGCTGATCACCTTCCTTGCGCCGATGATCTCGTCCTTCGCGCTGAAATTCGGCCCGCCCGAGTTCTTCGCGGTATATCTGCTCACCTTCTGCTCCTTCGTCGGACTGGGACGCGAGGCCAAGCACAAGACGGTCATCTCGATGTCGCTCGGGCTGCTGCTGGCCGGCATCGGAATGGATACCGTGTCGGGCAATCTGCGCATGACCTTCGGCTCGCCGGAATTGCTTCGCGGCATCAACTTCCTGGTCGCCGTCATCGGCCTGTTCGGCATCAGCGAGATCCTGCTGACGATGGAGGAGCGGCTGGCGCTGCGCGGACATGCGGCGAGCATTTCGCTGCGCGTCGTGCTCGGCGTCTGGAAGGACCTGCCGAAATACTGGATGACGTTGCTGCGCTCGTCCTTCATCGGCTGCTGGCTTGGCATCACCCCTGGCGGCGCGATCGCGGCCTCCTTCATGGGCTACAACCTTGCCAAGCGTTTCGCCGAGGACCCGGAGAGCTTCGGCAAGGGCCGCATCGAGGGCGTGTTCGCGCCCGAGACGGCGGCGCATGCCTCCGGCACCTCGGCGCTGCTGCCGATGCTGGCGCTCGGCATTCCCGGCTCGGGCACGGCGGCGATCCTGCTCGGCGGGCTGATGGTGTGGGGGCTCAATCCGGGGCCGCTGCTGTTTGTTGAGCACAAGGACTTCGTCTGGGGCCTAATCGCTTCGATGTATCTCGGCAATGTCGTCGGCCTCGCGCTGGTGTTGACGACGGTGCCGATCTTCGCCTCGATCCTGCGCGTGCCTTTTGCGGCGGTGGCGCCGATGATCGTGGTGTCCTGCGCGATCGGCGCCTACGCGATCCAGAACGCGATGTTCGACATCTGGCTGATGCTCGGCTTCGGTGTCGTCGGCTACGTCTTCAAGAAGATCGGCATTCCCTTGGCCCCGTTTACCCTCGCGCTCGTGCTTGGCAACCGCGCCGAGGATGCCTTCCGCCTCTCGATGATCGGCTCCGGCGGGACGCTGAAGGTGTTCTGGTCGAACGGGCTGGTCGGCTCGATCACGACCCTGGCGATCGTGCTGCTGTTCTGGCCCCTGATCGAGGGCTTGATCGGCCGTGTCGGCTGGAAGGCGGCGAGATAAACGGGCGGCGCAAGAAAAGCTCATTTCAATCAATATCTTTGCGTTATTGTGTCGCCGCAGTCCTATTGCTGGCGCACAATAGTTGTTTCCAAATGTTGCTCTTGCGCGACAGCCTCGGCGGGGCTTTGCGCTTTTGCTGCCCCTAGACTTATTGTTTTTCACGGGGGCAATACCATGAAGCAGGTTGTGATAGGAATTGTGGCTGCATCGCTGGTCGCGAGCAGCGCATTGGCCGCCGATCTGGCGGCCAAGCCGTATGTGAAAGCGCCGCCGATGGTCGATCGCGGTTATAATTGGACCGGATTCTACGCGGGGTTGAACGGCGGTTATAGCTGGGGTCGGGCGAACGAAACCGCGTTGATCGGCGCGCCCTTTGCAGGTACGGCCACCGTCAAGCAGAACGTCGATGGCGGCCTCGGCGGGGCCCAGGTCGGCTACAATTGGCAGGTGGACCGGAAGTGGGTCGTCGGCGTCGAGGCCGACATTCAGGGCACCGGCGAACGGGGCCGTTCAAGCAACGAGCTAGGAACGATCTGAATTGGCAGACTCGGTGTCACGGCGTCCACCGCCAGCAGCATCGATTTCCCCTGGTTCGCGACGTTTCGTGCGCGCGGTGGCTTCCTGATCGACGAGCCTGCTGCTCTATGCCACTGGCGGCCTGGTGGTCGGTGAGGTCAAGTTCGCCAGCACGCCGACGCTCACCGTTCAGTTGTTCGACGGCAATACGCCGATCGGCGCTCCCATCTCCGCCACCGGTCCGACAGTGTCGGAACGCCAGACCCGGGTGGGCTGGACCGTCGGCGCAGGCTTGGAAAAGAAGTTCGCTCCCAACTGGTCGGCGAAGCTGGAGTATCTCTACGTCGATCTCGGCACCAAGACCTCCTTCAGCGGAACAGGGAGCGACGTCGACGTCCGTTTCCGCGATCATATCCTGCGCGCCGGCATTAACTATCAGTTCGGTGGCCCGGTGGTCGCGAAGTACTGAGAACAACAGCGGCGTCAACGAGAAGCAAAGCCCGGCTCGCGCCGGGCTTTGTCGTTGGAGGTGACGGTCACACCACCTTCGCGTCCCTGAGCCTGGCAATCTCGTCCGCACTGAGGCCGAATTCCTTCAAGACCTCGTCGGTCTGCTCGCCGAATTCCGGCGGCCGCGAGCTATCCTGCGTTTAGGGCGCGAAGGAAAGTCGAGCAATTGTACCCACCGGACACAGGTGTGATCCGGCTTGACGCTGCCAAATAGATCCAGGGAACCCGCAGAGTCGCCGCTTATGCATCGTTATGCTAGTGTGAGCTGACTCAGCCAGGGTGTCTGCATGAGGGAAGTTCCATTTCATTTGAACCGTCCGCCGATCGGTCGCGCTATGAGCACGTTATTGGGGGCTGCTGCCGTTACAGCAAGTTTTCTTACGTCGTGTGTGAGTTCCGACGAAACCTCTCCAAAAGCACGCGTTACAACTGCTGCTCCCTGGGCCCGGGATCTGAACGAATCGCCACCTAGCCGGCCGCCTGTACGAAGGCCTGATTGAGCGCAGTACAAGCCCCCAAACCCTGGAGACCGAGGCGGCCGGGAGTTCGGCAGCGCACTCAAGCTGTGAATCACTCTGCAATTGTTCCTCATCTCTGAATGGGGTCCTGGTCTTGGGCGCGTCAGTTAGGCGCTGTTAATAAGCGGGCGCCAATCTGTGAGGGCAAGGAGCTTGCTGGGAGAGCGCAACCCGGGCAAGGGCTTAACAGCCAATCTTCCTTCGCGCCGACAACACTCCCGGGATGCTACACTTAGATTTCGCGAATTTCGTGATAACCCGCGGCCTCATCAATGAGGCGCGTCATATCCGTACGTTCGAGCTGCTTGGCGACAATTCCGGCGCGGTTCGCAATTGTGCGCTGAGTGGCCTTTAAGAGCCCGGCATCTTGGGCGCGCGCAAAGACCTCGCAGACCTTTCGGAGGAAGTTCGGCGTGTAGCCAAACGCCCTAATGCCTTGCTTGGTGCGGAACTCGATCTGGCGGGCTACCACAAGGAGATCTTCACCGACAAAAGGCTTCAAATTCGCGACAGTCAAGAAAGCCGGGAGATCGGCGCCGTTTCGATAATACTGACGCCCTTTGGGTGGCCGGATACGACCCAGCCCCACCATGAAGCCACCGTGAGTAATCACACGCTGCCCATCATCGAGGACGGCGACTTCGATCTCGATGTCTCCAAATCGAAGGAGACCTTGATGCGTCGCCTGCGGTAAATGACTCGCCCAACGGGCCTTGGCGGCCTTCCGAGCAATTTCCCGTCGCTCGTCGCCCGAGAGCGCGGCCGCCCTTGCGGTGCCGCCAGCGGCACGGGCGGGAACTCCCCAGACCACCTTCCACCGTGTTCTCCGCCCCTCGTTGTCGTGGTCTAGACTTGCTCTTCTACGCGTACTCATACTTCAGGAATATGATCGGATCAGAAAGTTGCAACTACGGCATACAGAAAAGACGGACCATGTTAAGCGATGGTCCGCGCCAATGTCACGCGGTGAGTAAAGCCGGATCATTTAAGACGGTCTTGACGCGTGCGGGGGAGGAGCAGTGCCAGACTGCCGTGCAGAAGGCTTTGAGCATCACATCGCTACACCGAATTTGAGGAACCGGTCGAAACGTTGCTAAGATAGCTTGAGCAACGCTGAGCGCCTGATAAGCATCCCGTTCTTGAAAGAGCTTTGGACCAAGGAGGCTTCCCAGCAATCCGCCCCAAAAGCTGTGCTTGTGAGCACGCACTAGGACACCCTTCTTGCCCACGGAGATCCAACAGGCGTCTCCGCTCTCCAGTAAGATTGTCGCGTCGTGGCCAAACTTCTCATTAATGTAGAGCAGGCGCGGCATCAGTCATGGCCCTTAAGCTTCCTGCGAACTGCGAATCCACGCCAGATATTCCCCTCAATGCGCGCTTAGAGTGTATCCACCAATGAAAGCGCTGGAGAGCGTGAAGGGGGCCACGCGGGTAAAGGGTGTGAACGAATTGGAGCGCATCTGGTAACATCGCGGCGAATGCGCCGATTGCAATCGCCCAAATCGATCTTTCCGTCGCAAACAACCAAAGCGCAAGGCCAAATCCGGCGCAGGCATCAATCCCGATGATTGCAAAATCCCTCAGCGTTGCGCTGCTCAAGGACAAGCGGCGATTGTCAGCACCTTTGCCAAGACTTATCGAGCGAAGTGGATAGTCCCAGTGCGGAATTGCATCAATCGCAAAATGGCTTGCAAACCCCGCGATTGCCGCTGCTGCCGGATTCAAAGGAAACAGGCTTGCGATAGCGCCGCCGACGATAGCATGCGTACTCAAAATCATATGATGAGACATCCACTTCAGGGGATGATTGGTATGGTAACGAATAACGCATTCACTTTGCTCTTATAGAAGCAAACGCCTTGAAATAGAAACGCCAACGCGAGAGATGGTCAGGTCTTCCCTCCCTCACACCACCTTGGCATCTCGCAACGCTGTGATCTCGTCGGCGCTGAGGCCAAACTCCTTTAGCACTTCGTCGGTCTGCTCGCCGAATTCCGGCGGCCGCGCCACCATCTTGCTCGGCGTCCGCGACAGCGTCACGGGCTGACCGACCAGGCGGATCTGGCGGCCCTGCTCGTTCGGCACGTCCTGGGCGATGCCGAGATGCTTGACCTGGGCGTCCTCGAACATCTGGTTGATGGCATAGATCGGCCCGCAGGGCACGCCGGCCTCGTTGAGCTCGCGGACCCAGGTCTCGGTCGACTTCGTCACGGTGCGCTTCTCGATCTCGGCGTTGAGCGCGTCGCGGTTCCTGGAACGGGCAGGGGCCGTCGCATAGTCGGGATGGGCATAGAGCTCCGGTGCGCCGATCGCCTGCGCGCAGCGCTCCCAGATCCGCCCACCGGTCGTGGCGATGTTAATGTACCCGTCCGAGGTCTTGAACACGCCGGTCGGGATGCTGGTCGGATGGTTGTTGCCAGCCTGCTTGGCGACCTCCTTCTCCATCAGCCAGCGCGCGGCCTGGAAGTCGAGCATGAAGATCTGGGCCTGCAGCAGCGAGGTCTGCACCCACTGACCCTTGCCGGACACCTCGCGCTCGAGCAGCGCGGTGAGGATGCCCATGGCGCAAAACAGGCCGGCCGTCAGGTCGGCGACGGGAATGCCGACCCGCATCGGGCCTTGGCCCGGCGCCCCGGTGATAGACATCAGCCCGCCCATGCCTTGCGCGATCTGATCGAAGCCGGGTCGCTTGTGATAGGGGCCGTCCTGGCCGAAGCCGGAGATGCTGCCATAGACGATGCGCGGATTGATCTTGGCGAGGCTGTCATAGTCGATGCCCAGCTTCTTCTTCACGTCGGGCCGGAAATTCTCGACCACGACATCGGCCTTGGCGGCGAGGCGCTTGAACACGGCGAGCCCGCGCTCGTCCTTCAGGTTCAGCGTCATGGCCCGCTTGTTGCGGTGCAGATTCTGGAAGTCGGAACCTCGCCGGGGTCCGCCGGGCTGCTCGCCGCCGCTGTCCTCGGTCAACGCGTCGATCTTGACGACATTCGCGCCCCAGTCCGCCAGTTGCCGCACGCACGTCGGCCCGGAACGGACGCGGGTCAGATCGAGCACGGTGAAGCGCGACAGGGCTTCCGAGGCATGCGGAAAGGGCATCTTGAAAGGCTCCGGGACAGATTGCTGGCCTACCATAGTGCCGAAAGGTCACGCGACAAGTCCGGCCCGACGCCGATCCCGCCTGCCGAAATGCCATGCCTGATGCGGTGCCTGTAAGGTCAGCGCGACAGACGCTTCAGCTCGACGCGCGCCTGCGCGGCCAGGGGATCGTCGGGGTGGCGTGCGATGAAGAGTTCAAGGGCTTCCCGCGTTCCCTTCCGGCGCGCGGCTTCGTATTCCTCTGCCACCGCAACAGCGGGGTCGCGGGCCATCGGCATCACGGGCGCGCGCACCGCCTTGCCCTTGTCGTCGGCCTTGGCCTTCTCCACCATGACAGGCAGTCCTCCGAAGAGTTGATGGCTCAGTCCGGCGAGCGCGAGCAGGGCGCCAAGCAGGCGAGCTGGGAATCGAGGTCGTGTCATGAGACCCTGCAAATTGCGGGTGTTCCGGGAACCCAGACTCTTGTTCGCGCCCGTATGACTACGGGTTATGATGGCTAACATACTCTTATCGAAGCGGCAGGCACGCCACTGCCCCATTTAAACCAAACGTTTAACTCTCAGGCTAGAATCATACGCCTTCGCCGCGAATCACGCCCAATGCGTTGCTCTGGAGAGTCAATTGGCCACCGCCGTCAATGTCAGTGCCACCAACAAGGCCGAGATCGACGGCCTGCTGTCCGGTTACAAATGGACCGGCACGATCACCTATAGCTTTCCCGACGTATCGAGCGACTATCCCAATCCCTATTACGGCGACGGCGAGCCGACCACGTCGGGCTTTGCCTCGGCGCCCACCCAGATCCAGGCGGCGATCAACTACGCGATCGGGCTGATCCTCGGTTACACCAACGCCAACATCCAGTACGCGGGCACGAACGGCGCCGACATCATGATCGCGCAGTCGCCGGCGGCCAATCCGACTGCTTACGCCTACTATCCTGTCAATTATGCGCCCGGCGGCGACATCTGGTTCGGTACCCAATACAATTTCTCGCTGGCCAAGCTCGGCAATTATTACTTCACGACCGCGCTGCACGAGCTCGGCCATGCCCTCGGCCTCAAGCACAGCCAGGAGGCTGGCGGCCCCGGCAACGTCGCGGTGCCGAGCGCGCATGACAGCAGCGAATACACCGTCATGAGCTATCGCAGCTATGTCGGCGCTTCGACCACGGGCGGCTACACCAACGAAGCCTATGGATATTCGCAGACCTACATGGCCAACGATATCCTCGCGCTCCAGACGATGTACGGCGCGGACTACACGACGCAGGGCAGCAACACCGTCTACACTTGGAATTCGACCACCGGACAGCAGTTCATCAACGGCGTCGGTCAGCTCGCGCCGGGCGGCGGCGTCGGCGGCTCGGCCAACCGCATCTACGAGACCGTCTGGGACGGCGGCGGCGTCGATACCTACGACCTGTCGAACTACACGACCAACCTGAGCATCAACCTCAATCCCGGCGCTTCGTCGGTGTTCTCCTCCGTGCAACTGGCCTATCTCGGCAACGGCCATTATGCATCGGGCAACGTCTACAACGCCTATCTCTACAACGGGGACACGCGCTCCTACATCGACAACGCCATCGGCGGATCCGGCAACGACACCATCATCGGCAACGCCATCGCCAATACGTTGAACGGCGGCGGCGGCAACGACACGATCACGGGGGGGGCCGGCAACGACACGATCACCGGCGGCGCCGGCACCGACACCGCGGTGTACTCGGGCAGCCGGTCCAACTACACATTTTCGTACAACGCTGCGACGCAGACCCTCACACTGGTCGACCTGCGCTCAGGCTCTCCTGACGGTATCGATACGGTGATGGCGATCGAGTATTTCCAATTCGCCGACGGTTCGGTTGCGAGCTCAATGTTGGGCGGAATCACGGTCGAGTCGTTCGGTTCGACCAGTCTCGTTCAGGTCGGCAGCGATTATTTCTTCGAGCCGATTGGGGGAGGAACGAGGCTAGAATTCAGCTACGGAGGATCTCACGTCGCGCAAGGGCAGTTTGGCACTTGGTCTCCGATCGGGGTGGAAGCGATTTCAGGCGGCTATCAGGTGGCTTGGAAAAGTGGATCACAGTTCACGGTGTGGTATACAGATAGCAGTGGCAACTACACCTCAAACGCGGGGTTGCTTGCGGCGTACAGTAGCAGTTTGGAATCTTTCGAGACAAGCTTTCATCAAGATCTGAATGGAGATGGCAGTATCGGGATTCCCGCCGTGGCGGGAACGATAATTGAGTCACTAGGCTCGACCAGCCTCGTGCAGATAGGCGACAATTATTTCTTCAACCCGGTAGCGGGAGGGACAGGCGTACAATTCGGTTACAGTGGAAGTCCTGTTACCCAAGGACAGTTTGGTGGGTGGTCTCCGATCGCGGTGGAGGCGATTTCGAACGGTTATGAGGTGGCGTGGAAGAGCGGCTCGCAGTACACCGTCTGGTATACTGACAATAGCGGCAATTACACCTCAAACGCCGGAGTGTTTGCGGTCAATAGCACGACCCTAGAGTCTTTGGAGACAAGTTTTCATCAAGACTTGAATGGAGATGGCACAATCGGACTTCCTTCCGGCTCGTCGGTGACGACAATCGAGTCGTTCGGTTCGACCAGTCTCGTCCAGGTAAGCAGCAATTATTTCTTCAACCCTGTAACGGGAGCAACGGGGCCAGAATTCGGTTACGGAGGAAGTCCTGTTACCCAAGGTCAGTTTGGTGGGTGGTCTCCCATCGGGGTAGAAGCGATTTCGAACGGCTATGAGGTGGCGTGGAAGAGCGGCTCGCAATATACTATCTGGTATACGGATAATAGCGGTAACTATACCTCGAATGCGGGGGTATTGGCCTCCACTGATCCCAGCTTGGAGCTTTTTGAGACCAACTTTCATCAGGACCTGAATGGCGATGGTACGATAGGGGCCTCCGCGCACGCTCCCCTGCAGTCAAATTCGCCAGTTGATGAGCACCATCTCTCTTTTTGGTCGTTCGCCACCGACAGCGTCGACGAATTCCACGAGAACGCGCTTAATCTAGCTGGTCACCACGACTACTTGATTTCCATGTAGTCTAACTGACCGCCCTTTTTATGATGGGAGCCGTAGCCATGTTGACGCGCCCACTTCAGAATAGGCTTTTCGAGCATATTGTAGGATATCCAGCAGAATACTGTGGTGCTCACCAATGCGCAAATGAGCAAAAGTAGATCCTCTAGAGTCTGCAGACGTTCTCCTCGCCCCCTTGCGAGGAAGAACAGCCCAATCACCATCGGATGGAACAGATATACAGAATAAGAGATCGTCCCAAAAAACTGGAGTGGTGCGCAGTGAAGCACTCGAAGCCTCCGGTGATCCCTGTTCAAGACGATGAGTAAAATTGCAGTCCCATACAACAGACCAAGATACAAGTGCCCCCAATAATACATCGTATCTGCGGGTTGCTTTGAGTAAAGGACGAGGAACAAGGGGATCGTCCCCACCCAGAGAGCCAGAACAAATGTGATCAGGGGCCTGCGCCTGTTCAGCCACGCGAGACTTTGTTCTCGCCTAAATGCCAAGGCGATCAATCCTCCCAGACAAAGCTCATCAAGTCGTAGCAATGTGTTCACATAAGGAGCAAAGAGATACTCGGGATACTTGAGATGAAAATATGCACGCGCAGCAGCTGAGATCGCGCCGGTCGCATAAAGAATGATCCTCAGACGGGACACTGGTGTTAGATAGACGACAACAGGGAAGACCAGGTAAAATTGCTCTTCGATGGCAACTGACCAAGTGACGCTAGAGGCGCTCGGCCCCCATTCATTGTGAAACGACATATACCAATTTTGTAGGAATAGAAGGTAAGTGAAGGGACCTATGTCTGTATTGAAATAGGTATTTGGGGGAAGAAACAACGTAAACCCCCAAAAGACCACGAGCAGTAAGAGATAGGGGGGCAATATCCTCGCTGCCCGACGCAGGTAAAACGTCGCGAAGTAGTTCCGTTTCTCTCGTTTATCGACAAGAATTCCGATAATTAAAAAGCCGGAGAGCACAAAGAACAGATCTACCCCCGTGCGACCGAAGACCAGGATGCTAGAGAGCCACGTGGATGCGATGCCTAGGCTGGGTGAGATGATAGCTCCAATGAAATGCCATAGAAGGACCATCAGCACTGCGACGCCTCTGATGCCAGTTAGCTCGACGATGTGCTGTTCGGAGGAAAGAATTGCGTTCCTCATGATCCTTCCCCCAAAAAAAGTTTAGGTGGCTATTAGCTCCATTTCGATCGGGTGATACATCCAACGGCGCAATGGAGGGGGCTCGGTTGCAGAAAGGCCTCGACGTTGGGCCACGTGGGGTCGACCTGGCGCCTGTACTCTTCGATGAACGACTGGCGATGAGGTTCTTTCCATTCGACACCTCCCGACTCATTGAGGCCATTGCAGTTTTCCACCCATTCGCAGGACCGTAGGGCACTCCAGGTCTCCTAAGCCAACAAAGGTATCTGTGTCTTGGGAAGAATTGAATTGGATCTCTGCGATGATGTCCACTGGGCGGTCGATTGTAGTCGTCAGAGAGCTTCCGCCACCATCAAGAGCCGCCTATCCGGTTGCGCTGCGCCAGGAGGAAGCGCCACGTCCGACTGAAAGTGCTTTCACCCGTCCAATCGGTTGGTAGTGCTAGTGTCCACACATCATTGAGGAAGTCATAATTAGAACCGGCCACAACCCAAAGTTTATCAGAGAATACAAGGGCTGAATGCGCCATTCGGGGTGTCCACGCTTTGTTTGCAAGGTAGGGGTACCATGTTGCTCCGTCCTTCGAGTACCAAATCTCATTTGATCCCGACCGGGTCGATGGAATCAGCCCTCCCATAGTCCATAGAGCGCCGCGAAACGATGTGCTGGCTGACCAGATTCGGCCAGGCCATTCCGCCATCGCTGTTCTTCTAGTCCAGGAATGACCATCGCGGCTACTCCACACGTCTTGGTAAGCGACGGCTCGCTTGCCCCAATTTCCTCCCCCCAACATCCAAATCTGTCCTTCGTGAACAACGCCGTTGTGGAACGCACGGGGTTGCCAAGGTGCATGCTGAAGGGCCTGCGTCCAGGTTGTCCCATTGTCAGTGACCCAGACGTCGTTGAAGTTTGAATCTGTGCCTTCGTTTCTCGGATGGCGAGCGCCGCCGAGCAGCCAAAGCCTTCCGGAAAAAGATACGAGTGCGCCGCCTCCGCGTGGGGACCATTCTGCCTCACCAACTCGGGTCCAGCTTCGGCCGTCCTGAGATGACCAAATTTCAGCGACTGGCGTAAAGGTGTCGCCTTCTTGAGAGAAGCCGGCCATTCGCCAAAGTCGTCCTGCGAATGCAATGACCATCGATTGAACGGTCGGTCTCCATGGAGCTTGATCCAGCTCCTTAATCCAGGTCAAACCGTCTGATGAGCTCCAGCAATCCCCGAGACCCTGGGGTATCTTGGCCGGAGTGCCTCCAATTAGCCAAATTCGGTTTTCGTGAACCACGAGTGCTGCGTTGTCCCTGGGGGGCCAGGGAGCAGCCGCTCTTACTTCTGTCCAAGACGAGTCGGGCGTGGGGCGATAGGAGGCGAGCCCAACGGCCCCGCCTATGAGCCCTCCGACGACTATGAGTCGTCGGGTGGGGGGGCGAGGTTTCATCACGCTGACACCATTGTCCTGTCCGCTGTCTAGATCAAGAAAGTTATAGCAATTTCAAGCGAGTGGATATAGTTCGATGGGTGGAAAAACAGACACCTCACTTGCTTTGCACAGGTGGATGCTGTTAGAGAAAAAGCTATCTCTCATCCGCCTTTTGTTGTGGCGAAACCATGTCTTCTAAAAGGCTGAGGTAAGAGCGGCCATGATCAGGTTTGGCCTACAAAGGCTGTGGAGCATAGCAAACCATCATGCGGATTTGCTGGGCGACGAGAGCGTCAAGGGAGCTGCCCGCGCCACCGTTCGTAGCAACGTATCTGGGCGGGCTGAAGCAAAGAGAAGTTCTCGCGCTGCCTTCTGTTGCGGCCATTGGTCTGGTTCGCACGTTTGACTAATCCTCGACTGGCGCAGTCCCTCATCGCGTCGGGATTTGGTCCACTCGCGTCGCAGGCTTTCTCCATCGCGCTTGTTCCTATTTTGTTTCGGCTCTATTCGCCGTCTGATTTCGGCGTCTGGGCCGCAATCCAAGCCGTGGCGATAATCGTGGGCTCGCTGCTCTCGTTTCGCTTTGACGTGGCTCTAGTGATCGAGCGAGATTCCGTGGCCGCGAGTCGTCTCTTCCTGGCCACGATAGGTGTCGTTTGTGTTATGTCGCTAGTGCTGGGCGCCGTCATTGGCATATTCATGAAGTCCATTCAACAGTTCGGAATCGGGCCGACGCCTGTAGCCTTGGGTTGGGGCTGGTTGTCGCTCGTGGGGCTCGCAGTCGTACTCCAGGCCTGGTTGATGAGGGAGGGGGCGTTTGCTCGAATCTCGACGGGCGTTGTGCTGAATGCGATCACAGCTAATCTCGTCCAGCTTGGAGGAGGCATTAGCGGCGATGGCGTGTGGCTGGTCGTTGGAAGTGTTGTTGGGCAGGCAGCTGCTACGCTGTTCTATGTTCATAGCGTTCAACGCTCCGCTGAGCGGCCGGCCTTTTCGATGGATGTCAGTGGCATGATGGCTGCCTTGATCCGCAACAGGCGCTTCCCGCAGTTCTCGCTGCCCTTCACGGTCCTTTCCTTACTACGCGAGCGAGCGCCTATTTTCATAGTCGCAGCATTCAGCACGGCTTCGCTTGTTGGTCTCTACAGCCAAGCTTGGAGATTGACGCATCTTCCGTCCGCATTCACCAGTGCGTCTTTGAGACCCGTGTTCTTTCACCGCGCAGCGACGGAAGGACTTGCCTCTCTAGGTGAGGCGGTCGACCGGATCATACGATGGCTGCTCATCGTGAGCAGTCCATGGATTGCCCTGCTCGTGTTTGGAGGAGACGAGCTCTTCATGCTCGTTCTCGGATCTCGATGGCAGGGCGCAGGGTGGCTTTCCGCAATGCTCGTGACGCCTGCGTCTCTCTTCATGATGACGAATTGGATGGATCGACTGCTCGATTCCATTGGTCGTCAGGATCTCAATCTGAGGCTCGAGGCCGTTGCATCAATCAGCTCTGTCGGTTCTCTTTGGGCGATGTTGGCTTCGGGGCGATCGTTGATCGAAGCCGTCGCCTTGCAAAGCACGATGCTGACCTTGAGCTACCTCGCGTTTCTCTGGGTTTGCTATGGTGCCGCGGGCTGGTCCCGTTCAGGATTGCTGAGATCGATTGCTATTGCCGGAGTTCTTGGAGCGATGGTCTATGTCATGCTTACCATACTCGGGCAGCTGCTTGCACCAGCGGCAGTGATTGTCTCGGGCGCCACGTTGGGGGGGGGCATCACAGCCATTGCCTTATTGAGAGCTAAGAGGGATCTGCGATGATCACTATCGTTGACTACGGCGTCGGAAATCCTGGTGCTCTCGTCAATATATTCGAGTTTATCGGATACGAGGCGCGAATCGCTAATCAGGCCTCGGCTATTCTTGAAGCTAGTCACCTGCTGTTGCCCGGAGTCGGTGCGTTCGATGCAGCCATGCGGCGGCTGCGCGATTCAAATCTCATCCCGGCACTCGAGAAGGCTGCTTTTGGGCAAAGAATCCCATTGCTGGGGGTTTGTCTCGGCATGCAGCTGCTCGGCCGCGGCAGCGAAGAGGGAGCTACCAAAGGACTCGGCTGGATCCCTGCCAATACTGTCCGAATGCGGCCCGACCCTGCACTCAAGCTCAAGGTGCCGTTCATGGGATGGGCGGATATCGAAGCCGCGCCGCGCGCGAGATTATTCGACGGTGGCGGCGAGCTTCGCTTCTACTTTACCCACAGCTATCGCATGGAATGTGACTATGCCGGCGATGTTGCTGCGACCTATCAGTTTGATCAGCCTGTTGTTTGCTCTGTGCAGCGCGATAATATTTATGGAGTTCAGTTCCATCCAGAGAAGAGCCACCGGTTTGGCATGAAGCTGCTCAGCAATTTCGTCGAGAGATCCGCAGTATGAGACCCCGCGTCATTCCGGTTCTGTTGCTTGATAGCCGCCGTCGCCTTGTGAAGACGCGCCGTTTTGGTGAACCGGTCTATGTCGGCGATCCCTTCAATGTCATTCGCATCTTCAATGAAAAGGAGGTAGATGAGATCTGCTTGCTCGATATCAACGCAACGGTTGAGAACAGGCGGCCGGACGTTGGTTTCATTCGCGAGCTCGCGGGAGAGTGCTTCATGCCGCTGAGTTACGGTGGCGGTGTGACGTCTGTCGCGGATGCGACGCCTATATTCGCGGCGGGCGTTGAAAAAGTGGTCCTTGGTCGTGCGGGAGCGGACACGAGCGCGATCAGGGCGCTTGCCAATGATTTTGGATCCCAAGCTGTGACGGTCTGTGTCGACTGCACGCGTGCGAACGGCGCGTGGCGAGTCGCACTGGACCGTCGTCGTGTCGTTACCGATCTCGATCCTGCCACCTATGCAAAGGCAGCTGAAGCTTCTGGTGCTGGTGAAATCTTGCTGCAAAATGTGGATCGCGACGGAGAGCGCGGCGGCTATGACCTGACCCTAATCTCCCAAGTCTCACGCGCCGTCGAGGTGCCGTGTGTTGCGCTCGGAGGCGCCGGTGAACTGCAGCATCTGGCGGAAGGACTGGCGGCAGGCGCCAGCGCTGTAGCTTCTGGAAGCGCTTTCGTTTTTGTTGGTCGCCTTCGAGCCGTCCTTATCACCTATCCTTCAGGCAGCGAGATACAGCGTCTGCATGCAGGTCTTGAAAGGGGCGTTTGATGCGGCAGAACAACCGAAGTTATCAAGTGTGTTCATACTGCGTGATGGATAACACCAATCCGGGAATCACCTTCGACAGCAACGGACAGTGCAACTGCTGTCGTGACGCCCTCACACGCAAGCCTCACGAATGGTGGCCAAACGACGAGGGGCAAGCGCGCTTAAGCGCGATCATCGACAACGTTCGAAACGAGATGAAGAATAGGCCGTATGATGCCATCATAGGGCTGAGCGGTGGGGTGGACAGCGCTTATGTGGCGCATCTGCTGACAAGGGAATATGGTCTTCGCCTCTTAGCGGTGCATGTAGATGGCGGCTGGAACACACAAGCCGCTGTTCGAAATATCGAATTGCTGGTGAGGAGCTTAGGCATTGATTTGCATACCGAGGTGATCGAGTGGGAGGAAATGCGCGATCTCCAGCTGGCGTATCTCCGTGCCTCGGTTATCAATCAAGATGCGCCCCAAGATCATGCATTCTTTTCCACCCTCTACAGGTTGGCCAAAAAGTACGGCCAAAAGTATTTCTTTAGCGGAGTTAACTTTAGCAGCGAGAGCATCCACATCCCTGCAGGTGGTTATCCAGCGATGGATGCACGCAATCTGAGGGCGATCCATCGCACACATGGCGCAATTCCGTTGCGAACTTTTCCAGTCATGAGTTCGCTTCAGTATCTTTGGCTAGTGAAATTCCGAAGGCAGGTGCAAATAGTGAAGCCGCTCAACTATCTGCCCTACGATAAAGAGGCTGCCAAGCGCTTGTTGATACAAACTTACGGCTTCTTGGATTACGGCAGCAAGCATCACGAAAGTCGATTTACGAAATTCTATCAAGAGATCTATCTGCCGGCTCGCTACTCTTTCGATAAGCGTAGGCTGCATTATTCAGCCCTAATAGTTGCGGGACAAATCACCCGTGACCGTGCCATGCAAGAGCTAAGTATTCCTTTGATATCCGAAGCGCAGGCGATGAGAGATAAGCGGTTCGTCGCAAAGAAGCTCGGAATTGAACTCTCGGAGCTGGAACGCCTGATGGCTTTGCCAGCCATTCCACACGAGCACTATTCAAACAACGCCGCGCTCTACAGGCTGAACCACGCTTTGCGAAGACTGGTTCCGAGGTTCTCATGATTATCTCATTAGCTTACGTCGTGGCCGCTTTAGCAATTTATGGCGCAGCGCTCTATCTGTTGTACCGATTGGAGCCTCGTATAACTGCGTCTTCGATTTTGATCTGCTTCCTATTTTTGGTATACGGTCCAGCTTATATCGCCTACATGCTGTTCCGCAGGCCGATCTCGGCGGTCGATTACCTGATTTCCAATTCGGTTGATTTCGACCGGGTGGTCATTGATCTGAATCTTTCCATCGCGCTGATGTTCATTTCTGTAATTGCAGGAATGGAGCTTTTAAACGTGTTGATGGCTAGCTCGGTCTCGAAGATGCGGGTAAATCTTGGGACGTGGAACGAACAGTCACTGACGTCATCATCACAGAGGTCGTTGGCGCTGTTCAGCATTGTCCTCGCGCTCGCGATTTTCATGGGATGGACATCGTACCGAGAGGGTCACCTTCAGATCCTGTCGGGATATCTCTCCGTGCCAGGGGACGAATTTGCTAAGATCGCTTACCGCCAGCAGTACGGTGGAAGCCAAAGCTACCTTTACAATTGTATCGCGGCTTCCATCGCGCCGATGATGATAGTCTGGGGAGCTCTCGCAGGATGGACGCAGCGATGGTGGCTTCTGCTAACGGCGACCGCTTTGCTCGCTATGATGACCCTCTTGGCAAAGCTCGAGACGCTCAATAAGGCTCCTACCGCCTTGTTTCTTCTTCAGCTCGGATTCGTAGGTTATCTATTGTTTCGAAACAATCTGAACTGGCGCATTGCAGTCGGAGGCCTCGCGGTAACCATATTGATTTTTGTTCCGATATTTCAGCTGGCAATTCCGGGTATGAATGCGACGGAAGCGCTTGGGTTCTTCTATTATCGAGCGTTCGATTATTCAAACGCGGCGCTGCTGGAGTACTTTGGAGCGTTCCCTTGGAAGCTTCATCACATGTGGGGAGCCAACATCCGATGGGTCGCCACGCTGTTGAACTGGAGTTGGACCCCATCTTACGACGTCGTAGCGAGGCTTTGGCGGTCGGCCGAAGGGACGCATACGACTGCTATGTTTATTGCAGATGCATGGGTCGACTTTTCCTATGCGGGCGTGGTCATATACAGTATGATCGCGGGTGGGATCTGCCGCGTTATAGATGCGTTCTTTCTCAGGGAGGGAAAGACTGCGGTAGCGGTGGCGGCTCTGGCCGCTGCGTTCATTGGGATCTACAACTTAATGATCTCAGCGCTTCCAACTTCGATTCTGTCCGGCGGATTGGGATTGCCGTTGATTGTCGCCCTCTTGCTTGGAATTAGCAAACGCTTGAGGCGCGAGGAACGTGGCGAGCGGGCCGAGGCTGCGCCTTTTGTCTTGGAAAGTGGGACGGGCAGCTAATGCCGACTGGATTGCCCATACGCTTTCTTGATGTCTTGATGGGATGGAAGGCCTGGAGGTCAGGCGCGGTTTCGGTCGGAAACGGAACCTCGTTAGTTTGGCGCCGGCTTCGTCGTGTTCATGGCAATCGACTTAGGATTGGCGAAGACTCGATTGTCCACGCGAACATCATTTTTGAAAACCGGGGGGGCGACGTTCTAATCGGCGATCGGACATATGTTGGCTCATCCACCGTGATTTGCTTTCGGCAGATTTCCATTGGAAATGACGTGCTCGTTTCTTGGGGCGCAACAATCGTTGACCACGATTCGCACAGCCTTGAATGGGATCTGCGTCGGAACGACGTGCGCGAATGGTCGCGCAATCGAAAAGACTGGTCTCACGTACCCAGCGCGCCAGTGGCAATCGCCGATAGGGCGTGGGTGGGATTCAATGTCACAATATTGAAGGGAGTGACGATCGGGGAAGGTGCTGTTGTTGCCGCGTGTTCCGTTGTTACGCGAGATGTTCCGCCCTATGCTCTCGTTGCGGGAAATCCGGCCCGGGTGATTCGTATGCTGAGTAACGGTGACAAGGCCGAACTTTAGCAATGAGGATTTTCCAAAACAACGGTCTCTCGCGCGGATTCCGAAGCTACCGTTCCAAGCCGAACCGTGATCCGTTCCGCCAACAGATTCTTGAGTTCCTGCGCACTCGGTTCGCTGCCTTGCATATTCTGTCTCCGGTTCTGGAGGGCGATGCACGTGCGTTCTATACAAACGGCGATGATGAGCGATTGCAGACAGCTTGGGCGCGAGAGCAAGGTTTCCAAACGAGCGATTTGACGAAGATACTTCTTGCTCAGATCGAGCACCACAATGCCGAGGTCTTCTACAATCTCGATCCCATGCTATATGGGTCCGATTTCGTAAAGAAAATGCCGGGGTGTGTCAGACAAGCGATATGCTGGCGTGCGGCACCCTCAGGCAATGTAGACTTAAGCGAATACGACCTTGTCGTCTGCAATTTTCCCTCGATCCTGAAGGATTGGGAGCGGAGGGGATGTCGAGTCGCGTATTTCGCGCCTGCATACGATCCTTCGATGAGCGAATATGCGGGTGAGACGATCAAATCGCTGGATTTGATATTCGCTGGAGGTTTTTCGCGCCATCACATCGGGAGGTCGGCGATATTGAATGTGGCGGCTAACCTCCAGGGCGTTAAGTCGCGCTTCCATCTCGAGCAGGGCCGACTGACGCGTATTGCGAATGCGTTGCCGTTTGTTCCTTTCCTGAGCAAGTTCGCGTACCCACGTCAAGTCGCAGTGCGGGCTAAGAGACCTCTCTACGGGCGAGAAATGTACTCGGCATTCGCGAGCGCGAGGATCGTCCTGAACGGGGCGGTTGATATGGCGGGAGCCGACCGTGGAAATATGCGCTGTTTTGAAGCAACTGGTTGCGGTTCAGTCCTGCTGACGGACGCCGGCAACTACCCGGAAGGGTTCGTGGATGGAGAAACGATGGTGACCTATTCAGCCCCCGAAGAGATTCCAGCGCTGGTTCATCGACTGCTGTCCGATCCATCTTGGGCATTGTCGATCGCGGAGGCCGGACACGCCATGGTGAAGAGTCTGTACAGCAAGACAAGACAATGGGATCGCTTCCAGGAACTAGTCTAGTGAAATTGGCTACGGGCTCGCGCTCATGAATGCTGCAGTAAAAGGTACCTGGGAAGACGCCGTGTGCTGGCTCCGCAAACAACCGGAGCAACAGCAGCTCG
Source organism: Bradyrhizobium sp. CFUWI (assembly GCF_056429085.1). Classification (NCBI taxonomy): domain Bacteria; kingdom Pseudomonadati; phylum Pseudomonadota; class Alphaproteobacteria; order Hyphomicrobiales; family Nitrobacteraceae; genus Bradyrhizobium; species Bradyrhizobium sp. CFUWI. The sequence continues at coordinate 30,574 of NZ_JBWJZE010000029.1, forward strand.
TCTTAGACGCCTTCTATGACGATCCGCTCATCGCAGCAGCCGAGCGGTACTTCTATTCTTCCGAGTGGCAAGAGATATCACGCCTCCTGTCCGGCAGGTCGGGCAGGGCGCTGGATGTTGGCGCGGGGCGGGGGATAGCGAGCTATGCCTTGGCTCGCGATGGATTCGAAGTCACTGCGCTCGAGCCTGATCCGAGCGCAATTGTTGGGGCTGGCGCTATCCGCAATCTCGCGGCGGAAAGCCGGCTCGGCATCGAAGTCGTGGAACAATTTTCGGAGCACCTACCCTTCACCGACGCAACTTTTGATGTGGTGTTTGCGCGCGCCGTCCTTCACCACACTCGTGACCTTGAGAACGCTTGCAGCGAGATGTATCGGGTGCTCAAGCCAGATGGCTTGCTGATAGCTGCAAGAGAACACGTGATCACCAAGGATGCGGACCTGCCTAGGTTTCTTGCGCTGCATCCATTGCACCATCTATATGGGGGAGAACATGCGTTTCGGTTAGATCGATATCTGGCCGCGCTAAGACAAGCAAAATTCCGTTCTATTGAGGTGCTTTTGCCGCTCAAGAATCCCATCAATCTCTACCCCTATACGATCGATCGAATTCGCGAAGAGGTCATCACAAAATGCTCGCGCAAGCTTCCTATTGCCCCACTCTTGCGGGCTGTGACTCCACGAATGTTGATTGAAGCGACTTTATCGGTTGCTAGCCGTTTCGATAATCGACCCGGTCGACTGTATACGTTTGTCGCCTATAAGTAGGCGCTCAATCTTGTTCGTCCTCCTTGGAGGATGGGCGCTGTCGAGGATCTGTGAGGTTTGCGGCCCGGCGCTGTTGAGCCAATCCCTTCTTGAGAATGCTGTGGAAAGGCCTATGCTGTCAAACGAGCTGTTGGGGTCGGGAAAAAGTTCATGAATCCCACCGATCTCAAAGTGCGATGCTATTGCCGACGGACATAGCAGGCACATGAGCGCCGCTACCATGCGGGGCGTCGAACTGCCAATGCCAATGGCTACTCAGGCTCGTCCGTGTGGTGGCAGTCGAGCTTTCATGAGTCCTGTCGGATCCCATGGCTCTCTCCCCCTGCACTTGTCGTTGGAGCTTGGGAGGCTGACGATGTCCGAGCGCTCTGGCTGAGCGACGGCTGCTCAGAGGAGCGCGACTCCGCCGCTCTCCGAGATCAATTTGCTCCTTTGACATACAAAAATGATTTGGCCCACAGCCTGATTTAGTAATCCTGGAATGGCCGTCCGGCAAACTAAGTTTGAGCTCCGATTCATTTGGTCGGGTTGACGGAATGCGCGGAGCGACATGGATCAGCTTTTCACGCCTAGGACTTGATCTAAAAGGGGTATCTCGAATATAGACGATCGTAGGTCCGACCACCGGGCGCAAAGGAAAGGATCGCTGAATGATCAGGTTTGGCCTGCTCGGATGCGGGCGTATCGCCAAGCGTCACTCGGAGTTGTTGGGGAGTGGCCAAATCGAGGGCGCGCGGCTCGTTGCGGTCTGCGATTCGATCAAAACTCGCGCCGATGCTGTTGCTGCGAAATTTGCAGTTCCGGCCTACGACGATTTGAACGAGTTTCTCGCGCAAGCCGACATGGATGCCGTCGCGGTCCTGACGCCGAGCGGCATGCATGCCGAGCACGCCATCGCCTGTGCGCGCGCCAGCAAGCACGTCGTCGTTGAGAAACCGATGGCGCTTCGGTTGCAGGACGCCGACGACATGATCCGCGCCTGCGACGAGGCCGGCGTTAAGCTGTTTGTCGTGAAGCAGAACCGATTCAACGTCCCGGTCGTGAAAGCGCGTGAGGCGCTGGACGCCGGTAGGTTCGGCCAACTCGTCCTCGGCACCGTGCGGGTGCGATGGTGTCGGGACCAGGCTTATTACGATCAGGACGCTTGGCGTGGCACCTGGGCATATGACGGCGGCGTGCTCACGAATCAAGCCAGCCATCACATCGACATGCTGGAGTGGTTTTTCGGTGACGTGGTGAGCGTTCATGCCCGGTCAACGACGGCTCTGGTGAAGGTCGAAACTGAAGACACTGCTGTCGCGACCCTCAAGTTTCGCAACGGTGCGCTGGGGATTATCGAGGCGACAACAGCGGTTCGTCCAAAGGACCTTGAGGGGTCCCTCTCTATCCTCGGAGAGAAAGGCACTGTGGAGATCGCGGGCTTCGCGGTCAATCAGATCAGGCACTGGAATTTCGTTGATGCGCTGCCAAGCGATAAGGTTGTCGTCGAGAAGTTCTCGGTCAATCCGCCCAATGTTTATGGATTTGGCCATCAGGCCTATTATCAGCACGTCGTGGATTGCTTATTGCATCAGCGCGCCGCGCTGGTCGACGGCCTGCAAGGCCGCAAGAGCCTCGAACTGATCTCGGCCCTGTACGAGTCGATCGAGACCGGGCAGGAGGTTGCGCTTCGCTTTGAGCCTCGACGAAGCCGGCTCGGGGTGCTCTCGTGAGCGGCAAGCCGCAAGTGCACAAGGTCGGCATGCGCGACGTCAAATTCGGTGAGCGCATCAAATTGGTCGAGCCCTGCAATCTCTACGGCTGCGAGATCGCGGATGACTGCTTCGTCGGGCCCTTCACCGAAATCCAAACCGGCGCCATGATCGGCGCGCGGACCCGAGTGCAGTCGCATGCTTTTGTTTGCGAGCTCGTATCGATCGGGGAGGATTGCTTCATCGGCCATGGCGTGATGTTCATCAACGATACCTTCTCGACTGGCGGGCCGGCGCGCGGGCGCCGGGAATTGTGGCGCGCGACGAAGATCGGAAATCGGGTATCGATCGGTTCAAACGCCACCATTATGCCCGTAACCATCGCCGATGATGTCGTAATCGGGGCGGGTTCGGTCGTCACGAAGGACATCACCAGGGCCGGGAGCTATGCGGGAAATCCTGCCCGTCTCCTCAAGGGCAAGAACTAGAGGTTAGCCATGCCGGTACCTTACGCGGATCTCGGGCTTCAGTACGAGTCGATCAAGGATGAGATTGATGGCGCTATCGTTGCGGTTATCCGCGATAGCGCTTTTATCCGGGGGCCCTATGTCGATGCCTTCGAGAGGGAGTTTGCGGCAGCGGCGAGCGTCAAGCACTGCGTATCCTGTGCGAACGGCACAGATGCACTATACCTCGCGATGGCGGGGCTCAAGGTCAAGCCGGGTGATGAGGTCATCACGACCGCGCACTCCTGGATATCAACATCGGCGATGATTACGCATGCTGGCGCGCAAGTCGTGTTCTGCGACACCGACGGCGAGACCTTCACGATCGACCCGGCGGCAATCGAAGCCGCGATCACGCCGCGGACCGTCGGAATCATTCCGGTGCATCTCTACGGTCAGCCCGCAGACATGGACGCGATCATGGCGATCGCGCGCAAGCATGGCCTCTGGGTCGTCGAGGACTGCGCCCAGGCGCATCTGGCGTGCTACAAGGACCGAATGGTCGGAACTTTCGGCGCGGCTGCGACGTACTCGTTCTATCCCGGCAAGAATCTCGGCGCTATGGGCGATGCTGGCGCCGTCGTCACCAACGATGCTGAACTTGCAGAGCGCATGACTATGTTGGCGCGCCACGGCGGCCTCATGAAACATCAGCATAACATTGAGGGCATCAACAGCCGGCTCGATGGGATGCAGGCAGCTATTCTTTCCGCGAAGCTGCCGCATCTCGCTGCTTGGACCCAGGCGCGACAACGTGCGGCCGCTATCTACGACGCCTGCCTCAATCAGATAGAAGATGTAAAGGTGCCGCCGGTCGCCCCCGGCCGCAGCCACGTCTATCATCTCTACACGATCCGTCACCCGCGACGCGACGCGCTAGCCGCTCATCTCAGTTCCAACGGGGTGCAAACTGCGATCAACTATCCGACCGCGCTGCCGTTTCTTGAGGCCTACAAGCGGTTCGGTCATAGCGCGCATCAGTTTCCGAATGCGTACCGTGATCAAAACAGTATTCTCTCACTTCCAATGTATGCCGAGATGACGAGGGAACAGCAGGAAATCGTTATCGATTGCATTCGCTCCTTCTAGTTGGCATGCCATGGGTGAGACATAACCATGACCATTTGGATCACCGGTGCCAATGGCTTTATTGGAAGATATCTGGCGCGCGAGCTGGCCCAGCGAGGACTCGCTGTACATGGCGTTGGCCATGGCGCGCTCGAGGAGCCCGAGAGGCACTATCTCGGAATGCGCAATTGGCTGAACGGTGAGATCGAGCCTGCCAACCTCAACGCGTTGGCAGCGAGAGCGGGGTTACCAAACGTTGTGTTCCATTTGGCCGGCGGATCTTCCGTTGGAGTGTCCATCGCGCAGCCCTACGAGGATTTTTCGCGCACGGTATCAACCGCGGCTCGTCTTCTGGAGTGGCTGCGTACAACTGCGCCGGAGTGTCACCTGGTGGTCGTGTCTAGTGCGGCGGTTTACGGCGCCGCTCATGTGGAGCGCATTTCTGAAAGCGCAACGACCGAACCCGTATCTCCCTATGGACATCATAAACTAATAATCGAGCAGCTCAGTCGTAGCTACGCAACCACGTTCGGCTTGCAAAGCACAGTCGTGCGTCTCTTTTCGGTCTACGGTTCCAATTTGCGCAAGCAGTTGCTTTGGGATATTTGTATGCGCTTGCGCGACGGCGTTGGTGCGTTGACACTCGGAGGTACCGGGAGAGAACTGCGCGATTGGACAGAGGTCCGTGACGTGGCGAGGTTGCTAGCGCACGTTGGGTGCAGTCCGCCGGATCAAGCAGTAGAAATCATCAATGGAGGCTCGGGCATTGCTACGTCCGTTGTCGATATCGCTCGATACGTCTTGCATGGCTGGGGCTTGAATATTCCGGTGGAGTTTTCAGGTGTAGCACGGCCGGGGGATCCTCTATCCCTGGTTGCAGATTCCAGTCGGCTCAACGCGCTATCCTTTGAATGGGAAATTGCCGTTCGGACGGGCATTACCGACTACGTCACCTGGTTCAAGGAGCAATTCCTTTGACTCGGCCGCCCCTCCGCGTCGGCTTCACATTCATTCCCCGCAGGTTGCATGCAGGGGGGTTCAACTACCTCCGAAACCTATTTGCGGCTCTCCACAGGTATCGTCCCGGCGAACTCGAGCTAGTAACATTTGCTGGCCTTTCGGACGATGACCAAGATCTGGCTAGTTTTCGGCGGATTCCAGGTGTCGAAGTCGTAAAGCATAAGGCGTTCGAGCGCGACCATTCCGGGTTGATCAGTGCGCTCGTTTCCGGAATAGACCACGCCGCCGCTGCTGCTTTTGATGCGGAGAGAGTTGACGTCGTGTTCGAGCATGCTCGGTTTTTCGGTTGGCGCCTTTCACGGCCGACCGTCGCCTGGTTTCCGGATTTGCAGCACAAGAGCCTGCCTCACCTGTTTTCCATGACGGCCCGTTGGCGTCGTGAGCTCGGGTTTCGTGCACAGCTTGCCGCTGGACGAGCGATCATTCTGAGCAGCGAAAGTGCATTGAAGGACTGCAGGCGCTTTTATCCGGGCGCGACAAATCACATCTCGGTCGTCAGGTTCGCTAGTTACCCTACTAACGATCTTCTTGCAGCGGATCCTCGCGAGATTATCAGCCTTTATGACTTACCTGAGCGATACTTCTATCTGCCGAACCAGTTCTGGCGGCACAAGAACCACCAATTGGTGATCGATGCACTAGCGATTTTGGCTGAGCGGGGTATAAAGATTGTAGTCGCGGTATCAGGTGGTCCCGACGAACCGCCCAAATCCTTCAACAGCATCATGCGACAGGTTGAGGAGCGCGGGCTTAGGGAAAGCTTTCGTTACCTGGGGATGATTCCGCTCGCGCACGTCTACGCGCTGCTCCGGGCATGCCGGGCACTGATCAACCCGTCACGGTTTGAAGGCTGGAGTACGACCGTGGAAGAAGCGAAGTCGTTTGACGTACCCATGATCGTATCGGACTTGGACGTGCACCGCGAACAGACTGGTGACTCGGCTGTCTACTTCAGCGTCGACGATGCCGCGGCTCTCGCCGGATGTCTTGCCGAAGCTGCTTCGAGAGACGAGCCCTTTCATGCAAGGCAGTTGGGATCCTCCGTCGAGGGGCGTGTTGCCAAGTTCGCCGAAGATTTCGCGGATGCTATCAAGCGCGCCGCAGCAGCCGGCTCATTACCATCGCGGCGTGTCAAGACGGACTGGTAAGGAGCTTTCCACCCTGACCGGCTGATCGATACGCTCGCCTGTCGTGCAAGATCTGAAAGCCGCATTGCGGTCTTGCGACGCGCCGCTCGATCAGTTCAAGCTTTCCTGATACTACCGACGACCGAGCGATAGCGGGCGAGCGCGACATCTTCGTTATATTTCTCGGCAACAGCGGCTGCCCGTATGCCCTTGTCAATCGTGGCCTGGCGGTTTCTAGCGGCTTCGCGGATGATGCGGGCAAGTTCGGCCGGATCTTCCGGCGGAACGACCCATCCGATTGCCTCTTCGTTGAGCACCAGAGCTGCCTCCGAACTTACTTCAGAGGCTATAATGACTGGCCGGCCAACGGCGAGGATGCTGTAGAGGCGACTCGGTATGGAAACGCCAGCGACGTTGCGACGATAGGGTATGATCCAGAGATCAGCGGCTGACAGGAACTCGACGAGCTCATCCTCGGCGACAGGCTTCAGGATTGTGACGTTCTCGAGTGTGTCCTTCGCGAACAGATCGTTCAGGTCCTTCCAGCCAACACCCCATCCCGAGAGGAGGAAATGGATATTCTTATCGTCTCGCAGCAGCCTGGCCGCCTCGAAGACTGTCGCAGGATCGTGGGTGAAGCCGAGATTGCCCGAAAGGCCAACGATGAACCGCGACCCATCAGGCGCGCGGAATCGACTGTCGCGATCGAACTCCCGGTATCCGATCGGAACTAGCGTCCAGTTGGGAATGTAGTGAAGCTTGCCCGCATCGACGCCTCGATACTTCTGGATGAGCGGAGGGACATCCCGTCCAATGACGACGATGGCGTCCAGGCGCTTAAACATAAGCGTGTTGGCAAAGCGAATCAGACGGACCGCAAGCGAGTTGGACTGCACCATGCCGGCCGCCTCAAGTGCCTCAGGATAGAGATCGTAGATAAGCAGCATCGTGGCTGCGCCTCTCAGCTTCGCTGCCAAGAGTACAGAATAGGGTAGAGTGAAGGGTGTCGTGACGCAGAAGACAAGATCGCCCGGCCTTGCTCGCCCAAGAACGGAAAAGAACATCCGGGCCGCGAGCAGACAGATGGCTACGGCGCGTCGTACTAGCGCGGACTTTGGCGGATTCCAGGTGTCGACTTCGATGACGACCGCTTTGCCGGAAAGGTTCGCGCCGCTTGAACCGGGCGTTGCGGAAACGACGACCACCTGGTGATCCTCCGCAAGGGCGTCGGCGATCCTGCCGACGTAGACGGCTGTCGTGCTCTTATCTGGCGGATAGAATTGTGCTGCGATGATCAGTGTTGTGGGCTTGTCCATGCGTAGATTGATCTTCGTCACTCAATTCTGCGGCTCTGAACGCGTGTTGTCGTGCTCCGTTAGGTACGCCCAGTAGGCGCGCCGAATTCCATCCTCCAGCGAGGTGGTGGCGCGCCAACCGAGCTTTTCGAGACGACTTACATCGAGCAGCTTGCGTGGCGTGCCATCGGGACGCGAAGTGTCGAAACGGATCTCGCCGCGGTAACCGACGACTTCAGCCACGAGACGCGCAAATTCGGCGATGGCGATATCCTCGCCGGTCCCAATGTTGATCAGCTCCGCACCAGAATAGGTCTTCATCAGGTGCATGCACGCATCCGCCATGTCGTCAACATAGAGGAACTCACGCCTCGGCGTCCCGGTGCCCCAGACCATGACGTTCTGCGCGCTCGCGACCTTCGCCTCATGAAAGCGCCGAATCAGGGCAGCGACCACGTGGCTCAGTTCGGGATGATAATTGTCGCTGGGGCCGTAAAGGTTAGTTGGCATTACGCTGATGAAGTCGCTGCCGTACTGGCTGCGATAAGCCTCCGCCATCTTGATGCCGGCAATCTTGGCAATCGCGTAGGGCTCGTTGGTCGTCTCCAGCGGGCCGGTTAGTATGGACTCCTCGCGGAGCGGCTGAGGCGCCAGCTTCGGATATATGCAGGAGGAGCCCAGAAACATCAGCTTCTCGGCACCGCTCTGATGCGCAGCGTGGATCACGTTGGCCGCAATCGCGATGTTGTCGTAGATGAACTCGGCGCGCAGCGAGTTGTTAGCGACAATGCCGCCGACTTTTGCCGCGGCGAGAAACACGACCTGCGGCCGGACCTTCGCAAACCAGTCGAACACGACCGCCTGGTTGCAGAGATCGACCTCGCGCCGGTCCACGGTGACGAGTTTGACGTCTTCTCGCGCCAGCCGGCGTACCAGCGCGCTGCCGACCATGCCGCGATGGCCGGCGACATAGACGCTCTTGCCCTTCAGTTCAAACGACCGGCTTGCCATGGGCCACATCCCGTTTTGCTTCCGCCAGATCGCTCGCCATCATCTCCTCGACGAGTTGGGCAAAGGTCCGCTTCGGCTTCCAGCCAAGGACCTGACGCGCCTTGCTGGCATCGCCAATCAGGAGGTCAACCTCGGTCGGCCGGAAATAGGTCGGGTCGATCTTCACGACCGTATTGCCGCTCTTTGCATCAATGCCGATTTCGTCGACGCCCTTGCCTCGCCATTCGATGTGTCGGCCGACATGCGCAAACGACAGCTCGACCATCTCGCGCACCGAACGCGTCTCGCCGGTGGCGAGCACGAAATCGTCGGGCTTGTCCGCCTGCAGAATCATGTGCATGCCCTCGACGTAGTCCTTCGCATGACCCCAGTCGCGCTTGGCTTCGAGATTGCCAAGATAGAGTGTGCTGTCCAAACCGACTTCGATGCGGGCGACGCCGCGGGTGATCTTGCGGGTGACAAAGGTCTCGCCGCGGATCGGGCTCTCATGGTTGAACAGGATGCCGTTGCTTGCGAACATGCCGTAGGCTTCGCGGTAGTTCACCGTGATCCAGTAGCCGTAGAGCTTTGCCACGCCGTAAGGTGAGCGCGGATAAAACGGTGTCGTCTCCTTCTGCGGAATCTCCTGCACTAGGCCGTAGAGCTCGGACGTAGAGGCCTGGTAGAATCGCGTCTCTTTCTCCATGCCGAGGATGCGGATCGCTTCCAGCAGCCGCAGCACGCCGATCGCGTCGGCATTGGCGGTGTATTCCGGGCTCTCGAAGCTGACTGCGACGTGGCTCTGAGCGGCGAGATTATAGATCTCGGTCGGCCGGATCTGCTGCACCAGGCGGATCAGATTGGTCGAATCCGTCATGTCGCCGTAATGCATTTGGAACGGCACGTTGCCGACATGCGGATCCTGATAGAGATGATCAACGCGCGCGGTGTTGAACGAGGACGAACGCCGCTTGATGCCATGCACGGTATAGCCGAGCGACAGCAGGTACTCGGCCAGATAAGCGCCGTCCTGCCCCGTAATTCCGGTGATCAGAGCGACCCGCCTCTCTCTAACATTCTTTGTCATACTATGTGTCTCCGCCCGGGTTCAGACCGGTGGTGTCGGTCACCATCCTCCTTGGATAGCCCAGCGGCTAGCAAAAATCCACCGAACAGAATGTACGCTAACGAATGGATCGGGTCGGGAATGCGCTCCCGGATGGCGTGGAATTGATCTTCCTCCGAAAAAGTGGACGGGTTTAAGCGGCTTTTAGCTCCATCTCGATCGGAGGGATATATCCGATGGCAGAATGGAGTCCAGTTTGATTGTAAAAGCCCTCAATGAAGGCGAAGATGTCGCGCTGGGCCTCGGCACGGTTTGGTACTGGCGATGATGAACGAGTTCGGTCTCGAGGGTGTGGAAGAAGCTCTCCATCGGGGCATTGCCGTAGCAGTCAGCCTTGCGGCTCATTGATGCGGTGATGCCGGTGGCGGCGAGTGCCGCGCGATATTCGTGTGAAGCGTACTGCACGCCGCGATCGGAATGATGGTTCGATCCGGCGCCCGGCCGCTGTTGGCGGATCGCCATCGATAGCGCGGAGAAGACGAGTTCGACCCGCATGTGATGGCGCATTGCCCAACTGACGATCAGGTCCGTGACAGCCGCCAGGTACAGCCAGCCCTCCGCGGTCGGGATGTAAGTGATATCGGCAAGCTAGACCCGGTTTGAGGGTGCGGCGGCAAGGTCGCGCGCGATCAGGTTCGGCGCGATCGGCAGATTGTGACGGCTGTCGGTGGTGCGGACCCGACGGGGTGGCGCTATGATCGCCCGAATGCCATGCCGACGCATCAGCCGTTCGATCCGAACATGGTGTAGTCTCGCGCAATCCCCGCCGATGGTAACGAAGAAGACGAAAGCACCCTGTATATCGTTTACAGCCGTTCGGCTCCAAAAGGGTCTTCAAATCTGTAACGCGACGAATGCTTAGGCAGTCGTTACGATCTGGCACTCTTGAGCGTACCACCCGCCGGCGGTGGGGCTGCTCGAAGACCTTGGCGCATGCGTAAGCTTCTGTCATTTCAGCGAGAGGGCCCCGCATCTCCGTGGCCGATCCTAAGGCGGAGGTCTGATAATTGCGCCAAGACCTGCTGAACTAGCAGCTCAAGATGATTCAGTCTGGCCACGATTTCGGGTAATTGCTCTCGTTGTTCGCGCGCCATCGTTTGCGACGACTTCGCATTTCCTTGGAACTCTACTAGTTGCGCATTTGCGCGCTCGAGATCGGTTTGGATCCTTTGAACTCGCGCTAGTGCTTCATTAGGCTATCTCTGGAAATCGCTATCGCCTCGCCAGAACTTCCAACTTAGATCTTGTCGCTTAGCTCGTCATTAAGTCGGTCAATTCGCTTGTCGAGTGTTTTTGTATAATCGACCTGCGCTCCATACAGCGATTTCATCAGCGCTCGCCTTTGAATCTCGCCGGCTCCGATGGCAACAATATTGACGACGATCATTAAGAGCAGGATCGTTCGCAGGTTCACCCAGCGCATAACGGCCCATTCGATAGCTGTTCCTCGTGAAGATAAGTATGTATCAGAGTCGGATCGAGCTTGCAGGAGAGAGGAGACTGATTGGAGAAATTTTCTCGTGAAACCATTTCTTTGCTGCTGCGATCGTTCGAGGCGGTCGTATGGGCAGTCATAGCCATCACTCTTTTCGTGCTTGTGGCTTTTTATGTTCCATGGTGATCGAATGCAAAGCTCCGTCCTGCTAAAGCGCCTCGTCCTTAGTAAACCGCCTTTGCAGCATTGTTCCCTCTGCAGTTGGTTGTTTTCGAATCTTCTAACAAGACTAGTGTCGAGAGCTGCTTGCGTCCTTTCATCGACGCTACTCTGGATTCGGGGGGATCTTCATTCAGAAGGCATCACGCAGGCGAACTCGGCATTTGACTTCGAGCGCGAAACAAAGCCCGCAAGGGCGCCGATGGAAGGCTTCTATCGCATCGTTGCGCCCTCCACATCAAGGAGAGCTGGTTATTCAATTTGGCATATGCCGCTTGCCGTCATTCCAGTATCGAAATAGCAAGCGGAATATTTGCGTTGCACGTGATGGCGAGATTTTCCCCAAGGTCGCACTCTGTGATGGCATCGAAAAGATGCAAGAATGATGTCAGGACACTTAAAGCGAACGACAATCGTTCTTGGCGGAACGAGCTTGGAATCTTGCTACCGGACGATTAGGTCTAGAACCCCTCGTTTCGCGGGAAAGAAGCGAGATCATTTGCCGGTCGCGATCATCGATCGCGCCGTCCCGTGACTCAAGCGCGCGAGCCACTGGTACGTCGGAGGCTGCAAGACGTATTGATCCGAACGGCGGCGGCTTCGGTCGGCAGCGTACTTGGCGGGCCGCCTATTGAGCTTTGATTCTAAGAAAAGCGAACGCCACCATCTTCAACAACATCCAGCCGTGCGTGAATCGCGAAATCTGCGTTTCGCCATAACTGCGTGCAGTGTATCGAATCGGTAAGTCGATCGATTTCAAATTGAGCCTAGAAGCACCAAAGATCAAATCGAAGTCGCCGAACGGATCGAAGTCCCCAAAATAGGATTTGCCTGCCTTCAGCCGCAGGTAGTCAGTTCGCCGGAGGACTTTGGTTCCACAAAGTGTGTCTGTGTAGCGCTGATTGAGAATCCACGAAAACAAATAGGAAAATAGCCTATTTGCAATTAGGTTCAGAAATTTCATGGCACCATCGTCCATGCGATACACCAGCCGCGACCCATTGATGAACTCGCCTTTGCCCGACCGGATCGCATCCCAGAATTTGGGCAACTGCTCCGGCGGCATCGTCAGGTCGGCATCCAAGATCATAAGGACATCTCCGCGTGCGACATCAAACGCACTAAAGACCGCATCCGCCTTTCCCTTGCCCGGCTGAGACATAATCTTGATATCTCGCTCTGGATAGGCCGACCTCACACGCTCCATTTCCGCGAAGGTTCCGTCCTTACTGTGCCCTTCCACGAACAAGATCTCAATATCGCTGCAGAAATCCCCGATTCGCCGCACAGCGGGCTCTATATTCCCGCGCTCATTGCGTGCTGGCACAACAACCGTCACGGATTTCAGTTCAGGATCATGCACGTGCGTCGATCGACACACCAGAAAATGCCGTAACGCCAGTGCACGGATGCCTGGCAGGATGCTTATGAACCGATTAATGAGGCGTCCCACTCCAAGCAACGCCAATGGCGAGAGCACCCGCTGTTCTGACCTGACGGGCTCGAAGTCTGCAAGCCTCGCAAAACTGCGAACGTCGGCTGGAGAGAGCACGTTCTGTTCGGGATACGGCATCCGCAATCCAACTATTTCGGCCATCCGAAGGATTGGCCACCAGAGATGGGAAAAGTAGCCGATAACAAGCCGCGTTTCACGCGAGCACAATTTATGAAGATGAAAGATGCTTTCTTGGCAATCGTCAAACGAACCTATCGTGTCGAGAATTAAAATGAAGTCGAAGGGGCCTTCGATGGCATCTATGGTCTCCAGGTCTTCAGCATCGCCCAATTGGAAAGTCAGTGCAGGATGCCGCTCTTTTGCTTTGGCGATCATCGCTTCGCTGAAGTCCACGCCCACGCCGTATGACGGTTCGAGGCTGGCCAACGTATCACCTGTCCCACAACCGATCTCGAGGACCCTTGACGCCGGCGGAATCAGAAATCGCAAATAGATCTGGTCTTCCCGATGGAAAAAGCTCGCTTTGCTCCGCCAGTGGTCGCGTGAACCGGCGTACCGCTCCGAGAATTTATGGATAGACGCCTTCCTTGAAGAAATAGCAGTGCTGGGCATACCAAAACCATACCTTGGCCAGTGGACAACGATCCTTCAAATGTCCATTCGGATGAATCGATTATGATCGTATGCTTCTGCCAGTCACTTCAAAGCCATCTGCGCGTTAGCTTGATATTGTAGCCTGGAATCCGCTGCTTGGCGCGCAACTGCGCCTGGATTAGATAACATGATCAATATGTCGGCGCCCTCAAAGCTCAGATTCTAGCGATCACGTTCTTGCTTTCGCCATCGCCGATGAGGTTCCGCAGTTGAGCTGCGGTTGACGGTAGAGCTTGACCGGTGCGTTCATCAAAAAACTGATACCCACATCCAATGAAGATTGACATCAGTTCCTCGAGTGAAGCTCCACGTTCCTGCAACACGTAAGGCGCCAACTCCATCACGAAGATCGGACGCATCTTCGTCAATAACGTCGATGCCCCCCGAAGTACGTCACACTCATATCCATCGACATCCAGCTTGACAAGATCCACCTTCTTCACGCCGGCTTCCACTAGAACGCTGTCCAGGCTGCGCGATGAGGCCGATGTCGTTGGCATCTCTCTCCCCAGGTGCTTTGCGTGAGTTTCACCTCTCGCAACTAGCGGCCAACTCGAATAGATTGTCGACGGAACAGCGACGTTGTTTTCTCTCGTTAGAAAACATTGGAAGGTTCTCACGCGCGCCGCAAGCTCCGGGTTGAGTGCGAGATTGTGACGGAGCTTACCGTAGGCGAAGTCAGTGGGTTCGAAAGCCAATACTCTCCCTTTCTCACCCACCAGCTTTGCGAGAAGAAGCGTATGCGCTCCCACGTTGGCTCCAATATCCAGCACAGTACTTGAGGATTTGACGAGCTGGATAAGTGCTCGTTGCGTGGCGCGTTCGAACGCGCCGATGAAAATCGCAAAGTCTATGCCTTCGGAAAGTTCAAGATCGAACCTAACTTGCCCGCGGACTACGCTCGCACGATCGTCCTTGCCGACCAATCGCAAGCCGAATCGGACAAACTTGTAGGCAGCGCGTGCCAAACGTATTTTGTCGGCTGTTTTCATCTTCAGCGGAAACGTGTGGGTCAGTCAAACAGTTGGCATTGGCGGGTGACCATTGGGACACACGTCAATTGCAGTCTCGCTCGACTCATCTTAAACTTATCGCTTGGCCAGACACAACTAGCTTGATCACATGTTGGTGGCCGGAAGCAAGAGTCGGCAGCAAGTAATCACGAGGGCGGTGACTATAGCATATGGAGTTACTCAAAGACTATCAAGCGGTATGGAAGCGCAAGCCCAGTCTGAGACTGGTTTATGGCGATTTTTTTGATCGAATCGCAGCGTCGACCGGGCCGGGCAATACGCTGGAGATTGGGGGAGGGATTGGCAATCTGAAGGAAAAGCTTGCCGATGTGATTTCTACGGATGTTCAGTTTGCGCCGTGGCTGGATGCCGTTGCGGATGCCCAGCGACTGCCGTTCGCCGAAGCCACGTTCGATAATCTCGTCATGCTCGATGTCTTACATCATTTGGAGTTTCCGTCACTGTTCTTCCGCGAGGCCGACAGAGTGCTGAGGGTTGGTGGAAGGATCGTGATGGCGGAGCCTGCGGTCACCTTAGGAAGCACTTTGTTCTTGCGATTGTTTCATCAGGAGCCGGTCAGGATGAAACATGATCCTTTGGCCATTGGCGTGCCTGACCCTAGACGCGACCCCTACGATGCCAACCAGGCGATTCCTACTCTTTTGGTGACTCGATATCGCGCGCAATTCCACGACGCCTTTCCTACACTACGAATAGCGCGAATTTGTTGGTTTTCGCTCGCCGCATATCCCCTAAGTGGTGGGTTCAAATCTTGGTCGCTAATCAGCGAACCAGTCGCGAAATGGACGCTTGGATTGGAACGTCGTCTGGAGCCTTGGCTCGGGCGGCTTTTTGGCTTCCGTGTCCTGATCGTAGTTGAAAAAACGAGATGAAGGTTGTTCGTTACTCATTTCGCCCAAAGACTCCGCGTTGGAAACGTCAAAGGTGAGCGCCGTTGACTACCTCGAGGCAGACTCTTCGGTTGGGAATGCGCTGCTGGCTTATTCTAATAAGCCTTCCGACTGTCTTTCTTAGCGTACAAGCAGTCGGATTGATTTGGCTGGGCGGGTCGTTTGGGCCCTTCATTGATCCTGACGCCGCGTACTATTTTGCTGCAATCAATCTCGATGCGGGCATTAGCATTCGGTTTCTCTTCCATCCAGGCGTGAGTCTCATTGTGTTTGGCGGCGCAGTGATCGGAGGGGCGAGCAAGCTTCTTTATCCCGGTTCATTCGGTGCGAACGCGTTGCTTCATTTCGATTCGCTGATGCTAATCGCACGCTTCTCTGTGGCTCTCTTTACGAGCTCCTGCAGTCTTATTGCGGGAATCATGGTTGCGCGGGCAAGCGGGTCGGTTCCGCTAGGATTGGTTCTCCAAGCAGGGCTATTCTCTTCAGCTCAAGCCGTGACTTTCGGTGCACGTTTGATGCCCGAGCCCTTTTTGGTCGGCATTGCGTCACTTCTCGTCGCCGTTACATTTTGCGCCGCTTTGAAAAACTTCGCCTCGATGCGATTGAGTATCGTTGCAGGAGTTCTTGCGGCCATCGGATTGGCCACAAAGATCCTCTTTCTGCCGTTTATCCTGATCTATCCTGTCGCAGCAGGATTCCGCGCGAGCCCCCAAGTTACGTACCTGGCTGCTACGAGCATATCATTGATTTTGGCGCTGTTTCCCGCTTGGAAGGAGCTGCAAATATTTACAGGCTATATCGACAGCATTGCGCACGCCAAGGGGGCTTATGGGAGTGGAGAGCCTGGATTTATTGACTACGGAGCTGCGTTCTTAGCTCTTTCAAGGATAGGACGGGATTACTGGGTCGATCTCCTTACTGCTGCTATCTCATTACTCATTTTGAGGCGCCCCCTCGGGTCAGTTGAGGGAAGTTTGATCGGTCGCACGGTCTTTGCAATGGTGTTGGTGTTATTCGCTTCAATTGCGATAGTTACCAAACAGTATTATGCATATTATTTAGTTCCAGCTATCAGCATTGCGCCATTCATGTTGGGGGTGGCGCTCACTTATTCGCGGATAGAGCGCAAGATTTGCTCTTATGTTCGCTTTTCTTCCATTTGCATTGGAGTTGTTATCATTCATCTTGTCGCTGGGCGGGTTTGGACTACCTATCAATTTTACTCTGATGCAAATGCCCTGAAGGAGGCTGAGGCGACGGTTGAGAAGCCGCTTATAGCTTTGCGCTCAACTTGCTATGTGTTGCCGAGCTACAGCGTCGGAATATTTGAGTATCCGATTATCTTCGGCTTTCTGTACGCCAATAGAAACGATGATCAGGTGGCGTTCTACGATGATGCAATTCGCCTCTCGTTTGGTCGTGTCTTGTTTAACTACGATTATTTCAACAGGGCCGTCTTCATTCCCGGCGACATGCGTGACGTAAATAGCGTGATACCGGTTGACGCATGCATAGCAGTTGTGAGCTCATACCCACTGTTTGCGGACCAGCTGCCGTTTAAGAGGCCAGTGGATGACATATGCAGGGTTGGACAAATTCGGGTGGCCTTGATCAATCATTCATGCAGTGACATAAATCTGCCGCGTCAAACCGACTGACTTCGCAATAATTTTTCGTGCTCGAATTTTTTGTAGCGCCTGGGTACTGTCGCGCAAGCACTCATCGCCCGTGCCGCTTTACCTAAGCCGATCCCTTCCCATATTTCCGGCAACTGGCTGCTTGCGAGCGATCACATTTTCGCTCGGTTGATGATGAGTATCCGGCTCGGTGAAGGCCGCCTTGCCGAATGCGGCGTGTTGTTGAGTACTGTCCTTATGGACAGGGATAGGCGCAGTGCCCCAGTCGAATGGCTTGACGTTGCTGGAGACAGACTGGCGACGGCGCTGTACGCATACGATGAAGACCGCCAGATTGACGCATGCGCGCGGGCAGAGCGAGCTCTATGATCGGTTGGGTGAAGGTCAAGCGGCCTGCTGACTGGCGGGCTTGTCGGTTTGGCGCAGGAGCTTCCA
>NZ_JBWJZE010000030.1:0-47576 GCF_056429085.1 Bradyrhizobium sp. CFUWI
GCTCGCCGAGGACGGTCTCGAGGCTGAAACCGTCGCGGCGCACGTCGGACTCCGTCCAGATCTGCGCATCGATCGGCAGCAGGTAGCTCTGGCGCGCCGACTGGATGCCGAAGCCGCAGGTCGAGGCAGCCCTGCCCCCGCCGCCACCGCCTGCGCCGGTGAAGCCGATCGAGGCCGCGCCGGCGCCGAGCACGGACAGCGGACCGAGTGCCGCGGCCCTGGCCGACGATCCCACGATCAAGAGCCTGACCTCCAAGATTGCCGCCAATCCGGACGACGTGAACGCGCTGTACCGGCGCGGCCAGGTCTACGCCAGCAAGGGCGCCTACAACCTCGCCATCAAGGATTTCGACGATACGCTTCGGATCAATTCGAAGGACGTCGAGGCGCTGAACAATCGTTGCTGGACCCGCACCGTGGTCGGTGACCTCCAGGGCGCATTGAAGGATTGCAACGAGGCGCTGCGGCTGCGGCCGAATTTCGTCGATGCGCTGGATAGCCGCGGGCTCGTCAATCTCAAGTCGGGCGCGGTCAAGAACGCCATCGCCGATTTCGATGCGGCCCTGAAGATCAACCCGCGCCTGACCTCCTCGCTCTACGGACGCGGCCTCGCCAAGCAGCGCAACGGCTCCGCCCAGGAAGGGGCGCTCGATATCGCCAACGCCAAGGCGATGGATCCGAACATCGTTCAGGAATTTGCAAGCTACGGAGTGCGCTAGTATTTTTTTGAGCTGAGGCCGGCGGCGCCTCGAACCCTGGGGGGCCCAGGCAAGACTAACGAACGGATGCCGCAGGCTCCCCACGGGGGGCTGATTGCAGGAATTTTCGAACCGCGCGAGCTGGCTGCACTGGAGGGACTGGCTATGAAATCGGCTGCAAAGGGACTTACCGCGATCCTGTCCATCATCGCTCTTGGCGCCGCCCTGTCGCTGCCGGCCGCGCCCGCATTCGCCGGCGACGACGGCAACAGCAAGAACGTCACCGAGGACGACATCGTCCGCGCACTGGCACCGGCGCCGAAGAAGCCCCTGACCCGCGGCCTCTCGATCGCCCCGCAGGCCAATCCCGCGCCGAACGCGGCGGAGACCAAGCTGATCCAGTCGGTGCGCGGCCGCTCGACGCGTTCGCTGTCGTCGACCGAGCGCGAGGAGATCGCGTCAGTCGCCAAGGACAAGCCGAACATCGATCTCGAAATCACGTTCGACTACAACTCCGCCAATATCAGCGCCAAGTCGATGCCTTCCGTGCAGGCGCTCGGCCGCGCACTGACCAGTCCCGACCTGAAGGGCTCCACCTTCGTGGTTGCCGGCCATACCGACGCCGCCGGCGGCGAAGCCTACAATCAGGACCTGTCGGAGCGTCGCGCCGACGCGATCAAGCGCTACCTCGTCGACAAGTACAGCATCTCCGCGACCGACCTCGTCACCGTCGGCTACGGCAAGAGCAAGCTGAAGGATCCGAGCCAGCCGATGGCGGAGGTCAACCGCCGCGTGCAGGTCGTCAATATGGAAAACAAGACCACCGCATCGAAGTAAGCACGACGCAATCCTTTGAAGTGACCGGTCGTGATGTGGTGTAAAGTCTCGCTTCCAAAGCGCGTCCCGCAGCCTTGCGGGACGCCGCTTCGTTTCAGGGAAACGCGTTTCATGGGCCTCGCACGGACGGCCGTGAGCCAGGCCAGGATGATCCGGCGATGAATCTCTCCGAATATCTCAAGCCTGCCGGAACCGTGGTGTTCGTCGTGGCACTCGGCGTCGGCTATTATCTGTTCGAGCATCGCAAGCGCCCCGAGCCGAAGGAGACGCAAAGCGATGCGCTCGTCATCGTGACGAAGTCGACCAATGCCTGCTTCTCCGACCTCGTGCGTGTGACCGGCTTCTTCGTGCCGCGCCGCGAGGCCGTGGTCGTCGCCGACCAGGAAGGCTCCAAGGTCACCGACCTCCTGGTCACCGAGGGAACAATCGTCGCCGACAACCAGGAGCTGGCGCGCCTGACCGCGCCGCCGCAGATCCCGGGCCAGCCGCAGCGACCGGGCCCGCAAGGTCCGATTTCGCTGAAGGCGCCGGCGGCGGGCCTCGTCACCGAGGTCCGCACCATCGTCGGCGCGCCGGCCTCGCCGCAGGCCGGTCCGATGTTCCGTATCGCCGTCAACAACGAGATCGAGCTCGATGCTCAGGTCCCGGCGGTGCACATGACCAAGCTCAACTCCGGCGCCACCGTGCGCATCAGCCGCGACGACGCGCCCGATCTGATCGGCCGGGTCCGGCTGGTCGCGCCCGAGATCGACCGCACCACGCAGCTCGGCCGGGTCCGTATCAGCGTCACCAACAATCCCTCGCTGAAGGTCGGCGTGTTCGCGCGCGCCTCGATCGACGCGAAGCGAAGCTGCGGCGTCTCGATTCCCAAGACGGCGATCGACCATCTCACCATTCAGGTCGTCAAGGGCAACACGATCCAGACGCGCAAGGTACGGGTCGGACTGTCGTCCGACAGTGCCACGGAAATCCTGGAAGGGCTCGAGGTCGGCGAGATCGTCGTCGCCGATGCCGGCTCTTCGCTCCATGACGGCGACCAGATCAAGACCATGTTCGCCGATGAACTCGATCGCACGCGGGTACGCTGATGGCTCTCAATATCTCGGCATGGTCGATCCGCAATCCGCTGCCGTCGGTCGTCTTCTCGATCATCCTGCTGATTCTCGGCTGGGTCTCCTTCACCAAGCTCGCAGTGACGCGGCTGCCGTCGGCCGACATTCCCGTAATCTCGGTCGTGGTCTCGCAATTCGGCGCGGCACCCGCCGAGCTGGAATCCCAGGTCACCAAGACGATTGAAGACGCCGTCTCCGGCGTCGAGGGCGTGCGGCACATCACCTCCTCGATCACCGACGGCGTGTCGGTCACCACGATCCAGTTTGCGCTGGAGACCAATACCGACCGCGCCCTCAACGACGTCAAGGACGCGGTGACGCGCGTGCGCTCCAACCTGCCGCAGAACGTCACCGAGCCGCTGATCCAGCGCGTCGACGTCATCGGCCTGCCGATCGTCACCTATGCCGCGATCTCGCCCGGCAAGACGCCGGAGCAGCTCTCCTATTTCGTCGACGACGTGGTCAAGCGCGCGCTGCAGGGCGTCCGCGGCGTCGCCCAGGTCGAACGCATCGGCGGTGTCGAGCGCGAGATCCTGGTCTCGCTCGACCCGGACCGCCTGCAGGCCATGGGCCTGACCGCCGTCAATGTCAGCCAGAGCCTGCGCGGCACCAATGTCGACGTCGCCGGCGGGCGCGCCGAGATCGGCAAGAACGACCAGGCGATCCGCACGCTCGCGGGCGCCAAGACGCTGGGTGACCTTGCCGGCACCATGATTCCGCTGTTCGGCGGCGGCGAGGTCCGGCTCGACGATCTCGGCACCGTCACCGACACCATCGCCGACCGCCGCACCTTCGCCCGCTTCAACGGCGAGCCGATCGTCGCGCTCGGCATCAAGCGGTCCAAGGGCGCCAGCGACGTCAAGGTGGCCGAGGCCGTTCAGAAGCGCATCGACGCGCTCAAGGCCGCCTATCCCGACGTCGATCTGAAGGTGATCGACACCTCGGTCGAATACACCAACGGCAATTACCACGCGGCGATCTCGACCCTGTTCGAAGGCGCCATCCTCGCCGTCATCATCGTGCTGCTGTTCCTGCGGGACCTGCGCGCCACCATCATTGCCGCGATCTCGTTGCCGCTGTCGATCTTCCCGGCGTTCTGGGCGATGGATCTGCTCGGCTTCTCGCTCAACCTCGTCAGCTTCCTCGCCATCACGCTGTCGACGGGTATCCTGGTCGACGACGCCATCGTCGAGATCGAGAACATCGTTCGGCACATGAACATGGGCAAATCGCCCTATCGCGCCGCGCTCGAGGCCGCCGACGAGATCGGCCTCGCGGTGATCGCGATTTCGCTGACCATCATCGCGATCTTCGCACCCGCAAGCTTCATGTCGGGCATCGCCGGACAGTTCTTCAAGCAATTCGGCATCACCGTCTCGGTGCAGGTGTTCTTCTCGCTGCTCGCCGCGCGCTTCGTCACGCCGGTGCTGGCCGCCTATTTCCTCAAACATGGCCATCACGAGGAGCCGCCGCCCGGACGCATCTTGCGGTCCTATCACCGCATCGTGACCTGGTCGGTGAAACACTATTTCATCACGGTGCTGATCGGCCTCGGCATCTTCGCCGCCTCGATCTGGAGCATCACGCTGCTGCCGCAGGGCTTCCTGCCGGCGCAGGACAGCGCCCGCTCGCTGCTTGCCCTCGAGCTGCCGCCGGGCACCCAGCTCGCCTACACCGAAAAGGTCACCGAGGACATCGTCGCGCGCCTGCGCAAGCGGCCCGAGGTCAAGAGCATCTTCGTCGACGGCGGGCGCGTCCCGCCGGGCACGCAGGAAGTGCGGCGCGCCGCCCTGATCATCAACTACACGCCCAAGGGCAGCCGCGACATCACCCAGCGCGAGCTCGAGTTCTCGATCAGCCAGGAGCTGGAGAACGTTCCCGATATCCGCTTCTGGTTCCTGGACGAGAACGGCCTGCGCGCCATCTCGCTGGTGGTGACCGGCGTCGATCCCAACATCGTCAACAACGTCGCGAGCGAGCTTGCGACGCAGATGAAGCGCATTCCCACCATCGCCAATGTGATCTCGGAGACCTCGCTGGAGCGTCCCGAGCTGCGTATCGAACCGCGCGCCGATCTTGCCGCGCGGCTCGGCGTGTCCACCGAAAGCCTGTCGCAGACCATCCGCGTCGCCACCATCGGCGACGTCGGCCCTGCGCTCGCCAAATTCGACGTCGGCGATCGCCTGGTACCGATCCGGGTGCAGCTCGAGGATGCCGCGCGCGGCAATCTGAAGACGCTCGAACAGTTGCGCGTGCCGCTCGGCGAGCGCGGCGAGAAGGGCGGCGTGCCGCTCTCGGTCATCGCCGACGTCAAGCTCGACCAGGGTCCGACCAGCATCAACCGCTACGACCGCGAGCGGCAGGCCACCGTCGCCGCCGACCTCGTCGGCTCCGCCGCGCTCGGCGATGCCACCAAGAAGATCTACGACCTGCCGGTCATGAAGACCCTGCCGAAGGGCGTGAAGGTCTCGCCCTCCGGCGACGCGGAAAGCCTGAACGAACTGTCCGAGGGCTTCGCCACCGCGATCACGGCGGGACTGATGATGGTCTACGCCGTGCTGGTGCTGCTGTTCGGCACCTTCCTGCAGCCGATCACCATCCTGTTCTCGCTGCCACTCTCGATCGGCGGCGCCATCGCCGCCCTGCTCCTCACCGGCAAGCAGCTCACCACGCCGGTGTGGATCGGCATCCTGATGCTGATGGGTATCGTCACCAAGAACGCGATCATGCTGGTGGAATTCGCGATCGAAGCCATACGCGCCGGCAAGCCGCGCGAGGAGGCCATGATCGACGCCGGCATGAAACGCGCCCGGCCGATCGTGATGACCACGATCGCGATGGCCGCCGGCATGATACCGAGCGCTCTCGCGGTCGGCGCCGGCGGCGAGTTCCGCTCGCCAATGGCGCTCGCGGTGATCGGCGGCCTGATCTTCTCAACCATCCTGTCGCTGGTGTTCGTGCCCGCGATGTTCATGGTGATGGACGATTTCGGCGCCCTGATCTGGCGCTTCGCCAAGCGCCTGATCGTGCACAGCGAGGACGCCGAGACGGACGATCACCACGGAACGGCTCCAGCGGAGGCGCCCCGCGCACCAAAGAACTTCGTGCACCCGGCGGCGGAGTAGGACCGCGCGTCTCAAACGGACGACGCCGCCGGTTGGGTGCGATGATGAGTGCGCGGCGAGCAGGAAGATCGGACGACGCGAGCCGCCGCCTCCCCTACTCGTTTCGCGCGATCGCCGTCAGCTTGGTCATGTTCCGCAGCAGGATGCGGCCGCGCTGCAGATCGAGGATCGCCTCCTTGCGCCAGGCCTGGAGCTGGCGGTTGACGCTCTCGCGGGCGGCGCCGACGAAGACGCCGAGCTGCTCCTGCGAGATGTGCACCTCGGAGCCGAAATCGGCGGCGAGGGCGCAGAGCCGTCGTGCCAGGCGGACCGGCAGCGGCTGCAGCATGGATTCCTCCATGCGCTCGCTCTGCCAGCGGATGCGCTGGCACAGCAGCGCGATGATCTTGATCGCGACCTTCGGCTCGCGTTCGAGGAAGCTGAGAAAATCTTCGCGCCGCAGCACGAATAGTTCGCTGGCCTCGCCCGCGGTCGCATCCGCGGTGCGATTCTGGCCGTCCAGCACCGCGACCTCGCCGAACAGGTCGCCCGGACCCATGAAATTCAGCGTCAGCCGGCTGCCGTCGGCGGCGCCGGTCTCGATGCGGACCTGGCCACGGCGCACGCCGAACAGCGCGTCCCCGGGGTCCCCTTTCTGGAACAGCACCTCGCCATTGCCCAGATGCTGGGTGTGGCAGAGGTTGGACAGCCGCTGGAGCTCGTCTGTACCGAGATCCGCGAACATCGCGTTCATCTTCAGGATGACCGCAAATTCGGCCTGCTTGCTCATTTCAATGTCCTTGTGAACGTTTCTGGTCCGTTGTCTCGGCAAATCGCTTGAAACCATCACCATCAGGATCGCGTAAAACCGCGTCGGAGAAGTGTGTCATAAGTCACATAACTTTGCAGCACCCCCTGACTATTTTTACGCGCTTGGAGCCGCTTCCCGTCCGGGGATAAACTCAGGGCGCGAAGGATGGGTGGCCGGCGGGATTCGACGCCGACCGCCCGTCATTGGAAAGTCGACATGAGAGCAGTGAAATTCGTCGGCGCGGCTCTGGCCGCCGTCATTATCGTGATTGCAGCCCTGCTGGTGATCGGGATCCCGTCGGGCTTCCTGACCTCGACGATCGCCTCGCGGGTCGAGAGTGCGACCGGCTATCGGCTGTCGATCGACGGCACCACGAAGATCAGCCTGTGGCCGACGCTGAACGTCACCCTGAACGACCTCACGCTTGCCGACCCCAGGGATCGCAGCGGCATTACGCGCCTGACGGTCGATAGCGTGCAGGCCGAGATGTCGCTCTCCAGCCTGTGGTCGGGCCGCCCCGAGATCAGCGAGCTCATCGTCACCCATCCCGTGCTGTACCAGCCGCTGCTGCGTGAGCGCCTGCCGAATGCCGGATCGTCCTCGAAGCCGCCGACGCTGAAGGTCGACGGCGCGTCCATCGACCGCGTCAAGGTCACCGACGGCGAAGTCGCCTTCTCCCGCCTGCGCGATCGGGTCGAGGGCCGCATCAGCGCCATCAATGCCGACGCAATCGTCGGCCGTGACCGCAGGGTCAACGTCACCGGCACCGCGCGCGTGGGCGATCATCCGACCAAGTTCGACATCAAGGCAACCGCGCCGGCATCGCCGGCCGAACGGCCGACCGTTCCCGTGGATTTCGCCATCGACATGCCCGATGTGCTCAAGTCTCAACTCACCGGACATGCCGAGATGCGGCTGAGCGGCGACGTCGTGATGATCAACGGCGTGAATGGCCGGCTCGGCGACGGCGCGTTCAACGGCTGGGCGTCGGTCGACATCGCGAGCAAGCCCCTGGTGAAGGTCGATCTCGACTTCCAGCGGCTGGCGATCCCGCTGGCGAAATCGCCGCAGGGCGCGGCCGGACAGCCCTGGAGCAATGCGCCGATCGACGTCTCCGGGCTCAATTATGTCGATGCGCAGGTGAGAATCTCCGCGAACGAGGCCGTGATCGGCGATGCGCGCATCGCGCCGCTGGCGCTCGATGCAAAGCTCGCCGGCGGCGTGCTGAAGGCCGGCACCGCCAATCTCGGCGCCTATGGCGGCCAGGTCTCGGGCGAGGTGATCCTCGATGCGACCACCGGCGCGCCGAGCTTTGCCATGCATTCCGATCTGGTCGGCGTGCGGGCGCTGCCGCTGCTTCAGGGCCTTGCCGAATTCGACCGCATCGACGGCAAGCTGCAGGCCAAGCTCGCGCTGCGCAGCGCCGGCACCAGCCAGCGCGCCCTGATGGCGAACATGCAGGGCACCGCCTTCGTCAATTTCCAGGACGGCGCCATCCGCGGCATCAACGTCGCGCAGATGATCCGCTCGCTGACGACGGGCACGCTGTCCGGCTGGCAGGACAGCCAGAGCCCCGCTCAGGAGCAAAGCACGGACCTGTCGCAGCTCTCGGCCTCGTTCCGCATCGACAAGGGGCAGGCGGTCACGACCGATCTCAACCTGATCGGACCGCTGGTGCGCGTCACCGGCGCCGGCACCATCGCGCTCGACACCAAGATGATGGGTTTCCGCGTCGAGCCGAAGCTGGTGATGACCACCGAAGGCCAGGGCCGCACCAATGAGCCGGTCGGCTTCGGCATTCCCGTGATGATCCAGGGCTCCTGGTCGCAGCCGCGGATCTACCCCGATATGGCCGGCATGCTGGACAATCCGGACGCCGCCTATGCCAAGCTGCGCGAGATGGGCAAGGGCCTGTTCGGGCCTGACGGCGCCGGGCTCGGCAACATTCTGGGCAGCCTCGGTCTCGGTGGGGCCAATGCGCCGGGCAGCGGCAATGCGGCCGGCAGCGCCAATCCGCAGGCCCAGCAGTCCGGTCAGAACAACCCGCTCGGCGGCCCGCTGGGGGAGGCGATCGGCAATCTGATCCAGCAGGGGTTGTCCGGTGGCGCGGGAAGCAGCACCGGCACCGCGCCAGGCAGTGGCCGCAACCGCAGCCTGCCGGCCCCATCCTCCACACCGGCGCCGCAGGCTTCGCCCACCGCCCCGACCCTGGACGACCCGCCGGTCGCGCAGCAGGACAGTCAGCCAATGAACGACGTGCTGCGGCAACTCTTCAACCGCTGATGGGGCTGCGACCATCCCTCCTTCCATCCGCCCCGGCGTCCACAGCGGGTAACCACGCCGGCTTGTCGCCGGGGCGCGCGGCGGTCCTTTGGCCCAAATTGTGATAGAACGACCCCGCATGGGCCCATCGGCCCTTAGCGCCGGCGTCGATGGCGGCGCAAGAGGATCGGGATGGCAGGAGCGAACGACAAGACACGGTTTCTGCGCGAGGGCCTGTTCGCCAAATATGTCGTCTCCCTCGTCGGCCTCGTCGTGTTCGTCCTCGCGGTCAACGGCGCGATGGAGACCTGGATCTCCTACCGCGCAACCAGGACCCAGCTGACCGACGGCCTGGAGGACAAGGCGCAAAGCGCCGCCCGGCGCATCGAGCAGTCGATCTCGGAGCTCGACCGCCAGATCAGCTGGGTGACGCGGGCGAGCCAGGACACGCTCGAGAAGCGCCGCGCCGACTATGCCTCGCTGCTGCACCAGGTCTCGGTCGTCAAGCAGCTGTTCCAGCTCAACGGCGAGGGCCGCGAGGTGCTGCGCGTCTCGCGCCAGTCGACCACGACCGGCAGCAACGCCGACCTCTCCCGCGACATCCGCTTCACCGAGACGGTCGCCCGCGGCGTCAGCTATGCGCCGGCCTGGTTCGCCGACGGCACGCCCTTGATGTCGATCTCGGTGGCGCATTCCGGCTTCAATGCCGGCGTCACCGTGGCCGAGATCGATCTCAGCTTTCTCTCCGACTTCCTGTCCGACGCACAGGTCGGCAAGGCCGCCTTTGCCTATGTGGTCGATCCGCGCGGCCGCGTGCTGGCGACGTCGTCGAAGGGGCCCGAGGTCGGCAAGGATCTGTCGAAGCTGCCGCAGGTCGCGGCCGCGATCGCGCCCGACCACGCGGCCGACACGTCCGGCACCGACTTCAACGGCCATGCGGTGATGAGCGCCGCGAGCACCGTGCCGAAGCTCGGCTGGAGCGTGCTGTTCGAGCAGCCGACCACGCAGGCCCTGATGCCGATCCGCGACCAGCTGGTGCGCATCGCACTGCTGATCGGGATGGGCCTGATGGTCGCGATCCTCGCCGGCACGCTGCTCGCCCGCCGCATGATCATCCCGATCACGGCGCTGCGCGACGGCGCCCACAAGCTCGGCGAAGGCGATTTCAGCCACCGCATCGACGTGCACACCTCGGACGAGCTGGAAGACCTCGCCAGCCAGTTCAACCGCATGGCCGACCAGATCCAGGAGACCTATTCGAACCTGGAGACCAAGGTCGAGGAGCGCACCCGCGATCTCGCGCAGTCGATCAACGAGCTGAAGGTGCTGGAGGAGGTCGGCCGCGCGCTCGCCGCCTCGCTCGATCTCGACGCCGTGCTTCCGACGATCGCCGCGCGCGCGATCGAGATCACCCATGCCGATGCGGTGCTGATCTACGGCTTCGACGCCGAGCGGCGCCGCTTCAACCTGGTCGAGGCGGGCGGCATCGACAGATCCGCCGACGGCGCGCATGTCACCATCGACGAAGGCGACAACATCCTGAGCGATGCGGCCAGAAGCGGCGAGCCGATCGCGCTGGCCGATCTCGATCAGGCCACCGAGCAGCCGCTGCGCGAGGTCGCGCTCGCGGCCGGCTTCCACTCGGTGTTGGTGGTGCCGCTGGTCGACCAGCAGGGCACGCTCGGCTCGCTGGTGGTGCTGCGCCGCGGCGGTGGCGAGTTCGCTCCCAGCCTGATCGGCCTGATGCGCACCTTCGCCAACCAGGCGGTGCTGGCGATGCGCAATGCGCGCCTGTTCACCGAGGTCGACCACAAGGGCCGCGAGCTCGAGGCCGCGAACGAGACCGTGCGCGCCCAGGCCGACAAGCTGCGGATGCAGACCGAGCAGCTCAAGGACTGGAACAAGTCGCTGGAGGAGCGCGTCAAGACCCAGCTCGGCGAGATCGAGCGCATCCGCAAGCTCGAGCGTTTCCTGGCGCCGCAGGTGGCGCAGCTGATCGCCTCCTCCGACAGCCCGGAAGGGCTGCTCACCAGCCAGCGCCGCGAGGTGACGGTGGTGTTCTGCGATTTGCGCGGCTTCACCGCGTTCACGGAAGCGACCGAGCCGGAAGAGGCGATGAACGTGCTGCGCGAATATCACGCCGCGCTCGGCGGGCTGATCTTCAAATACGAGGGCACGCTCGACAAATATGCCGGCGACGGCGTGATGATCCTGTTCAACGCGCCGATCCAGTTCGAGGACCACACCAGGCGCGCCGTGAAGATGGCGGTGGAGATGCGCGACACCATCGGCCCCCTGACCGAGCGCTGGCGCAACCGCGGGCACAGCCTGGGGTTCGGCATCGGCATCGCGCTCGGCTATGCCACGCTCGGCCAGGTCGGCTTCGAGCAGCGGCTGGAATATGCCGCGATCGGCAGCGTCACCAACCTCGCCTCACGCCTGTGCGGCGAAGCCAAGCCCAACCAGATCGTGGTCAGCCGCCGCGTCTACGGCATGGTCGAGCCCTGGGTCGAAGCCCGCGCCCTCGACGATCTCCAGCTCAAAGGTTTCAATCACCCCGTGCTGGCGATGGAGATCCTGAGCTGGAACGATGAGGCGGAGAACGTGGTGGACGCATCAGCGGTGCGGCGACGGGGATAATCTTTCCGCCTGCGTCATGGCTTGTTCTCGTTCGCCGGCAGCATGTCGCGATCCCGCGGCGCATGGCGCCCGGGTTTTGCGCAGGTCTTGCGACCCTTCGAAATGGAAGGGCGCAGGGAAGGCCGGGCACCGGCTGGCACCCGCAAGACCCCTGTGCGTGAGTGCGTAATAAGTCGCTCACAGGGGAGAAACAGGTGTGGCCGAATGCCCGGCCTTCCCTGCGCGATGGTTGAAACGGCTTATGTCGCGCTCTCGCCGGTGAGTCGGTCCCTTTGCCACCGTCGCCTTGCGGCTTTCATCGGATGCGCCGTCCGGTTGGACCCACGCAACGCCGCAAGACTTGACGCCGGAGATTCGGGCGTCACGACCACACGATTTTGCCGTACGTCGGCAGCGCCGTCGTACACGCGCCCGCTGATCGCTCACGGGGACTACCCGCCCTGCGACCGCATCTGGCGCCAACGCCGCCCGCGTCCACCGCCCCTCATCCCACGAACCCTGACGATCGCGATCCGTCCCTTACCATGGGATGAGTTGGGAGAGATCATAGGGTGTGTCGCGCTTCTGGTAAAGAGAATTTTTGATTATTCGAATGTGGCCGGCTGCGGCCCGGACACGGAATGTAAAAAACAACCCCATGCACAGTAGATGGGGCCAGCCGGATCAAGGGGTTAGAGGACACGGATTCCGGCAGACTGAGGCTTGAGCGGGCACGTTCGCTGAGGGCTTGTTTGCTCATCGTGGTATGAGCCGAGAATGCATCCATGATGGCGTTCATCAACTCTTTCGACAACGTCGGCGCCCCCGCGCTCGCGACCCAACTCGAGCAACGGGATCAGCCGACGGTAGAGCATGAAACGCTTCTCAATGAGGGCGGAAAACGGCTCGTCAACGTTTTTCCTTAACGACGGATAGACCTCCTTCTGGACTACCCCTCTCCCCCGCCCTCCCCCGCAAGGGGGGAGGGAGCGCAGCAGGGCATGCCGCGCCGCAGGTCTCTCAATTTGGCACGAACCACATCCCCGCTCCCCGCGACTAACCCTCGCCTCAACGGCGAGGCGGCTTCGATGGGAGACGGCCTGTGACGTTTGCCTTGCCTTCGCGTGCTTATGATCTGCAGATGCTGGACCGGCCCACTGACCGCGCGCGCGACCAGGGCTGGGTCTTTGGGCTGCCGCCGGGCATCGCGAGCGAGCAATGGCCGCTCGATCCCGTCACCGGATATCCGCTGATGCACGGTTTTACGCTTCTGCTGCCGGAAGACTATCGCGTGCATGGCAAGGACATCGTCGCGTTGTCGTTCTTCGCCACTCCGGCCGATCACACTGACGGCGGCGCGATCGATGCCCCCGAGATCCGCGAGGCCGTGATGGCGCGGCCGTCGCATCCCCGTCTGTCGCGGATGACCGACATCCTCGACTACGAATATGCCGCGCTGTTGCTGACCAAGAGCGAGTACGAAGGCGCGTTGGCGACGCCGCCGGCGCCGCTTGCGCTGGCGACGGCCGATCGGCCGCGCTGGCTCGATGTCGGCGGCGCCAGCGCCTTCTACGGGGCCGCCCCGCCCTTCGCGCAGAAAATGTTCGCGGGCCCTCCACGCGCCGATCTGACAGAGACCCTCGGAATTGCCTTGAGGCCGCGGGCGACCGATCCCAACGCCGGCAAGCCTCCGCAGGACCCGCACTTCCCGCGCAACCCGCCGAGCGACTATCAGCCCTACTACTACTTTGTGGGCGCCCCGAGTCCCGAGAATTACCGCCTGCACGAGTGGGCCAAGGACCACGCCCACAATCATCTCGGCGGCACCATGCGGCCGTGCCAGGCGGTGCCGGAGATGAGCCCGTTCTACATCGAGTTCGAGGAATATTTCGGCGGTTACAATTTCGGCACGGGCAATGCGCAGCTCGATTTCAAGGAGATGAAGTTCGACTGGGCGTGCGGGTGATCACGCCCCCCGCTTCGGCCCGATCGCCTCGAACCCCGCCTTCTGCTCGTCGCTCAGATCCGCCTCGAAATCGTCGAGCGCGTCGGTGACGCCGTTGACGGCCTGCAGCATCACTTCCAGCCGCGCCTTGGCGGCGGTGAGGCGGGCTTGGGGTGTCGCGGCTGACACCGCCGGGCAGGCGCTGAGCGTCTGCATGGTGCGCAGGGCGGTGTCCTGGAGCACCTCGAAGCGGGCGCGGGCCGTCTCGTCGAGGCGCAGCGTGGCGGCGATGTCGTTCGCGGGCCATTGCTGCTGCACCAGCTGCTCGTATTGACGCTGCAGCTTTTCGTCATAGCGGGGATCGCTGTCGGCATCGCAGGCGGCCGCCTGCGCATCCTTGCTCGTATCCTTGTTCGTATCCTTGCTCGTTTCCTTGCGCTGCATCGACGCCAGCGCGGCGCGGCGCTCATTGGCGAGCGCATTGAGCCGGGCCTTCTGTTCGTCATCGAGCAGATCTGTGAACTTCGACAGCGGCGGCGCGACGGCGTCGATGGCCTTGATCATGGCCTCGATGCGCTCGCGCATCAGGCCGAGGCGCGCGGCGGCCGCGGCAGGCGCCTGCGCCGGGCAGGCCGCGCGAATGGTGTCGCGCGCATTGGTCCAGGCGGATGCGAGCTCGTCGAGCGCGGTGCGCTGCAATTCATTGGGTGCCACGGCCGCAGCGATGCGGTCGACCGGCAGGCCGCCGGTGTCGCTGGCCTCGCAGAGGGTCTCGGCGGTCGGCACGCGTCGGCCGCGCCGGCCTTGCGGCGTGGTGTAGGCCGCGAGCTCGGTCGCCGCATAGGGCGCGAAGATCGCGGCATAGATGTCGCCATAGCCGTAGAGCGAGAGGCTGGTCGCATCGCCGAGGATGATTGCGTTGGTGAGGTCGTCGTGCGCGAACGGCCAGAACACCGGGCCGACCCAGCCATAGCTGCCGTCGGGATGGCGCCACCAGCCTTGCAGGCGGCGGCCGCCCTGCCAGCCGGCAAGCGCGGCCTGCGCCGTGAGCGCCGCGCGCAGCACGTAAGGGTTGGCAGGCTGGCCGCGCTCGGCGCCGCGCGGGTCCTGCGATCGCAAGGCGGCGGAGCGGTAGCGGCCGCTCCGCACCGCCATGCGGGAATGGCGCAGCCGCGACATGCCGATCATGTGGCCGACGGCGAAACGCGCAACGCCGAGCGGGCCGCCGCGGATGCCGAATTGCGCCTCGGCTCTCTCAGGCAGCAGCACGGCCGCAATCAGGAGGGTCGCGCCGGTCAGCGCCAGTCCCATGCGTCCCGACATGACCGCCGACCTGACCAATCCGGCCTCCCTCCCAGCTGCTCACGCGCGCACTGCGTCGCAGGGGACATGACGCGCAAGGGAACCAATTGTTCCGGGTAGACACAGGGCAAAGCGTCGCGGGCGACCTGTGTCGGGGCCTGCACAATGACGCTTTGGCAACGGCCTGCGCGCGCGCCTCGTCCTTCGAGACGCTTGCGGCGCAAGCTCCTCAGGATGAGGCTAAGCACCATCGGTGTCCGTCGAAATTGCCGCCACACACGCAGTCCTCATCCTGAGGGCCCGCCAGAGGCGGGCGTCTCGAAGGATGGCCGCAGGGAAGCTCTCTCGAAGGCTTAGCTCGCAGAAAGACGGGAAGAACCGCGCTCACTCCGGCTTTTGCGGCAGCACGAAAGTCTGGCCGGGATAGATCAGATTGGGGTTGTTGATCTTGTCGCGGTTGGCCTTGAAGATGACGGCATAGCGGGCGCCGTCGCCATAGGCGAGCCGGCTCAGCGCCCACAGGCTGTCGCCGCGGGAGATCACGCGGCTGCCGCCGGCCTCCGGTGCGGCGTGAAGCACATCGGCTGGCGATGCCGATGCCACCGTCGTGGCCGCGGGCACCCGCGCCATGGCCCTGGGTTTCGGCCGGGCCGCTTGCCTGTCGGGCACTGACGCCAGGCGCGGCGATGCCGACGGCAGCGCGGCCACGACGTCCGATTTGTCATCGACCTTCTCGGCCTGCTTCGGCTCCGGCTTGATCTCCGGCTTGGTCTCTTGCCTTGCCACAGGCGCCGGGCGCGCGGGCGGCGGCGCCGCCTCGGCGATAGTCACCGGCATTGTCCGGCCGGACTGCGTGACCGTGCCATCCGGCGCCCTGGCCCGCAGCGTCAATTCATAGGAGCCGGCGGGAAGCCGCGGCGGGGTCATCACGAACTGGCCCGAGGCGTCGGCGATCACCGTATCGAGCGGCTTGCCGTCGCGCAGCAGCTCGACCTTGGCTCCCGGCGCGGCCTGGCCCGCGATCACTGCCGCCTCGCCGTGATCGTCGACGCGGGCGACGTCGAAACGCGGCCCGGTGTCGGCGGCCGCCGGCAGCTTGACCGGCGCGAGATCGGGCAGCGCCGCAGCCTGCTTCGCCGTCTCGGCCAGCGGGGCCGCCTTCGGCGCGAGGGCCGACGCCGGCGCAGGTTCAGGGGCGGGCGGCGTGACGGCAGCCAGCTTTGACTGATCCGGTTTGGGCTGTTCCGGTTTCGGCTCGGGCTTGAGCTCGACCTTGGCCTCGACTTTGGGTTCGACCTTGGCTTCCGGCTTGGCTTCCGGCTTGGCGGCGATTGCGGTCTTGGTCCCGTCGTCCGGCAGCAGGCGGCGCAGCTCGGTTGGACCGATCACCAGCACCGTGCCGACCAGGGCGAGCAGGCAGAAAGCAATGAAGGCCTTGGATGCGGTGATCATCGGAAAAACCTTGGATGGCAAATCAACCGAGGCCGGCAGGGTGCGCCGATTTGGCTGCGGCAGCAAGCCGGTCGAAGGGATGATCGCCCGGTCGCGCCCACGCGTCGCGGATGAACCGGCGCCGCCCCCTCGGCGTCATATCAGCGAGGCCACAACTCTATATTGTAGGATCTTCCCGTGACCGCATCCATTCGCACCGCGCGATGGCTGGCGCTCGCCTTGATGCTCGCCGCCGCCCCCGCGCTGGCGGCCTCCGGTCCGCCGCCCGGCTTCACCGTCACCGACGACGCCGACCTCGCCTTCACCTCGCCCGACGGCGCCACCAGGCTCGAACAATACATGAAGGACAATGGCGACTGGGACGTCAAATGGCAGGTCTGGGCGCGGCGCGGCGAGCAGATGACGGAGCTGAAGCCGGAGCAGGACTATCCGGCCGGCTTCCGCTTCACCAGCGACTCGCAATGGCTGGTTCGCATGCAGAAAGCCGGCTCCGGCGAGCAGGACCTCTTTCTCTACCGTGTCGAGAACGGCGCCTTCGTCAGCGCCACCAAGCAATCCCTCGGCGATCTCGCCTGGGCCTATTTCCGCAGCCGGCCCGACACCCACAAGATGAAGCTCGACTACCACATCTCGGCCAATCTCGTGAAAGGCACCGAGGACGCCTATCGCTGGCTCGGCGTCGACTGGCCGAGCAACCGCTATCTCGTCATCTCGCTGTCGGGCGAAATGGACAAGCATCCGAAGAACGTCGCGGTGAAGGGATTGGCGGATTGGAAATGCCGTTACGATCTCACGACCGGCAAATTCGACGTGCCCAAGATGTTCGCCAAGGGCAATGCGGAAGCGCTGAGATGGGAGATCAAGCGGTGAATGCCGCAACGGTGCTCTCGCCGTTCCCTCCCCCCTTGCGGGGGAGGTCAGGGAGGGGGGTGCCACACGGGGACTCCTTCCGTCACTCGCCACAATGAATGCGTCGTCAATAAGGGGCACCTTTTCCTGAGCCACCCCTCTCCCTAGCCCTCCCCCACAAGGGGGGAGGGAACATACTTCCGTCGCGGCGCCATGCGGGTCTCGATCAGCGGTCGCTTTCGCTAGAAACCAACCCACTCGC
This sequence comes from Bradyrhizobium sp. CFUWI, assembly GCF_056429085.1. Classification (NCBI taxonomy): domain Bacteria; kingdom Pseudomonadati; phylum Pseudomonadota; class Alphaproteobacteria; order Hyphomicrobiales; family Nitrobacteraceae; genus Bradyrhizobium; species Bradyrhizobium sp. CFUWI. The sequence goes on from NZ_JBWJZE010000030.1 coordinate 17,254, forward strand.
TCCGCTCCGATTCATATTTTCCTAACCCTTGCTGGTAACGGGGTCTTGTCGGTTTTGCCGCATCCTGCATTCCACGGGAGGGCTGGATGGGCGCATCGATCCGATGGACCGCGCGACTACGCGCGTTGCTTCGCCGTTGGCAGGGAGCCCCGCTGACGTGGCTGATCGTCGGCGGCTTCGTGCTGATGGCTGCGATGGCGATCGGCACCGCGCTCACCGTCGACCGCTTCCGGCAGAATGCGATCGAAAGCGGCCGCGACCACCTGGAAAGCTCCGTGCGCCTGCTGGCCCGGCATTTCGACCGCGAGTTCGAGGACTTCGCGGTGCTGCAGAAGAGCATCGTCGCCGAACTCGAGAGCCGCGGCATCGAATCCGCCGATGTGTTCCGCAGCGAGATGGGCACGCTGGCCGTGCACGAGGTGCTGCGCGCGAAGGCCAGCGGCTGGACCGACGTCGCCGGCGCCAATCTGTTCGATTCCGGGGGCATGCTGATCAACTCGTCGCGGCGATGGCCGGTCGCCGACATCTCGGTCGCCGACCGCGGCTATTTCCGCCGCCTCCAGAACGATCCGGCCGCGCAGGAGGAGATCGAGGTCGTCCAGGGCCGGCTCGACAACAGACCGGCCATCGTGCTGGCGCGGCGCGTGTCCGGGCCGCACGGCCAATTCCTCGGCATCGTCGCGCGCGCGATCGCGCCCGAGCAGCTCGAATCCTTCTTCGTCTCGGTCGGGCTCGGCGAGGAATCCTCGATCGCCATGCATCACCAGAACGGCCAATTACTCGCCCGCATCCCGCGCGTCGATGCGATGATCGGGCAGAACTTCCGCAAGGGCACGCCAGAGCAGATCGCGGTGTTCCAGCGCACCTTCGTCTCCACGCAGCTCGCAAGCCCGATCGACGGCAAGGACCGCATCGTCGCCTCGCGCCTGCTCACCGGCGTGCCGCTGGTCGTGGTCGCGACCAAGTCGCTGGACGCGGCGCTCGCGACCTGGCGCACGCAGACGAAATTCTTCGTCACCATCGCGGTGCTGTCGATCAGCCTCCTGGTGCTCACGCTGTTCCTGATCTTCCGCCAGGTGACGCACCGGCTCTCGCTGGAGAAGCAGCGGCTCGACACCGCGATGAACACGATGACGCAAGGGCTCCTGATGTTCGACCGGCACGAGCGGCTGATCGTCTGCAACCGGCGCTACATCGAGATGTACGGCTTGTCGACCGACGTGGTGAAGCCCGGCGCCTGGTTCCGCGACGTCATCCAGCATCGCCATGACACCGGCTCGTTCCATGGCGACGTCGAATCCTATTGCGGCGACGTCCTGAGCAATGTCGGCCGCACCCAGAGCGCCATCGTGGAAACCGCCGACGGCCGCCTGATCGAGATCAAGAACCAGCCTGCCGCCGCCGGCGGCTGGCTCGCGACCCATGAGGACGTCACCGACCGCATCCGCGCCGACGAGCGCATCGCGCATATGGCGCATTACGACGCGCTGACCGACCTGCCCAACCGCGTGCTGATGCGCGGGCACCTGGAGCGGCGCGTTGCCGAGCTCGGCGAGGGCAAGCCGTTCGCCATCCTCTATATCGACGTCGACGAGTTCAAGGGCGTCAACGATTCGCTCGGACACGAGGTCGGCGACGAGCTGCTGCGCCAGGTCGCCAACCGCCTGCGCGCCTGCGTCGGCGGCAACGACCTGGTCGCGCGGCTCGGCGGCGACGAGTTCGCCATCGTCAAGGCCGGCACCAGCGACCAGGCCGAGCTGACGGCGCTGGCGGAGAACATCCTTGCGGCGTTGCGCGCCCCGGTGGATTGCAAGGGCCAGGAGATCCCGACCGACGCCAGCATCGGCATCGCGATCGCGCCCGACCATGGCGACAATCTCGACGACCTGCTCAAGTGCGCCGATCTTGCCATGTATGCAGCGAAGTCGGAGGGACGCCGCACCTACCGTATCTTCGCGCCCGAATACGACGCCAAGGCGAAGCAGCGCCGTCAGCTCGAGCTCGATCTGCGTCAGGCCCTGCTCCGCGGCGAGTTCGAGGTGCACTACCAGCCGCTGGTCGACCTCGCGGCCAATGTCGTGACCGGCTGCGAGGCGCTCTTGCGCTGGCGCCATCCGCAGCGCGGCATGATCTCGCCGGCGGACTTCATTCCCGTGGCGGAAGACACCGGGCTGATCGGCGAGATCGGCGAGTGGGTCTTGCGGCAGGCCTGCCTCGAGGCCGCCTCCTGGCCCGGCCAGATCCACATCGCCGTCAACGTCTCGCCGCTGCAGTTCCGCTCGCGGACGCTGGCGCTCAAGGTCGCCGCCGCGCTCGCCGAGTCAGGCCTAGCGCCCGGACGGCTCGAGCTCGAGATCACCGAGACGGTCCTGATCCGCGACGACGAGGAGGCGCTGACGATCCTGCAGCAGCTGCGCGAGCTCGGCGTGCGCATCGCGCTCGACGATTTCGGCACCGGCTATTCGTCGCTGAGCTATCTGCACCGCTTCCCGTTCGACAAGATCAAGATCGACCGCAGCTTCATCAGCGACATCGGCGAACCCGAGGATTCCTCGCCGATCGTGCAGGCCGTGGTGCACATGGCCGCCGCCCGCCGCATGGCGACGACCGCCGAAGGCGTCGAGACCGAAGCCCAGCGCGAGGTGCTGCGCCAGCTCGGCTGCAGCCAGATGCAGGGCTGGCTGTTCAGCCCGGCGGTACCGGCGGCGAAACTGAAGCAGTTGCTGGCGGCGCAGGCGGCAGCGGCCTAAAGCGCGATGCGATCAGGATGTATCGCCATCGCGCTTCACGTTGTTGTTCAAGCATGATCTCTGCGGAAAACCGCGGCGCACTTGTCCGGATCATGCTTTAGCGAACGCGATTATTTCGGAACGCGGGCGAATACGGCGTCGGCTTCGACAGGCCCGGCAGGCTGCATGCGTTCACCCGCCAAACGGGCGACCGCGCGTTGCACGGCGATCCAGCTCAACAGCGCGATCGCCAGGCCGGCGATGACGTCGCAGAAATAGTGGCTTCCATCCACCGGCGTCGCCGCGATCATCGCGACATTGAGCAGGGCGGCGATTCCCCCGACATACTTCACCGGCCACAGCGCCAACAGGAACAGCAATCCGAGCGCGGCATGCAGGCTCGGGAAGCTGATGATGCCGTCGGCGCCCTCGGCGACCAGCTGGCGGAAGGTTCCGTCGCGCAATCCGAAGAATACGGGAAGCGGCAGATCCCGCGTGACCGGCACGATCGCCGGAGAGTCGACCGACGACAGATGCAGATAACCCCAGACGCCCTGCGCCGGCATCAAGGTCGATACACCGATCGTCACAAGGGTCGTCAGCACGAAGCTCAGCATGAAGACGCGCAATCGCAGAGCATGCCCCGCGGCGGCCAGGACGAGAACGATAGCGGTCGCTTGCAAGGCAAAGCTCGCATAGGCAAACGCCAATGTCCGATGCAGAAGCGGCGCGGCGTTCATGGCGTCGAGCCACGACATCCAGTCGAAGCCGAGGCGCCGGTCCAGTGCGGCGAACTCATTGTCCCACAATGGCAATGCCGCGCTCGCCGCGACATAGGAGAGAGGGGCGGCCACCGCTGCAAATGCAATGAGCTGGGCCGCCGCGATCAACGCGCCGGCGAGGGCCGCGTCCTTTCGGACGGCCGTGTAGAACCAGCTCATCGATACGAGCAGGATGCCGACGAGGGCAGGCTTCCAGAACGAAAGCCATTCGATCCGGAACGGCCCCAGCATCGCCGCGATCAGCACGACACCGGCCGTGGACCCGATCGCGAGCCAGGCGATGCGATCGGCGTGCTTCGACGCGTCGGGGGCGGTGGGGTGGGTCATGGACGGCGATCGACCAGGGCGGCAGCGGGAACGACCGGCGGGATGACGTATGACCATGGGCCGCCAGGTGGGGCCAGCTTTATCGGACGAAGATTAAGAGAGTCGTTCCTGGGACCCTTCAATTTCCTTCAGTCGGCGGCACGATCGAAGCCGTCGTCCTAAAATGGACGTTGCACCACGCCCATCGCAGGCAGTCTTTCGCCTGCACCGTGGCGCGCGCGTGCATGGAGGACGATTCCGCCCGGGGATGGCGACCTCGCGCTTTGAGGATAGCGCGGGCTCAGAGCTTCTGTTTGGCCGCGCTGATTTCGACGAACTCGGCGTCGGGATGGCTGACGATGGTGGCGACCCAGATGCCGCTGATGATCAGCGACCAGGCGGTGTTCCAATAGATCCAAAACACGAGCCAGCCTCCATTTTCGATCGCCGTCCGCGGCATCGGGATCGCGACAAGCCGAGGGCTGCTCTTCCCAGGGCGGGGTGCGGTGCGGCCACCGGCGCTATGTTGGCCACTATTTAGATTTGGTCGGCGGCGACACATGATCGGTTTGGCCGGTGTGGCGCTTTGCCACGACGTCCTCATCGCGCTCGCCGTCGCGCGGACGCGGCGGCGACTTGGGGAGGCCGGCCTGGCCGCCATGCTTGCCACCCATGTCGGGCTTACCTTCGAGATCGTTTTCACGGGGCATGCAGGTTCAATGCGCTGGCGCGGCTTTGGTTCGCATGGTGCCGGCCAATTTGGCTGCGAGCGATCTCATGGGATGGCCGCACGTTGCATCCCTCTGGCCCGCCTTTGCCGTCGCGCACGGCGGCGATGCGGTCGTCATCCTGCGGCGACCGATACGATTTCGGCATCGATCAATCCCAATTCGAATTTGGTGCGGCGGTGCGCCGCCCGCTATCCTCATGGGCAAAAGGACAAGGCCGGCAAAAGGACAAGGCCGCGATGCGGCCTTCAGGAGGAGCCCATGTCGAGACCGCCCCGAGGCAGCGCAGCCACGGCGCCCCGCGCTGCGATCGCCGTCACCCTGTTCGCTTCCCTCACTCTCTTTTCTGGAGTCCGCGCCGGCATGGCCGAAACCTACACCTATGTCGGCAACGCCGACAGCAACGACATCAGCGTGTTCAAGATGGCCGAGAGCGGCGAGATGATTCCGCTGCAGACGGCCGCCTTCAAGGGCGTCGACAAGCCCGGCTCCTCGACGCCGCTTGCGATCACGCCCGATCGCCGCGTGCTGATTGCCGGTGTCCGCTCGCAGCCCTACCTCGCCGTGAGCTTCGCGATCGATCCCAAAACGGGCCAGCTCAGCCCTGTCGCCAGCGGGCCGCTTGCCGACAGCATGGCCAATATCGCCGTCGACCGCAGTGGCAGGTTCCTGTTCAGCGCCTCCTATGGCGGCAACAAGGTCGCGCTGAATCCATTGAACGCAAACGGCGTCGCCGGCGAGCCGAAGCAGGTGATCCCGACCGGGCTGAACGCACACGCCTTCCTGCCCTCGCCCGACAACCGCTTCGCGTTCGCGACCAATCTCGGCTCCGACCAGGTGCTGGCCTTCGCGTTCGACGCCACGACCGGCACGCTGACGCCGAGCGATCCGCCGGCTCGCAAGGTGCCGGAGAAATCAGGGCCGCGGCACTTCGTGTTCCACCCCAATGGCAGGTTCGTCTATCTCCTCCACGAGCTGAACGGCGACGTCGCCGCGTTCGCCTATGAGGCCACGAGCGGCGCCTGGGACGAGATCCAGCGCATCACCGCGCTGCCGGAAGGTTTTTCCGGCAAAGAGCCTGACAAGAAACCCTGGGCCGCCGACATCCGCATCACCCCGGACGGCCGCTTCCTCTACGCCTCCGAGCGCAGGACGAGCACGCTCACCGCCTACAAGGTCGACGCTAGCAGCGGCAAGCTGACCACGATCGGCAGCGTGCCGACCGAGAAGCAGCCGCGTGGCTTCCACATCGATCCCTCCGGCCGCTACCTCGCCGCGGTCGGCGAGCTCTCCGACAGCATGACGGTCTATGCGATCGACCAGAGCAGCGGCGCGCTGGCCAAGCTGAAATCCTATCCCACCGGCAAGAAGCCGAACTGGGTTGAGTTCGTGACCCTGCCGTGAGCAGGGCAATCGTTTCGAGCCCTGCACTTTCGAGCACGATAATTCCACATCGTCATGGCCGGCCTTGTCCCGGCCATCCACGGCTTGCCCGCGGCACGAAGAACGCGGATGCCCGGGACAAGCCCGGGCATGACGACCTCCCGTGCAGGTGCATACGATCACCCTCCGCCGTGAGAGGCGCCACGACCGACCTACGTAATCATCCGTAATTTCGGAGAGCGCGCCTTGTCGTCATATCATCGGCCATGGACCGTCATATCGTCTTCAAATGCCCGCAGACGGGCATGAACGTGCAGCATCGGCTCGCCAACGAGCCGACCGACCGCACACATGAATCGGTGTCCTGTCCGGCCTGCACGCGGCTGCATCTGATCGACCGGGCCAGCGGCAAGCTGCTGGGCGAGCGCCGCGGCTGACGGGCCGTTTACGGCTGGGCCGCGACCTGCGCCGTGACGTCCTCGACGTGGTGCAGCAGGTAGAGCAGACGGCCCGCCGCATCGTGGATCGGTGAGTTGATCGGCTGCCAATGGCGCTCGACGAAGACCCCGCCGGGATCCCTGATGTCGTAGCGCTGGACCGCCATGGCGTGCGCCCGGCCGGTCTCGCCGACGATCTTCAAGCTGCTGTAGAGGTTGCTGACGCCATCGGCGAGCGGATCGTCGGGATTATCGGGAAATATCTCGAACAACGACCGGCCGGCGATTTCGGCCCGGTCGGTCAAGGTCGCCACGGCATAGGCATCGTTGATGTCGACGATCACGAGGCCCGGCCCCGGGTCCAGCAGCATATAAGGATGCGGCGAGGCATCGAATTCGGGCTGGAATTGCCGCCGGATCGTGTTGGCGTCGCCTTGCTGCCGCCGCCGCTGTTCGAACGGCGTCGTATCGGCGCCTGAAACCACCGAGCTCAGCAGCGCCAATTGGCGCTTCGCCGATGCCAGCAGCCCCCGCACGGTGTTCTGGACCGTCGGATCGGTCGCTTCATGGAGCAGCCGCTCGAAATGAGCGATATTCTGCTCGCAAACGAACCGTTGCATCCCACCTTGACCATGAGCTGTGCGGCGGCACTACCGCGTTATCCCGATCCCAATCCCATACAGGCGGCTCTGGCCTGTGAGAAGGCCGCCAGAGTCGCACCTTGGGAGTAGCGCCGGCCGCGGGGCGCCGCCCGCAAGAAGCGAACCTGTTCTCCATTCCCGCGACTAATCAAGGACTTGCTGCGACGGCTCGCGGCGGCGCGGCCTCCTTTTGGGGGACAACGCTGCCGTAGTCCGCGACCCTGCCATCTGCTATCGATTGGAGGCATAGAACCCGTGGAATTTCCGATGCGTCATTTGCCCCGTGCCGTTGTTCGAAGCCTGTGTCCCGCAGCCGTCGCCGGCGCGCTGGTCCTCGGTTCATTTCCGGCCAGAGCCGCCGATGACGAGGCGCCCAAGGGGCCGGCGGTCACGGTGCTGAAGGTCGCAAAATCCTGCTTCTCCGACATCGTCGAGGCCACCGGCACGATCATCGCGCGGGAGGAGACCTCGGTGCGGCCCGAGCGTCCGGGCCTGAAGGTCACGGACGTGCTGGCGGAAGCCGGCGACACCACCACCGCCGGCCAGGTGCTGGCGCGGCTGGCGCTGCCCGAGGGCGGCACGCTGCAGGTCACCGCGCCCGTGGCGGGCGTGATCGCGACATCGACCGCCCAGATCGGCAATTTCGCCTCGGCCAAGGGCGAGGCGCTGTTCACGATCGTGGCGCGCAGCGAATACGATCTCGTCGGCCTCGTGGCGACCTCCGATATACGCAAGCTCGCCGTCAATCAGCCGGCGTCGGTGCGGATCGCAGGGAGCGGCGACATCGACGGCAAGGTGCGCCGCATCGGCCCGACCATCGAGCCCAACATCCAGCAGGGCATGGTCTATATCGGCATCTCCTCGCAGAAGCGGCTGCTGCTGAAAGCGAGCGGACGCGCGCTGATCAAGACCGGGCAGAGCTGCAACGTCGCGGTGCCTCTGACATCAGTGCAATATTCCTCCGCCGGCACCGTGGTGCAGGTGATCCGCCGCAACCGCGTCGAGACCAAGCGTGTCGAGGTCGGCTTGATGTCGGGCGGCAATATCGAGGTCCGCGACGGCCTCAACGAAGGCGATGTCGTCGTCGCCCGCGCCGGCGCGCTGCTGCGTGAAGGCGATCCAGTGCGTCCCGTGATGGCGAGCGCGGAAGCGGCGAAGTAGGGCGATGCTTCACCCTCCCCTGGAGGGGGAGGGTCGGCTCACATGAGCGCAGCGAAATGTGAGACGGGGTGGGGTGATCTCTCGGCAACGGGCACTGTTCGTGGGGAGAGATCACCCCACCCCGCTCGCGCTTACGCGCGATCGACCCTCCCTCTCCAGGGGAGGGTAAGAAAAACTAGCCACCGGCTTCGCCGAAATGGACGTCTTCGAGCAGCGAGGAGGAGACGGTCGGGACCTGATCGCCTTCGCTGGCGCGGGAGATGGCGAGGCGGGTCTTGTTGAAGACGCCTTCGGCGCTGCCCTTGGCATTGAGGTTGCTCAGGAACTCGCTGACCAGCACGCTGTGCTCGCCCTTGCCGTCGTCGACGACCTTGCCGGGCGAGGCCGAGGAGAGGATCAGCGCATTGTCGGACGCGCTGATCGGCGCGAGACCGTGGCTGTAGGAGCGGAAGCGGCGCTCGTAGGGGTTACGGCGGGAGGCGTCGACGACGACGAGCTTGGCCTTGGCGCCCTGCTCCTTCATCATGTCGAGCACGCCGTCGATCGAGACGCCCTGGCGGCGGACGTCGCTTTCCTTCCAGATCACGGCGTCGACCGGCAGCATGTAGCTCTCGCGGCCGGCCTGCACGCCGTAGCCGCCGAAGAACAGCATGACGACGCTGTCGGGCTTGATCCGGGACTTCAGGCGGCTCACGGCACGGACCATGTCGTCCCGGGTCGCGTCTTCCACCATGTCGACGTCAAAGCCGTTCTTGCGCAGGGACGAGGACAGCGCGCGGGCGTCGTTGATCGACTGCGTCAGCGGCGCGCTGGCGTCGGGATAATGTCCATTGCCGATGACCAGCGCGAGGCGCGAGGACTGGCCGATCGAGCCGGTGATCTGGTCGGTCGAGACGGCCTTGGCGGCATCGATCGCACGCATGTTGAGAGCAGCATGGGCGCCGATCACCAGCGAGACCGTGCCGATCAGGGCAGCGGCCACCGCGATGGTGCGTCGGGAAAGGTCGAGCTGCTTTACATTCATCTCGGTTCGTTTCCTGTGCCAAAGACCAGCCAAGCGCGCGCACACTGTTTGAGTAGCGCGATAGCGTCTTTAGGTTTGAGGGATTGGCCGGGGATGTGCCCCCGAATTGCGCGCAATTTGCGGCGCCGCACCAAACAAACCTTTAACCGGATATAGGGCGCCCGGCAACAGATTGCTCAGAATTTCAGCTAAGCTGCTGAAGATACTTGATAAATCCGTCGCTTGGATTGCTGCATTTCCTGCTCTCCCCGTACCCTTCCGGGCCCGATCATGCAGCCTTCGTGCCGGCTTCTTCCGTGACTTTCATCACATTTGTTTTTCCTGCGAATCCGGGTAGCTTTTTCAACGACTTGCAGGGGGTGGCGCGCGGCTGGGAGTGCGCTGGCCGGCCCCTGGCCAAGACCCGCCAAGACCCCGCCCAAGCCTCGCGACCAGGTACTTCATGAGCTTTCATTATTTTGCCGGCGCCGCCTGCCGGGCGCTGCTGGCGCCGAAGGACGGCCCTTCGCTGTACGACGTGTGCGATCCCGTCCTATCGGGCCCGGCCAGCGGCGATCCGCATCTGGCCAAGTTCTACAAGACCGCGCTCGGCAATCCCGCGCTGCGGGTGCTGCTGCGGCGGGCCGGGCTGCCCGAGCTGCGCGACGAGGCCAGGCTGACGGCGCTGCGCGAGGCACTGGTTCGCGCCCGCGACGAGGCCGAACCCGACTGGGCGGCGGTGGGCCAGCCGGTCGCCGATCTCGTCGACAGCATCGCGCTCGACCATCCCAAGCCGCCGCCGGCGATGTTCACCGGCTCCGCGCCGCCCGAGGCGCAGATCGACGCCGTGATCCGGGATTGCGCGCAGCATCTGCTCGGCTCCTACCGCAAGAACGGCTTCCTGCCGACCTATGCCGCCTTCAATCTGATCGGCGATCCCGATTTTCGCGGCCGCGAGCTGATCATGGCGCTCACGGGCCTCAATGCCCGCGGCTACAAGAATTCCTCGCTGCTGTTCAACCTCGCCCGCGTCTTCATCGCGCGCTCGCCGGCCCGGGCCGTCGTCAATCCGCCCTGGCGAGGAATCGCCGAACCGATGTGGGAGCCGGTGCAGATCCGGCACCGCTCGGCCTATTACGACGCGTTCTTCATCGAGGCGCTGCTGAGCTATGGCGAGACCGGCCTCGCCTCATCCGCCGACAAGGTCGCGGCACAGCGCGCCATCGCCGACATGGTGGATTTCTGCGTCAACATCAGCCGCGAGGAGGTCGACGGCATCGACGGCGCGCGCTTCAACGTCGTCACCGCGCTGGCACCCGCGCCGCATCCGCGCTTCTCGCGCTACTTCGCGCAGATCAAGCAGGATCTCGGCTTCGGCATCTACGTGCCGGATTGCGACACCACGGCGTGCTCGATCTCGGCAGCGACGCAGGCCGGCTGCCTTGATCCGATCATCGACCAGCCGCTGCTCGACTTCTATTCCGGCTACCAGGTGCGCGCCGGAATCAACGCGCCGCGCGTGACCGTGCCGCTCAACGACAACATCGATTACGAGGGCGGGGTCGCGACCTGGATCGACAACATCGAGGGCGAGCGGCCCTACGGCAACGATCTCGATCCGACGCTCAATCTCGACATTCTCGAGGTGAGCTTTCGCAACCTCGCACGCTGGAAAGTGCTGGAGACGCCGTCGCGGCTCGCCACGGTGCATCGCATCATCGGCTTCCAGAAGCGGCTGGCTGCGAGTGGCGCCTTCGCCAATCCGCGTTCCCACATCTATTACCTGCCGGAACTCTACAGCGCCTATTTCGGCCGCTGCTATGCGGCCTTCCTGGCGCTGCCGCTGGCGGCGCAGGCCGCGATCGATCCCGGCGGCGATTTCGACTTCATCCGCGATCGCGTGCTGTCCTACGTCAAGGGCGAGCTGATGGCCGCGGAGATGAACGTGTTCGACGCCGCGCTGGCGCTGATTGCACTCGGCCATCTCGGCGCCGACCCGCGCGCCTTCGCACCGGCGCTGAGCGTGATCCTCAGTGCCATCGGCGAAGGCGGCCGCCGCGGCCCGTTCCGCGCCTATGAGTGGAACAAGATGAAGACGCCGACGCGGATCCTGGTGGGCGGGCCGGAGGTGACGTCGGCCTTCGTGCTGATGGGGCTCGCGCTGGCGAAGCGGGCGATGGCGCGGGGGTAGGTCTCTTACCCTCCCCTGGAGGGGGAGGGTCGGCACGCGATCGAGCGAAGCGAGATTGCGTGACGGGGTGGGGTGATCCCTCCACGCAGACACTGCCCGTGTGGAGAGATCACCCCACCCCGCTCGCGCTTCGCGCAATCGACCCTCCCCCTCCAGGGGAGGGTCAGCAACGCCGTCACAATGACGGGAAGTTGAAAGCCAATTCGTCGGGCCCAAGCTGGCCGACAGGCCAAAAGCCGACCACAATTGCACGGCTTATCGAGATTTCATCACACGCGGACCGGCACGTTGCGAAAATCACTGATTGCGCTGGCTTTACTCGGCTTGTCTCGGCTCGCACTCCCCGCGCCGGCTGAGGCCGCCGACATCACCGGCATCGCAAAAGTTCGCGCCGGCGATGCCGTCGTGATCGGCAATACGCGGATCCGGCTCGGCGGCATCGACGCGCCGGCGATCGACCAGCTCTGCCTCAACACCAAGACCGAGCGCTGGACCTGCGGGATCGCGGCGCGCGACGAGCTCGCCAAACATGCCGACGGCAAGAGCTGGGCCTGCCACACGAGGTCGATCGACCGGCGCGGCCGCACCGTGGCGCGCTGCGAGGTCGGCGGCGAGGACATCCAGAAATGGCTGGTGCGCAACGGCTGGGCACTGGCCTACACCCGCATGTCCCACGATTACGAAGCGGACGAAAAGGCTGCGCGCGAGGACAAAGCCGGGATGTGGCAGGGGGCCTTCATCGCGCCCTGGGACTGGCGCGTCCGCAACAAGAAGACCGTCATCCTCGGCGCCACCAAGGCGCCCGACGGGGCGCATGCGGTGCTGCTCGCCTCGGCCTCGGGCCCGGTCGCCCCCTCCCCGGATTGCACAATCAAGGGCAACGTCAACAGCGCCGGCGAGTGCATCTTTCACCAGCCGACCAGCCGCTGGTACACCCAGATCAAGATGAAGATCAGCAAGGGCACCCGCTGGTTCTGCTCGGTCGAGGAGGCCGAAGCCGCCGGCTGCCGCGAGACGAAGCGATAACCAGACCTGCGTTTTACGTGCTTTTCTCAAACCCCAGCCGCGCGTAAAACGTGATTCAGCAACCCACCATCCTGTTCTCTGGCAACAAGGACTGACAGCAATGACCGTTCGCGCGGGCCGGGAGTTTCTGGCCATCCCCGGGCCCACCACGATGCCCGACGAGGTGCTGCGGGCGATGCACCGTCCGGCGATCGACATCTACTCCAAGGAGATGCTCGACCTGACCGAGAGCCTGCTCGGCGACATCTCGAAGCTGTTTGCGACCAAGGGCAAGTCCTACATCTACATCGCCAACGGTCACGGCGCCTGGGAAGCCGCGCTCAGCAATGTGCTGTCGCGCGGCGACAAGGTGCTGGTGCTGGAGAGCGGGCGCTTCGCGATCGGCTGGGGCAACGCGGCGGCGCTGATGGGCGCCGAGGTCGAGGTGCTCAAGGGCGACTGGCGCCGCGCGGTGCGGCCGCACGAGGTCGAGGAGCGCCTGCGCCGCGACAAGGAGCACAGCATCAAGGCCGTCGTCGTGGTCCAGGTCGACACGGCTAGCGGCGTGCAGAACGACATCGAGGCGATCGGCAAGGCGATCAAGGCGTCCGGCCATCCCGCGCTGTACATGGTCGACACCGTGGCCTCGCTCGGCTGCATGGCGTTCGAGATGGACAAATGGGGCATCGATGTCGCGATGTCCGGCTCGCAGAAGGGCCTGATGACCCCGCCCGGCCTCGGCTTCGTCGCCGCCAATGCGCGCGCGCTCGAGGTGCACAAGAAGGCCAACATGTCGACGCCCTATTGGAGCTGGAGCGAGCGCGAGGGCACCGAGAATTATCGCAAATATGCCGGCACTGCGCCGGTACACCTGTTGTTCGCGCTGCGCCGTGCGATCGACATGCTGCACGAGGAAGGGCTTGAGAACGCCTTCCGCCGCCACAGCCTGCTCGGCGAAGCCGCGCGCCGCGCCGTTGCCGTCTGGGCGGAAGGCCAGGTGCTCGGCTTCAACGTCGCCGAAGCGAGCGAGCGCTCCAACACCGTGACCACGGTGACCATGAGCAACGGCTACGACCCCGCGGTGCTGCAACGCTATTGCAAGGACAAGTGCGGCGTGGTGCTCGGAACCGGCATCGGCGACCTCTCCGGCCAGGCCTTCCGCATCGCCCATATGGGCCACGTCAACGCGCCGATGCTGCTCGGCACGCTCGGCGTGATCGAGGTCGGCCTGAACGCGCTGAAGATCCCGCACGGCAAGGGCGGACTCGAGGCGGCCGTGTCGTATCTCGGCGACGAGGTGGCGGTGTAATAAAGCGGCGCTCGTGCCCCGGACGCAGCGCAGCACGGAGTGATGCGCTGCTGAGCCGGGGCCCACGTGGCTGCGATGGGTCCCGGCTCAGCAGAGCGGCACTTCGCGCCGCACCGCGTCCGGGACACGAGACCAACGATCAGCAAATCGATCTTGAGCTCTGGCCAGGTTACGGCTGTGGCACGCGATACGCCTCGACCTGCGCCTTCAGCTCCTCCAGCGACGCGGTCGGCTGCTTCGGATCGACGCGATATTCCCCGCTCGCCAGCCATCTCAGCACCATGGCGTCCACCACCGGCGAATGGTGGATGACGTCGCTGTAATTGTTCAGATCGTGCGTCACTTCCTTGACCGCGCGGAAATCGTGCAGGCGCACATTGGGAAGCGGCGTCAGGCGCCGCGCGATGACGGCCGTGAGATCGGTAACAATCTTCAGCGTGGCAGGCGAGGCCTCGCGCATCGCGACGAATTGCAGGATCGAATAGGGCGGGAAGTAGACGTCGAAGGTGACGTCGGGGTGACGCGCGATCAGGCCGACGGCATCGCGCTCGAAATGCCGCACCATGGCCTCATAATTGTAGCCTTCGCCGAGGAAACGGCTTCGCGTGGGATTGGTGATGTAACTGAAGGCAGCGAGCGTCTTCTTCGCATTGTAGTCGCGCGCGACGTCGAAATCCCGCGGCAGCGCGTAGATGTCGTCGACGTCAGGCAGCGCGAATTTCACAGGCAGGAACGGCGCGGCCCGGGTCAGCGGCCGCCGCAATGGGGGAGCCGAGCGCAGCAGCGCGAACATGGATTCCTTCGCCATCGCGGCGCTGAACAGATAGGACGCAACGCCCTTCGCCGTCCCGCGGTAGAGATCGACGGAGAGATAAGGATCGGCCTCGATATCGGCGGCATCGATGAAGATGAAATCGTCCATCGCCCAGATCACCCGCCTGGCGCCGCGCCCGATCGCCTGCTCCAGCACGAAAGCCTGCTGGCGCGAGTTGGAGCCGGTCATCGCCAGCTTGAGCGAATGCACGCCGAGCGCGCGGTCGATGTCGCTCTGGCGGAAATGGATTGCGAGCGAGGTCCCCATGAAAGCAGTGTCGAACGACTGGCTGCGGATCAGCCCGGCATTCTGCATGCGCGTGTCGTCTGAATAGAAGGCAAGGCGCGAAGGACGGAACAGTTGCAGGGGATCGACGGCATAGGTGAGCGCTGCGGCGCCCAGCACGCACACGATGCTCGCGAGCAGAAGACGCGCCAGATGTGTGAAAGCCCCGCGCATCAGAACCGGAAATAGATGAATTCGCTGTGGCTCTGGATGCCCAGGATTCCGAACGCGAGCACCAGCGACGCCACATAGAGGAACAGCGGCCGCATCCGCCCTGCCCGAAAGGCTTCGCCGACCCTGCGGCCAGCGTGGTCGTATCCCATGATGCCTTGCGTGTTCGGCGCCAGCCACACCAGCGCGGCGTAGATGGCGACCATCACCAGCGCCGCGATCTCCTCGCGGCCGAAGACGATATTCGAGGGATCGGCCATGGCCTGGAGCACGCGCAGCGCCCATGTGACGCTCTCGGCGCGGAAAAACACCCAGGCGACGACGACGGCCAGGAATGTCAGCGCAGCTCCGGCGATGCGGGCCGGCCGCGCGAGACCAGATGGAATCGTCGGCACCAGCGCAGTGAAGGCGTGATTGACACAGAGATAGGCGCCGTGCAGCGCGCCCCAGATGACGAAGGTCCAGGCCGCGCCGTGCCAGAGCCCGCCGAGCAGCATCGTGATCAGCAGATTGGCGTAGCGCAGCACGCGACCCCTGCGGTTGCCGCCGAGCGGGATGTAGAGATAGTCGCGCAAAAATTGCGACAGCGTCATGTGCCAGCGGCGCCAGAACTCGACGATGCTGGTCGCCTTGTAAGGCGAGTTGAAGTTCACGGGCAGGAAGATGCCGAACATCAGCGATATCCCGATCGCCATGTCGGAATAGCCGGAGAAGTCGAAATAGAGCTGGAACGTGTAGGCCAGCGCACCCAGCCAGGCCTGGTCGAAGCTCGGCGAGCGCGCCTCGAAGGCGAGCGCGACCAGCGGCTGGATGCCGTCGGCGAGGCAGGTCTTCTTGAACAGGCCGATGGCGAAAATGATGACGCCGCACAGGATGAGATGCGCGTCAGGATGTTTGGACTTTTCCTGCTCGAATTGCGGGATCATGTCCTTGTGGTGGAGGATGGGCCCGGCGATCAGATGCGGGAAGTAAGTCACGAACAGCGCGTAATGCGGCAGCGCGTAGGCCGCGACCTGGCCGCGATAGGCATCGACTAGGAACGCGATCTGCGTGAACGTGTAGAAGGAGATGCCGACCGGCAGCAGGATTTGGACCGCGAGATGGGTGCCGAACAGCGCGTTGACATTCTCGGTGACGAAACCGGCATATTTGAAGATGCCGAGCCCGAGGAGATCGCCGGCGACGCCAAGCGCGAGCACCGCCTTCCGTCGTGACGGGCCGAGCTCCGACACGATCAGAAGATGGCCGACGCCGTAGTTGAAGCCGATCGACAGCAGCAACAGGGCCACGAACTGCCAGTTGCCGATGGCGTAGAAGGCGAGCGAGGCCAGTGCCAGCCAGATCACCGGCGTGAGATTGCTGCGCTGCCCGAGCCAGAAATGGCCTGCCAGCACCAGGGGCAGGAACAGCAGGATGAACGGGTAGGAATTGAACAGCATCTGGCTGGACCGGCGGCGGGGATATCGTCCCTAAAGCATACAAGGGGCCGATCAACAACCCGGCGGCCTGGCGCGGACGCGCTGGCAATTGGCGGAATCGGAGCGATATAAGGGAGGGCAGCGAGTTGCGCTCTTCCCCCTCTCCCCGCTTGCGGGGAGAGGGTCGGGGTGAGGGGGAGTCTCCGCAAGACTGGTGAGAGTTGGATTCGCGGAGAGTCCCCCTCACCCGGAATTTGCTCTCGCAAATCCCGGCCTCTCCCCGCAGGCGGGGAGAGGTGAAGAAAGGACGCTGCGCGAATGAGACACAACGAGGACCGAGTGACCCAAGCCAAGATGCCTTCCCAGCCCCCCGTCGCCCCGCGCCGGCCGCATTCCTTCACGCAGCACGGGATCACCGTGACCGACGACTATGCCTGGCTGAAGGACGCGAAATGGCAGGAGGTGCTGCGCGATCCCGGCGTGCTCGATCCCGACATCCGCAAATATCTCGACGAGGAGAACGCCTATACCGAGAGCCTGCTCGGCCACACCGCTCCGTTGCAGAAGACGCTGGTGCGCGAGATGCGCGGACGGATCAAGGAGGACGATTCCAGCGTGCCGTCGCCCGATGGTCCCTTCGCCTATTTCCGCCGGTTTCGCGAGGGCGGGCAGCACGAGCTGTTCGGCCGCATGCCGCGCGAGGGCGGCGACGGCGAGATCGTGCTCGACGGCGATGCGCTGGCCAAGGACCACAAATATTTCAAGTTCGGCGGCAGCCGGCACTCCTATGATCACAAGCTGCAGGCCTGGAGCGCGGACACCAAGGGCTCCGAATATTTCTCGATCCGCGTCCGCGACTGGGCAAGCGGCAAGGACTTCGACGACCTCGTCGAGGAGACCGATGGCGGCGTGGTCTGGGCCAAGGACTGCAAGAGCTTCTTCTATGTGAAGCTCGACGACAATCACCGGCCGATGCAGGTGTGGCGCCACAGGCTCGGCACTGGGCAAGCCGACGACACGCTGGTCTATGAAGAGCAGGATGCCGGCTGGTTCACCCATCTGCACGAGAGCACCAGCGGCCGCTTCTGCGTGATCGCGGGCGGCGATCACGAGACAAGCGAGCAGCGGCTGATCGATCTCGCCAATCCCGAGGCGCCGCCGCGCCTGGTCGCCGCGCGCGAGGAAGGCGTGCAATATTCGCTGGCCGACCGCGGCGATCAGCTGTTCATCCTCACCAATGCCGATGACGCCATCGACTTCAAGATCGTCACCGCGCCGCTCTCTTCGCCCGAGCGCAAGAACTGGCGCGACCTGATCCCTTACCGGCCCGGCATCTACATCATCGACCTCGATCTCTATGCCGGCCATCTGGTGCGGCTGGAGCGCGCCAATGCGCTGCCCTCGATCGTGATCCGCGATCTCGCCTCGAACGAGGAGCACGCCATCGCTTTCGACGAGGCCGCCTATTCGCTGGATACGATGGGCTCCTACGAATTCGAGACGACGAATTTGCGCTTCTCCTATTCGTCGATGACGACGCCGTCCGAAGTCTACGACTACGACATGGCGACGCGCACGCGCACCCTGCGCAAGCGCCAGGAGATCCCGTCCGGCCACAACGCGGCCGATTACGTCACCACGCGTATCATGGCGAAGGCGCATGACGGCGCCGAGGTGCCGGTGTCGATCCTCTATCGCCGCGGGCTCAAGCTCGACGGCTCGGCGCCGCTGCTGCTCTACGGCTATGGCTCCTATGGCATGGCGATGCCGGCCTCGTTCAATGCCAACCGCCTGTCGCTGGTCGACCGCGGCTTCGTCTATGCCATCGCGCATATTCGCGGCGGCGCCGACAAGGGCTGGGGCTGGTATCTCGACGGCAAGCGCGAGAAGAAGACCAACTCGTTCGACGATTTCGCGGCCAGCGCCCGTGCGCTGATCGACGCGAAATACACCAGCGCCAGGCGCATCATTGGCCATGGCGGCTCGGCCGGCGGCATGCTGATGGGCGCGGTCGCCAACCGCGCCGGCGAATTGTTCGCCGGCATCGTCGCCGAGGTGCCGTTCGTCGACGTGCTCAATACCATGCTCGACGACACGCTGCCGCTGACGCCGCCGGAATGGCCGGAATGGGGCAACCCGATCGAGAGCGAGAAGGATTTTCGCACGATCCTGTCCTACTCGCCCTACGACAACGTCGCGGCGAAGGACTATCCGGCGATCCTGGCGATGGGCGGGCTTACTGATCCCCGGGTCACTTACTGGGAGCCCGCCAAATGGATCGCTCGCCTGCGCGCCTCCATGACCGGCGGCGGCCCGGTCCTCCTGCGCACCAACATGGGCGCCGGCCACGGCGGCGCCTCAGGCCGCTTCGACCGGCTCGACGAAGTCGCGATCGTCTACGCGTTCGCGCTGTGGGCGGCAGGGATGGCGGAGGCGTGATCTTCGCCCGTCCCGGCTTGCGGCAGGCCATCGCATTTGAGAGCTTTTCCCTGCGGCCATCCTTCGAGACGCCCGCCTTTGGCGGGCCCTCAGGATGAGGACCGAGTGCGTGACACCGGTTGCAACAAGCAAAGATGCCGCTCAGCCTCATCCTGAGGAGACCGCGAAGCGGTCGTCTCGAAGGACGAGGCGCGCGCTCAGCTCGCGAATGATCCCATATGCGATCGCCCTGCCGCTTGCGCGGAGAGGCGAAGAGACTACCTCGCGTTCTTCTTCCGCCACTCCGCAAAGTCGGTGAGCGTCTGCGGGTCGGTGGCGGGATAGAGGCCGAAGATGCCGCGGCCCTTGCCGACTTCCTCGGTGACGAAATCCTCGAACGCGGTCATCTCGAAGGTCTCGTTGGCGATCTCGTCCGCGAGATGCGCCGGGATCACGATGACACCGTCGGCATCGCCCAGGATGACGTCGCCGGGAAACACCGGCGCGTCGCCGCAGCCGATGGGAACGTTGATCTCGATCGCCTGGTGCAGCGTGAGATTGGTCGGCGCCGAGGGGCGATGGTGATAGGCGGGAATGCCGAGCCTGGCGATTTCGGCGGAATCGCGAAAACCGCCGTCGGTGACGACGCCGGCGACGCCGCGCTTCATCAGCCGCGTCACCAGGATCGCGCCGGCAGAGGCCGCGCGCGCATCCTTGCGGCTATCCATCACCAGCACGGCGCCGGGCGGGCAATCCTCGACCGCCTTGCGCTGCGGGTGCGAGCGGTCCTTGAACACGTCGATGGTGTTGAGATCCTCGCGCGCCGGCATGTAGCGCAGCGTGAAGGCCTCGCCGACCATGGTCGGCTGGTTCGCGCCGACGGGATGGACGTCCTGGATCATCTGGATGCGCAGGCCGCGCTTGAACAGCGCGGTGGCGACCGTGGCGGTGGAGACGGATTTGAGCTTGTTGCGGGTGGCTTCGGAAAGTTTTGTCATGTCGTTCTCTCTCATGGCGTCATTCCGGGGCGCGCCACTTGGCGCGAGCCCGGAATCCATCGAGCGACAGCGATTGCGGCCTGATGGATTCCGGGCTCGCCGCTTCGCGGCGCCCCGGAATGACAGGTGGCTAATAAATCGACGGCTCGCCGATCGGCGCGCCGAAATCGGTCTCGAGGAAGTCGAAGTCACAGCCGTCATTGGCCTGCTTGATATGCCTGGTGAACATCCAGCCATAGCCGCGCTCGAAGCGGCGCTCGGGCTGCTTCCAGGCGGCGCGGCGTTTTTCCAGCTCGGCTTCGGGAACATCGAGATTGATGGTGCGCGCGGCGACGTCGAGCGTGATGCGGTCGCCGTTCCGCACCAGCGCGAGCGGACCGCCGACATAGGATTCCGGCGCGACGTGCAGGATGCAGGCGCCATAGCTGGTGCCGCTCATGCGCGCATCCGAGATGCGAACCATGTCGCGCACGCCCTGCTTCACGAGCCTGGTCGGAATCGGCAACATGCCCCATTCCGGCATGCCCGGCCCGCCTTGCGGCCCGGCATTGCGCAGGATGAGAATGTGGTCCTCGGTGACGTCCAAGTCGGGATCGTCGACCGCCTTCTTCATCGACGGATAATCGTCGAACACCAGCGCAGGCCCGGTATGTTTGAGAAAGCGCGGCGCGCAGGCGGAGGGCTTGATGACGCAGCCGTCGGGCGCGAGATTGCCCTTGAGCACGGCAAGCGCGCCCTCCTTGTAGATGGGATTGTCGATGGAGCGGATCACGTCGGCGTTGTGCACCTCGGCGCCGTCGATGTTCTCAGCCATCGTCCTGCCGGTGACGGTGATGCAGTCGAGATGCAGATGCGGCTTGATCTGGCCCATCAGCGCCGGCAGGCCGCCGGCATAGAAGAAGTCCTCCATCAGGTAGGTGTCGCCGCTCGGCCGGACGTTGGCGATGACGGGCACCTTGCGGCTCGCGATCTCGAAATCGTCGAGGCCGATGTCCTGGCCGGCACGGCGGGCCTGCGCGATCAGATGGATGATCGCATTGGTCGAGCAGCCCATCGCCATCGCGACCGCGATCGCGTTCTCGAAGGCCTTGCGGGTCTGGATCGTCTTTGGCGTCAGATCTTCCCACACCATCTCGACGATGCGGCGGCCGCATTCTGAGGCCATGCGGATGTGGTTGGCGTCGGCGGCCGGAATGGAGGAGGCGCCGGGCAAGGTCATGCCGATCGCTTCCGCAATCGCGGTCATGGTCGAGGCCGTACCCATGGTCATGCAGGTGCCGTAGCTGCGCGCGATGCCGGCCTCGATGTCGAGCCAGTCCTTGTCGGAGATCTTGCCAGCGCGGCGCTCGTCCCAATATTTCCAGCCGTCGGAGCCGGAGCCGAGCGTCTTGCCCTTCCAATTGCCCCGCAGCATCGGGCCAGCCGGCAGATAGATCGCCGGAATGTTCATCGAGGTGGCACCGAGCAGCAGCGCCGGCGTGGTCTTGTCGCAGCCGCCCATCAGCACGACGCCGTCGACGGGATGGCTGCGCAGCAGCTCCTCGGCGTCCATCGCCAGCAGGTTGCGATAGAGCATGGTGGTCGGCTTGAGCAGCGATTCCGACAGCGACAGCGCCGGCAGCTCCAGCGGCAGGCCGCCGGCCATCAGGATGCCGCGCTTGACGTCGTCGACGCGCGACTTGAAGTGCATGTGGCAGGGCTGCGCGTCCGACCAGGTGTTGAGGATCGCGATGATCGGCCGGTCCTTCCACTCCTCCGGCGCGTAGCCCATCTGCATGGTGCGGGAGCGGTGGCCGAACGAGCGCAGATCGTCGGGCGCGAACCAGCGCGCGCTGCGGAGCTGATCGGATGTTTTCTTCTTGCTCATGATTGAGTGCCCCATTTCTGGACCGTGTTCCGCTCGATGGCGCGGAAGATCAGGTTCTCGACAAAGAGGCCCGATGATTATCACGGTCAAGAGGCCTGCGAAGACTGCAGGTATGTCGAGCAGATTGCGGTTCTCGAAGATGAACCAGCCGAGCCGCGACGCCCTGATGCGCCTCGAGGAAGAAGGGCTCGTCGAGGTGTTTCCGCAGCACGCGACCGTGGTCAGCCGGGTCGATGTCGGCCGCGCCGAGCAGGCCCATTTCCTGCGCCAGGCGCTCGAGCTCGAAATCGTCCGGCTGCTCGCGGAGCAACACGACCAGGCCCTGGTTCTCCGCCTCGACCACGCCATCGCGCTGCAGCAGCAATTCGCCAAGGCCGGCGATTTCGAGAGCTTCATCGCCGCCGACAATGATTTTCACGCGCAGCTTTATGCCGCGGCCGGCGAGCAGGAGTTGTGGACGCTGGTGCGCAGCCGCAGCGGACATATCGACCGGCTGCGCCGGCTGCACCTGCGTTCGCCCGGCAAGGCCCAGAACATCCTCCGTCACCACCGACTGATCACCCGTGCGATCGAGGCCGGCGACCCCGGCGCCGCGCAACAGCATCTGCGGAAGCACCTGTCGGGCACGCTGAGCGAGCTCGACAAGATTCGAAGCCATTATCCGGAATATCTAACCGATTAGACGGGCGATCCCGGCGCTTATGCACGCAACCGTGCATAAGCATGCCCTGTTTTGTTTCGGCTTAGGCGAGCGTTCACCGGCCATTCGCGAAGTGCTTGCAGGCCGGGCGGAATCCGCGCAACAATTTCATCTTTGATGGCTTGATTTGCGGCCGATGGGGAATGGCCTGTCCGGCGCGGAGGAATGCAGACGTGGCCAACATCCTGATCGTGGATGACGACCCGGCCGTTCAAATCACGATCCGGCTGCTCCTGGAGAGGGCCGGTCATCACGTCACCCTCGCCGGCGATGGCCGCAAGGGGCTTGCGCTGTTCGAGGCCGGCCGGTTCGATCTGCTGTTCCTCGACATCTTCATGCCCGGCATGGATGGGCTGGAGACGATGCGTCACATCCGGGCGTTGGCCCCGGCCATTCCCATCATCGTCATTTCCGGCCGCTCGGCCGCGCCGGATGCCTATGCGGAACCCGATTTCCTGAAGATGGCGACCAAGCTCGGCGCGGTGGCAAGCCTGCCGAAGCCATTCCGGCCCGGCGCACTGCTCGCCGCAGTCGATGGCTGCCTGAAGGCGGGTGAGCCGGAGGGGTCCGATGTCAGCTCCGGCCGCCGATAACGAGGGCTCCTCTGCTTCAGGCCAGATCGGCCGCGATCATCCGGGAAGTCCTGCGAGCATCCCCATGACGCTCACCACGCGGCTGGCCATCGCCATGATCCTGCTGGTGGCGGTCACCGTGGCCGCGGTCGGCTGGCTGGGCTATCGCAACACCACGCAAGCGGTCATTCCGCGGGTCCTGGAACGGGTCGAGGCCCAGTCGCGCCTGCTGGCGACCAATCTTGAATCCTACGTTTCCGGAGTGCGCGGCGATCTGATGGGTTATCGCGCCGCCGCGGCCATCCAGGGCCTGATCCGCGCTCACGGCGGCGGCGGAATTGATCCTGCTGACGGCGTCTCGGAACAAACCTGGCGCGAACGTATCGCCGCGCGGCTCGCGGCCGAGATCGAGGCCAAACCTATCTATGGGCAGTTTCGGATCATCGGCGTCGATAACGACCAGCGCGAGCTCGTCCGTGTCGATCGCTCCGGACCGGACGGAGTACGGATCGCCCCGGACAACGAGCTGGAGAGCAAGAGCGATCGACCGTACTTTCAGCAAACGATCCGGCTGCCGCCTGGCGAGATCTATGTGTCGCCCGTCGATCTTGCCACCCGCCAAGGGGGCACCACGACCCCTCACGTTCCGACTCTCCGGGTGGCGATGCCATTGTTCGCACAGGACGGCAAGCCGTTCGGCATCATCGTCGCCAATATCGACATGCGCCCGGCCCTCGACCACGTCCGCGCGACGACGAACTCGGGAGGAGAGATCTACGTCGTGAATTCGCACGGCGACTATCTCGTTCATCCCGATCGCTCGCGCGAATTCGGCACGTTGCGTGATCGTCCCAGCGACTGGCGCAAGGACTTCCCCTATTTCGCGGCTCTGACGGGCACGCAGGATGTCTCCACGCGGCTCATGACCGACGGGTCGGGCCGGCCGAGCGGTGCGGCCCTCGCCCCTGCGCTGCTTGCCGGCAAGGAATGGGTCGCCGTCATCGAAACAATTCCCGCGCCTGTGTTCGGCCTCGTACCGGCAGCGATCCAGAAGACGTCCCTGCTGGTCGGCATACTGGCCGTCCTCGCCGCAGCCGGGCTTGCGGTTCTGGTGGCGCGCTCGCTCACGCGTCCGATCGGCCGCTTGACCGCGGCGGTCCAGGCCATCGGCAGCGGCCGTCCGGCGGACATCCCGGTCGATGCCAGCGGTGAGACGGGCGTGTTGGCGCGGGCCTTCGCGCAGATGGTCGAGGAAACAAGGGTGAAAACCGCTGCGCTCGAACGCGAGATCGAGGAGCATCGCCGCACCGAAGCCGCGCGCAGCCATCACGCGGCGCGCGAGCGCCTGTTCAGCGCCGCGATCGAATCCTCCGACGATGCGATCGTGATGCAGACGCTCGACGCCATCATCACGGGCTGGAATCCGGCCGCCGAGCGTCTGTATGGCTATTCGGCGGACGAGGCGATCGGCAAGCCGACATCGATCATCGTCCCGGCGGACCGCCGCGAGCAGGGCAAGGAATATCTGGCGCGGATCGCGGGGGGCGAGCCGATCGAACGTTTCGAGACGGTGCGCCTGCGCAAGGACGGCACGCCGGTCGAAATCTCGCTCAGCCTGTCGCCGATCAAAGGTCCGTCGGGCGAGATCATCGGCGTCTCCGGGACCGCGCACAGCCTGACCGAGGCGCGGCGGGCCGAGCGGCAGCTCCAGCAGCAGCTCGAAGAGCGCCGGCAGATCTTCGACACTTCGCAAGACCTGATCATGGTCATGGACTCGCACGGCCACATCGCGCAGATCAGCCCGAGCAGCGAGACCATTCTCGGCTACCGGCCGGACGAGATGATCGGCCGGAGCGGCGCCGACTTCATTCATCCCGGTCATCTGGAGGGCTCCCGCGCCGAGATGCGCGCGCTGCGCCGCGGCGAGCGCGTCAAGATTGCCGACACGCGCTGCCTCCACCGCAACGGACACGAAGTCTGGCTGTCCTGGCTCGGCAGCTGGTCCGAGCAGGCGCAGCGCTACTTCTTCGTCGGGCGCGACATGACGGAGGCACGGCTCGCGCAGGAATCGCTGCGCGAGAGCGAGCGGCTCGCCCGCAACATCATCGAGACCTCGCTCGACGCCTTCATCCAGACCGACGAGACCGGCAGCATCCTGAACTGGAACTCGCAGGCCGAGCAGCTGTTCGGCTGGCGCCGCGAGGAGGTGCTCGGCAAGAGCACGATCGACCTCATCGTCGCCGAGAGCGAACGCGAGCGAGTGAGGTCGGGTCTGCAGCAGTTCCTGGCGAACGAGAACGGCAGGTCGCTGAACCGCCGCCGCGAGCTCATATGCCGCCGCCGCGACGGCAAGGAATTCAAGGCCGAGCTGAGCGTCACCGCGCTGAAGCGCCGCGAAGGCCTGCTGTTCAACGTCTTCTACCGCGACCTCACCGACAAGATCGCCGCCGAGGAGCGCATCCGTCACGCCGAGAAGATGGAGGCGATCGGCCAGCTCACCGGGGGCGTGGCGCACGATTTCAACAACATCCTCACCGTCATCACCGGGACGATCGAAATCCTCGCGGAGGCCGTCGAGAAGGAGCCGCAGCTTGCGGCCATCACGAAGATGATCGACGAGGCGGCCGCGCGCGGCGCCGATCTGACCCAGCACCTGCTCGCCTTCGCGCGCAAGCAGCCGCTCCAGCCGCGCGAGATCGACATCAACTCGCTGGTGGTCGACACCGCGAAGCTGTTGCGGCCGACGCTGGGCGAGCAGATCCAGATCGAATCGGTGTTCGAGGACGAGAACTGCGTCGCGATCGTCGATCCCAACCAGCTCACCACCGCGATCCTCAACCTCGCGCTCAATGCCCGCGACGCCATGCCCGGCGGCGGCAAGCTGATCCTGGAGACGGGCGCCGCCTATCTCGACGAGGTCTACGCCAGTGCGAACGATGTGCCGCCGGGGCACTACGTGTTGATTGCCGTGAGCGACACCGGCACCGGAATCCCCGCGAACCTGCTGACCAGGGTGTTCGATCCCTTCTTCACCTCGAAGGGACCGGGCAAGGGCACCGGACTCGGGCTGTCGATGGTCTACGGCTTCATCAAGCAGTCCGCGGGTCACATCAAGATCTACAGCGAAGAGGGCCACGGCACCACGATCAAGATGTACCTGCCGCCCGGCAAGACGCCGACGGCGGCCGGCGAGGGCGTGACGCCGGCGACCATCGAGGGCGGACACGAGACGATCCTGGTGGTCGAGGACGACAGGCTGGTGCGCGACTACGTGCTGGCGCAGCTGCATTCGCTCGGCTACGTCACCTTGCAGGCCGCGAACGCCGCGGAGGCGCTCGCGATCGTCGCCGCCGAAAAGCCGTTCGACCTTCTGTTCACCGACGTCATCATGCCCGGCAAGATGAACGGACGGCAGCTTGCCGACGAGCTGATGAAGACGCGGCCCGACCTCAAGGTGGTGTACACGTCGGGCTATACCGAGAATGCGATCATCCATCACGGCCGGCTGGATTCCGGCGTGATGCTGCTGGCCAAGCCTTATCGCAAGTCGGATCTGGCGCGGATCATCCGCAAGGCGCTGAGCGCCTGAGGCTGCGTAGCCCGGATGAGCGAAGCGATATCCGGGACTTTGCAGCAGCGGTCCCGGGTGTCGCTTCGCTCACCCGGGCTACAAGAGCTTGCTACGACGCGCGCTGGGCCGCGGTCATCACGATGCGGATCAGATCCGCGGCGTTGCGCGCGCCGAGCTTCTTCATGATGTTGGCGCGGTGATCCTCGATCGTGCGCGGGCTGATGCCGAGCGTGCGACCGGCTTCCTTGTTGGACGCACCGGAAGCAAACTGCTCGAGCACCTCGCGCTCCCTGCGCGTCAGCGGCTCGCGTCCGGGGAAATGCAGCGAGCTGAATTTCGGCGAGGCGTTCTCCGCCTGCCTGCGTGCATAGGCGCCGATCGCCTCGTCGAGCCGGCCGACGATCTCGCTGCCGCGGAACGGCTTCTCGATGAAGTCGAGCGCGCCGCTCTTGATCGCGCCCACCGCCATCGCGATGTCGCCCTGTCCGGAGATCATGAAGATCGGCGCCGGATAGTCCTCGCCCTGCAGCTCGTTCAGAATGTCGAGCCCTGACTTTCCGGGAATGTGCACGTCGAGCAGGATTGCAGCCGGCGTTCGGCTTCGCGCGACGGAGAGCAGCGCCGCGCCGTCCGCAAAACAGATCACCTCATAACCCGCCGCCTTCAACACCATCGACAGAGTGTCGCGAACGGCAGGGTCGTCGTCGACCACGAAGATTTCACCGCGAGAGCTTTGTTCGGCCATGTGCCACATCCGGTTGGCATGAAGGACTCGCGTCCGCGCCAACCGTTATGGCGTTCGGCGCGGATTCGGCCCACCCGTATTTGTACGGGACATGGACTTACCGCACAAGTAGCGGCAGGGTGCCTAATTGCGGGTAGGGAGACTATCCATGCAAAATTTCGCTGGCGCACCCCCGATCGTCGCGAGGCCCGAAACCGACAGCCGTCAGTTGATCGCCGCCGATCTTCGCGCTCTGATCACAGGGATCGAGAGCAGCATGCGCCTGATCGACGCAGCCATGATGGAAGCCAGCGCGTTGGAAACGGGTCCGGCCCGCGGCGATCCGGCCGGTTCCGCCGACATTTTCGTGCTCGACGACGTCACGCCGCGTTATGCGACGGCGAGCGCCGCCCTCAATGCGTGTCGGGCGGGCCTTGGCCACGCCCTGCGATGTCTGTCTGATTCCGGCAACCCGGCATAGAGCGCGATCGGCGCGGCGCGCCGCTCGCATCCCATCGCATGGCGGTTCCGCACGCCTAAAGCAGGATCCGGAAGAGCGCGCGGCGGTCTTCCGAGAAGATCATGCTTAAACAACAAGCTGAAGCGCGATGGCGCTTCATTCTCATTGTATCGTGCTTAGGCGCGGTGCCGTTCCACGATCGCGTCGGTGGCGACACCGCCCCAGGTGTGGATCGCGGGAAGGCCCATCGCGATCTTGCCCAGATTGGCGAGGCTGATGCGCAGGGCCGCGAGGTCGAGCGGCTTCGGCAGGCTCTGAAGCTCGATCCCGACGGACCTGGCGAAGCTGCGAGCGGCGCTGCGGCGCTTGCCGTCCATGCCGCTGATGACGATCACGGCGCCGCCGAACTTCGCCGCCGCCATCTCGCGCAGCACGTCGATGCCGTCGCCATCCTCCAGCACGAGATCCAGCGTCACGCAATCGAAGCGGGCGGTGCGCAGCTTCTCGATCGCATTCGCCACGGACGGCGCCACGGTGACTTCGTGGCCGGCCTGCTTGGCGGCGACGGTGATCAGGCTGCGCTGCGTGGCGTCGTCATCGACCACCAGAAGCTGAAGCGCACGCCGTTCGGCGCCGTCGGGCAGGTTTGACGTCATGGGCGAAAGAGGGCTTCTGGGCATTTCCGTATCCTGAGATTGAGACCGGCAACGGATACAATGTTCGCGCTTAGGCCCCGTAAAGCTGCCGCCGCGAATTCGCTTTGAAATCTTCAGAAAATGTGAAGCAAGAGATCGGAAGGGACGGCAACGGACGCGGGCGGATCACGCCGCGGCGTCATGGCCGCCGGCCGCTCCGCGCTTCTTCCTGTTCTTGCCGCGCAGGAACTGGATGTCCATTTCGGCGCCGTTGACGCGGACCAGCTCGCAGCGACGATAGGCAAGGCCCGTGGACGACAACAGCAGGAAGAACTCTTTCAGGTTCAACCCCTGGATCGAGCCTTCCACCGTGAGAATGGCGTCGGTGTCGGAGATCGCGTTGAGCTTGCAGTCGCGGCGCCAGGTGCCGTCGATGGCCATGATGCAGACATCGTAGCCGCGACTGAAAGTCACGCGTTCGCTACCCTTGCCATCCTCGGCCATGTCTATCGTCCTGCCATCACCGCGAGGCGCGGCGCCGCGCCGGCGAGAACCGGCTTGGCGGCGGCGGCACGCGGATCGTTCGGCTTGTAGAGGCCGCGCCGCTCCGCAATCGGGCGGAACGTATCGGTGAGACCGACCACGGTTTCGGCCGCGCCCAGCACCAGGAAGCCATCGGGCTCGATCTGGCGCGCCAGCCGGTTGAAGATGTTGATCTTGGTATCCTGGTCGAAATAGATCAGCACGTTGCGACAGAAGATGACGTCGAAAGTGCCGAGCTGGGAGAAGTCGTGCAGCAGGTTGAGCTGGCGATGCTGGATCATCGCCCGCAATTCGGGATTGATCTGCCAGGTCTCGCCGGTCTGCTTGAAGTATTTGACCAGCATCTGGATCGGCAGGCCGCGCTGCACCTCGAACTGGCTGTAGACGCCGGCCTTGGCCTTCTCCAGCACCTCCTGCGACAGATCGGTCGCGATGATCTCGATGCGCCAGCCGGTGAGGGCCGCGCCCATCTCCTTCAGGCACATCGCCAGCGAATAGGGCTCCTGCCCGGTCGAGCCGGCGGCGCACCAGATCCGCACGCTGCGTTTGCCGGCACGCGCCTTGATGATCTCGGGCATGATGTGGTCGCGGAAATGATCGAACGGGACCTTGTCGCGGAAGAAGAAGGTCTCATTGGTGGTCATGGCTTCGACCACGTCGGTGATCAGCTGACGCGCGCCGCCTTGCAGCTTCTGCACGAGCTCGGCGATGCCGGAGAGCCCGGCCTTGCGGGCGAGCGGCAACAGGCGGCTCTCGATCAGATATTGCTTGTCTGCGGACAGGTCGAGACCGGAATTGTCCTTCAGGAACTTACGCAGGTACTCATACTCGGTCGGGGTCACTGATCGCCTCTTCGAAGCTGTACTGGAACATTCTGGCCAAATGCGCGGGCCAGATTCGCTCAGACCATGGCTTGTCCGACCGGGATCAGGCCGACTTCAGCAAACTTGTCGGCGATAATGTCCTTGTCGAAGGGCTTCATGATGTACTCGTTGGCGCCGCCGCTGAGCGCCTGGGCGATGTGAGCCACATTGTTCTCGGTGGTGCAGAACACCACCTTGGGCTGGTCGCCGCCGGGCAGGCGGCGCATGTGGCCCATGAACTCGAAACCATCCATCACGGGCATGTTCCAGTCGAGCAGCACCGCATCGGGCAACTGCCGCTGGCAGATCTCGAGCGCCTTCGAGCCGTCCTCGGCCTCGGTCACCTCGAATTCCAGGCCTTCCAGAATCCGGCGCGCGATCTTGCGCACCACGCTGGAATCATCGACCACCAAGCAGGTTTTCATTTTGGTTCTCCGGCTCCGATGTTTCGTTGGCTCACGCGGCCATCTGCACTTTGGTTTCGAGCTCGAGGACGCGATCGACGTCGAGCACGACCATGAGCTGTCCGTCGAGGCGGTGGACGCCGCCGGCGAGCTTGGCCATGCGGGGATCGAGGTTGACGGGGTTCTCTTCCATGCCGGCCTCGGG
>NZ_JBWJZE010000031.1:0-45886 GCF_056429085.1 Bradyrhizobium sp. CFUWI
CGTGTCGCCAGCCAGGCGACGCTTGCCGGCTTCCAGGAACTCCTTGGACCAACCGTAATACATCGAGGCGGCGATGCCTTCGCGGCGGCAGAGCTCGGAGATGTTCTCCTCGCCCCGCAGCCCCTCCAGCACAATACGGATCTTCTCTTCCGCAGAGTAATGCCGACGGGTCTGGCGCCGGATGTCCTTCAACACTTGTTCAGCCGCCGGCTTACGCGGCCCGGATTTCTGCTTCATCTTCGCTCCTGGTGGCTACGATGAACCAGAAATCCTCCTTCCGGAAAACCCTTCAATCTGTCTCAAGAGTGCTGACGGCGAACACTGGCTGGGCGACCCTCGTCATGGCCGCGACAAACCCTGACTTGACAGGCCCTATTACCATCAATGGATCACCGGTGTCAGCTGTGTCGGGGAACATCGGCGACAACACCTTCCGCTACATTGCCGGCATATTCGGCGGAGTCTGGATTCCAATGTTTCTGTGCGACCTCGGCAAGGGAATGTTCGACGGCGCCAATCTCATACACAATTTCGAATTGCTCAATCCCGAGCGGCTATTCCTAAAGTACGCCAACCTTTTTCGCGACGTGGATACAGCGCGCGAAAGCTTCCTTGCAACAGAGACGTGGTGGGCCAGCTTCTGTCTGCTGCACGAGAACGAGATCTGCTGGAAAACCTGTTCATCGGCAACCGACTTGCCAAAAACAAAGCCTATCTAGCATCAGAACGTCAGCACGTGGATCTCAAGCAGATCAGGGCACCGATCATCGTGTTTGCCAGCCATGGCGACAACGTTACGCCACCCCAGCAGGCTCTGAATTGGATTACAGATGCTTACGAGAACGAAGAGGAAATCCGCGCCTGCGGCCAACACATTATCTATATGGTGCATAATGACGTCGGGCACCTCGGCATCTTCGTCTCGTCTAAAGTTGTCAATCGGGAGTTTAGGCAAGTCGCAACCACTCTTGAGGCGATCGAAGCGTTGATGCCCGGGCTCTACGAAATGTGCGTCACGGATATTCAGGAACATGATGGACGAAAAGACTACAGCGTTGAGCTAGTCCAACGCAGCTTCAAGGACATCCTGGCATTTAACGACAATTATCGCGACGAGCGTCCTTTCGGCGCGGTGGACCGCGCATCGCAACTTCAGGCACAGGTCTATCACCTGTTGCCCGCCCATTCGTCAGAGCTGCAGTCACGAAACTGACGGCCGAAGCCGGTCGAGCTGTTCATCCGCAGCGTTTGTCGCGAGCGCTACTCTCTTCGCAAAACCCGATGCTCGTCGGCCTCAAGTCCCGAGCTGAGCAGGTTCTTAGGTCTCGAGCAAAGGCCAGAGCGGATAATCCATTCTTGGTTGCGGAAGCGCTGTATGTGCAACATATCGAACGGACGATCATCTTCTGGCGCGACCTGCGCGACACGATCTATGAGCTGGTGTTCCACAGCATGTGGAATACTCCTTTGCAGGACTACTTTGGTAGTCGCTACGAGGTGAATACGAGGCAAACGACACTCGAAGAATTGCGGTCGCGCCCTGACGTTTGCTTTGCACTCAAGGCGATCGCGACCGGAGGCTTCATCGAAGCGGTCGTTCGTATGATGACGCTGCTTGTCAACGATCGCGGTGGTATTCGCCGCGATCGTCTGGACCGCTGGTCACGCGTTCTAACGCAGGACGAACCGTTCCGCTCTCTCGCGTCTGACCGCCTGAATGCAATCACTCGCCGGCAGACCATCATCGCGATCTTGGAGCCGGAACGAGCAATCGAGACGTTGCCATTGCTACTGGATGACTCTGAGGCACGACGCCGGGCCTATCTCGTCTCATGCTATATACCCGGCCCGGTTGCGGAAATGTCGCCAAGCACGACCGCCCTCTTACGGCGGTTCGCTCAAGTCCTTGACCAGCCTCCCGTCGCCGGCGATGTAACGGAAGATCCGTTGGCGGAAATGGGGCGCGAGTAACGCGCCGGTGGCTGGCGAGGGAAAGTATCCTCATTTTAATATCAGTTCTCGCCTTACACTCCCCTCTGATCGACGCCTGGCAGATATTTCGGAGGCCAGAACACAAGGTTACCAACTTACGTCGGCGCACATTACGCAAACGTATTTTCGGATCGAAGAACCCTAGATGGGATCATCATACCGTCATAATGGCGGACCCAATCTGGTCAGGGCCAACGACGACAGCTTAGAAGGCCGTGAAGTGGACCCCGGATTTTGGACCAGCGGCTTAGGTGGTGCGGATGCCGTTCCGTTTTGATAAACGGAGCGGACCATGAAGAAGACGAGACGGAAAATCGATGCGGCGCTGAAGGCGAAGATCGCCTTGGAGGCGCTGCGAGAACAATCAACGGTGACGGATCTGGCACAGCGCTACCAGGTGCATGTGAACCAGATTTATGCGTGGAAGAAGCAGCTTCAGGATCAAGCGGTTCGGGCGTTCGACGCGGGCGCTGGTCGGGATGGCGAGGCGGCTCACGAACTGGAGGTCGAGAAGCTCCACGCCAAGATCGGACAATTGACGGTCGAGCGAGATTTCTTAGCCAGGAGGTCCGGAAGATGAGCGCGCCGGATCGCCGAGGATTGCTTCAGCGCGATCATGAGAGTCTATCGATCCGCCGGCAATGCCAACTGCTGAGCGTTGCGCGATCGAGCATATATCGGCCGCCACGGCCGGCCAATGACAACGACGTTGAGCTGATGCGGCGGATCGACCAGCTGTTCACGGCCTGGCCGTTCCTGGGCTCGCGGCGAATGATGGCGATGCTCAATGGCGAAGGGTGTCGCATCAATCGCAAGCGCGTGCAGCGGTTGATGCGCCAGATGGGCATCGCGGCGCTTATGTGCCGATCGGCCAGGGCTTTCTATATCTGGTGGCGATCATCGATTGGGCGAGCCGTGCGGTGCTGGCCTGGCGCCTGTCGAACACGATGGACACATCGTTCTGCGTGTCTGCGCTCGAAGAGGCCTTGGCACGCTTCGGCCGGCCTGAGATCTTCAATACCGACCAGGGCAGCCAGTTCACCAGCGCCGCCTTCACCGGCACGCTGGCCGCCACTGGCGTCAGGATCTCGATGGACGGTCGCGGGCGCTGGATGGACAACGTGTTCATCGAGCGGCTGTGGCGCTCTCTCAAATACGAGGACATCTATCTCAAGGGTTATTCGGATGGCCACGAGGCCAAAGCCGGAATCGCCCGATGGATCGAGTTTTACAATTTCCAGCGCCCTCATCAGGCGCTGGAAAACCGCGCGCCGATGGCCGTCTGGCGGGCCGGCGTCACCGGCGCATTCGGCGAAGAGGCTGTGGATATGACGCTTCTCGCAAGCGAGAAGCTTGGACAACGCTGCGCGTTGCCCACATCCCCACAGCCACAACAGCAGCAAGCAAGAGTAGCGTAATGTTATTGGGAAGAACGAACGGCAGCAGTTCCACTTAAGAAGCCGGCCCCAGTGGTCCTCAGCATAGGGTCCACTTCAGCAGAGAGGTTTGTCGTCGGCGCCCGCTAGAGAGTCGTCCGTTAAGAAGGCGAATTGAGCGGGGCGGGACGGCCGAACGTGCGCCATAGCTGGAGCAGGATGAGGCACAAGAGTTCTCTGAGCCAGGCGAGGATGCGGCGGAAGTTGTGGCCGACGGCTGAGAGGATGACGTTAGCCGCATCGCCGGCGCGGCCTTTGAGGTAGCAGCGGCCGAGGTGACCATCGGCCTTCAGGTGTCCGATGATGGGTTCGATGGCGGAGCGGCGGCGCGGTTCGCGCTTGATGACACCGAAGACGCCGCGCGGTAAGCCCCCGGCGAGGGCCGTCTTCCCGGATTGCGTTCGAGCTGAGATGGTTCGCTCATTGATTTGCAAACAAATGAGCAAACGTTACGACGGTTACGGTTCTGTCCGGTCCAGAGCGGCGACGGCGGTGGACCACTGCCGAGAAGCTTCGGATTGTGGAGGAGAGTCTGGCGCACTGGGGCCAGTGTTGTCGAGGTTGCTCGACGACATGATGTTCACCGCAATCTGGTCACGGCCTGGCGGCGGCAGGCACGCACAGGTGTCCTCGCTTTCGAGCCTGGGCCGATGCAGCGGCAGGATGACGAGGTCCGTTTTGCGGCAGTCTCCATTGCGCCAGAACGGCAACCGTTGACGGCGCCCTCCGGGACCTGCGGTGCGATCGAGATCGAGTTCGCGGCCGGGGCTCGGATGCGGATCACGGGCGCGGTTGACGCGGCGGCGCTGAGCGCAGTCGTGGCGGCGCTGACCGATGGACGGCCACGATGATTCCGTTGCCTGCCGGCGTGCGGGTATGGCTCGCAACCGGCTATACCGACATGCGGAAGGGCTTTCCGTCGCTGGCATTGCAGGTCCAAGAGATCTTGCATCGCAACCCGCTGGGCGGCCACCTGTTTTGCTTCCGCGGTCGTCGCGGCAATCTCTTGAAGGTGATCTGGCATGATGGCCAGGGCGCCTGCCTGTTCACAAAACGCCTGGAGCGGGGTCGCTTCATCTGGCCGAGCCCGGCTGAGGGAGTGGTGACGATCTCGTCGGCGCAGCTCGGTTATCTCTTGTCCGGGATCGACTGGAGGCACCCACAAGAGACGTGGCGGCCGACATCGGTCGGATGAGGCTTTGCGCTTCCCGGATCGTGATGGATGTGATTCCATCATCGTCGTGACCACATCTGAATCGCTTCCCACCGATCTTGCCGCCGCGCATGCGATGATCATCGCGGAGCGCGCCGCGCGCCTTCAAGCGGAGGCGGTTGCTGCGAGCGCCAAAGCGGAAGCTGCCAATGCGAAGGCGGCCGAGGCACTGATCAGTTACCTCAAGCTCGAGATCGAGAAGCTGCGTCGCCAGATTTACGGCAGCCGCTCGGAACGCAAGGCGCGGCTCTTGGAGCAGATGGAGCTTCAGCTCGAAGAACTGGAAGCGGCGGCTATCGAAGACGGATTGGCGGCCGAGAGGGCGGCAGCCAAGGCGCAGACCGTGCAATCGTTCAAGCGCACGCGGCCGTCGCGCAAACCGCTCCCCGAGCATCTGCCGCGCGAACGCGTGGTGATCGCGGCGCCGGAGAGCTGTCCCTGCTGCGGGTCATTGAGGCTCTCGAAGCTGGGCGAGGACATCACCGAGACGCTGGAGGTCATTCCCCGGCAGTGGAAGGTGATCCAGACGGTACGCGAGAAGTTCTCGTGCCGGGACTGCGAGACGATCACCCAACCGCCGGCCCCCTTCCACGTGACGCCGCGCGGCTTTGCCGGGCCCAACCTCCTGGCCATGATCCTGTTTGAGAAGTTCGGCCAGCATCAGCCCTTGAACCGGCAGAGCGAGCGCTATGCCCGGGAGGGCATCGATCTGAGCCTGTCGACACTGGCCGACCAGGTCGGCGCCTGTGCGGCGGTCCTGCAGCCGCTCTATGGGCTAATCGAGCGCCACGCCCTGGCCGCCGAGCGGCTGCACGGCGACGACAGTGTGCTGCAGAAGCACACAGAAAGGATGATCGGAATGATCTGAAAATCTGTGTGCGCAAGCTGTGGCAGCGATGAGGGTTGGCCCCTCGGGATCGACTTTCAGGAGTAGGTCTCAAATCACTTCAAGCGGCTTCGCTTAAGAGGCGCGGTCGTGAGCGTTGAAGCTAACGATCGGGGATATTCACCGCAGTCTGACCGAACGCGGCATCGAGCGGGGGACCGCAAGCTACGTGCTATCAGGCGAAAGCCTCGATGTCCCCGTCATCGGACGTCTCGTCGATCGCGGTCTCGACGACGAGCTCAAGGGGACCGCTTATGCCGTCGTCGACGGCGTCGATGGCCGTACCCACTACATCAGGCTCCCCGATCTCGACGCCGCCGACAACAGCGCGCCGGGCTCAATCGTCGAGCTCCGCAAGTTCGACGACGCGAGAGGGCAGCGCCGCGCGGCGCTGGCCGTCCGCTCCGATCTGTCGATCGAAGCACAGGTGACGGCAAGTGGCGCGACATGGCTCGACCGGCAGGCGGTCGCGCGCGATCCAGTCGCACTTGGCCAGGCTGGCTTCGGCGCCGAGGTCCGCCCAAGCTATGGAACGACGGGCCGAGCAACTCATCGAGCACGGTCTCGCCGAGCGCCAGGCGCGTGGATTGGTGTTCGCGAAGAACCTTATTGGCACGCTGCGTCGCCGGGAGGTTGAAGCTTTGGGTGAGCAGCTCGCAGCGGAGACTGGCCGGCCGTTCAATCCGTCGGCCGCCGGCGAATATGTTGCTGGGACCTATAGACAGCGCTTCGCGCTCGCCTCCGGCCGCTTCGCGATGATCCGCGCGCAGCATGGCCGCGTCCTTCTGTTCGATCCGACCAATGCGAAATCGTCAGCCTACAACCCGTTGCTGGAAGTACGGCATGGCGAGTGGGAGGTGCGCGACGTCCAAAACATCGCCGACATCCTCGTCGACCCCGAGGGCAGCCTCGAGAAGCGGAACCACTGGGAGAAGACCAGTCACGCGCTGCTGGTCGGCGCCATTCTCCACGTCCTCTACGCCGAGACGGACAAGACGCTCGCCGGAGTCGCGGCCTTCCTGTCCGATCCCAAGCGGCCGATCGAATCGACGCTTGCCGCGATGATGCGGACGACGCATCTCGGCGAGGCCGGAGTCCATCCCGTCGTCGCGTCTGCGGCACGCGAGCTGTTGAACAAGTCCGGCAACGAGCGCTCTGGTGTCCTGAGCACCGCGATGTCGTTCCTCCGTCTCTACCGCGACCCCGTCGTCGCCGAGGTGACCAGGCGCTGCGACTGGCGGATCACCGACATCGTCGGGACAGAGCGAGCGACCACGCTTTACCTCGTGGTGCCGCCATCGGACATCAACCGCACCAAGCCGCTGATCCGGTTGATCCTCAACCAGATCGGCCGCCGATTGACCGAGGATATCCAGGCCAGGGCCCGCCGGCGCCGGCTCCTGCTGATGCTCGACGAATTCCCTGCACTCGGCCGGCTCGACTTCTTTGAGTCCGCGCTCGCCTTCATGGCCGGTTATGGCATCAAGAGCTTCCTGATCGCTCAGTCGCTGAACCAGATCGAGAAGGCCTATGGCCCAAACAACTCGATCCTCGACAATTGTCACATCCGGGTCAGCTTCGCGACCAACGACGAAAGGACCGCGAAGCGGGTGTCCGACGCATTGGGCATGGCGACCGCGCTGCCCTGATCGACGCGGATCGTCGCCGGATATCCCACTTCCTTGCAGGCCCTTTCGAGCATCGCCACGACGTCGCTGCCGCGGAAGGTGAACCGCGGCACCAGCGCCGGCGAGAAGCGGGAGAAGATATCGACGATCGTGAGCACGCGCAGTTTATGCCCGGTCGCCAGCTGATCATGAACAAAGTCCATCGCCCAGGTCTCGTTCGACCGCGTCGCTGGCCTGCGATCCTCGCGCAGCTTGGCCTTGACCCGCCGCTTCGGCGTTTTGTTGCGCAATTGCAGGCCCAATTCGCGATAGATGCGCCGCGTCTGGTTCTGGCCGTGGCGCCATCCCTCGCGGCGGAGCAGAACGTGGACACGGCGATAGCCGTAGCGAACGCGTGCATGACAGCATCTCCTTGTCGAGCGATAGATCCGCCACCAGCTTCTTCAGCTTGCCATTCTCCTCCTCGAGCTGCTTCAGCCGTCGCATCTCGGTCGGCAGCAGTCCGTCATACTTTTTCTTCCAATTGAAGTAGGTCGCCTGGCTAATCCCGGCCTTGCGGCAAATGTCCGCGACCGGGACCCCATCATGGCCCTGCTTGAGAATAAACGCCTTCTGGGCGTCCGAAAATCTTGAGGCTTTCATCGTTCTTCGCTCCTCCCCAGCCGGGGACTCGATGCGAAAAACTCTAGCGAAAAATGGTCCAGTTTGCCGGCCTCAGATCATTTGTACGCCAAGTGGCGCGGGTGGAGCAACGGACGATCGGCGGAGCTGGTCGGGGTTGCGCAGCCG
The DNA here is from genome assembly GCF_056429085.1 of Bradyrhizobium sp. CFUWI. NCBI lineage: Bacteria > Pseudomonadati > Pseudomonadota > Alphaproteobacteria > Hyphomicrobiales > Nitrobacteraceae > Bradyrhizobium > Bradyrhizobium sp. CFUWI. Next base: position 7,945 of record NZ_JBWJZE010000031.1, read on the forward strand.
ATCGTCCGTTGCGGTGAGGTGGGCGGCGTAGGCCGCGGGAGTCAGGTATTTCAGCGACGAGTGTGGGCGCTGGAGATTGTAGTCGGCGACCCAATTGGCGATCTTGGCACGGGCGTCATCGAGATCGAAGAATAGGGTCTCGTTGAGCAACTCATCGCGCATCCGGCCGTTGAAACTCTCGATGAAGCCGTTCTGCATCGGCTTTCCCGGTGCGATGAAGTGCCAATCGATGACGACGGTGTCCTTGCACCAGGCGAGCATGGCGTTACAGGTGAACTCGGTGCCATGGTCGGACACGATCATTCCTGGCTTGCCGCGTCGCTCGACGATTGTCGTCAGTTCGCGGGCCACGCGCCGCCCCGAGATCGATGTATCCGGAACGGCGCCCAGGCATTCCTTGGTGACGTCATCGACGATGTTGAGAATGCGGAAGCGCCGAAGTCTGCACAGGGGCAACAGCGTCGCTTTTACAAATCTGCGCTCTCTTCCGATCTACCCGAACAGCAGACGTTTCAGCCGAAGTGCCGATTAGGGCGGAGGTTGCGCAGCCTCAGCCTGGAGACGCAACCTATTGCGAAAATTTGTGTGGGTTCGATCAGCACCCTTTCGATACAGCAAGTATTTTTTCTCTGCTCTACGCTGCGCTCCTACGACGGCTGAATACTTGTTGAACTGACCCTTTTCCTGCCTTTTCTATTCATCCCCGTCGCCGATCGCATTGCTGCGATTGACGCTCGACGGGGGAACGATCGTGGCGGGCACTTCACTCCATTCGGAAGCCTTCTCGCGTGGCGCGCGCATGCTGCGCACCGCGCTTGGCCCGGCAATTGCGACGTTCCTTGAAGACCCCTCGATCGTCGAGGTGATGCTCAACCCCGATGGTCGGCTCTGGATCGACAGGCTTTCGGGCGGCCTGGAGGATAGCGGACAGATGATGTCCGCGGCCGACGGCGAGCGGATCGTGCGCCTGGTCGCGCACCACGTCGGCGCGGAGGTCCATGCCGGTAGCCCTCGCGTCTCGGCCGAGCTTCCCGAGACGGGAGAGAGGTTCGAGGGGCTTCTCCCGCCTGTCGTTGCAGCGCCGGCTTTTGCGATCCGCAAGCCGGCCGTTGCGGTGTTCACACTCGATGACTACGTCGGCGCCGGCATTATGACCGGCGGTCAAGCGGCGGCGCTGCGGGCCGCCGTCGCCTCGCGCAAGAACATCCTGGTCGCGGGCGGCACTTCGACGGGTAAGACTACCCTCACGAACGCACTGCTCGCCGAAATCGCCGGCACCACCGATCGCGTGGTCCTGATCGAGGACACGCGCGAGCTGCAGTGTCGCGCTCCGAATCTTGTCGCGTTGCGCACCAAGGACGGTGTCGCGTCGCTGTCCGATCTGGTCCGGTCCTCCTTACGTTTACGTCCCGACCGCATTCCGATCGGGGAGGTGCGGGGCGGCGAAGCCTTGGAGCTCCTCAAAGCCTGGGGCACCGGTCACCCCGGTGGAATCGGAACGATTCACGCCGGCACGGCGCTCGGCGGGCTTCGCCGCCTCGAACAGCTGATCCAGGAAGCCGTCCTCACTGTTCCCAAGGCGTTGATCGCCGAGACCATCGATCTCGTCGCAGTGCTGCGCGGCCGCGGCAGCGAACGCCGCCTCGCTGAACTTGCTCTCGTCGCCGGCCTCGATCCCGTCACCGGCGATTACCGCGTCCAACCCGCCGGGGCGGGCGGCGAACCCTCGCTTTCCGGAGACCCGTCATGATCCAGTTTGCTTGCGCGACCGGTCGCGTTCGCCGTCTCGTCAACGACCTCGCGGCGATTGCTATCATCTCCGTCGCTTTCGCGCCCGCGGCCTACGCCTCTGGCTCCTCGATGCCGTGGGAGACGCCGCTCAATCAGATCCTGGAATCGGTGCAAGGTCCGGTCGCGAAAATCATCTCCGTCATCATCATCACCGTGACCGGCCTGACGCTTGCGTTCGGCGACACCGCCGGCGGCTTCCGCCGGCTGATCCAGATTGTCTTCGGACTGTCGATCGCCTTCGCCGCATCGAGCTTCTTCCTGTCCTTCTTCAGCTTCTCGGGTGGGGCGCTGGTCTGATGGCTGCACTTGTCGATCCAGAGGTGCCGGGTTTCTTCGCGCCGGTCCATCGCGCGCTCACGGACCCGATCCTGATGGGTGGCGCGCCGCGTACCGTCGCGATCGCCAACGGCACGTTGGCGGCCGCCATCGCGCTCGGCCTGCGCCTCTGGATCCCCGGCGCGCTGATCTGGGCCGTGGGCCACGCCGCGGCCGTCTGGGCAGCCAAGCGCGACCCGCAGTTCGTGGACGTCGTTCGACGCCACCTCCGCTATCCACCCTACCTCGGTGCATGAGGCTTCCATGCTGAACCTCGCCGAATATCGCAATCGGCCCGCCAGCCTTCCCGACTTCCTGCCCTGGGCCGCGTTGGTCGAACGCGGTGTGGTCCTCAACAAGGACGGATCGTTCCAACGGACGGCGCGCTTCCGTGGTCCGGATCTCGACAGCGCAACCTCTGCGGAGTTGGTCGGCGTGACGGCCCGGCTCAACAACGCATTGCGCCGCCTCGGCTCAGGCTGGGCGATCTTCGTCGAGGCCCAGCGCAGCGCCGCCCAGACCTATCCCTACAACGCCTTTCCCGATGCGGCATCCGCGCTGGTCGATCTGGAGCGGCGGGATGCTTTCGAGGAGGCCGGTGCCCATTTCGAGAGCCGCTATTTCCTGACCTTCGTCTGGCTCCCGCCGGCCGAGGACGCCTCGCGGATCGAGGGCTGGCTCTATGAGGGCCGCGCGCAGAACGGCGTCGATCCCTACGAACTGCTGCGCGGCTTCGTCGATCGGACTAACCGCGTCCTGCAACTGGTGGAAGGCTTCATGCCCGAGGTGGCGTGGCTGGATGACGGCGACACGCTCACCTACCTGCACTCGACCGTCTCAACGCGGCAACAGCGCGTCCGCGTCCCAGAGACGCCGATGCATCTCGACGCGCTGCTCGCGGACGAGCCGCTCGCCGGCGGCCTCGAGCCGCGCCTCGGCAGCCACCACCTTCGCACGCTCACCGTGGTCGGTTTTCCGACCGCGACCCATCCCGGAATCCTCGACGAGTTGAACCGGCTTGCGTTCCCTTACCGCTGGTCGACGCGCGCGATCCTCCTCGACAAGACCGAGGCGGTGAAGCTGCTGACCAGGATCCGTCGACAGTGGTTTGCCAAGCGAAAGTCGATCGCCGCCATCGTCAGGGAGGTGATGACGAATGAGACGTCGACACTGGTCGATAGTGATGCAGCCAACAAGGCCGTCGATGCCGATCTCGCCTTACAGGAACTGGGCACCGATGACGTCGGGCAGGCCTACGTCACCGCGACCGTCACTGTCTGGGATGAGGACCCCAGCCGCGCCACTGAGAAGCTTCGCCTCGTCGAGAAAGTCATCCAGGGACGCGACTTCACCTGCATGCCCGAAGGGGTGAATGCGCTCGAAGCCTGGCTCGGCTCACTGCCGGGGCACGCCTACGCCAACGTCCGCCAGCCACCGCTCTCAACATTGAACCTGGCCCACATGATTCCGCTTTCGGCGGTCTGGGCCGGGCCGGCGCGCGATGAGCATTTCCGCAGCGCACCGCTCTTCTTCGGCAAGACCGAAGGTTCGACGCCGTTCCGCTTCTCGCTGCATGTCGGCGACGTCGGCCATACCCTGATCGTCGGCCCGACCGGCGCCGGCAAGTCCGTGCTGCTGGCGCTGATGGCGATCCAGTTCCGCCGCTACCGCAAGAGCCAGATCTTTGCCTTCGATTTCGGTGGCTCGATCCGCACCGCGGCGCTTGCCATGGGCGGCGATTGGCACGACCTCGGTGGCAGTCTGTCGAACAATGCCGAGGACTCCGTCTCTCTTCAGCCGCTCGCACGCATCGGCGATGCGGCGGAGCGTGCCTGGGCTGCCGATTGGGTGACCGCGATCCTCGCCAAGGAAGGCGTTACCATCGATCCGACCGCGAAGGAGCATGTCTGGTCGGCTTTGACCTCACTGGCTTCCTCTCCTGTCGAGGAACGGACGATCACCGGACTGACAGTCCTGTTGCAGTCGACCGCGCTCAAACAGGCGCTGCAACCCTATTGCGTCGGCGGTCCCTCCGGCCGGCTGCTCGACGCCGAGGCCGAGCACCTCGGCTTCACGTCAGTCCAGGCTTTCGAAACCGAGGGCCTGATCGGTGCTGATGCTGCGCCCGCCGTCCTCACCTACCTCTTTCATCGTATCGAGGGCCGGCTCGACGGCCGGCCGACGCTCCTCATCATCGACGAGGGCTGGCTTGTGCTCGACGATCCGGCCTTCGCCCAGCAGCTGCGCGAATGGCTGAAGACGCTCCGGAAGAAGAACGCCTCTGTCGTCTTCGCCACGCAATCGCTCTCCGACATCGACGGCAGCAATATCGCGCCCGCGATCGTCGAAAGCTGCCCGACGCGGATCTTCCTGCCGAACGAGCGCGCCATTGAGCCGCAGCTTACGGCGATCTATCGGCGCTTCGGTCTCAACGATCGCCAGATCGAGATCATCGCGCGAGCGACGCCGAAGCGGGACTACTACTGCCAATCGCGGCGCGGCAATCGACTGTTTGAGCTCGGCCTCGGACCGATTGCGCTGGCCTTCTGCGCGGCATCCTCGAAGGCCGATCATGCCGCCATCGAACGGCTGCTCGCCGAGCACGGCCGCGAGAATTTTACGCCGGCCTTTCTCGCCGATCACGAGCTGCTGTGGGCCGCCGATCTCATCCCTGACCTGACAAACCTGGAGGTGTAATCATGACCGTCCGCAAGACCCGGCGCGCCAGCCTGATGGTCGCGACCGCCCTCTCACTCGCCCTGTCGCTTCAGCCGCTTGTGACGACACCGACCTCTGCGCAGTGGATCGTCTACGACCCCATGAACTTCAGCCAGAACGTGCTGACGGCGGCGCGCGAGCTGCAGCAGATCAACAATCAAATCCAAATGCTGACCAACCAGTCCCAGAGCCTGGTGAATCAGGCGAAGAATCTTGCGAGCCTGCCGATGTCGACGCTGGCCCAGCTCCAGTCGACGATCGCGCGGACCCAATCGCTTCTCACGCAAGCGCAGAACATTTCTTTCAACGTTCAGCAGATTCAAACCGCGTACTCCAGCAGCTACGGCGCGGCACCGACCACCGGGTCCAACGCGACGCTGTTCGCCGCCGCCCAAACCCGTTGGCAGAACTCGGTGGGCGCATTCGAGGACTCGCTGAAGGTCCAGGCAGGCGTCGTCGGCAATATCTCGACCAACTCCAGCGCGATGACGTCGCTGGTCACAGCCAGCCAGTCCGCAACTGGCGCGCTGCAGGCGGCTCAAGCCGGCAACCAGCTCCTCGCCCTGCAATCCCAGCAGCTTTCTGACCTTGTCGCGGTTCTCGTCGCCAAGGGACGCGCGGACGCGCTGGAGCAGGCGCGTGTGACGGCAACGGAGTCGCAGGGCCAGCAGCAATACAAGATCTTCTCGACGCGCAGTGGCTACCAGCCCGGCAACGTCACCATGTTTAGCAGCAACTAAAGGCGAGGATATGGAGCGCTCGGATATGTTGCGTGCAGCCGCGATGGTCATTCTGTTGGCCGTCTTCATGGCTACGCTGTCCTTCATCCATCGGCGTCCCGCGTCACAGCCCATATCCGAGACGCCTGCCGTCTCCGCACCCGACGATTTCTCGGCCGAGCTGCGCCGCTGCCGCGCGCTTGGACCAGAGGATGCCGAAGATCCGCACTGCAGAGCGGTCTGGGAGGAGAACCGCGCGCGCTTCTTCGGCAGGCCGGCGCGGCCACTTCTGCCGCAGGCCGCGCCGGCCCCATCGTCGACGACGAACGCTGCGGAAGGAGGGAGGTAGGCCATGAACAATGTCGGCGTCATTGACACCTTCCTCAATATCTTCACCACCTATGTCGATTCAGGCTTTGGCCTGGTCACAGGCGAGGTCACCTATCTCGCCTCGACGCTGATCGTCATCGACATCACCTTGGCCGGCGTATTCTGGGCGTGGAGCGGAGACGAAGACATTCTCCAGCGGCTGGTGAAGAAGACGCTCTATATCGGTTTCTTCGCCTTCATCATCACCAACTTCAACAGTCTCTCGGGCGTCATCTTCAACAGCTTCGCCGGCCTTGGCCTGAAGGCCGGCGGCTCCTCGATCTCGACAGCGGATTTCCTGCGGCCCGGCCGGCTCGCGCAGGTCGGCCTCGACGCGGGGCAGCCGCTGCTCGACGCCGCAAGCCAGATGATGGGCTTCACCAGCTTCTTTGCAAACTTCGTCCAGATCGCGGTGCTGATGGTGTCCTGGCTCCTGGTGCTGATCGCGTTCTTCATACTGTCGGTGCAACTGTTCGTCACGTTGATCGAGTTCAAGCTGACGACGCTTGCCGGCTTCATCCTCATTCCCTTCGCCCTTTTCAACAAGACCGCCTTCCTTGCGGAGAAGGTGTTGGGCAACGTCGTCGCCTCCGGCGTCAAGGTGATGGTGCTCGCCGTCATCGTCGGCATCGGGACGGGACTCTTCTCCCAGTTCACCACTGCCTACGGCGGCGGCCAGCCAACCATCGAGCAGGCGCTCTCGGTCGTGCTCGCGGCGCTCGCCATGCTCGGCCTCGGCATCTTCGGACCCGGCATCGCAACGGGTTTGGTTTCGGGGGCGCCGCAGCTCGGTGCAGGCGCTGCCGTCGGTACTGGCCTTGCCGTCGCCGGCACGGCGATGGCCGGCGGCGCGGCGCTTGGGCTTGCCGGAAGGGGAGCGATGGCAGCAGCCTCCGGCGCCGCGGCCGCCGCACGTGGTGGTGCGGCGATGGCGGGTGGTATGTCCTCGGCCTACAGCCTTGCCTCAGCCGGCCGGTCCGGCGCTGGCGACGTCGCCTCTGGTCTTGGCGGCGCGGGCAGCGCGGCTGCCAGCGCGGCGGCAACTCCCGCCAGACGTGCCGTTGCGCAAGCAGCGGGGGCAATGAGCGAGAGCTTTACCGCAGGCGCCCGGTCCGGCGTCGCCAACACGGGTGGCTCGTCGACCATGGGGACCGTTGAGCGTGGCGGGGCCGCAAATGATGGAGCCGCCTCTCAAGCGTCGGCTGAGAGAAGTCCACCCGCCTGGGCGCAGCGCATCAAGCGCAATCAGGCGGTCGTTCACGGCGCGCAGACCGCCGCGCAAGCTCTCAAATCCGGCGACAGCCATGGCGGCGGCCACTCCGTCGAGCTATCAGGGGGAGAATAATCAATGTCAGTTTTTCGGCGATCGTCGATCCGCTACAGCCGCACGCCCGAACCCGAAACCCCGTATCAGCGCGCCGCGCAAGTGTGGGACGATCGCATCGGCTCGGCGCGCGTGCAGGCGAAGAACTGGCGGCTGATGGCCTTCGGTTCGCTGATCCTTAGTTGCGGCCTCGCCGGCGGGCTCGTCTGGCAATCCACGCACGGCAGCGTCGTTCCCTGGGTCGTGCAGGTCGACAAGCTCGGCGAGGCACAAGCCGTGGCGCCCGCTGTGGCTGACTACAGGCCGAGCGACCCGCAGATTGCCTGGTACCTCGCCCATTTCATCGTGATGGTGCGCTCGCTGCCGGCTGACCCGATCATCGTGCGGGCGAACTGGCTGAAAGCGTACGATTTCACGACCACGGCGGGCGCAATGGCGCTGAACGATTACGCCCGCGCCAATGATCCATTCGCCAGTCTCGGCAAGCAGCAGGTCGCAATCGACGTCTCCAGCGTCATCCGCGCCTCGCCCGACAGTTTTCGCGTGGCCTGGGTCGAACACCGCTATCAGGACGGCGCGCTCGCCGGCACCACACGTTGGACCGCCATTCTTACCATCGCGATTCAGCCGCCAACCGATGCCGACCGGCTGCGCAAGAATCCGCTCGGCATCTACGTCAACGCCATCAACTGGTCAAAGGAGCTGGGACAATGAACCCGCCGATTTCCTCAACAGCCGGCGGTCCGGCTTCGCGTCTCTCCGTCATTCAGCAAACCCGGAAACACGACGACGCGTGCTTCAGTAAATCCGCTTTGGCGGCTTTGCTGATGTCCGTCTCGGCCCTTGGCGGCTGCGCGCACAGTTTCATTCCGCCCGATATCAACTACGATAGCGCGGAGCCGGCGACGCTCACCTCTGATCCGCCGCCGCCCGTCAAGATCGTGGAATTGCCAAAACCCCTGCCGCTTCCCGGGCAGTTGAAACCGCTTGCCGCCGGCAAACGCGTCCCCGAAGCCGCGGACCCAAAGGTTCGCGTCAAACAGGCTAACGCCGCGGCACGCGTGCAACCGGTTCGGGGCGGCTTCATCAACGCGGTGCAAGTCTATCCGTTCTCCGGCGGGGCCCTCTATCAGGTCTACACGGCGCCTGGGCAGATCACCGATGTTGCCCTTCAGGAGGGCGAGCAACTCACAGGTTCCGGTCCGGTCGCCGCCGGCGACACCGTGCGCTGGATCATCGGCGATACCGAGAGCGGGGCGGGCGCGACCAAGAAGATCCACATCCTGGTCAAGCCGACGCGGCCGGAGCTGATCACCAATCTCGTCATCAATACCGACCGCCGGACCTATCTCCTCGAGCTGCGCTCGACGGAGAAGACCTACATGGCCTCGGTCTCCTGGCAATATCCCGAGGACCAGCTCATTGCGCTTCGCCAGCAGAATGCGACGGCGGAGGCCGCAGCGCCGATCGCCGCCGGCGTCGATCTCGGCTCGATCAACTTCCGCTACGCGATCGAGGGCGATGATCCGGCCTGGCGTCCGTTGCGCGCTTTCGACGACGGCAACAAGGTCTACATCGAATTTCCCAGCGGCATCGTTCAGGGCGAAATGCCGCCGCTGTTCGTCATCGGTCCGGCCGGCGGGTCCGAGTTGGTCAACTATCGAGCGAACCGCAACTACTACATCGTCGATCGCCTGTTCGCCGCCGCCGAATTACGTCTTGGCGACAAGGACAGCGAGCGGCGTGTGCGCATTGTCCGCACCGATGGAAGGCCGCGCTCATGGCGATAGGCAGCGAAGACGAACATCAAGGCGATGTCCCACTGCTCGCGCCGCCGGATCTTCGGCTCCGCGGCGAGCGGCCAGCGGTCACTCGCCTCTCACGCAAGATGTTGATCGGTCTCGGCGCGGTGTCTGCGCTTGCGGTCGCGGGAGCGCTCGGCTACGCCCTGCAAACCCGCAACAAGCAGCAAGCCGGCCAGGAGTTGCTCACCACCCAGAACAGGCCTTCGGCCGAGGGCCTCGCTGCCTTGCCGAAGGACTATACCGGGCTGCCGCGGCAGGCGCCGCCGCTCGGACAGCCGCTGCCCGGCGATCTCGGCAAGCCGATCCTGAATGCAGGCGCTGCACCCAACACCGTGGTCCCGGGAATGACATCCGATCCGGAGGCGCAGCACAGATCGCAGGAGATCGAGGCGGCGCGGGTCAGCCGCCTCTTCGCCCAGACTGTGCAGCAGCCGCAGAGCGTGGGCCAAATCATCCCGAATAACTCGACCGCAACCGCGACGACCCCGGCCGCGCCACCACCCGTTGATGCCGGGTCTGCGCAGAACATGCAGGATCGCAAGACGGCCTTCCTTACCGCGTCGACGGACAAGCGCACGGTCAGTCCGGACCGGCTCGAGGCCAAGGTCTCGCCCTATGTTGTGCAGGCGGGCACCGTGATCCCGGCTGCGCTCATCACCGGCATCAGGTCCGATCTTCCCGGCCAGATCACCGCTCAGGTCACCGAGGCGGTGTATGATAGTCCGTCCGGCAAGTATCTTCTGATCCGTCAGGGCGCAAAACTGATCGGCCAGTACGACAGCTCCGTTGCGTTCGGCCAGAGCCGCATCCTCCTGGTCTGGACCCGCATCATCATGCCGGACGGCAATTCGATCGTGCTAGAGCGCCAGCCTGGCGCCGACACCGGTGGTTATGCCGGGCTCGAGGACGAGGTCGACAATCACTGGGGCATGCTGTTCAAGGCCGCCGTCCTCTCGACCATGCTGAGCGTCGGAGCAGAGGCGGGCACGAGCCAGAATGAGAACAATCTCGTTCAGGCAATCCGCAGCGGCGCCTCCAATAGCATCAGCCAGACCGGCCAGCAGATCGTGCAGCGCCAGCTCAACATCCAACCGACGCTGACGATCAGGCCAGGTTTCCCGGTCCGCGTGATCGTTACGCGAGACCTGGTGCTGGCTCCCTACGGACAAAAAGGTGCGCGATGACGAAGCTCAAGCTTGCACCCCTCGAAGACGACAAACCGGTCAAGCTCACAATCGAACTGCCGGCGGCGGTCTTCAGGGATCTCAAAAGCTACGCTGAGATTCTGACGCGCAGCGGAAGCGCGGCGACGCCGACCGAACCTGCCAAATTGATCGCGCCGATGATCGAGCGTTTTATGGCAACCGATCGGGCCTTTGCGAAGGCACGGCGAAATGTCGCTCAGGCCTCACCGGGGGCAGCGGAAAGATCCGGATAGCGCTCGCGAAGCAGGTCGAGAAACGGACGCAGTGATGGATTGCTGTTCGTCTGCCGCCAGTACGCGCGGAAGCTCATTCGTGTCGGCCCCTCGGAGTCGTGGACCTCTCGGAAGGTGACGCCTGGATAGCTAGCGCCGGTCGCACCTTCCAATGCTAACAGAATACCCCCGTCCACGCCGACCAAGGGGAGCAGTTGCTCGATCGCCATTTCATGGCGAGGCAGCGTGAAAGCATCAAGAGCTCCCAATTTGCTGATGAGGAGCTTTAGAAATTCCGGTCCTGGGCCACGCTGCGAGATTAATAGCTGTTCGCCTTTTAGTTCGCCCCAGCGAATTAGGTGACGACTTGTGAGAGGATGCTCCGCTGGGAGGGCGGCGACGACACGCTCGCTCCAGAGCAACAATGACCTGTCGCTCCAGCTCGGATAGGACTCTGTCACCACGGCAATGTCAACGGCGGAGCTGGTGAGATCCGAGATCAAATGATCGCTCGCGCCGTCGACAAATTGTCGATCGACATCGGGAAACCGCCGCCGGTGATCGAGGAGAGTGGCCCGGAGATTGCCCGCTGAGAGGGAGGTGTGTACGCCAATGATCAAGCGACCACTCTCCCCACGCGAGCGGATCTTGAGGCGAGCGGTCATTGCCTCGGTCGAGGCTACGATGCGCCGGGCATCTTCAAGAAATTCGCGAGCTTCCATGGTCGGTCGCGTCCCACCGTTACTGCGGTCGAAGAGCTTGCTACCGACCGCGTGCTCGAGACTTCGAAGACAGCGACTGAGCGTTGGCTGCTTGATCCTGAGCGCCTCTGCTGCTTGGCGAAGGCTTCGGTGCTGGGACGCGACGATTGCCCAGCGTAGGTCGCGAAATTCCACTGGCACGGTCGAAGCATAACCCCTCTAGCTCGTATCGCTCGGTCAAGTGCTAGGATTCCAAACCACAGTTGGTATCAATCGATATATCAACCGGTAGTAGAATTCCCTTCCAAGTTAATCGGAAGCAAAGTTTCTGTCGAAATGGGTAGAACCGGGAACTTCATGGTGGTGGCACAATCCAGCGCGAGACTGCCCCAGGCCATACGCTTGCCGAGTTGCTATCCAGCGACAGCGTGCGAATAAAGGCCGAGGGCGGTGAGTCTCTGACATTTTATGAGACGAAGCGAACGAAGGTATTGAATTGTCGGGACTCTTCGTTGCTCAAAAATTCAACCCTGGTGGGCTGTGCCTTTGCGCCCATCGGCAGCTCTCTTGCAAGAGGCCAATCCGTTGCTCAACTTTACTCAACTCTTAGATTCACTGAGACATTGGTGGCTATTATAAGTCCTCGCGGCGGGTCGGTTCGCGTCGGGATCGCTGTGCAGGAGAGTTGCGCAACCTCACGGGACTTGGTGCCCTCCGCATCGGTATCCAGACGCAGATAAGTTAAGGCGTGTTCAGGAAAGGCAAAGATGCCCTTCGGCAGCTCATCAGTGACGCCCTGAGCTCTAAGCGGTTGTTCGATGCGATCCTGGTCCTCGACCCCGCGGCCACTTTCCGCCTGTTGTCAGTTCTCAGCAATCGAATCTAATAGCGGGTTATAGCCAGTGATTTGCCGCCCGCGCTCATGGCATGCTTTGCACATGAAAGCTCGTACACTTGTGGCTTGGAATGTGCGTCGGATTCGGCTTAGCCGCGGTATTTCGCAAGACAAATTGGCTTATGAGGCCGGCATTGACCGCTCCTACTTGGCCAGTCTTGAACGGCAATCAAAAAATCCGACAATCGATCTGCTCGGGCGCATCGCCGAGACCCTGGACGTACATCTGTCCGAGTTCTTCGTTAGGCCTTCCAAAAGTGTGGCCGCCAAGAGCTTTGCTAAAGGTCGCAAGCCGGCGGCGCTGCGTCCTGGTAAGGGATAGCTGTCATACGTCATTGACGGCCTATGGTTTTGACCACCCGACTTTGCGCGAGCATTCGGTCTCTACGCAACGCAGCCGCACATGTCGCGGGAGAGGACTGACCCTGGAGGAGGCAGCGAGCATGATTTTAGCAAGGTCTCGAGGGTCGAGAAGTATTGCTCGCCTGCACCACTCCTTGCTGTGTGCACATCGGAAGAACGGGTGCTAGACTTGTTTTGGAACTCGGACATTGATGGGGAGATCGCATCAATCAACGTCCCAGAAGCAATTATTGTTGCAGGCCCAAATGACATATCTGGGGCAGCTTGTTCAACTGCTTACAAGGCGCGGTGTTGTTTTACAGAACTTCCGATCCGCTTCGGATTTCACACGAGAGGGATCAATCCAGCCTTCAGCTCAAATTGCCGCCCAGCGTGCACGCACTTCATCGGACTCGCGCGCGCCGCACAGAGTGACAACCACATCGTCCTCGACAAGGGATTTGATCTTCGATGGGAGAATAGGCAAGTATAGCGACCGGCGGGAAAGCGCGGGATGCAGGCCGGAACCATGATCCTATATACCTACTCACGTGAGGCTGAACCGAACGAAGACCGCTGGAAAGACACAGGAATCCCGAGTTTCTTTTTTGCAGAGCTGGAGGAGGTACGACAGGTCGTTCTCGAGCTCCGCGAGGAAGTCGCCTCGGAAGAGGAGAAAGAGCCTTCATGGAGCCCGGTTCGCATCGAGCGGATTGAGCTCCTCGCTCCGACAGCGCAGAACGTCTTGACCCTGCTCAACGAGGGGATTGGACCGCTGATCCAGCGCTATGAAATCGTGGAAATCATTGCTTGACCGGCCAGTCCGTACCCGCGCAGTTTGCAGCCTTCTTTTTTTTGCCAGTCGCATTGCAACGACTTTTTCCCGGAGACACGCCAGATCGGTGAAGTGGAACTCCAGGATAAGATCTTCCTCAACGCCTCCGCCAACCTCGTCATCGTGAGCATGTCCCGGCAAATCGTCCAAGCAACCAAACATCACAGGCATGAAATAGCCCGATAGAGTCCGGACAACGCGGAGATTCTGACGCGGAACGGCAGCGCGACGCCAACCGAGCCCGCCAAATTGATCCCTCCGATGATCAAGCGCTTCATGGCGACCGACCGCGTCTTTGCGAAGTCACGGCGAAATGGCGCTCATTCCGTCCCTGGAGCGGCCGAGAGATCCGGATAGCGCTCGCGAAGCAGGCCGAGTAATCTAGGTGGATTATATTTCAGATCAACAGCTTAGAAGGTTTTTGGACGCAAAGGCGCCAGTTCTGATCAGTCATGCAGCGAGCCTGGGAATTTCCTGTTCTACCAATCGCAACAATCGGGTGTTGCGTGTCCCCGCAACCAAACTAACTATTTGATTTTGAACCGAAAAAGCCCGCCTTTGGCGGGCTTTTTCATGTCTTGCAAGCACTTCCTAGACGCTACAGTCTGTTACGATCAAAAGCCTTTTATTATCATGCCATTAAGCCGAACCTCTCCGATCGATTGCCGCGCGTTACAATTTTCTACATGGCACATGATTGGCACATGAAAGTTCGAGGTCGGATCGCTATCCAAACGGCAAATCCTTGGAAGCCACGGCCCACACGCGGCACCACCGCTACTGTTGGGCGATCTGGAGACCCGGCCATGTCGGCAGGCCGACCTTCTGGTGGCTTGCCATGTCAGAATTCGCATGGGCTGGTCATTGCGTTTGCCAAGCATAGGATATTTGGACACACCGAAGGGGCTTGAAGCTTACGCAGCGTCAGGTTGTATATTGGCCAACCTTCGTGATGTCTAAGGGAGCAAAACGGCCGGGAATGGTAACCAGCGCTGGTGATGGACGACGAGACGCACCGCATATGATGCTCAGCTGCGCCACCGAGTTCGGTCCGCTGATCGTCTTCCATGCTGTGAATGCGAAATTCCAGTTGATGGCGGAGGCTCAATTCTCAGGGTGGGAGCAAGGGGTATCGCGGAGAAAGACTGCACCGCACCTACCTGGATTGGTGGCCGCCGAATCCAACCGTTGGTCTATGCTGGTCCTTCAGGACTTGCAGATTTAGGAGAGATTAGGAGAGACGAGAATGGCCGCCTCAAGGAGGTAACCAGAAAGCTGGGAGCTTGAAGACAGATCATATCCTTTCGGTCAACGATCGGAGTGAGCATCACCCTCGTAGACAACATCACACCTTAGGCAATCTCCAGGAGGAGACAAGATGTCGATCACGATAACTCATAGCGCCAAGTCTGCCGCTGAGGACCGTACTCAGCCGTTGGGGAATTTCAAACTTGCAGCAGGAGTCACTCTGGCGGTGCTAGCGCTGATGGTGTTCTGGCGCATCTTTCAGCAGGTCTATGCTTGGAGTGCCGGCCTGGATTCGACTGAGCCCGCGTTCGATGCCGCCTGGATGACGTTGCTGAAGGTTGAGCTTAGCGTCATCCCTTTGCTCTGGGTGGTGACCTGGGCGTATCTATGGTTCACGCGAGACCGCAATCTTGGCGCGCTCAAACCGCGGGAAGAGCTCCGGCGCTACTTCAATCTGGTCCTGTTCAACTTCGTCTATGCCTTTTGCGTCTGGTTCGCTACCAGCTTCTTTGCCGAGCAGGACGCCTCATGGCATCAGGTTGTGGTCCGGGATACAAGCTTCACGCCAAGTCACATCGTGCTGTTCTACGGCACCATGCCACTCTACGTGCTGTTTGGCGTGGGATCATTTCTGTACGCGATGACGAGGCTGCCGAAGTTCGCAACGCAGATCTCAATTCCATTCGTGCTCGCGGTTGTAGGTCCGTTTCTAATATTGCCGAACTTGGGCTACAACGAGTGGGGTCATGCCTTCTTCCTGATGGAAGAGGTGTTCTCCTATCCCTTGCACTGGGGTTTTGTCGTGATGGGCTGGAGTGTGCTGGCCTTGGGTGGGCTCCTGATCCAGATCGCGATGCACATGCTTGAAGTGATCGGGCGGCTTTCTCAAGAGGACCAAGCTTCGGTCGCCACCCAGCGCTGAAACCGCTTATGAACCATTAATCGCGGACAGCCCGGCATGCAAAGCTGCCGTCTTGTAATCAGTCGGGCGTCGGCTTCCAGGAAGGTCGATCTCAACTCGGTAAAGAATTAGGAGGAAGCCATGCAAGGAGGAACGTCTGTGAGACTGTATGGCCTCGAATGGCCTAAAGAGTCAGCAAGAATCTCAAGAGTGTTTGACCTTCTCGTCGCCGCTATCCTTTTTCTGGCCGTCTCCGGCGCATTCCACCTGCATTACATGCTGACCGCAGGGGACTGGGATATGTGGATCGATTGGAAAGACAGACAGTGGTGGGTCACCCTGACTCCAATTATGGCCATAACATTCCCTGCAGCTTTGCAGTATGTGTTTTGGACGAAATTTAGACTTCCAATCGCCGCTACATTTGCGGTCGTTTGTCTTCTGTTCGGTCAGTGGATAAATCGATATTTCGGTTTCCACCTGTGGTCGTACTTTCCGATGAGCGAGGTCATTCCAGCGCTGCTGATACCTGGCGCACTAGTCCTCGATGTCGCTCTTTTGCTGACCGGGAATTTTCTGTTCACGGCGATGTCCGGCGCCTTTGCATTCGCACTGCTTTTCTACCCGACTAACTGGTTTTGGCTGGCGCCATATCGGCTACCCGTAGAAGTGATGGGGCAGCTTGTTTCCGTGGGCGATTACATCAGCTATGCATTCACCCGCACCGCGCTGCCTGAGTATATCCGGCTGATAGAGCGGGGCACGCTTCGAACTTTTGGTGGCCACTCAGCCATTATCGCGTCCTTTTTCTCGGCGTTCGTATCCATACTGATGTATTTGGCGTGGTGGCATATCGGAATGCTCCTCGCTCGTGTGGTAACGACGCCAAACGCCCTGAAGCATTTCATGGGGCTCACCGATAAGGATGAGCCAGCTGAGGCAGCCCAAAAAGCGATAGACGGTACCAGCCTGCAAGGGCGCTCCGTCGCAGCCGAATGATTCTGCTGGGACTGTGGAGGACTCCAAATGAGAACATTCTGTTTCCACGAAAGCTCATGCGTGCGTGTAGTCTTATCGGCAGCGGCGGCGATCATGCAGATCGGAATACTGATCTTCGTCCCAGATGCTGCTCTGGCGCATGGTGAGCGTAATCAGGAGCCGTTTCTGCGGATGCGAACGGCTCATTTTTACGATGTGAAGTGGAGCACGAACGAAACTCCCGTGAACGGTGAAATCGTTGTCACCGGCAAGTTCCGACTCTTCCCGATCTGGCCAGTCAACCTACCCCTTCCCGAAGCGGCCTTTCTGGGAAACGGGACGCCGGGCCCGGTGCTAGCCCGAACCGAGAGCTACATTAATGGCGTCCCTGCAATTCAGTCCACCAAACTGGAGTTGAACCGGGACTATGAATTCAAAACAGTGCTCAAAGGACGAGTGCCAGGCCACCATCACGTCCATCCGATGATCAACGTGATGGGAGCCGGGCCGCTGCTCGGACCGGGAAACTGGCTGACGGTGACGGGGAACGAAAGCGACTTCAAGCTTTCAATCAAAACTCTCAGTGGCGAGACTATCGACAATCTCGAAACCTGGGGCCTTGGCAGGGTGTTCTTCTGGCATGGCTTGTGGGTTGCGATCGCCATCGTGTGGCTTGTCTGGTGGTTGCGCCGGCCGCTCCTGCTGCCTCGTTTTCGCGCGTTGACGGAAAAAGGCGGCGATCGATCTCAGCTCGTTACCAGCACCGATCGCCTATTCGGGGCCGGTTTGCTCGTGGCGACGATTCTCATCGTATTCTTCGGCTTTCAGGCGACCGACACCGCTTATCCAAGGACGGTGCCGCTGCAAGGGTCCCGCGCAACCGTCGAGCCCCTACCGGAAGTGCCTGAGCAGGTCAAAGTTGCGGTCAACAAGTCAAACTATGACGTCCCTGGCCGCTCGCTTCGTATGAACGTGACACTGACGAACAATGGGAGCTCGTCAGCACAGCTTGGCGAGCTCTTAACTTCCAATCAGCGCTTCATCAACCATGAGGTTAGCCAGGCAATGGCGACGGTGGATCCGAATTACCCCAAGGAATTGCTTCCTCCGAATGGGCTAAAGGTGAGCGACAGCCGACCGCTCAAGCCGGGTGAAACGAAGACAGTCGATATCGAAGCGGCCGACGCGGCATGGGAGACGGAGCGCTTGAGTAGCCTGATCAACGATCCGGACAACACGTTGGGAGGACTGTTGTTCTTCTATGACGAGCACGGCAAGCGGACAATCTCAAACGTCAGCGGCCCCATGGTCCCTGTATTCACCGATCCCGACAACCGCACGGCTGAGAATCCGACAGGAGGTGCGGGTTGAACACCGTAAAAGCCGCAGTGCTTGGAATTCCATCTTTGCTCCTCATCCTAGACTGCGGTGGGGCGCGGCCAGCGATTGCACACGGGGGAGTATCGATGGAGAAAGACGTGTGCAAGCTTCGCGCAGGGCCCTATATGATGCATTTTACCGGATACCAGCCGGTCAAGCAGGGGAATCAGGAGTTTTGCGAGGACATTCCGGAAATCGGCCGCACCGTCATCGTCTTGGATACCATCGGCGATGTGCTACGTGATCTGCCCATCGAGGTGCGGTTGTTGCGAGACGCCGGCAACGACGTAGACAGCGAGGCCGTCCTTCGAATCCCGCCAAAAAAATATCCGACAGGCTCACTATCGTTTCAGTACACGTTCCCCGAATCCGGGCGCTTTGTGGGCCTCGTGACAGTCGGCGACGGACCGAAATACGTATCGAGATTTCCGTTTTCGGTTGGTTACGGCAACGGGATTTGGGTCCGATATAGGGACAGTTTCGCAATCGTTCTAGGAACGCTGGCAGCCGGGGCCGCCATGTTTTGGTACTCCACGTTGCGGAAGGAAACCTAGGCTATCACTTTGTCGACCGCTGACTTGCAATAAGGGGCACACGCATGTCTCACGAAAAACACGGAAACAAGAGCGATTGCATCCGAGTAGCGACGGGGCCATCACTTGATCATGCTGGCACGCCAAACTTGACCGCCGGCACCGGCAGGGCGCGAACTAGGCTGATTCAAGGGACGGTAAAAGAACTCTCGTCCGCAAGCAGGCGTCCGGTATCAGCGCTTGGCATCACGTTGCTGTGCGTTGGCCTCGTGTGCCTGCCGACAGCTGTCTCTGCACATGCCGCTCTCGTGAAGTCCGATCCCGCGAGCCGGGCAGTGTTAGCTCATTCGCCGCAGCAGATCGAACTGTGCTTCAACGAACGCATAGAGCTCAAGTTTTCGAAAGTGGAGCTCAAGAACGCCAACGGTCAGTCGCTAACGCTCGGCGATTTGAAAGCAGGCAATGATCCGAAGTGTATGGTAACGGCAGTATCTGACATTAGACCAGGCAGCTATTCGGTTCATTACCGCGTGCTCTCGCAAGACGGGCATGTGGTGGACTACGGCTATCAGTTCACCGTCGAGGAACGTTAGGCATGCGGAATGACGGTATTGTTTCCAGCTCTGTGCAAGGCCATCGCTGACATTGCGCTTGCATGGGTCATAGGCGGAGTACTCTTTCTGTTGCTGGCAGGGCCGTCTTCCGATCCGTTCCTTGCCGCTTGGCAAAGACGAGTGAAGGTGAGCTTTCTCTGGGCAGCCAGCATTCACCTCTTCGCTACCGCTGGGTTATTTATCGCTCAAGTCGTGGTTGCGACAGATATGGCACTACCGGAGATAGTAGCGTCTGGCCAGACGCTGGAAAACTTCGGATTTGACACACATTACGGTCGGATCACGCTTGCAAGGTTAGCGCTCTCTCTTGTTTTGCTGCTGCCGACAGCGATCCTAATTCGCGGCAGGTCGAGGGAGCAGCAACGTTCAGCTTCAATCGTGACAGCCGGGACAGCAGCACTGATCGCGCTGATTGGTCCACTTGCTGGACACGCCGCCGGGGAAGACGACAGCCGTTGGCTCGTTCCGACCTATCAACTTCACGTGCTCGCGGTTTCTGCTTGGCTTGGGGCCTTACCGGCTTGGATCTGGCTGGTGGCTTCGGTCGCTGTCACCCCCACGGAGACTCGGCGCGTTTATGTCGCAGCGACGCTGCGACGTTTCTCCCAACTAGCAATCGGTTTCGTGGTCGTCGTCGTCACATCAGGTTTGGTGCTCGCGTTTAGCTCAGCTAGTTCGGCTGGCGAGTGGCTTGGCACGACCTACGGTCAACTAATTATAACGAAGCTTGCTCTACTTGCATGCATCCTGTTGGTGGCCAATCGGATTCGCACGCGCTTCCTACCCGTCATGGAAACCGTAGGAGCAAAACCCGCGGCTTTTCTTGCAGGAGCTGGATGGGCAGCAACTGAATTATTTTGCGGTGTTCTGATCGTCGGCTGCGCAGCCGCGCTCTCTTCAGTCATACCAGCACGACATGATCAGCCCATCTGGTGGCTGCCGTTTCGCTTTTCGATCGAGGCCACGTGGCCGGCGTGGCCGACGCCCGTTATCGCGGCGGGCGCCTTCTCACTAGCACTATTGTCACTCTTCTGGGGCCTGCTCGTTTGTTTGAGAAAGCCGCAAAAGGTAAAAGCAGTTGCAGCAAGCGCCGCCGCCGTTATTTCGGTCGTAGGCGGTCTGTCGCAGATATCCGTGCAAGCCTATCCCGATACTTACCGCCGCCCGTCGGTTGCCTATTCGACGATATCAATAACCAATGGAAAGCGTCTATTTGCCCAGAATTGTGCGGATTGCCACGGCAGCGGAGGGCTTGGCGATGGTCCGGCGGCATCGACCCTTCCCAAGCCGCCCGCGAATTTGAGCGAACCGCATACTGCGCTGCACACGGCCGGCGACATGTTTTGGTGGCTTAGCCATGGAATTCCAAAAAGCGGCATGCCCGGATTTGCTGATGTATTGGACGAACAGGCCCGCTGGGATGTGATCAACTTCCTGCGGACGTTTTCAGAGGGATTTCAGGCGCGCCTCCTGTCGCCTGAAATCGTACCCGATCATCCGTGGCTGGGGGCTCCCAATTTTTTCTTAGAGGACGAAAATGGGGCGGAGAGGGAGCTGAAGGACTTCCGTGAGCAAAGCAATGTGCTGCTCGTGTTTCCCGAAAAGTCCGATGCAATGCGCGTTGAACAGCTACGCCTTGAGCAGAATAGATTCCGGAAAGAACGATTGTGGGCGATTATCGTGTCGCCGGACGCAAAGCTGGCGGCGGGCGTCCCGAATGTCCGGCGTGGAGCACAAGAGGTTAGAGAAAGTTACGATCTGCTCTCCCGGAGCACTACAAATCGTGGAGATCCCAAGCGTTTGGAAATGGGAAGACATTCCATGGAATTCCTAATCGACAGGTTCGGATACATCCGTGCGCGCTGGTTGCGGGAGGAGGACGAATGTGGTTGGGAAAATTCCGACGAGCTGATCTCGCGGGTCCGAGTTCTCAATAGAGAGCCCAAAATTCTCCCGCCAGCCGCTCAACATGTGCACTGAACTAGTGGAAATCTTTCGGGGCTCGCAAACAAAGGAGGAAAGCATGCAAATATCATCGCGTCCCAGCCGGGTTGGCGATCGATTCGAACAGTTCATTCGGTGCATGATTCTTGTAGCTGGCGCTCTGGTCGCGGCTCCAGCCCACGCACAACACCATGAGCCGGGCACACACCATATGCACGGGTCTGACGGTGCGCCTGTTGCGAGATCGGGAAATACCGGCGGGCTGCCTGCATTGAAGATCCTCCTGCCGCAATCGGGTAATACCATCGGCGAGCGTGTTGCTTTCGTTTTCCAAGCCGACGATAACATCGCAGAAATGACCATGAGCTCTGCCAATCCGAGCGTTCATCTGCATGTTGCAATGGACGAAACCGAGCTAATGCCAATGGCAGACCAACTGATCCAGCTTGGTGATGGCCGCTATCTCTATGTTTTCGATCTACCTGCCAAGCCTGGTCGGCACATAATAAGACTCTATTGGGCGGATCCGCAGCACCACACAATCTCCGAGACGGTACAGACCCTCAACGTGGTTGTGAAGGAATCAAAATGAGCAAGCCGTCAATCATTGGGGGCTTAGGTGTGAGCGTTATCAGGAAAGTCATGCGAGTGCGCTAGCTGATCCGGAAGGATTTTGGGGGAAGCTGCACTCAACTCCTCGCGCATTCGCTCGCGCCCCGCTGACGTGGCAAAGTTATGCTCCGCTCTCGCCAATAATGGTGCGTCAGGAAATCCCGCCGCTTCTTCGCGTCAGAGATCCTGTCCTTCAGCGCTCCCTCGAAGCCGCTAAATTTTTCGACGCGCCTCATCAGGTTTCCCATCGTCTGGGTGAATTGGTCATCCATGAGGGCGTCGAAATCGCGCTCGTATTGCTTCCGGTCGAACCCCTTACCTTTCGTCGCGATGTAATCGTCGCGCGCCTTCTTCATGAATTGCGCAAACAAAAGCACGTGTGCCAGCGCGACCTCAACGACCGAGGGCGTGTAAACCGTGCGGCCGTAATAGGCGACTGTCTCTCCCTGATTTCCCAAGCGTGGCGCGTTGCCGTTCGCCGCGATGCCGAACACCGAGTTGGCTATCTGCCAGCGGAAATCGATTTCGCCGCCGGGCGGCTCTGTTGTCGCACCAGGACACCTCAGGGCAGGAGGCGGCGCACGGACCACATCGCCAGCGTTGACGAATTCCCAGCATCGACGGCCACTGCCACGATTGAAACCGATGTCAGAGCCGCTTCGCTCGCAGAGCCGCGCGGCCAGACCACCGACAGCTGCGGCCAGTAATATGAGGACTATTGTGCCCTGGAGCAGCCTTTTTCATCCTTCTCGACCAAAATCCCAGGTCAACGTTCTTGACGGTCTTCACGCAACGCGGATGCATGCCATGCGTTTGTCTGCTTGATCAATTGATAGGGTTGGTAGGTGCCTGGAGAGATTGTGTCCGCCTCTGGGAATGAATGGCTCGTCTTCGTCTGTGCGGATCAGACGTCAAGGGGGCTTCAGCGCTCTTGGCGGCAGCCGGCACCAGATGCACGATCCGATACCCGTTCTGATGCAGGTAGCGCAGGAACGCAGGCAGCATGGCCGCCGTCCGCGTCTGCGCATCATACAGCAGAATGATGCCCCTACGAGCGGCCTCGAGCCGCTCGATCAGGATTGTGAGCTCCTGCTCTGGAGTTATGTTCTCCCAATCGCTCGCCCAAAGGTCAGCTCCGAATACGACAATTCCGCGCGCCTGCAAGAGATCGAGCGTCGCAGGTGTCGCGTCGAAGTAGGGGAACCGGAAGAACGGTGTCGAGGGCATTTTGGTGGACAAACCGTTGAGCCCCATTTCGACCGCGGCGATACCGCGCTCGATGTCCTCTTTCGCCTGCTCGAACGAGATTTTCGACATCATCGGATGCGACCAGCTGTGGTGCGCTACGGTGTGCCCCTGGGCGGCCATACGCCGCACGAGTTCGGGAAATTCCGCCGAGGATCGGCCGACCAGAAAGAACGTGGCTCGCGCGCATTCCTGTGCGAGCGCAGCCAGCACCTTATCCGTGTTCGGCGACCGCGGTCCGTCATCGAAGGTGAGGACGACTTCATAGTCCGCCAGAGGAAGCGTCTCTGGAAAGTTCTTCAGCCCGACGCGCGGGAAGAGTGCGGCATTGACAGCGAGCACCCACGCCGTGCCGAGCGCATCCCGCCGATTGCAGCTAGAGGCGTCTGGCACGGCAGTACCGGCGAGCAACGCCAGCCCGGCGCAGCCGATGCGAAAAGCTAATCTAGGCAGGCGCAACTCTATCATTGCGCGTTAGTGCGACCTCGATCGGTTGGTGAGCCCCGTGGTGCTCAGCAGACTATCTGATCGGCATCGCGGGATTTCGGCGCATCGAGGCTGTGTCGTGCGCAAAAAGGTCGTCGAACGTCCGTTATCCGCTCGAACCGCTCCCGCTGCCTGACTTGCTTGAGCGGCGCGTAGGCCGCTTAGCTTTGACAATCGCTGCTGTTCGTCTGCCGCAAGATCAGTGCACCCCGCGTCTGCAGCACGCGCGGCGCGTGTCAGCGGGTATGACGGCGTACCCCTTGGCAGTTCCGGGTATTCGAACTCTGATGATCTTCACTGCCGCGACGTATATTTCCAGATCGGCTTGTGAGAGGCCGGGACGGCCTGGATAAACACCCGAGCTGACGAGTGAACGGCAGATGTCTCACGAGGCTCGTCGAGCAACGCAGCAGTTGAGCAGCTTCGCTTTCCGTCCACATCTGCGAGTTCGGTTTGATTCTGCGCTTCATCGCGCGATTCAAACACGGTGCACCTTTTGTGTGTCGATATAACTAATTACTCAATACGTGTTATACAAAATAATACAACTTAAACGGTGACATGGCCGAATGGCATTTCCTATTGTCGCGATGAGGTCCAGAAAACCTCGTACGGCAGGCGGAATAGTTTTTCCCCAAACTCCGGAGTCCTCGGGCGTATGTCCAGTGGCGCAAGCCTAAAGGCGCGAGGGAGCGCCTGTCGTTGCTTATTTCTGGCTCCGGACGACTATCTCGATCTCAGGAAGATCGACGGAGAATACGACAGTGAAAGCGGTAACAAAACAGAAGGCAGACAGAGCTTGCGCCAAAGAGTTGAAGATTTTGGCGCGGGTCGAAAAGGATCTCGAAAATGCACGCGACTCCGGAGCGGTTGAAGACGTCTTCCTTGGGCTTGAGGAAATCTACTCGATGCACATGCACACCGAGCATCAAAGCGTCCGAGCAAGATGCGAAGCCATCTTGCGCGCCGGCAGTTTGCCGAAGGCGTAACTGACGATCGTAGAGCGCTCTACGCATTTGAGCAACGAGGCGGGCAAAGCCGGCATCTGATGGCCCCGGCACGCTCCTAAAAGGTGATAATAACCCGTGCGAGACCTGATCATCGAAGCCTTTGACAGCGTCATCCGCCGCGAGATCGCGGAAGCGGACGACGTTCGCAAGGAAATCGCCCAGCGCGGCGCCTATTGGGCCGGCGACCAGCTATGGAAGCTGCGCCGCCAAGTCGCCGCGCTGCGCAAGCGTATCGCCGAGGTTGAAGAAACCGACGCGTGATCTCAGCAGACCGCGAGTATCGCCAAGCAGCGCGAGAGGTCAAAGAGCGCGACTACCTTAGACAAGCCGAATTGGATTATCGACCTAGTCCGGCCGCAGATCGGTCATCTTCAGACCGGCGCCATCACGTCATCAGACGTGCTGGCGGCGCTTCGCAACGTGGAGGCAACTGGCCGGCATTGAAAGCGAGCCGGTACGAAACGACAAAGCGATGCCGGGCGCCCCTTAGCCGCGTATTCTCATACGCAGTCGCGAAGGACCTGCGCTAATTCGACCCGGCTGCGGCGTTTGCGAAGTCGGGCCACCTGACGCCGCCGAAACGGAGAACTAGCGAAGGCTGGGGATAGTCAAAATGGTGCCGCTGAGGGGATTGAAAGCTAAATACAAGGGCTTGATAACTGATATCAATTTCTAAAATAACTCGGCGACATACCAACGTCGCTACGAACACGCCCCGAACGCTTGCGGAGATTTGCCGGGGATAACGCCAGCGGGAGCATGCCCGGCCAATGACGGCGCGTGTAATGTGCACTTGCACAACCGGGGGCGGAGCATGGTACCTGACTACGCGTTCACCGCAGGCACAATTGCTTTTGCAGGGGTCGGAATAGGAGCTCTCGCCCGCCGCGCTACTGAAACGGGTGCACGGCCACGGCGAGGATGAATAACGCCAGCGCCGCTTCAATGAACTACCGCTTCTTTATCGAGGCCGGCCAGCTGCTGATCGAAGATCGCGGGTCGCCGCTTTCAGGCGGCTAGGGCTTTCTTCGCATGATATCTTTTTTGACGATTGGGTGTCTCGCGCACAGGGTGAGAGCGATCGTCGACGCTATTTGATTGCGGCTAAGATTGATGAAGTCAGCCGTGAGACGCGCGCCGAGGAAGCAGCGCGGAAGCGCGGGTGGATAGCGTCAGCCCGAATGGCCTTCCAACCTAGGCGACGCGAAGCCTGCTTCGTTTGCGGCAAATTCCAGTCCATCTCTCAGGCTCATCATGTTGTGCCATTGGGCGAGCAGTTCGACCGAGGGTTTTCGGTCGCCAACCACGAGCACGAGTTCCTGTGCCCCAACCATCACGCAATCCTCAACCTCTGGATTGATGACGACATCTCCCACCAGCGGCGCGGCCGGCGCGCCGCTCCCACGTTTGAGGATCTAACGAATGAAGAGGTGGAGCGAATGTTTCAACTGTCAGGTCGCGCTGGGCCAGTGAACGCAACAGCGAAGGGAACGGAATGAACCGACTGCAGAAATTCGTTGAACGAGGCGCCTTCGGAGAAGGTCCCGGTCGCACCGCCTACGTGCTCAATCCGATGAAGCTGCCCGATCCGAGCCGCGGCTTCGAATGGCACATCGTGGGCGACTTCTTGCCTGGCGAGGCCATCCTCGCGGACCCTGGGCTAAAGCAAGTATACGAGGTGGCACTGAAACGCGGCTGCGCGGCGGTGGCCTGATGAAGAGCGACCGCTTTCCCTATGAAGCCTCGCGTTGGTCCCCGGCGCAGCCAGATC
Source organism: Bradyrhizobium sp. CFUWI (assembly GCF_056429085.1). Classification (NCBI taxonomy): domain Bacteria; kingdom Pseudomonadati; phylum Pseudomonadota; class Alphaproteobacteria; order Hyphomicrobiales; family Nitrobacteraceae; genus Bradyrhizobium; species Bradyrhizobium sp. CFUWI. The sequence goes on from NZ_JBWJZE010000031.1 coordinate 33,898, forward strand.
AAGCCAAACGATGGTTCGAAGAACTGGAAACGCAAAGTCCGCTGAACGTCCGCAACAGACTGACGCAAACCGACGCCGGCCCAGCCGGCGCGGTTACGATCGGAACGACGGAAATGACGATCGGCTTCGCCGAAGACTGGTTAGCGTGGCACGATCGCAAGCGAGAGGCATCCGAAGACAAACGACACAGGAAGCACTGGCTCGATTGGGCCGGGTGGGTGGTTGCGGTGATATCAATGTGCATTGCCGCGTTCACGACCTATCGCACGGTTCTTATCCAACGCGACGACATCCGTGTCGTTGTCGACGGTGTCCTGCGCGGCGCCGACGAGAGTGCTACCTATCTTTACGGCGAAGGGCAGGATTCTAGTGCTCTGATCGATGGCTACGTAGGTGTTCCCTTTAGTCAGCTGACGGACCACATCCCCGGTGTCACTGGCGCCTCGCAAGTCGATTTTGATTTATCAATGAAATTTCTCGATGACGCCGAGTTGGTAAAAATAGGGCCTATGGAAATGTACGACAATCCACCGGGCAGCCGCGTAATCGTTCTGGGTTTCTACAGCAAGCGTGAGTACGCGTACCTCACAGAGACGGGGTATCGAGTACCGACTGATGGCCGCAGGCGCGCCATCATCGCGAGCCAGAGCCGCGCAAATCCACATTTCCGGGGTCACATTTCACCAATCACAAATAGCTCTTGGTGAGCGCGTGGCCCAGCAACAGCGCATTGAGGATGTGAATGATGCCGAAGTTGTTGAGCGTCTCGCGCAGCTTCTTTCAGCTTTGCGACTGCACTACGGCCATCACGACGGCGGTCGGCTTCCCGCGTGTAGCGTTCCGCTTCGGCGAGCGTCACTTCCTGGGCGGTCGCGCCAGCGTCAGCGAGCAGACGACCGAGGGTCTTGTGCAAACCGTGCGACTTACAGTCGAGCGGGAACCCGGCCGCCGTCATGGCGTCCCGCATCCATCCTGAGAACCCGTCGACCGTGAACGGCTTGCCATACTCGGTGTTGATAATCGTGACGTGTTGCCGCGACCACTTCGGTCCTAGGCACGGCGGTTACTCCTATGAGCACAGCCAGCTCGAACAGTTGCAGGCCGAGGTTTAATATGACAGGCACGCCGGGATGCGGCAACCCACTGGTGCAGGTAGGTGCCCTCCGGTACTTTTCGACGACTTGTTTGGTAGCCCCCTTGGGAATTTAAGCCTCTCGGGAGCGAGCGCGGTCGGCTTTGCTACCAGACGGAACGCTGGCCGTGTTGAAGTTAACGGTGCGTGGCAGAGACAGCGCTTATCGGTCCACTTTCAAGCGCCAGTCACTTCGCCGCTAACTTCACTGGCAGCGCGGGCGTGGCAGCGACAGCGTCTGATGACCGGTGTCGAGTCGCGCCCGCGCTGCCTACGGTCACTGAGATTGAGATCATTCGGGGCACTCGGGTAGGAGCGGGAGAACATTGTCTGGTTGAATGTCGTCGGCCGTTGTCTTGACGTACTTGTGCCCGTTGTGCGTGGCCCCAACCACACCAACCCTGCGTCCATTTTCTTCGACATAGAACTCCCATTCGGCGCTCTCGATATCTTTGACAACTTGGTCGATGGATCGCTTCCACGGCTTTCCATCGGGGTTTACTCCGCCGACATGTGTTATTCTTTCGTGAGGATTCTTTCTGCCCGTCTTGTTGGCGTAACGAATGCGTGCGCGTTTGGCCACTTGAGTCTCTCCCAAATCTGCAAGCCTGAGGCACTAGCTTAGACCGGAGCAGTCAATTCGACCGGCTGCCAATTCAGGTAGGTGCTTCCAGTCCTTCTCAGCGATACTCCTTGATCGCACCCCTTGGGAATTTGAGCCTTTCGGGAGCAAAGGTGGCCAGCCTCGGTCTTCGAGGACGGGCTGGCCACCGAAGTTAGCGGCTCAAATCCATGGGCCCAGTACGGGCCAACGGATGCACATATTCGAGCGGCACATCACGTCCCTGCAGTCGCAAGCGCTTGCGGTGCTTGCAGCCAATCAGGCCGGCGCGGTCGATCCGTCTCTGAGCTCATCAGCTCGCCAACTCGCGACATTTAATGCCGCTGAGGCTCAGGCAATGGTGGAGATACTCGATTGCGTGAAACCCAATCTCGGGCCGAAGGAGGCACGGAAGATCGCTGCACGCATACGCACTCTTCTAGGAGCGCCGCGTGAGTGCCAACCGGTTCGGGTGAGGTGCCTGTGAGACTTTCGCCAGCGCGCCGCGCCCGCACTGCTCCCGGTGTGCGGGTTAGTCATAAAAGCACTGGGTGCGCTCGCGATAGCTGACGAAAGGCTGGCGGACTGTCTTGCTTCAATCACGACCGACAGGCTGCCAGGACTCCAAGTCGGTCCCCGAATGAGGTGCCCCAGCGCGGGTAGCATGCCGGGGCGAGACGTTGTCTTTGGGACCCAACGGCCTCATTGGTGATTCATTCGTCTGGAGCCGATCTTTCGCCTCATAAGCGGTGTAGCCGGATCCGGTATTCTCGCTATGCTCTTCTATGTTTCCGCGCAGCTCCCCGATTGCGCCGAACAACTGGCCGGCCGTATCGGGCGCAAACCCTGCCTCTACCGCTGCTTTCTTGCCTCGCATGGCAAACTCAGTCCAGTCGCTATGCTGCGCCAGGATTTCCGGCATTGTAACGAAGCCCTGATTGCCGGGTGCGGAAAACCATTTTTTGCCCGCGGCCATGGCCCGCATAAGTTCGGCATGTCTTCCGACGTTGAGCCAGGTGTGCTTATTGAGCGGGATTCCGGCATGATGGAGTTCGGCCAAAGGACCGAGGTCGCTGGCCTTAACCTGCAAATCTCCAGCGAAATCCACCCCTCCGGCCACGGCCAGAGCGACATCGTTAGCAAGATCGAATGAAAGTTCGTGAACCACGCGCCCTCATCCCGCCTCGCTGGCATAGTGAAGCGCGCGCAGGAGCGTTACCCGTTCCCGCAGGTTATGAAGGAAAAGACCGTCGAGCGGATCGCCCGGCCTGGTCGGGCTTGGCAGCCAGCGCAGCGCGTCGTTGCCGTCGCGCTCGGCGCGCTGGCGTTTCAGCGTCTTCATGAAGGCGCTGGTTTCGAGATAAATCACCTTGCGGAAATGTCTGCGCAGAAAAGCGATCACTTCGGGATCGCCCCGCACAACGATATCGAGTTCCCGGCCTGCCGCAGCCGCAAGACCGGCAAGCTGTTCAAGGTGCCAGCTGCGGCGCGCACGGCGTCCCGGGCCGGTCGTAAATTCATATGATAATGTCTCGACTTCAGTGCGAGCCGCGATCTCGGCGGCCCAGCGTTCGAAGTCTCGCTCGGTCCTGCCATGGGCATGAAGGGCGCAGGGAATGCCGCCCCGGGCGAACTCTTCGAAGACGATGAGAATGCGTTTCAGCGCATGCATATCATCGGTGCGGGGCTGGTCCAGCACCACGCTGAAGTTCGGCGTCGTGACCATGTCGATGCCGATGCCGCGCATCTGCTCGATTATACGAGCACGGTCTTCGCCCAGAGTCCACCACGGCTCGATGCGGTGATCCTGATGCACGCCGCTGAGGATAATCCGGGCATTTTCCGGGATGTGGTATGCAGCGCAGAGCGAAGCGCGGTCTTTGAATTTGAGCGCCCTTCCGCGGAAGCTGACAATGTCCGGCAGGCGCAGGGCGAACGTCGAGCCTGCCAGCTGCCCGACGCGGCCGCTTCCATGGTACACGAGCGGCACAATATCGTCGCTGATCTGGTGCCTCACGAGCGGCGCGCGGTACGTTGTCGAAGTCGAAGCCGCCGATCTCGCGCAACTGCTCGGCAAAGCGAACGCTGGGCGCGTTTCTGCAAACCCGGGTGAATTTGTCAGGATTGTTGCAGCAAAGGCCAAGGCAATCGAAAAGGGAGTCCTTCACGCACAACCCGCCGCAGGCTGCGAAGTGATGGCAGTCGTGACAGCCAAGCGAAAGCGAATATGCCGTCGGGTCGTGGGTCAAGCATTGATGATGGTCTCATCGCTGCGTGTGTCGAAATGAGCCGAAATCATTTAATTTCCACCTCAACCGTGTTCGAAAGCGGGTTGACGCGGATGATCTCGCCAACCGCAATGCCAGCGCCCACAGAGAGGGCCTTCAGGATGTCAGACGGTGCAGAGAACTGCACCGAGTTTCCCACACAGCCCAGAAGCTTGCCCTTGTCCGCCTGTAGGATGTGGTCGCTGCCGACAGATGGGGCAACGCCCTTTTCCATCACAGCGATGAACGAGCGGGGATGGTCTTCGGGGGAGCGGGTAAAGAGATCGAGCGTGGCGAGCGCAACGCGCTGGCGATCAATGTACTTGTCGTGCGAACGGCGGCGCTTTTTGAGTTCTTCGGCCCCCATCAATTGGCCTCCGTGAACAAAGGTTGATAAAACTTCGCGCGGCCTTGGGTAAATTCAAGGATCAGGCCCGCTGCCGCCAGCGATGCAAGGCGGTTATTCCAGACCGTAGGAGCGGTTACGCCGTCCGCTTCGCCGAACATGCGATTCAAGTCGCCGGCAGTTGTGCGGCCAAGGCTGGTGACGCGCTCAAACGTGGATGCCTGCTTCTCCTCTCGAACGCGGTTAGTTTGCTTCGCGAGCCGAAATCCTGCGACTCAAGCTGACCGCGCAGTTTCATGACGTGAGCGTTTTTCATGGAAATTATGTTGAGAGATTATTTTTCATGGAGTACGATTGATTTTCGACATTTCGCAGCGGGGTGAAGGAAATTCAGGACTTGAGATTGTTTTTCAGGGACATCGGGATATAGCGTGCAATTTTCAGGACCAGTGAGTGTTTTTCATGATCGGCGGCTTCCAGAGACAGCCGCCCCGGCTGGCTATGCCGCCCTGATCCACGCCTGCGAGCTGTCCGTTCCGGTCCCCCGACTCTTGTCAGCCATCGGGTCCAGGCACCGCATCATCGAGCAGGATGGCTGGCGCGTCTACACGCCACGCCACGCGCCCGAAGCTTCTCTTGAGGGGCATCTGACTTTCGCCCTCAAGTATGAGGGGCTGGACCTTGCCGTTCTGAAGCGGATCTTCCTCGCCGTGAAGGAAGGGGATATCGCCGAACTCGTGCGCCAAAAGCCGACCGGCCTTTACACGCGCCGTATCTGGTTCTTGTACGAGTGGCTGCTTGGCCGGGAGTTGCAGCTGCCGTCCGCGGATAAGGTATCGTATGTGGATGCTGTCGATACCGATCTTCAATTCGGCGGGACGGGACAGAACTCGACCCGGCACCGCGTTCGCAACAATCTGCCGGGTACGCCGGAATTCTGTCCGCTCGTGTTCAGGACCTCCGCGTTGAACGAATTCATTGCGCAGGACTGGAAGGAGCGCGCGCGCGCCGTCGTCAGCGAAGTCCCGAAGGATTTGCTCGCGCGGACGGCGGCATTTCTTCTGCTGAAGGATTCGAAGTCCAGTTACGTGATCGAGGGAGAGAGGCCGCCGCAGGACCGCATTCAGCGGTGGGGTCGCGCCATCGGCGAGGCAGGCCGCGCGCCGCTCGACGCGCAGGAATTCCTGCGGCTCCAGGGCATCGTCATTGGCGACGAACGCTTCGTGAAGATGGGCTTCCGCCAGGAAGGCGGCTTTGTCGGCGAGCATGACCGCGATACGCAACGGGCCATTCCCGATCATATCAGTGCGCGGCACGAAGATATCGCCTCGCTTATGGCGGGCCTGATCGCGTTCGATCATAGCGCGGAGAACGATCTCGATCCCGTTGTCGCCGCAGCGGTGCTGGCGTTCGGCTTTGTCTATATTCATCCATTCGAGGACGGTAACGGGCGCATCCATCGTTACCTGATGCACCATGTCCTTGCCCGCCGTGGCTTCAATCCACCGGGACTGCATTTCCCAGTCTCTTCGGCCATCCTCGACAGGATCACAGAATACAAGAGTGTGCTCGAAAGCTATTCCAGCAGATTGCTTCCATGCGTTCAGTGGGAAGCGACTCAGAAGGGCAACGTGAAGGTCCTGAACGATACCGCCGATTTCTACCGGTTCTTCGACGCGACGCCGCACGCGGAATTTTTGTACGAATGCGTGCGACAGACGATTGAGCAGGACCTTCCCAACGAAACTAACTTCCTCCGAAGCTTCGACGCCTTCCGGGCAGGCATCGAGAACATGATCGATATGCCCGAGCGTACCCTCAACAATCTCTTTGGTTTCCTTCGGCAGAACGATGGGAAGCTATCGAAGCGTGCACAGGAAAACGAATTTACCCAACTGACTCGAGACGAAGTTCAGCAAATCGAGGCGCTCTATGCCGAATCCTTCGGCGAAGGAGGCGGCGGTGCGTAAAAGAAACTACACGGCCCTGCTCGGATTAGCTCGGCGCTGTGGATCACCCCAATAACGATTGCCTGCTTGGGTGGGGTTCTCTTATATGGAATCCAGGAGATTTGCCGCTGCAAGACTGACGGCCCCGCTATTCCGGTGGAATGCGCACGGCAATCCAACAACGGGCGGATTACACTTGTAGTGACGCCAGATTCCCCTGACGTGACCGTCCTTTGGGCGTGCCTAGAAGCTGCGAACATCGACGCCGCAATACGAGAGCTTGCGCTCAGGGAAGAGGTCAAGCCACGCCATACCGATTCCAATATCGGATTTTGGACACGGGGAAGAACGTCGCCTCATCGAGAAGCTCACGAAATCGGCGTTTGGGCAAAGAAATACAACCTCGACGGCGTCGTATGGACCGCTTTGCGCCCGAAATTCGGAACCGCGTACCGAACACCGACTGAACGCGAGGTTGTTGATTATCTTGCCGGACTTAAAGGAGAGGTTCGCACACGGGCGGAAGCCTATTGCCGCCTGGCCCCAACTCAAATTCGAACGCCATATCGCGCTGCTATCGAAGCGACCTTGGGGTGGAGTACAACGGAGCAGGAATGACGCAGGAATTAGCACGACACGGGACGGCGATAAGCCTGTCGAATATTCGTTTCAAGAACCGCGTGAACTGAGAAGTCGACCATCGAAAATGCTCAGGTTTTGAAACGGACTATATAGTGCGAGAAGTCGGTCGGCAGAGCAACCTGCCGTTGGGTGGCATCCACAGGGGCAAAATGCTGCACCGCCTCCCGAAATGCATCAAAAACTAAGGCCGGCGTTCCCGGACGCGCACACGGCCTCCGTAAGGCTGGCGCGACGATGGCCGCGGAGAACCTCGCGACGCCTCACCAGCTCAAGGCGATATTCGGTTGACGTACCCTCTCTCAGGCGGAGCTCTACACCGAGAAAGTCCGACAGCAAGTACTGGCAGGTGGCGCGATGAACCTCATCGCGTTCGTTCCCGCTGGTCAGAACCGGAGCTGAAGCCGATAGTGTGAATCCACAAGCTGCGGAACTGCCGCGCCGAAAATGCAGATCAACCTATGCTGAAATAGACGACGTCAGCCGTCGCGTCCTGATGTGCGCAGAGGCTCTTGTGCGCTCCAAGGGGAGTTTGACTATCGCTGGCGACACTCGCGGCAAGTTTTTTACGAGAGTGCCTTTGGCCTGGTCGCTGGAGCCAGCGCTTCAAGGGCCAGTTTCACAAATGAAGGCGGAAGAGCTCCTTGCTTTGCCTTAGTGCTAAGATAGGTCGGCATTTTGTCCTTCAAGTAAACGTCACGCATCCAACGCCGAAACTCTCCCAAGCAGCTGTCCGGGTAGCAGTACGCCGGCTGGGGGTTTGAAGCGGCCTGCGGGAAATAGCTCGGGTAGTTATGCTCGTATTGAATACGTTCACCGTGAGCCGCCTCTAGCCCGGTATCGCGCCAGTGATTTGCCCAATGTTGACCGACACTGATATCCGGGATGAATTTATCGTCTACCTGCGCTCCTTGTCGGATCAACGTGACAATGATGTCCGACATTTCCTTGAACACGCTAAAGTAGCCATGGGGCACGGTGTGGAAAACTAGCGACACTCGGTCGTGAAACAGGCTCCAGCTATCTGGTACCCGCGCTGCGGGGCTGTAGCCTAGTTGCGTGTATATGAACTCCCGAAGCGCCATGCCGGCCAACTGACGGAAATTCTGCACTGCTTCTGGCTTGACGTTCGCGCCAGCTTCGAAAGCGTAGTATTCAAGGATGGCGAGGCAAACATAGTCCGGATAAGCGTACACCTGCCGCTTTTCATCAGACACGTCGAAGTAGGGAGCCGTCGGCGTTTGTCCTCGTGCGGACAAGAGATTCTTGATCGTCGTGATCCGAGGTTTTTGAATTTCCTCGTCCCATTCAGCGCCGATTGTGCCGATGTGAGCGTTCTGCACGCCGCATAGACGGGCGAGTCCCCGCTGAGTGAGAAAGGGAGTTCCGTCGCTCAAAACTCCCATTTCGATACCTTGAATCTCCGTCTGCTTATCGACGTAAACATCCAAAGTACCCTGCGCCGGGTTGATTTTCTTTGGACCAGTTTTTGATGGTAAGTGTTTGATTTCTTTCGCCATAGTAGCGATTTCCTCGAAGGTCATCAGACCGCAAATCGGTTTCGCGCACTTTATCGCGCAACTGCCCGAACGCGTCGTCGTATTTTTCTTCATCGAGCAGAAAGACGGCGCGCGAGGAGCCATCAACGCTGCTTATCGTCACTGTTATTGCTAGTTGCCCTCGCCAGTTAGCCAATGTTCGCCGTTTCCTCGAGAGGCCGTGATGTCAGGTACCAGCTGGATCTACGCTCCCAAAGGCAAGATCGCGATCTATCGGGAGCGTGACTACATCTATTCGATGACCGGAAAAGCCAAGTATTTTTTGAGCGACGGCTGGTGGTACGAGATTGACGGCGGCGCCGGGAAATATTGTACGCAGGACAACTGGGTCTACACGACGAGCGGCAAAGCGGCCTTTCCTTTTGGTACGGCTAATCCGGAATTGCGGCTCAAGGCAACAGCGCCGCGAAATCCGCTGAAATCCTTGAAGCGAGCAAGTTACCCACTTGTCCGCACCCCGTTGATAAGACGAGAGTCTGAGGTCCCTGCCGGGAAGGTCGTGCGACTGGCGTTGAGTCCCGGCGAGGCGCACGACGTACGACTTGCCGGACGACTGCTCTCTCGCTTGAAGCCCGGGGTCAATGCTGCTTGCCGACCGGGGCTATGACGCCGACAGGATCAAGGAGCTTGCCATGAGGAAGGGAGCGTGAGCCAACCCGCAGAAAGGCAAGCGCAGCGATCCGATCTGCTTTAGCCCGCACCTCTACCGCGCTCGCAACCACGTCGAACGGTTCTTCAACGGGATCAAGCAATGCCGTCTGGTGGCGACGCGCTACGACAGCTTGCAGGAAGCTACCTTGCCTTCGTCCAACTCGCATCTATCCGCCGCGCGTTATGAACGCGCGCCCTAGTTCGGCTTGTGCGGTCTGCTCACGTATTTCCAGGCGCCATTGAGGTGCCCTCAGGCAGTCCGCCGGTACTAGGTGTGATTGCGACCTTAGTGGGCTGGGGGAGACTTGAGACGTTTGGGCTTAGGCTGAGATTTTTTGTGCGCCAGCCAACGCGCAAGCTGGTGGCAGGTTTAGTGGGGCAGTGCCAGCGCTCGCATGAAAGGTGGCCGATGTCACGAGGCCTAAATGCCGCAGCGGGATCTCTCCTGGGCGATCGTGACCGGGTCAAGGCCCAACATCACGTCGCGATTGATACCGAAATGGAGGCGATAGAGCCACCAGATTGCGCAGCAGCGGTCAAAATCGGAGAGTGCCCGAACGCGCTTTATTGCGGCTGCGACGCGCGCTATTGGGTTCATGACACGTCTCATCTGGAAACCCGTCCGTCTCGGGACCAGTGCTCTAAATTTTGTGAGTTCTTGTCGGTGACGGTCCGCTGTCGCGCGCCTGCGTCGGCAAAGGATTGGGAGCTGAGGTTCATGTTTGCCATGGACTCGACTCTTGATGAAAACACATATGTGTCCGACCTGTCCGTAACCTTACGATGCAAGTACTGCTTCCCCAAACACCCAGATTTGGTAGTGCCAATTGACAGCACTCTTATGCGATAGTTACGCGGTGGCGCGCGTTAGTTCGCAGACCCGATGCTTGTGCCTCGAACCGATCGGAGTCGATGGCGTTGGCTGCACCTCGGGAAACGGGGCAGCGCGGGTCCGGAGCCATGTGATATCGCCTCGACTTGTCGATGGCCGGTGGCCCATCCTGAGCTTTATTTGCGCCTGATGAACCCGCTCCTCGCGACTGGCCGTTAATTGGAGACGGTGCTCCACTGCGACTTCCTGCCGCTGTGGGGATGCGGTCAACGAATGTGTATTCGTCGATTGAACGACTCGCCGGCCGACCACCTAGCCGATTGGACACGCGATATAGCCAGGGCAGCAAAGCGGCCCGCCCACAACACGGGCCCGGGACGGTCGACAGCGCGTTGCGCAGCCTGTTGCGGCCTTCACGAATATTGAGACCAAACGAATACGAATTTGGCGCGCACCGCCCACTCTCTGGGGAGCATCCTTCAACTGAGCAGACAATGCATTATCATGCTGTGCACGCACGCATGCTCTAAGCCCAATTTCCTGGTCGCGATGACCGGGTTCGAGGAAGTCTGTACTTGCCACGCCTATACCGCAGAGAAGATCCTTTGTGCCAGCCTTGGGAGTGATCGGTTTCATTTTGGGTGCGCGCGCTGTTCGGGCGGTCAGCGGCCGCCAGTGAGCATGGTCCGCAATCGGCAACGACAGCTGCTGTTCTTTTGTGAATTGCCGCACAGGTTTCGTCAGCTTTTGGAAAGCTAGCGTGAGTACAGAGCCGCTAGGGTTAGCGAGGCGTGGTAGAGACAGCGCTATTACCAGAATGGGACAGCGCCGAGTCACGTTCCTGCTAACCTCAATCTGCAGCGCAGGCGCGGCAGGGACAGCCCCCGATCCCGTCCCAACGGACCGGCGCCGAGTCGCGCCCGCGCTGCTTCCGGTGTCGGAGAAACGAGCCGCACTGTCGTGCTTTTTCAGGCGCGGACACCCGTCGCTTGTGCCGAGGAAGATCGACGACGTTAAATTTAGCGGCGCGCGTGGACTTTCAAGCGATCGCTTCCACACCTCCCGTCTTATCCCGCCAACATTTCCCGGGCTCTGACATGAGCGGCAGCGTGTAAGCCTTTTTCACGCAGCGGAGCGCTTTAGTATGCTGGGCATCTCCAATCTCTCCGTGAGGTGGCGGATCAGCGTAGAAAATAGCGGACGATCCAACCAATTCAGGTAGGTGATTGGCAGTCGTTCTCAGTCTACAACTTGGCAGCACCCTACAGGGCGGCAAAGTGTCAGGCTGGATACCGAAACGGGCAGGGCCGGCACTAAAGTTAGCGGCGCGTGGCAGGGACAGCGCTTTGCAGGGATTGAGCGCCGAGTCACGTCGCCGTTAACCTTTTTCGTCCCTGGCACCCTAGGGACAGCGTCGTCTTCGCAGGGTTGCCCACTAGTCCAGCTAGGCGCCCTGCGGTACTTCTCAAAAATACCACTTGGTAGCGCCGTAAGGGGCCTGCCCCTCACGGGAGCAAAGGTGGCCAGCTTTGGCTGACCACCGAGGCTTGCGGCATCTGTCAGGCACAGCGCTTTCACCGTTTCACTACCCGATGGCCGAGCCACCGGCTAGTTCTCGCTAGCATGCCGGCTATCAAGAGCTAGCATCGGATTTTTTATGGCGCCAGTCGCATCTGCGCTGCTCTCTCTGCAACAACTCTTTCCTGACACCCTCGTCGCTCTTGGCACCGCTCGGCAAATCGAAGTCTCTCAGCTGAGTGACCTTGTGGGATATGCCGGCCCGCGGCGTTCGAATGGTCCGGACAACGCCCAAGCCGAAACCTGTCAGCTAGCCTCAACCGCGCGCCGACTCCCAATTGGTTCGGGCTCAGACATCATGGGCAATGTGAGCTGGTCCCGCAAATCTGAACAGCGCGATAAGTGGAGTTTCTGCCTGACGGCGGGCAAGATTGACCCGCGAATCAGGAGAGACGATGAGCAGACGAGCACGGCGGAACCACACTCCGGCTTTCA
>NZ_JBWJZE010000032.1:0-41187 GCF_056429085.1 Bradyrhizobium sp. CFUWI
GTTACCCACATCCCCACAGCCACAACAGCAGCAGGCAAGAGTAGCGTAAAGTTACTGGGAAGAACGAACGGCAGCAGCTCCACTTAAAAAACCGGACCCAGTGGTCCTCAGCATGGGGTCCACTTCACGATATCGGCGCGCGCACTTACGGTTCGTTCAAATCGATCCTCGCCAACAATCTTGATCGGCGTCCTTCACCCAAGCGCTCCGCGGACGACGCGCCGATCCTCCATCCCAACATCCGCGGGCCGCGCTACTACAATTAGGAGATCACGCCTTGCTCACCCATCCGACCCTCGATCAGCTCCATCAGCTCGGCCTTCACGGCATGGCCAAGGCCTTCGCCGACATCGAAGCCGGCGGCGAGGCCGCCAGCCTCGGCCACGCCGAATGGCTTGCGCTCCTGCTCGAACGTGAAGCGTCGCTGCGACGCGACAAGCGACTGTCGAAGCGGCTTCAATATGCCAAGCTGCGCCAGCAGGCCTGCGTCGAGGACATCGACTATCGCACCCCGCGCGGCCTCGACCGCAGCCTCTTGACGATGCTGGTCGAAGGCCAATGGATCGCCGACCACGCCAATCTTTTGATCTGTGGCCCGTCCGGCGTCGGCAAGAGCTGGCTCGCCTCGGCGCTCGGCAACAAAGCCTGCCGCGACAATCGCTCCGTGCTCTATCAGCGCGTCCCGCGACTGTTCAGCGATCTGGCTTTGGCGCGCGGTGACGGCCGCCACCCCCGCCTGCTGCGCGCGCTCGGCCGCGTCGATCTCCTCATCCTTGACGACTGGGGCCTCGAGCCGCTCGACGCCGCGGCCCGCCACGACCTCCTGGAGATCCTCGAGGACCGCTACGGCCACCGCTCCACCATCGTCACCAGCCAGCTTCCCGTCGATCAATGGCACGCGCTGATCGGCGAGCCGATGACTTCATGATGCCTCCTTCTTCGAACGCTTGGTGCGTCGTACCCGATTGCGAAGCTGACCGATTTGTTCGTCTGAGAGCTCGATCTGCCATGGCTGGCCTTTGGTTAACTGACGACCTGCCAGCATTCCGCGCGCAAGATAATCGAAGATTGTTTGCGGGGTTACTCCAAGCTCAGCCGCTGCGCCCTGAATCGAGAAGCTGCCGTCGGGCCAGCGCATCGGATTCTTGTCCACGCCGTTGATTTTGACGGTGGGAATGCCCCAGCGGGTGCGCAACAGCCAGACGTTCTCGCCTTTGAAGGCGCAGCCTCGGGCCGCGACAAAGCCTTCCTGATTGAGTATTGCCGCGATCTCGCCATCCATTTTGTGTTCAGCATTCAACTCGACGATCCGTCGCCGCAACCGATCAATGTCGATATAGTTGCGGTAGGTATGAACGCGCCGTTGTACGTGATGCTCGCTGGTTGCGCCGGTCTGCCAGACGATCCTGAGCCACACCTGACCTCGGGTCCGCTTCTGATCAAGAACGACTTCGCGGATGACAAATCGCAGAATGCGCTTGCGATCGGCTGCCGACGTGGTGGCCGCATTCCAAATCCGCGGCAGGTTCGCGCCGAGCGCTTGTAGCCCTGCGCGTTCCGCCGGGCCAATCAGAAGCGGCTCTTGCGCGCGCCAACGCGCATGCTGCTGCTCGACCGTCTCGACGACACGCAGCTTCTCTTCCCAAGCCCGCTCAAGTGAGCGCGCCACAAGACGGTTCTCGGGCTCGACGGCGTCATACTGACGCCGGGCGCGCTCGGCCTCGTAGCGGGCGCGCTCCACGCGAAGCGCCCACTGACGCTCGAGCTGACGACTCTCTTGCTCCAGTTGGCCCGCCGCCGCGAGTGCGATCTCAATCTGATCCGGCACCAGGGCATCGAGGAGCATCCGTTCGACCAGCGCGTCAACCGCCAAGGCCCGGACTTCCTGACATAGTGCACTGCCTTGCTGGTCCCGATCCGAGCGGCAGCAATAGACCGGATAGTCGGCATTCGGGCCCGTGTAGCGCATGCTCATGCGCCGTCCGCAACGGCCGCAGATCGCAATTCCTTGTAACAGGGCTGCCCCCTTGCGCGGTACGCCAGAGTGTCCTGCCTCATAGCGGAAGATGTTATCTGCCAGTCGCCCCTGGTTGGCCATGAACTCCTCCCAGCTGATATAGCCTGGGTGAGCGGCGTGGAGGCAAACCGCCCAATCCCCGATCGCCACCTTGACCGTTCCCGTCAGCGATCCCGGCCGGCATCGGCTCGGATCCTTTTGCCGACGGCCATAAACATACGCCCCAGCATAGGCCGGATTTTGAAGGATACTAAGGACGCGTGCACTATCTGGCGCACGCCAGACGATCTCGTGTGGAGATGGTCCAAGCAGCGGTCGAACCGGCAAGGATAATCCGTTCCTCTCCAAGTACCGCATCACACGGCGAGCGCTTTGCAGTTCCCGGAATTTGGCAAACACGAGATGAAGACGGGCCTGCACCTCCTCATCGGGATTGAGAACAATTGTGCCGGCTCGATCATAGGCGAGCCCGGCCGGCAGGGGCAGCCGCAGTTCGCCCCGTGCCGCCTTCTGGCGTTCTCCTTGGTGAAGGCGCATCCGAAGCTGATGCAGCTCCGCCTCGCTCATGATGCCGGACAAGCCCAACAGCAGGCGGTCGTGGTAGGCGCGCGGATCGTAAAGCCGCTCGCCATCCGCAATGAGCACGCCGAACACCGAGCACAGCTCGAGAAGCTGATGCCAGTCCCGGTTATTGCGGGCCAAGCGAGAAGCGTCGAGGCTCACCACAAGGCCGGCGTTGCCAAGGCCGATCTCGGCAATGAGCTTCTGGAAACCATGACGATCCACAGCGCCAGCACCGGATTTGCCCAGATCCTCGTCAATGACCTGGACTCGCTCCGGCGGCCAGCCCAGACCGATGGCGCGATCGACGAGGCGGTACTGCAGCTCGGTGCTCTCCTGGTGCTGGCGCACCTGGTTCACGGATGACTGCCGCACGTAGACATAGGCCAACTTGGCTCGGTGCGCAGTCGTGAGCCGCTCGTCAGCGACGGTCGAGCTGATCAGCACGACCCAGTCCCCTTCCGGGCGTGCCGGCAACCGCTTGCATTCGCCGCAGCAGCGTGGCGAGGATTTGAGCGATCTGGGTTTGCGTCGCGGTCGATAGATTCGGCCACAGGCGCGGAATGTCGGCCGTCGGGCGGCCGGGTGGATTTGCCAACGTCGGCAGCGGTCGATACGCAACGCGACCTGGAAGCGGTCGGTGGGTCATCGCGAATCACCTTCTCGTCGAGAAGGCCCAGACTCGCGCTCAAATGTTGCATCAATGGGATCAGCGTACGTGCACTGATGCGCGGCAGATCGGCGGCGTTCGGGTGGGGCGTGATCGGCGTCTCGGCAAGATCCGTCGACGCGATCCGAACCGCCCGCGGCCGGCCGTCCGGCAGCGCAACAACGACGTAGGCAGGACCGCGCCCCGACCGCTCCTTGAGCACCTCAAGCCGGTGCCCAAACAGAAAATGATGCGGGTCGGTGATCGTGACGTGAGACACGACCCGCTCAAGAATAGGGGTACTCTGACGTGTTCGGCGATCCCACCCTCGGCGATGCGATATTGGACCGCATCATTCACAATGCGCACCGCCTCGAACTCAAGAGGCGACAGTCTAAGGCGTCAGGCTGGCGAAAAGAAAAAACCGTAAGCACCTCGCGCACGATCGCCCCGCCGGCCCACAGGCCCCTCCTCGTGCGCGTCGCTACGTCGCTCGGGGGGCACTCCGCGCCCCGCACGGGGCCCTCCTATGGACCGCCGGAACGATCTCCGAACCAACCCGCCAGCCTTGACCAGAGACAATTTCCGGCACACATAAGCCCGTCAGTCGTGTTCGTCTCCAAACTGATCGCGATCACTGGAATCCGTGATCACCACCGCCTGGAACACCTGATCGCCATCCCCGGAATCCGCAAGCTAGGAAGCAAAGCGGCGTTCCTATCTGGAATCAAAAGAGGCCGCCTCTCGGTAGCCTCTTGCCGGTTGCAATGTTGATCGTGCTGAAATGCCAGTCCCGGCCGCCTTATTACTACTGATTCCCGGTGTAATGTGGAGTCCGCAAGAATGCGGTGTTCAATCATCGAAGCCGCGCAAGTGTCCTAATCTGCCATCGCGGATGTCCTAATTAGGACAGCCCCCCGCTTTGATAGAGGCATTGCCTCGCCCCCCGCCGCATACCGATCAATGCCGAAGATGGTTGCCCCTCAAATTTCGCAACATCAACTCCTTTTCTGAGGAGTTGCCTTTGCGTGTCGGGCCTCGCTGAATCTGCAGCACCGGCGCGAGCTACTGCGGCTTCCAATCCAGCAACAAAGGAAACCTGATATGATTCCTATAGAGGAGTCCTTTATTCGAGCGGTAACGTTGCTTGACGGTCCAAAACCGACCGAGCAACGGACTGAAATCGTCGCCCACTTGGATACTATTGTAGACTATGCGCGCGACGATGCCGAGGAGCGCCTAGCCCATAGTTTCAAAGAGATGACCCTGAACCACCTGGACAGTATTCGTCGAGATACGTCGACCATTGTTGAGGAAAAAATGGACCTGGCTCTGATCGCCACCGAAGAATTGATTATAGCTATCGTCGAGCGCAACCGGCGGGGAATAGGATGATCCGGGCGATGTCCATGCAGGCTTGCAACCGGGCAATACGGCGGCCGTTGGTCGCGAGCAGATAAGCATGAGAGGCGACGACCTCCAGCAAAGACATGCACGCAGCGCCATCGGACCAAGCAATAACCTTCAAAATCACGGACGGCGCGTGACTGGAAGCCCTTCGATCGAGGGGTTCATGGTGTACTTGTTCGGGCCTGACGGGAATATTGTGCACTCCGCAAGACTGATTTGCGCCGATGAGGAAAGGGCTAAGCAGCGAGCACAGCAATTAGCCGAGACCAATAGGGTCGAGCTTTGGCAGCTCACTCGCAAGATTGCGAGCTATCGGTCACGCGCGAACTGAGGCGCTTGGTTTGCGCAATCCTCGCTCTTACCCTTGGCCATGGCGTTTGTCCCTCGCAGATATGATCCCGGCCTCCCGGCGGCGCTCCAGCTCTTGCTCAAGGATATCCAGGCCAAGACAGATCAACGCCTCGCCGACCTCAATCGGGTCATGCTCGTCGAACGGAGGCTCGCTCGGATTGACGGGTGCCATCATGGTGCATGGTGCCTACGTCGTGTCTGGTGCACGGATTTGAAGGTCTGCCTCTAGCGAAGTCGAGCGCAAAGTTGCCCCGCACTGGTTCTGACGCCGAAAAAGGACCCGCGATTTCACTGGCGAAAGATCTTCCCATTGCCCTCGGATCGACTGCAGGTCTGTTACGCGCCGAGATGGCCATGATCTGGAGAGCCGCCTCCAGAGAGTTCCGTCTCGGCGGCTAGATGAGCGGCGAGCGGCTCTTGACCTGAGGCCAAGGGCGAGCTCAGGATCGCCTTGGTGCGGTCGTCTGAGGGCGTCGAATTGCCGGTCATCGAAGCATGCCCCGCCTAGCTAGGATCCCGCTCCAAAATGAACGTCGAGTGACCCTTCGACCTCCTGCCGACCTCGTTGAGGCAGGCAATGGCAGCATCAGTCGAGACATGATCGGTATTGGAGAGGTGCTTGGCGAGCGCACTGATCTCGCGTGTGACGAACACGCTAGCCATGATCTTGCTGCGGCGTGCTATCGTCGTGAGTGTAGCCATCCGACCAAGCTCCTCTGTGTCGCCGCCGAGCGTCCGGTCAAAACGCTCGGCGGCGGGAATTGGGCCGGCGCTGGTCTCCGGAGTGAGAGCAGCGGAGAAAACACTCACTCATCAGCACAAACCCCGCACTCAGGCCGTAAGGCATCGGCGCGCGCCCGCACCATGCCTCAGGCCTAAGCCGTGACTTGCATCTCAAGTATACAGGCCCGCGCTGCCGGGTTTCAGCGCGCCGACGGGTGTAGATTTCTGAGGCGGTCTCGACATGCTGTTCAGAGCGAGCCGGTGATTTCGCCCGGGCCGACATCGAATGCACGGTCGTAGCTGAGGCCAGCGCCTGTGCTGCTGCCTTTGTGCGGGCATAGATTTCATTGGCGGACAGGTTCATGGTTTGAGTCCTGTCCTTCTGTTCGCGTCGGATCACGCAGCCTTGTCGGTCGCGGGCTTGTTCTCGGCTTACCAAGCTTTGAGCTGTTCTGCGTTTTCGAAGATCTAGAGATAGGTTCCAGCTCGACTTTGATTTCCGAGCGAGGTCGCTGTGCACGTAACCCTCGACGCGGTCGAGTACCGTCAGAACAGCCTGCGGCGAGACGTAGCGCATCGGAGTCCAACCAGCAGGGGCACCCTTCAAGCCGGGCAAGGCGAGCGCGGATGCAAGCGACGACACACCGCTACGACCGATCCAATCGGCGTAAGTGACGCGATCGAAATAGCGCCGGCTGGTGATGTTCGTCGTTTGACCACCATGTGAGAGATCGGCGGAGCCGTTCGGATTGACTTTGATCTTGGCCGCATACTCGGGGTCATAGGGCCGGCCACCAGGCCGCAGCCAGGGTAGCTCGCGCACTCGGGAAAGTTCTTTCCGCGGCACGCCGGGCATGTCCATGATTGCGACTTGGAAGCTGTGGATCTGCTGATCGTCCGGAAGTTGCCGGTTCAGAATTTCGCGACTCAATCTCGGCTTCGGCCATCGCGCGCATCGCAGCGCGGAGCTGCTTGATCGCAGTGGTGACGGCTTCCTGCATCTGTTTCTGAGCAGCCGCGCCGAGCGAGTGGACGCGCGTCAAATTGTCTTTCCGCTCCTTTTCGGCGGCAGCAGTCTTTGCTTCCGTCAAAGCATGGTCGGCTCGCCGGTGAGCCGCACGAGCTTTCACCAAGCGAACTTCAGCTAAATTCTTGATGCCGACGAGGTCACCGATCTGGTCGTCAGACAACTCGATCGGCGGCGCTTCCATTGAGTGGACGGCGCTGGCGAACGCGGCCTCGACCGCGGCAAGTTCACTGGGCGTTTCCAGACCTTTGGCTTCCAGCTTGGCGATCTGCGAGGTCTTGCCGGCCATGAACGTCTCCGTTGTTCACCGGGACATATTGCACGGCTTGGCGCTTTGTCCTTACGGCACAATCGCTGATTATTTTTTTTCGCGATTCTGCCCTGTGGAATTTGACGACGCAGTTGCCGATTGCGTCGACCAACGGCTGCGGTGACCTGCCAGCGGGCGGTGCCGTCAGTGCGTTCGCGTGCGATGCTTGCGCCAACAACGCCGCCGGCAGCCGCCGTGGCGATCTGATGGGCGACCTTGCTCTTCGCTCGCCTCCGACGAAGGCAAGCTCAGCGACCACTGCGGCCGTCGGAACAGGTAGGCCGAAGACGCGCTGCAGGTGCTGCGACTGAGCGGTAGCTGTGGCAGTTTGATCGGGGAAACTTCCGGATTGCTATTGCCGGTGCAGAGGTGGCCGCCCCTCAAACGCTTGCGACCGCAGGGACGCGATGTACCGCTCAAAAATGTGCATCCACTGGCCTGTGCTACCCGTAGGTACGCTTCGCAAGCGATGGTGGCCAGCCCGTCCTCGAAGACTGAGGCTGGCCACCTTTGCTCCCGAGAGGCTGAAATTCTCTGGACGCCAGCATCCTATATTGCTGAGAAGCATGCGGAACACCTATCAAAATTAGTGGGGACGAGAATGTAAGGTAGTGCGAGCGCCCTCGCGCCATCGAGGTACATTCCGACGTGAACCACTACACGTTCTATGGAAGGTTGCAGATGGTGAAGTGGTTCTACAAAACTCAAGCAGGGGGTGGCTCAGATCGTTCCGACTGGGAAGGCTTTTGCGGTCACGTTTCGTGGTGAGACATTGGGGCATTATGCTTCGCCAGCGTCAGCGGCCGAGACTTGGCGAACGGAACATGCTCTTGGCCTTCGGCCGGAGACCCATCAAACCTGGGCATACCGGAGAAGATTAGCGAGTGGCAGCGCGTGCGGTGACTTACACTCCCCGAGGGTCCTCACCTCTGGTGATCACCGCCGTTTGGATCGTCCACACTTGGGCGCGATTCGGCACCGTTCGGCTGCGCGCGTCAGGCGCTACCCCTGCCACGCCCGCACTACCATTTGAAGTTAGCGGCCACGTGACTCGGCGCTTATCGCCCACGCATACACAGAGGAAAAGCGCTGGCCAGCCTCAAAGCAGCGGAAGAAGCCGACCGGGAGCGTATCGCTCGCAGAATGGGCATAACCGTCATAACGGGCTTAGCCCGTGAGCCGGAAGCAGTGCGAACGCGGCTCTGCGCCTGACGGCCTGGGGGCATGATCAGGCATTATCCTGCCGCATCCGCACTGCCAAATTGAGTTAGCGGCGACGTGACTCGGCGCCGACCGTTCTGGTGCCATTGCGCTGTCCCTGCCACGGCCCGTTAACCACAGCGGCTCTGTATCCGTGCTAGCTTACCAAAAGCTGACGAGACTGCGCGCCCATCGACCAAACGAAATGCGACCCGTGTGGGCCGTTCAAGCCGGGCGGCCTATAACAACAGTGCGTGCAATCTGCTCCGGGCAATCCTGCAGCCAAGCAAAGACGCCCGCTAGACTGTAAGGCCGTGCGACTTCATGGCCGCCAAGCTTAATGGGATGATCTTCGATAAGATAGAATTGCCCATCGGCTGTTCTGACCATCCGGTCTCTTATCTCAAACCACACGCCCGTTGTCGGCCACCTTTTGTAGGATACGCGCGTCGCGAAATGGACCGCTTCAGCAAGGTCCCGCGCTGTCGGGTTCCGTTTCCGCGCGCGCAAATGCCTTAAAGGCTTAGCTTTTGGTGCCATGATTTGTCCTTGAGCATACGCCTTCCTCGTCGGCTCAAAAGCCGCGCGGATGCGACTCGGCGCCCTTATCGGCTGGGGGGCCTTGGATAGAGGCGCTATCCCTGCCGCATCCGCACTGCCCCGTGAAGTTAGCCCTGGGATCAAAAGGCTAACCCACA
Organism: Bradyrhizobium sp. CFUWI; assembly: GCF_056429085.1. NCBI lineage: Bacteria > Pseudomonadati > Pseudomonadota > Alphaproteobacteria > Hyphomicrobiales > Nitrobacteraceae > Bradyrhizobium > Bradyrhizobium sp. CFUWI. Next base: position 8,947 of record NZ_JBWJZE010000032.1, read on the forward strand.
CCCAGCTTTCCCGTGAACCCTTACCCACGGGGGCTGAAGTGCGGTTTTAGCGAGAAAGCCGCCGCGAGTGGCCTACCTAAATTGATAGGCTAGACTGAGCGACTTAACGCCGCTCAACCTGTCAGTAATTCAGCCTATCGGTCTTGCAAAACGATCAGGCCGACGCGAACGGCGAGCTGACCTCCCCGTATCACGTCGACGGGCCAGGATATTGAGCACGACATCGGCGGAATGGACGCTGTGACTGAGCGCTTCGGCACAGGCCGCTTCCACCGCGGGCAGACCGTCAGTCAGCACCGCGTTGAGGATGTCGACCATCTGACGATTGCCGTCGTCGGTGCTGGCAAGCTTGCGCCGGATCCGCTCGATCGCGGCGGGCAGCACCCAGTCCTCGAAGGGAGCACCGTTGCGCAAGGCGCCGGGTTTGCGGGCGAGCACCGGCACATAATGCCACGGGTCGTAGACGGTATCGCCGCGGCCAAAGGATCGTGGGTGCTCGGCGACGATGCGTCCATCCTGTCGGATCACGATGCGATCGGCATAGGCTTGAACCTCGACCGGTCGTCCGACTGCGCTGGCTTCGACCGAGTACTTGTTGTTGTCGAAGCGCACCAGGCAGGGCTTCGAAACCGATGCCGTCACCGCATGGAAGCCGTCGAAGCGGCCGGCATAGAGAACGAGTTTGGGGCGTTCGGCTTCGAACACCTCCCAGATCGTCTGATCGACCAGCTCCGGGTGGCGATGAGCCTTGGCGTAGGCGATGCATTTGTCGAGCAGCCAGGCGTTTAACTCGTCGAGGGTTTTGAACCGCAGCCGCGGCGTGAAGAAGCGTTCCCTGACCAGCCCGACTTGGTTCTCCACCTGCCCCTTCTCCCAGCCCGACGCTGGTGTGCAGGCGACCGGATCGACCAGATAGTGGCTGCACATCTGCAGGAAGCGGCGATTGTAGAGACGCCCTTTACCGACGAAGATCGTCTCTACGGCGGTCTTCATGTTGTCGTAGATGCCGCGGATGCAGGTGCGTTTGAACAGGGCGAACGCCCGGTCGTGGGCGTCGAACACCATCTCCTGCGTCTCCCGCGGATAGGCCCGCACGAACAGCATGCGGCTGTGACAGAGCCGGACATGGGCAGCCTTCACCATGACCGCGGTGCCGCCCAGCAAGACCACCTCGTGGCTCCAGTCGAACTGGTAGGCTTCGCCTGGGGCAAAGCTCAGCTGGACATAAGCGGCCGCGGTCGATTGCCCGCGTTCCCTGCTCCACCGCTTGGCGTAGCGGCGCACCGCATCGTAACCGCCGTCATAGCCGCGGCCGCGCAGCTCTTCGAAGATCCGGATCAACGTCAGCTGTTCACGAGCCGATTTAGCCGCGTTCGCCGCCAGCAATCCGTCGAGTTTTACTGCCCATCGTCCGAGCTTGGGCCGCGGCTGCACTTGCCGCTCATACTCGAAGGAGGTCTCTCCCGACCTCAGAACCTTCCGGACCGTGTTCCGTGACACCTTCAGGTCACGTGCGATCTCCTTGATCGTCTTGCCCTTGATGAAGTGCTCGCGCCGAATCCGCGCAATCGTCTCCACGACCAGCATCCTCCACCACCTGCTTTGTTACGAAGCAGGCAGCGCAACAGACCAACCCTGTAGGGGCGCATTGCCGCATCCAGAATGTTACTGGACAACTTCTCGCCGATGATGGGTCGGTGCCATCGAATTGGTTCGGTGGCGTCTATAGCGGGAAAGATCAGCATGGGCGCGCGGCGCGAGGTGGTGTCGGCGGTAACGGAGCGTTACCGGTTGGCCAAACGAGCGGAAAAGGGGCGGATTCTCGACGAGCTGTGCGCGACGACGGACTGGCATCGCAAGCATGCGGTGCGCGCGCTCCGGCGACGCGAGACGGTTGGACCGGGCGAGGTCGAGGCAACAAGAAAGCGGAGACGCAGATATGGCGCGACGATCAAGGACGCGCTGACGGCGCTAAGGGAGGCGTCGGATCGAGTATGCGGCAAGCGGCTCAAGGTGATGATCACGACCTTGCTGCCGGCCCTTGAGCGACATGGCCGATTGCAGCTTGGCCAGGCGGATCGTGACTGTGTTCTCTCGATCAGCCCAGCAACCATCGACCGCCTGCTCGTGGACGTGAAGGTCGCAGCGAGCGGCGGCAGGCGGCGCCGTGCCGGATTCGATTCGGCAATCCGGCGCGAGGTCCCAATCCGCACGTTCAATGACTGGCACAGCGCGCCGCCTGGCTTCTGCGAGGTCGACATGGTCGCCCATGGCGGCACGTCGGTGGCTGGCTCGTTCATCCAGACCTTGACGATGGTCGATGTCGCCACGGGCTGGACGGAGTGTCTGCCGTTGGTGACGCGAGAAGGTTCGCTGGTCGTCGAGGCGATCAACCACGCACAGAGCCTGTTCCCCTGGCTGTTGCGCGGCCTGGACTTCGACAACGACAGCGCCTTCATGAACGATGTCGTCGTGCCTTGGTGTCGCGAACAGAAGTTCGAAGTCACTCGCTCGCGCGCCTATAAGAACGACCAGGCATTTGTCGATCAGAAGAATGGTGCCGTCGTCCGCCGCCTCATGGGCTATGGCCGCTTCGATGGCGTCGAGACGGCGCGTATGATGGGCCGCCTCTATGCGGCGGCACGGCTCTACGTCAACTTCTCCCAGCCGTCGTTCAAGCTGAAGGAGAAGCGCCGCGAAGGGGCTAAAGTGATCAAGCGCTATCATCTCCCATCGACGCCCTATAAGCGTGCATTGGCGCATCCCAAGGTGACCGCGGCCGTGAAGAAACGGCTACGCGATCAGCATCGCTCGCTCGATCCGGTCGCGCTGTTGGCGGAGATTCGCGCAACCCAAGAGGAACTCGGCAATCGCGTCGATCGTCGTGCCGGACAGGCGCGCGGCCTGCAACCCGCTCACACTAGCACCCTGCCAGCGACCGCGGCAACGTTCGCGAAGACGCTCGGCAAGACGGTGACTGCCGGCGAGCCGCGTGCCACGCACCGTCGCCCCCGTCGGCTCTATAAGCCGTCCAAGCTCGACCCGCATATTGCTGTGATCGAGGGTTGGCTCGCTGAAGAGCCGCAGCTAACTGCGCTCGCCATTGTCGGCCGGCTGAGTGATAAATGCCCTGAGGAGTTCGGGCCGAGACAGCATTCTATTGTGCAGCGTCTGCTGAGGGGGCTTCGACGGATGACTGCTAGGCAGTTGGTCGCGGAGAAGCTGCTTGGCGACGCCGCGACTGTGGCCCCGTTGCCCGGGGTTGTGGACGGCTCGGGCTATGTAAGGCCCGACCCGCCCACAGCCCCTCTCGCCGAGCAAGCGGGGAAAACTACTTGGCGCGCATCAGTCGACCTCGGATCGTCATCGGCCACGGCGCCACCCGGGTAACATCTGCAAGTGAGGCAATACGGGGGGCAATATTGCAGACGATGACGTAATTGCGGTCGGGCGCCCGCGGCTCGAAAGGTCCGCTATCTTAAGCCTTCCCGCAATCTCACGAATCGGATGAGGCCATAAAGCAATATGTTGGGCTGGATGTCTCGCAAAAAGAAACATCAGTGTGTGTGGTCGACGAAGTAGGTCAGGTCTTGTTCGAGGGAAAGGCCAAGTCCGACCCGGGGGCGCTCACGGCACTGCTTCGCAAGCGGGCGCCACAGGCGGAGCGCATCGGATTTGAGACCGGGGCGATGGCGACTATGGCATGAACTTCGTAGAGTTGATCTTCCGGTGGTCTGAATCGACGCGCGTCATGCCCACGCGGCTTTGTCCCTGCGCATGAACAAGAGCGATCAGAATGGTGCTCGAGGTTTGGCCGAACTGGTGCGGGTCGGCTGGTATCGAGAAGTCAAAGTCAAGAGCGAGGAAAGTCAGAAGATCCGCGCTATACTCGTCGCGAGATCTCGGCTCGTGGCCATACGTCGAGATATCGAGAACCAGGTCCGCAGCCTCATCAAAGAATACGGTTTGCTGTTGCCACGCGCGATCGGACTGCAGTTTCGCAATCAGGTCTGCGAGCTATTGGGCAAAGATCATCAGCTCCTCGGGGTGATCGCGCCGCTTCTGTCGATCCATGAACAGATCTGCAAGCAGCAAAGCAACTTCGACAACGAAGTCCGCCAGTTGGCAAAGTCGGATGAGACGACGCGCCGCCTGATGACGGTTCCTGGTGTTGGCGTGGTGACCGCCTTGACCTTCCGCCACACGATCGACAACCCATCGCGCTTCCGATCTGCATCGAGCGCTGGCGCCTATCTGGGTCTTACACCTCGGCGCAACCAATCTGGCGAAACTGACATCAATGGCAAAATATCACGATGGGGCGACCGTCTTCTCCGAACTTACCTGTTTGAGGCCGCGACCGTCCTGCTTTATCGAACGAAGAAATGGTCGTCCCTCAAGGCCTCGGGAATAAAGCTCGCCAAGAGGATTGGCGTGAGGAAGGCGAACGTCGCCATCGCGCGCAAGATCGCCGTCGTTTTGCACTGCATCTGGGTCGACGGCACATCGTTCGACTGGGGCCGCGCGAAGGAAGCCTGATCCGATTTTGTAAAGTTCCTGGTCCGGTCTGCCGGACTGGCGATATCCCGCTGGGACGGTGTTGTGGCGACCTCGTTCATTCGGCTGGTGGCGGCTTGACTGTACTCCGCTGCAGACGTTGAGGCGTCCGACCCGGACATCATCATGAGGCGCTGCGCGACCTCGGAAGGGACCATGACCCCAGCGAAGACATCAACCAGCCCGTACGATCCAATGCCTGGCCAGCAGAGCATGTATCAGCCGCGCCCGCGCCGTCTCCGCAACCCCGACCAGCTCCGACGGCGCGGACGCTACCACCGTGCCATGGGCGAGTTCAGAAATGTAAGCTTGACAACAAACCGCAATTAAAGGGCCGAATGACAACGATACCGTTTTCTCACGACCGCCTCGGTCTGATCAGAGGCCGCTCTGGAAGGCTATCGGTCGGCGCCACAATATAGTCTAGAGGGCGTTTGTTCTGCTCATCCAACCTGACCAAGACGGCGATACTCGGACGGGTTTTTGAGCCGCGCCGCAGCGTCCAGGCGGAACAGTGCCTCTGGGAGTGCTGCCAGGACCGTACTACACGCAACGATATGAAAGACCCATCGTTGACGGCCAGGCAGCCCCCGGCCTGCTCCGCAATGAGATCGGGATTCACATTCGGCACGGCCGTAGCGATCTCAGCGGCGAGATCCTTGATGAGACTGATGCGCTCGCCGCGCGTCTCAAGGTAACTGTAGTCAACTGGAGGTACGTATCCGATCACCGCATAGGCGTTGCGAAGGCTACCGAACCTCCGCTCGTACAGGTCCGCGCTGGGGCTCCCTTTGCTCGACTGATCGCGTTGAGAGAGAATGTGTGCCGAGCCGGTGCTGAAGAACGCGCAGTCTCTTAAGCAGCTCATCCGAGGACAGCCGTTGCCGTATTTGTCGCTCAATAATCCATTGTGCGGCATCAAAGACGTTCCGCGACACAATCTGCTCAAGTGCGTCAAACGCTCGTATCAACTTGGCCTTGGCGTTGATCACACGGCGCCCTCGCAAGTAGTTCGATGTCCGGAAGTAGACAGTGTTGCCCGTGTAATTCTCGTTGCGAAGGATGCGACCAATCATCTGAAGATTCCACGGAACGACGCGATGGTTGGCAACGCCTCTCGCGCTCAGCTCGCGCGCGATAGCAGTCCTCTTTTCCGCCGACGAAGCTTTCGAATATCCATCGCACGATCGCTATTTCATCGGGTGGCCCGGCCCGCAGCAAGTCCCAGTCAGTCTGCAAGGCCTTTTGCTGGCCATGTTCGAGAAATCCCCGCGACTTGCCGGTTGTGTCGATCAGCTCTCCGCGCAGCGCGAAACCGGGCTGACCGTCCACCCAATAGCCGAGCCCTGCAATGGGGCTCTGCCCCGCAAAACCTTCGCCGATTGATTCCGGCTGTCCTCCGCTGCCATCAGGCGCTTCATGTTCTTCCAGAGGCCCGACATCGGGCTTCCGTCGTTCCCGAAGACCTCGGCGCAATAGAGCACCTTCACACCGGCCAACTTGCGGATGAACTCGTAATATGCACTCTCGTCTGTGTCCTGAAATCGACCCGAGCGACTGACGTCCCGCACCAACACATTCCCGAAATCGGCGGCACCCGACTGAACGTCGTTGATCAAACCGATGAGCCCCAGTCGGTTGTTGATCCTCAATCCGCTGATGCCCTCGTCAATATAAGTGCGCACGATCGTGAGCCGATGCTCGGCTGCGTAGCCGGCGATGACAGCCATCTGGTTTGCGATTGAATATTGCTGCCGATCCGTCGACATCCGGATGTACTGCGCAGCCCGGAGCTCGTGCTCCCGACGCCGAGGCAGCCTGGCATGCCGGACAGTGAGCTCTGTTCCCATGGAAGGCTCCCGACCTGTGCAGCTGTCAGCCTATTCCAACCCACCTGAAAACCAAGAAGTGTGAAGCTGCTCACCCCCGCCGAATCAAGCTTCGCCAGCTCCGACTGGTCCATTTCCGGATGAGTGTCCCGGACGGGGACGTTCCTATTGTTCTGGAGGTCGGCCATGAAGCGCCATGAGCAAGTATTTCGGTAGTGGCGCCGGCCACGTTCTGCGCCAGCACAACAGCGCCGTGTTGCTGTTCAGCTGGCGCGGCAAGCCGACGGATCGGCCCGCTAATCCCAGCCTTGCCGCCCTGCTCCGCGCCGTGGAGGCCGAGCACGCTCAAAAGGAGCGCTGATATGCAGCTGGCGGAGCTGTTCCAGCCCATCTTCGATCAGTCGGAGATCATCGTGAACGTACTTGGCTGCAGGGCGGGACATGGACTGCAGCAGTTCGTGCCGAATATCTCTCATATCTTCGAGCGCCTGCTGGTTCCTTAAGCGTACGTAAGCTGAGACTATCGCTTCACACGACATGGCGTTCCAAATGCATCACAAAAATGAGTTCTCAAAATTGACTGAACTGAGTGACCCGCGGGATGCCGAAATCTCAAAGTCATGTGCGTCAAAAGCACACGCGAGATTGTCCCGAGAGGTCTGCTTTTTCGACCTTGCCATGCTCGTTCCTCCATGTTGGCACCGTGGCGACGCGAGGAGGAATTCGCAGGTTCCGATTCGCCTCCCGCCGAACATTGCCTATCTTGGACTCCGGTCAGTGGAGTTCTCGCGTATGGCCTCGCCGTCCATCATTCCGAACGGTCGCCTCGACAAGGACTTTTACGTCGTCCTCGAGGAGTTCCGGGACGGCGCGGCATTCCGCGAGACTGACGAAGGCATCGACCATGCCACGCTGGTCGACGACCTGCTCACCGGCCAACATGACCGGGTGCTCCGCGTGGTCGCCTTCAACCCGGCCGAAGGCTGGTCGCGCGACGCGTCCGACGACATCGCGCTCGAGCACCGCATCGCCGCCGACAGCCTCGATACCTCTCCCGCGTTGAAGGATTTCGTTAAGAGCCAGCTCGGCCGCGATCGGCGTTCAGCTGGCGCTTCCGCTCCAGTCCTAAACCACTAGGCTTACCAACCAAACCGCGAGCGAGCAGCAGACAGCAATTCCAAGGTATGGCAATGCAATTGTGATCGGTCCCTGACCGACGAAATCCCGACGCTCAAATCAAGCGCGACATTCGCATATTCGCGGCCGCGTGACTATCTCGTTCTCATACCGCCTGCGTTCGCGTTCTGCCTGCCCACTTCCGCCAAGGCCGCCCCCGACGGCACCGACCGGTTCCACGAGATCAAGTGTGACGGCTATCGCCTGCGCCTCGAGCTCAATGGCCGCACCGTGCGCCTGATCACCAGGAACGGGCACAACTGGACCGACCGCTCCCCTTGGATCGTAAAGGCCGCGCTGCGCAACCGCGAGCAGGAATTCGTCATTAACGGCGAGGCCGTGGTGCTCGGCGTTGACGGCGTCTCCGACTTCAACGCGCTCCACTCGCGCCGGCAGGTGCAGCTCTATGCCTTCGATCTGCTCGCGCTTGGCGGCGAGGATCTGCGGCAGCTGCCCCTGGAGATGCGCAAGACCAACCTCGCCCGGCTGCTGCGCGGCCGGCCCGACGGCATGTTCATCGAACCCTTCGAGAGCGGCGCCATCGAGCCCGACGTCTTTCGCGCGGCCTGCGACCGCCGCCTTGAGGGCATCATCTCCAAGCGCCGCGATCGCCGCTACATCGCGAGCCGCACGCGCGAATGGCTCAAGATCAAGAACCGCACCCATCCGGCCATGAGCCGGGACCTCCAGCACTACTTTGGCAGAATGTGTTTGCGCCACTGTTTTTCAAGGATTTGTTTTCGGCAATACGGGCAGCGTTGAGGCGGCGGCCGAAGGATGAGGTCGACCATGGCGTGACATACGGCGGGCATGGTTGGCTGAGGCGGAGGCCCGTTAATCTTCCGCCCCGCGTGTGCGAGGCGACAATGTTGCAGGAAGGCGTAGGCAATCATGGTCATTAGGGCGTGACGATGAAGACCTTGCCATGATCGCCCTTCGAAGTGATCAAGTCCAAGCTCCTTCTTCAACTGCTGATGCGCCTGCTCACAAATCCATCGCGCCTTGATGGTGGTGGCCAGTGTGCGCAGATCCGTCGCCGCTGGAAGGTTGGCGAGATAGTATTTCTTCTCCCCTGAGGCAGTGCTCGCCAATCAGCCAAGCTTCGTCGCCCGGGAGATGCTGCTGACCTTTTATCCCATATCCGCTGCGGAGGGCCGTCGGCGGTGTGGACACGGACAGCAGCAAATCGGGCTCTCAGACGACCTTTCTTTCCGCTGCGCCAACTCACGTTTTTCCATTTGGCTCTGGTCAGCATTTGTTCTGCCGCAATCGGTAAGATTTCTGGTACGTGGTGCTTTCGCTTCCCGCGGACTTTGGTAATCGGCCAATGAGCTGTACATCAACCGGATACACCTTAAGATGCCGAGGGATCCGACGGCCCAGACCAGGCCGCGTTCTGTTAGCCCTTGTCGAAACGGTGCGCTGAGCCCGTATCCTGCATCCGCCAGCACGCATCCAAAGCGCACGTCGGCTGCCATCGCTCGGTTAACCTCGGCCAAAGCAATTTCCGGCTTGGATCGTGCCGGTTCGGTGTTCGATCGGCACGCGAGCACGCTTCAAACGAGATACATTGCCTGTCCAACTCTCAGGCAGAAAGAGACGCAGCGCGACCATTACCGGCACTGCGCCGCGCGAGAGTGTCAGCGACACCAGCGTTTGGCAATTTGCCGTTTTGCCAAGAGAGGACGCATATTGAGGAGCGACACCAACCGAGCGTTCGCCCTTCTTCGGCATTGCCGTGTCGTCAATAACGAGCACGGCATCCTTGCCGCCGACAAGCCGGTCGGCCTGATTTAACAGTTCAGATTCCAACGGAGTCGCATCCCAGACACCGTCGGCAATGAAATGGTGCAGCTGATCGTAGTTGCCCGCGGCAAGGCGCTCCGCCATCGGCTGAACGATTTGGCGGTAGCCGGGACCGATCAATCCCGCAACGTACAATGGACACATCTGCCGCCGGGTCTTATGACCCAACCGATCCAGCAACGGCTTCAGCCAGCGTTCGGGTTCGTCTTCCCACTCCGCCATGGTCAGCCCTCCGAGAGCCGACCACCCGTGAATCATCGGGACTCGGGAATCTTGAGGGTTCTGTGAGGTCGCCGGGCAGGTTTAAGCCGCGCGCGCTATCGTAGCGTGCGACCTCATCCGCGAAAACGGCGTGCGCGAACCGGTCAGCGTGTTCGAGAGAAAGATCCTCGACGGCCGCAACCGCTATCGCGCCGCCGTCGAGACCGGCACCGATTGCCCGACGCGCTATTATGGTAACGATCCGCTGGGATACGTCATCAGCCTGAACTTGAAGCGTCGACACCTCGCCGAGAGCCAGCGCGCGATGTGTGCGGCGCGGGCAGCCGAACAGTTCAGGCAGCGACAGGGGTCGGCCGCGCAGACCAAGGCGGCGTGGCACGGTGGGACCGCGAGGAGGAAATCAGGCGCCTCCACGCGGATACGTCCCTGTCATATGATGATCGTGCCGAAATGGTCGCGCAGCTTGGGGCAGGCGCAACCATCACCGCCTTTCCAACTCCGATCGTCGCCACCTGGCGATAGCTTCTTCGTCAGCTCACCGACAGGTAAGTGCTCCAGAGGTTACAACGTATCGTAGTGAACTGAGTCTACTCAGTCCTGGCAAGGGAGTAGGGAATGGATCCTTTTGAGGCAGGGCAGATTCTGCGCTGAGATGGGATCTCTTCGAACGAACGAGAGGGGCAGGAAAACGAGGCCGGGGCGCAGTGGGACCTAGTGCTGACAGGCTATGACGCGGCAGATTCAGCTCATGCGGAGGACGACCAAGACCAGACGGTTGAAAATTGGGCTGCCGAACGGGACGTGGGCCCGCTCGAGGATCGAGAAGAAGCCATAACGCGATTAAATTTCTCCGAGAGAGATCAACATCTCGATCTCGGATCGTTGTCCCTGACCAGTCTGCCCAGATTTTCGACCGACCTCAGGCAAATCGACGTTTCCTTCAACCGGCTAACCAGACTGCCCGATAGCCTGCCCGCCACCCTCGGGTCGCTCAACGTCAGTCACAACCAGCTGAGCAACTTGCCCGCCCTTCCGGCCGTGCTCGCTTATCTCAACGCGAGTGATAACCGACTAGCGGGCCTCCTGAGGCCCTTCCTCCTGCGCGTCAGTTTCTCGACGTCAGCTACAATGAGTGCCGAAGCTGCCGGAGGTCCTCCCTGATTCGCTCCAGTTCTCGAGGTCAGCGACAATCAATTGACGAGTCTGCCGGAGGGCTTCCCCGCTATGCTCCATACTCTCGCCGTTAGCGGCAACCAGCTAACCAGCCTACCCGAGAACCTACTGACGCAGTTGAGCGCTGGTGCCGAGTTAGAACTGCCTGGAAATCCGCTGCCGGAGCAGGTGCTGACGAACCTGCATACAGGCTCGATTTTGTGACCACCGCGGTGTACCACCGATTCGGCCCGCAACGTGCGGCCAGCATCAGAACAGCGAGGCAGCCATGGTAAAACCGTTCCCGTCGAAGACCCATATCGGCAACCATATGCTGCATCCGGAAACCCTGATGCTGACCTATGGCTACGATTCGCAATTGTCGGAAGGCGCCATCAAGCCTCCGGTGTTCCTGACCTCCACCTTCGTGTTCAAGACCGCCGAAGACGGGCAGGACTTCTTCGACTATGTCGCGGGCCGGCGCGAGCCGCCGGAAGGCATGGGCGCGGGCCTGGTCTATTCGCGCTTCAACCACCCCAACAGCGAAATCGTCGAGGACAGGCTCGCGGTCTACGAGCGCACCGAGAGCTGCGCGCTGTTCTCATCCGGCATGGCCGCGACCACGATCCTCGCCTTCGTCCGCCCCGGCGACGTGATCCTGCATTCCCAGCCGCTGTATGGCGGCACGGAAACGTTGCTGACGAACACACTGGCGCGCCTGTCGATCGGTGCGGTCGGCTTTGCCGACGGCATCGATGAAGCCTCCGTCAGGCAGGCCTCGGAGCAGGCGATGGGTAGGGGGCGGGTTTCGATGATCCTGATCGAGACCCCGGCCAATCCGACCAACGGCCTCGTCGACATTGCGATGATCCGCCGCATCGCCGATTCTATCGGCAAGGCCCAGGGACACGTTCCGATCATCGCCTGCGACAACACGCTGCTCGGCCCGGTGTTTCAGCGGCCGATCGAGCACGGCGCCGACTTGTCGCTGTACTCGCTGACGAAATATGTCGGCGGCCACTCCGACCTGATTGCGGGCGCCGCACTCGGATCGAAGGCGATCATGAAGGGCATCAAGGCGCTGCGCGGCGCCATCGGCACCCAGCTCGATCCGCATTCGTGCTGGATGATCAACCGCTCATTGGAGACGCTGAGCCTGCGCATGGAAAAGGCCGATGCGAATGCGCGCCTGGTGGCGAGCTATCTGCGCGACCACCCCAAGGTCGCCAGGGTTCACTATCTCGGTCATCACGAGGAGGCCTCGCCGTCGGGCCGTGTATTCGCGCGGCAATGCCTGGGCGCGGGATCGGCCTTCTCGTTCGACATCGTCGGCGGCAAGGAGGCGGCGGTGAAATTCCTCAATGCGCTGCAAATCCTCAAGCTGGCGGTGAGCCTCGGCGGCACCGAGTCGCTCGCGAGCCTGCCCGCGACCATGACCCATTCCGGCGTTCCCGCCGACATTCGCCAAAAGATCGGCGTGCTCGATTCCACCATCCGGCTGTCGATCGGGATCGAGAACCCGTCCGATCTGATCGCGGACCTCGCGCAGGCGCTGAACGCGGCTTGAGCGAGGGATCACAGCGCATTGGACGCGCGGCACGCTGCATGATCGCCGCGGCGGCCTCATTGCTTTGCGCGCCCGAGAGCTGCCGCACGAGGCAGACGTAAAGCCCTTGCTGGATGCGTTCAGCAGGGAATGGCCGGCAGGCCGTCAATCTCACTCTATTTCGAGCCATTCGGAGACGGGGCGACCCGTGGGCTACGAACGAAACCAACTCGCAATCGTCGCCTGATCCCGTGCCCGACGCGATCACCGTGCTCATGCTTTGCATCCAGCTGAAGCAGTTCCGCCTCGGCTTAGTTAGCAGACTGGCTGGCCTCTAAACGTGCGGGCCGGTGAGACACTTCGAGAGCGACAAAGGGCCCTTGAATGAGTTGTTGTTCTCGACGGCAAGCGGCCCACGCGGGCCGCTTTTCGTTTTATGGATTGCCGCGCGGTCTCGTCAGCTTTCAGTAAGCCAGCGCAGCTACAGGGCGCTTGGGGTTAACGGATGTGGCAGGGACAGCGCTTCCCCCAGGGTAAGCGCGGGGGCTTTCAAGCGCCGAGTCACGTTGCCGCTAACTTCAAAGGGTAGTGCGGGCGTGGCGGGGACAGCGCCTGACGCCGCGCGGCCGAACGGCGCCGAGTTGCGCCCGCACTACCGGCGATCTAGGATACGATAAGCTTCACGGACACTCAGGGAGGGAAAGGAGATTGTCCGGTTGAATTCCGTCCACTGTTGTCTTGATGTACTTGTGTCGGCCGTCGGTGGCGACGATGACCTCGACGGTGACGCCTGATTGTTCGACGTAGTACTCCCACTCGCGGCTTTCGAGGTCTCGGATAGTCTTCTTAACGGATAGCTTCCATCGCGTTCCGTCTGAATTTACCCCGCCGACATTTTTGATTCTCTCGTGTGCGTTTCGCCTGTCAGTCTTGTTTATGCAACGAATGCGCAGGCGTTTGGGCATGCGGGTGTCTCCCATCTATGCAAGCTGTCGGACCAGCTTAGAGAATGGTCGAGGAGGATGAACCGGCCGATTCTGGTAGGTGCCCTGGTTACTTGTCTGCGCCATTTTCTGGTGGCGCCTGGAGAATGTGACCCTCTCACGAGCAAAGGTAGCCAGCCTGGGGCCGCGCTGGCTACCACCGCTTGCGACCACCCTACAAGGTGCTACCGGCCAACGGATACACACGTTCGAGCGGCACATCACCTCGCTGCGGCTTGCGGTGCTTGCAGCCAATCAGGCCCCGGCGGCCGATCAGTCTTTGAGCCTGGCAGATCGCCAAGTCGCGACTTTTGATGCTGAGGACGCCCAGGAAGTGTTAGGCATACTCGATTGCGTGAAACTCGCCCCGGGGCGGAGGAGGCACGGAAGATCGCTGCTCGCATACGCGCGCTTCTAGAGGGGACGAGGTGAGCTCGATCTTCTTTCTGTTCTTTGGCGCTCCTCTTTCATCAGCGTGGATCACTGTCAAAGTCAAAGCTGGATACCGCGACTGCTTGCCTATCGGTGGCAAAATACGGATTTTACGATACCGGATTTCAAGAACAGCCTGGTGTGGATTGCCTTTGCTATCCTGGACTTCGATCCGGTGGAGACCTTTGCTTATCCATGAACGTCTTTGGCTCGATACCGATTGCGCATTGCGAACCGGCCGAACGCTGGCCTTGCAGGCCGCGGCGATCAGCCGGTACGACAGCGAGGGGAATTGGCCTGCCCTCGGTCGCCGGGACTGACGTTATCACACCGCGAATCACGCAAGGACTCGGGAGCAATTCATTAGGTTGAGTGATGTCGCAAATAGCACTCGAACTTTGACCCCGTCACTACGAATGACTGCTTTTAGAATCACCACGTGTTTCCGTCGCCGCGGCAGCTATTTGGTAGCTAACGGCCATTTGCTTCGCGCAAGACTACAATAAGCTATTGATTTCGCTGGTACAGTTGGGTGGGTTCGAACCACCGACCTCCTGAGACAGGCGGTTACATGCATTCCGGGAATCCTTGGAGAATGCTGAGTGAGTCTCCCACGCACCGCCCACCAAGGCGCATCATCGAGGCAGTCATGTTTACCCCGCCGATCGGCCCGGCGTCGGCGCGCGAACTCCTGTCCTTGTCCGAAGATACATGGGGCATCCTTCGGGATCGGCTAACGGACGGCGCCCGTGGCCGCCAGGACGGGTTAACAGCTAGGTGCCTGCGCTGCGAAAGTCGTGTCTTTATCCAGACAAGAAAGCAGGGCGAGCGCGGGCTTCCCTATTTTGTGCACTACAGAGGCGAGATCCTAGCTGCCCATGGCACCACGATCACTTTCGATCGACGAGGCGCGAGCAGCCCAGTACCAGGGCCACCAGGAATCCCACACCCATCGGATGCTCTGCGAACGTTTGACGAGCTCGCCAAGGCCGACGTGCGTTATGTCCGCAGTACAGTCGCGCAGTACCTACCGCCAACAGAGAACAGCTTTGGCAGGTATCCCGACGTGTATATCGAATGCAAGGCCTTGCACCGTTGCGATCGAAATCCAGCTCTCGAATACCTTCCAAACGGAAATCTCCGCCCGCTGCCCACCATTATGAGCGTGAAGGGGGCAACCTGATCTGGGTGCTCTATGGAGTCGATCCGACGACCGATGATATCCCGCAAAGTTTTCGCGACGTATTCCGCCGGCACCGCGGCAATGCATTTGTCTTAGACCACGAAGGGGTCCAGGCATCCCACGAAAAAGACGATCGTCCTGAAATGCTATTTGAAGGACGGCGAGGACGCGTACAAGCCGCCGAAACTGGTTCGGATCGACGCGCTGACGTTTCGAGGGAAAGGCCTTCCTTCTCTCGAAGAGCGAATAACAGCCAATCTTAAGGCGGAGATCGGCGCGCAAAGAGCGTCTTGGTTCAAGGCGCTTGAGCCTTACCGCGACAATTGGGAATGGACTATCGTCCGCGCACCAGCGGTCAAACATGCGATCGCGGCCTTAAGCCATCGCTTTGGAGTCATCTCCTCGTATGGTCCCGGCGAAGCAGAAGAGATCGCCGTCTGATCGCCATCGTCTTTACCGTGATATCGGCCGCAAACGGGCACTTCCGAAACTATGCAACGCGGCACGACAATATCCGCGCCATGCTAAACACGCTCTTGAATAGCGTGGAGGAGATGCAGCGCTACGCTCTCCTGATCGAATCCTTCTCAGCCATAGTAATCAACACGGCCTCTTGAACGGCAAGGTTGGCGAACATATCGAGCGTGCCAAGGCGGCCGCGGAAGGTAATCTCTGCCTCGAGGGCGAGCCCGAATGGCAGATCATGGCTCATCTCGTGCCCAGAGGTGTTCAATCGCATCACCCGCGAGGAGATGGCATATTTGGATGAACTTCCGGCTTGCGCATCCGGGGCAACGTAAGGCCCGTGGCCCGGTCTTTTTGGACGGTCCCGGTACCAAACCGCCTCGCTTACCTGCGATGCAGAATTTAAGATGAGCGCTATGCCGATCGCGATTCGCGACGGCTGTATGGCAATGTGGCTTCAACGAATGACTCACATGCAAAATCCATCCGCTGGCAGCGCAACTGCGCAAGCCTGAAGAAGCTTTTATGAGCTGCTGTTCGAGAACATGCGCTCCAGGGGGCAGCATCTCCCGATTGTCCTTTATGAAGGCATGATTTGGGACGGTCGCGCGCGACTTAGGCCATGGTTGGTACCCCTACGTCGACAGGAACTCTGCAAAGCTTCCGCCTGGCATGGCAATCCATGTCACAAGCCCGAAGGCCATGATCATTCTTGGTCCTGATCGGCGTTCGAATGGTTCCTCGGCGCTAGTGTCCTGAACCAGAAGTTCGCAACATCGCGTCGCGTTGTACCGGGGCATTGTAACGGCAGAAGCGCTCGATGGAAGCAAGGATGTCGTCGGCTGACTTGGTCCACCAGAACGGCTTGGGATCAGCGTTATGTCGTTCGATGAACGAGGCGATGTCCGCCCTGAGGGCGGCTACGCTGCGATAGACGCCGCGCCTGATCTTCTTATCGGTAGGAAGCGCGAAGAAGTGCTCGAGCTGATTGAGCCATGACGAACTGGTCGGGGTCAGGTGCACATGCCAGCGCGGCCGTTTAGCCAGCCATTTCTGGATCAGCGGGGTTTTGTGGGTGGCGTAGTTGTCCATGACGAGATGGACGTCGAGTTGGCGCGGCACAGCGGCCTCGATCTCGTCCAAGAACTTGCGGAACTCGGCGGCACGGTGCCGTCCGTAGCACTTGCCGATAACCCGTCCGGTCGCAATGTCGAGGGCGGCGAACAGCGAGGTGGTGCCGTGTCTTTTGTAATCGTGGCTCCTTCGGGCCGGCTGGCCGGGACGCATCGGCAACATCGGCTGACTGCGGTCCAGCGCCTGGATTTGAGACTTTTCGTCTACACACAGCACGATGGCGTGTGCCGGCGGCGAGACGTAAAGACCAACAACGTCGTGCACTTTGGCCACGAAGTTCGGATCGATCGAGAGCTTGAATGACTCCAGCCGGTGCGGCTGGAGTCCGAAGGCCCGCCAGATACGTTGCACCGTCGACACCGACAAGCCGCTGGCCTTTGCCATACCGCGAGAACTCCAATGAGTGGCGTTTTCGGGGCAGCTTTCCAGCGTCCTCACGATCACGGCTTCGATGCGACCATCGTCAATGGTGCGCGGTGCCCCCGAGCACGGCTCATCGTGCAGCCCGGCCACGCGCTGCTCCACAAAGCGCCGCCGCCATTTGCCTACCGTCCCCCGCTCTAGGCCCAGCTTGGCCGCGTTTCCTTGTTCTGACCGCCTTCCGCGCAGGTCAGCACGATCCGGGCTCTCAGAGCCAGCGCCTGGGCCGTCTTTCGCCGCATTGTCAGCGACTGAAGCTCAGCACGCTCATCATCGCTCAATATCAGGGGTGCAAGTCGCTGGGCCGCTATCAGATCCTCCGTCACTGTTGCAGCCGCCTCTCTGGCACAGCGACGCGAATCTAACGCGAATCTACGATTGCGAACTTGTGACTCGGGCCACTAGATGGGAGCCAGCAACTCGATCTGGAGATCATCAAGCGCAAGTTCGCCAATATGATCGACATCCTGACTTACGATGACTTACTGCGACGGTTGGACAACATCATCGCATCACTACAGCGCCGGTCTACGGCTCGGCTCTCTGGTGAGGTGGATGAAAGCGACGGGACTAAATTAAGGGCTTGAGCGGCGGCTGCTAGAGCGTAACAGCTCAACGGCGCCGCCCATCGCTACCATCAAATCCCGCAGACGCGGGGCTTGCGACCGCGGCAGCGCGATCGCCAGAAGACGCTGCGCCCTTGATGCACCGACGTAGATTTTGCGAGCTTCTTCGTTGTCGCCCGCAGCGGCACCGGCCAGAGAATCGATGATGCCCTTCGCAGTGCTCGGCGACATCACTACGCAGATCCCGGGAAACTCCATACCTTTCACGCTATGGATTGTCCGTGCCGGGTGGCCCGATGCAGGCGCGACTAACAACACCTTCTCCAACTCACCATTGCGACGAAGCCGCTGATTGATGGATGGGCCGTCGGCCGGAAGCAGCGGTGCGAGCAGCCTGCGCGCCTCGTCGTGCCATGCATCGGCCGTGGCAAACCGCCCGGAAAAGCGGAGCGCCTGAGCCAAAGCGACTGCTTCTGGCCGCCACGCGTCGGGGGCCCCGTTAGCGTCCGCGAGATGCTGGTGATAAGTCTTTCCGCGCATCTGGACGGTGTCTGGGATGCGGCGCCGCTGGAGACGGAGCTGCTCAACCAGGCGGACCGACTCAACAGCTGAAGGAGGAGCTTGGACTTGATCACTTCGAAGGGCGATCATGGCAAGGCCTTCATCGCCACGCCTGATGACAATGATTGCCTACGCCTTCCTGCAACATCGTTGCCTCGCATACGCGGAGCGGAAAAACAAGAATCAACGGGCCTCCGCCTCAGCCAACCATGCCAGCCGTACGTCACGCCATCGTCGATCTCATCCTTCGGCCGCCGCCTCAGCAGTGCCCATATTGCCGGAAGGAAATCCTTGAAAAACAGCGGCGAAAACACAATCTGCCAAAGTAGTGCTAGGTGTTTAGTCCCGGCATTTGCTGGAGCGGATTAAGTTTGAATCGTTCCGGCTGGGAAGTCCAGCATTTGCAGATATATTCGTAAGGCGTGAGGCCCTTCAGGGTCTTCAGCCGTCGAGCGTAGTTGTAGGCGTTGATGAAGTCGGCGAGATGAGCTTCGAGCTGATCGTGTCGATCGTAATGGTAGCGTTGGACGGTCGCTTCCTTGATCGTGCGGTTCATGCGCTCGACCTGGCCATTGGTCCAGGGATGCTTGATCTTGGTCAGCCGATGTTCGATGCCATTTTCTTGGCAGCGCATATCGAACATATGTGTCACGTATCGTGCTGTCGGGCCGTCCGCGTAGCGCGGCGGGAAAGTGAACTGGATCCCATTGTCGGTGAGAACCGTGTGGATCTTGTAGGGGACAGCCGCGATCAGAGCTTCGAGGAAGGCCGAGGCGGAGGTCCTTCCCGTCTTCCTGACCAGTTGCACGAAGGCGAACTTGCTGGTGCGATCGATGGCGACGTAGAGGTAGAGCTTGCCTTCAGCGGTCTGGAGCTCGGCAATGTCGATGTGGAAGTAGCCGATCGGGTAAGCTTTGAACTTTTTCTTCGGAGGCTTGCTGCCTTCGACCCCCGGCAATCGGCTGATGCCGTGGCGCTGGAGACAGCGATGCAGGGATGATCGCGTCAGATGCGGGATGGTCGGCTGGAGCGCATAGAGGCAATCGTCGAGCGGCAATAGCGTATGCCGCCGGAAAGCGACGATGATCGCCTCCTCCTCGATGGAAAGCACTGTCGACTTGGTGTCCCTGGGGCCTGTCGGGATATCGGCGACAGTCTTGCGCTCCTTCCACTTCGCGACAGTTTTCTGGTTGATCCCGTAGCGCTTGGCGAGCGCCCTCAGGCTCTCTTGACTATTTTGTATTGCTCGACGGACTGCCTCCGTCGTGGTGGCGCAGCCGTGTAAAACTTGTCCCATAGCGCATCCTTCGAATCGTGCGATAAGAATGCACCATCAAAGCCTGGGACTAAACACCTAATGTTCCCCGCTTTAGCATGCTCTTTATCCGAGCGCGCGAGATATCCGATTTCGTGCAGCTCGCAAAGTTGCCGCACCCAATTCCTAGCGCCGTCGTCGAGGATAAAAATCCGAAGCCGTGGATAGCGGATTTGCGTCGCGCCAATGATAGTGCGTTCGAGCACTTCCGACGGCTCGTTGTAAGTCGTGATAAAAACGTCCACTCGCGGCGCTTCTCCAGGCAGCCACCATTCGGAGTACTGGTCTGCTTCTGTCGACCGCTCTTTCACCCGCGACAGTATGAAAAACGCGATGGTAGAGGAAAGCATCGTCAGAGCTTCGAGGATGGCGAATCCCCAACTGAACAGCGCGTCCGCAGTCCAGTCGAGCGGTGCCAGCGTTTCGGTGAAGCGCCAAACCATATAACGCCAAGACAGTACGGCAGCCGCCCCCAGGAGAAGAGCGCGCCAATACCACTTCATCGGATTGAGCAACGGAAAGACGGTAAGGCGAAGCCCAATTATGAAGGCAGCGCCTGCGAAGGCAGCAACGAGTGGGGACAGCAGAAGCATCAGAGTCCGTACCGCGTTATAAAGCGACGGAATTGTGCGATTGGGCCAGCTGTGAAGATGACGCGTCCAGTGCGTCCACTCGCGCAGCCGAGATCTGCCTCTCCTGCAAGATCCGGAACTGTCACTGTGACATCAAAGCGCTGGAGATGTTGCGCACTTGGACCCACAGCAAGATTGGTGTAGAGCGAGGCCGCACCGGATCCGCCAAGGCGGGTTATGGTTCCATTGAAAATACGATCATCTCGAAACAACCGAAATTGCACGGCCGTTCCCACCGAGAGGCCGTCGTAGAGAGATTCGCTGACGCCCGCAGTGACGATCAGTGTACTGCAGTCTGCGATCTTGACGAGATCCTGGCCGCGCCGCGCGTATTGGCCATCGTCTATTAGTATGTCCCAGACTAGACCAACGACGCTGGCATTAAGGGTAGCGAAGCTCAAATTATTGACACGAAGACGCTCGGCATCGATTTGCCGGCCGAGCTGTACAATACGTGCTTTCACCTGCTCCTTGTCGACATTTAGCTCGCCCAGCCGCTGCTCGAGCTCTCGGATACGTTGGGCCGAGGAGGGAGCGTCGTTATAGGACTCCCCGATGAAGACGCCGTCGCGAGCAGACGTAAGTTCCGTCTCTAAATATCTCACTCGCTGCTGCGCACTCTCCAGTTCTTGCTGCGCTACGTCGTAAGTTGCGCGAGCGCGATCCAAATTCGCCGCCGTCTGTACACCACGCGTGCTTAGTTCGTTTGCTCGCTTGAATTCTGCGTCCGCTTGACGAAGGCGTGTGGCCGCAGCGTCTTGAGCTGCTTTCGTTTCGGCAATTCGAGCCTCAATCTGCCGAACCCTTCCGCGCTGGTAATCAGTTGATTGAACATCGAAGCGAGACATGGATGCGGACAATGCCTCTCGCTGGCCAACGAGACGGTTGAGCTCGATCTGCTGGTTCGTGCGATCGCGATCAAGCTCAAGAAGCCTCGCGGTATCGAAGCGTTGGTCGTTGATTTCTGCTACGAGCTCGCCGGGGCTAATGCGCGCGCCGATGCTCTTTACGGCAAGCGTTACCTCTCCTTCGATCGGGGCGCGAACGATGTAGAGCCGAGCATTGAGTGTAGCATCCGCCGATGTTCCAGCGAAGTGCTCACCAATAATAACGTACAATGCCACTGCCAACAGGGCCAAGCCGACGATTGCACGTACGAGCCTCATAAGGACATTCCAACTGCATTTATGACGGGAAGGTCGCGCAGCGTATTTCTGAGCAGCCTACGGTCCAATCGTTTTCGCCTAAGCTGCCCACCGCCCTGCTTTGGATTGCCAAGTCCGGCGCCGCTCGGATGCGAGTGTTAGCGGCTCAGCGTCATGATCAGACTAACAGGCTGGTAAAGAATAGCTTCGTGATCTCAGCGGCGGGAGGATCCGTATCGTCAGAAGTGAAAACGTTCATGAATTCATTCCTGCAGTTCCAGCAGCGCCAGAGATCTTGGACCTTCCGCGCACCGATGCGTTCATGCCACTCGAGGTGGACCAATGCAGAGCCACATTGAGGGCAGTTTTTGTGACGTGCTATTGAGACCGATTCCATGTGGCAGCTCGTGTCATTGCGCCAAAGGGCCACAGCCGAAGAAGCGTTAGTGTAGCCGCCACTTCGTAGGCGGCTCCCGTGGATGCACTTCTCTGTTCAAACCCTGTGCCAACTGCGACAAGCTTGATCAGTAAGGAATATTGTTTCACGGAAGTGCACCAGACCGACTGCATGTCGGAAATCGGACAGTCTTTGTCATGTTCTAACGTACGGTCGCAAATCGGATTAAGTCTCGCGATGGAAGCCTTGGGGGATCGTTTGGTGCTGAGTAATGCGGCCTGGGAGGTTTGGCTGATCATAAACGACCTGATCAGGAGGCCTCCCACCTGAAGGGGACCAGCGGATGCCCGTGGAAGTGTGAGTTGGATCGCGTGCGTCGGGCTTCGCCGTTACCCTGCCCGTCCTTCGCGCCTGCGCCACCCAGCGTATCGCGCTCGACGCGCCCACTCGAAAGTGCGCCGCTGCCGCTCGACGGTAAGGCCGTATGTCCGCCTCTTCCAGTGAGGTGGCTCGCCCTACACTGCGCGTCCGAGGGTTACTCGGGCGTACCGAGCCGATCCTCATCACAGGAGGACGAGCCGTGGCAGATTATAGGGAAGCATTTGTCGGAATCGACGTCGCGAAGCTGAAAAACGCCATCGCGATCGCGGAAACAGGCCGGGAAGGAGAGGTTCGTTTCTTCGGTGAGGTCGACGCGTCGGCGACCGGCATGCGCCGGGTCGTTGAACGGATCGCCAGCCGGTTTGGTGGTGTGCATTTCTGTTACGAGGCCGGTCCGACTGGCTATGGCCTTTATCGGCTGATCCGGTCGCTCGGCCATGAATGCACCGTGGTTGCGCCATCGCTGATCCCGAGGAAGCCTGGCGATCGCGTGAAGACAAACCGCCGGGACGCTGTTTCTCTCGCCCGGCTGCTGCGCGCCGGCGAGTTAACGGCGGTGTGGGTTCCCGATGAAAGCCACGAAGCGATGCGAGATCTCGTCCGCGCCCGGGCGGCGGCGGTTGAGGCGCTGCGGGTCCACCGCCAGCAGGTGAGCGCCTTCATGCTCAAGCATGGCCGCACCTATCCCCGCAAGAAGGGATGGACGATGCGCTATCTGCGTTGGCTTCAGGAACAGCAGTTCGATCATCCCGCGCATCAGATCGCGCTGCAAGAAATGGTCGAAGCAGTTCGCATCGCCAAGGAGCGGGTCGAACGTCTGGAGCGCACGATCGAAGAGTTCGTCTCGGCCTGGTCCTTGGAGCCACTCGTGCGGGCGCTTCAAACACTGCGAGGTGTCGATCTAATCGTCGCGGTGACATTTGCCACCGAGGTTGGTGACGTGAGCCGTTTTGAGACCTCACGTCAGCTCATGGGCTATCTTGGCCTAGTGCCGGGCGAGCGATCGACCGGGGAGACGGTCAGGCGTGGCAGCATCACTAAGAGCCTGACTCAAAATTGCATTGCTGTTTTTATCGCTGCGATGCGCCTTGTCATGAGTTGGACAGAGGCGAGGAAGAGCCAGGCAGTTGCGCTTTCGATGGTTCGCTCGAAGTCCTTGGCCAATCTGCGGTTGCGGCCGAGCCAGGCGAAGGTTCGTTCGACCACCCAGCGGCGCGGAAGCACCTCGAAGCCCTGTGCGGCATCGGAGCGCTTGATGATCTCGATAGTCCACCGGCCGATCTTTTCCAGCACCGCCTTGAGCTTTTCGCCGGCATAGCCGCCATCGGCGAAGATATGGCGCAGCCAGGGGAAGCGGTAGCGAATGCTGCACAGGACATCTGGCGCGCCATCGCGATCCTGGACGTCGGCAGCGTGAACGATCGCTCCGACCAGGAGCCCTTGGGTGTCGGTGACGATGTGGCGCTTTCGACCCTTGATCTTCTTTCCCGCGTCGTAGCCGCGAGGGCCGCCACTTTCCGTGGTCTTGACCGATTGGCTGTCGATCACGCCGGCCGTCGGCGAGGCCTCCCGGCCGATCGCCTCGCGCGCCAGCATCAGGAGTGCGTGGTCAGCGCGTCAGTGAGGAGCGGTCGAACACCAGCCGGTGCTGGAAGAACTCTTCGCCGCAAAGCAGCTGATAGTAGGGATTTTCGACCCAGCGCTCGCACAACCCTTCGTCCGAGAGGTCGTGCATGTGCTTGAGGATGGCGAGCCCAACCATCAAGCGGGTCGGCAATGGCGGCCTGCCGGGATCATCGTCATAGACCGCGCCGAACCGGTCTTCGAGGAACCGCCAGTCGATCGAGCCCGACAGTCTGACCAGCGCATGGTCCGGATCGACGATTTGATCGAGCCTCGCCTTGAACAGATCGTTCTGTCCGCTCTCCCGCCGCGCCTTCGGCCGCATTGCAATTGCCCGTCGTTGATTAGCCCGCCGCGACAGAATCACAGCGATCGCCCAAGAGCAATTTGCAAGAAACTGCGGGCTCACCCGCCGAAATCCTGCGAACAGAACCATGTCTGTTCGCCAAAAATCGATTCTCTCTCAACGGCTTGCGTGTTCTTCACAACCGACCACATGCTAGACCGGTGATTGGCGCGAGGTTTGGAAGAGTCATTGCGAACATCGACGCAGAACTGGAGCGACGCGCTTACGATAGTCACTGACAGAGCGGCACCTGAGATAGTGCCGGCAGGCAGAACTAACCGGTGCCTCGATGAGGCGACCTGAGCGGAACAATCGGAACGCCACTACTTGGAATAACCTTCAACCCAATGCGCGTGCTGGCGGCGCTCCAACTTCGTACAGTCTCGTTTGTTAGACAAGTCACAGCCAATTCATTCCAGGATCTCACAACACGTTCCCAACTCTCTTTCCGAGCCGGGAGAAGCGCGAGCATCCTCTGCGCCTTGCGCGAAGCCGCGAACTTCCCGCTGCGCTTCGCTTCTTTAAGAATTTTGCAAACTAGCTCCTCAGTTCGCTTCCACCCTGCTTCCATCATTCTATCATCGACAAAGCTACCGAAGCATATTCGAAAGGATAAGGCACGGTCTGCGGCGATGTATGATGGTAGGCCCGGCTCGTTCAGCCACCGATGAAGAGCTTCGAGCTGGTCCGATCCGCCTAGCGTGAGAGCATCAGACCGCTCAAATATATAAAATGCCGCGAAGCCAGCGACCTCAAGCTGCATGTCCAACTCTAGCGATTCCAGCCAATTGGCAATTGCTTTTAGCGGAGACATTGCTCTGCTCTCCATACTGCCAGTTGTGATTGGGCCGGCGACTGGCATAAGGTCAGCTCGAGAGCGACTCTTGCCCGGAGAACACGAGCAGTCAACTACAAGAATCTGCAGGTGACGCAAATCAGAACCGTCCGCTCAAAGCGCTTCTTGGAGCAGGAGAGAAGCAATCGCAGTGGTGCGCGGCACGTCGGGCCTCACCGCGACGGGCAGCGTGGAAACTGAAGGGATCTGTTGGGAAGAACTGCAAGCACCCACGAGGATTGGTTGGCGCAATCTAAGATCGCATTATGTAAATGCCGCTTGCTGACTGAACGAGATTCGATTTTTGAGGTAATTGAGCATCACCGCAAGCTGCGCGCGCAAGTCGATGCCGCGGCCTCCATATCCGCAAAACTGGTCGAGGGGCCAGAGTTTGATGCCGCCGACGCGATCAGCGAGCAAAAGAGGTTGGCTCTCGAGGAGTACGCAGACGTGCTCATTCACTCTAAACCGACCGCGCTTGCGGGCGTCATCGCTCTGAACCGCTGCGTCGCAAGGCTACCAGCTTGGCAGCTGTCTGACGACTATGATTGGCATTAGTCGGTTCTGAACGCTAGCTGACGCCCTGGACGGGTACTGTCCAGAATGTTTCGCACTTTTGATCAGGCGACGGCTCCGGTTTCAGAGAGTTGTGGCTGATAGAGCGGTCGCATGTTCATGTAGCATTTGGTCGACCACGCCGTTCCGGCAATGTGCCGCAGCCGGGCCGCCGCCAAGTTGAGACAGGATTGACCGTCGGGGAAGGCGCCGACGACACGGGTTCGTCGCCGGATCTCCTTCATGATGCGCTCGAGCGGATTGTTCGTTCGAATCTTCCGCCAATGGATGTCCGGAAAGGCATAGTAGGCGAGCGTTTCGTGAACCGCCTGCTCGACGAGATCAGCAGCTTTGGCCATACGGCTTGCCCGCAGATCCGCGATGACGGTCCTGGCTTTCTCGTCGGCCGCGGCGCGGCTCTCCTGGGCATGAATGGCCTTGAGCATGTGGCTCACCTCGCGGACCCGGGTCGACGGCACGTGGCTGAAGACATTGCGATAAAAATGCACCATGCAGCGTTGATAGCGGGCCTCCGGCAGATAATCCGCAACGCTTTCGATAAGACCTCGGCACGCATCGGAAACAACCAACTGCACGCCCTCGAGACCGCGATCGACGAGATGCCGCAGAAACGATGACCAGCCGGATTTGTCCTCCTTGGCGCCCTCACAGATGCCGAGGATCTGATCCGTTCTTCGAGGCGGCGGAGATTCGCCCAGATGATCCGAGCCAACTTGTTGGCGACGGCGATAGCGACGACCATGGGCCGACGCCGCTCAAGCAGAGCTTCGATCCAGCCACCTCCAACTCGGGACCGTGCCTTTGGATACCGAACGACGTTGCGTGCCCCGATGACAAGCAAGTGCCTGAGATAGGAGTCGCCCTGCTTCGTTATGCGGCCGAGCCGGTCCTTCCCGCCGGTGGAATTCTGCTTAGGCGTCAGGCCCAGCCAAGCCGCGAATTCTCGCCCGGAGCGGAACATGGTCGGGTCCGGCACCGTCGCGGCGAGCGCCGTGGCCGTTATGGGACCAACGCCGGGAATCGAGGGCAGCAACTTCGCCATCGGATTTACTCTCTGCATCTGAGCCAGCTCACGCTCGATAGCGTCGACCTGCCGGTCCAATTCCTTCAGTTGGTTCACAAGAACATCCAGCGCCATACGGGCAGTGGCAGGTAGCGCGAGTTCCTCGTCATCCAACAAATCCACAAGACTATCCACCCTTTGCCGGCCCTGTCCGACAATAATTCCGAACTCCGCAAAGTGAGTTCGAATGGCGCAGGCCGTCATGGTTCTCTGGCGGACCAGCAGGCGTCTTGCACGATGAAGCATTAAGAAGCCTTGGTTCTCCACGCTCTTGATGGGAACAAATCTCATATTGGGGCGGCTAACTGCTTCACAGATTGCGGCCGCATCAGCGGCATCGTTCTTTGCTCCCCGCCGCACATAGGGCTTCACATATGCGGGCGGTATTAATCTCACGTTATGTCCAAACCGCTGAATCGCGCGCGCCCAGTAATGGGCGGTGGCGCAGGCTTCTATCCCAACCAGGCAGGGCGACAGGAGGAGAAGAAGGAGACGATCTCACCGCGCCGGAGGCGTTGGCGGCTGATCACTTGACCTTGAGTGTCAACCGCATGAACGTGAAATACGTGCTTCGAAATATCCAACCCAATTGTCACGACTTCCATGATGATTGCTCCTGTTAGGTACAGATATCGCCAGCATAGCGCCAGCGCCGAGGGAGCGGGGCCGTCTTCCCCATCAATGGCCGGCTCCGAGACGAATTGTTGAACGAGACGCTGTTCACCTCGCTGGCCCAGGCCAGGATCGAACTCCGACATTGGCGGGCCGACTACAACCGCGCATCAGAACACCCATTTGTCTATGTTGTTGAAGAGAAGAGACTTTGTTGATCGGGATGCGATCCTGCGGGGTATCTTGGGTTCTGCCGCGCTCGTTCGGTGATGGATGTGGCGGCATCCGTGGTCAAGGCCGCGCGCGCGAAGATCCATGGCCCATCCGGCAGAGGGTGGACGGCTTCGATCTGACCAGCTTCTGCGGCCAAGCGCAGCGTCTTGGATGCGACCTTGAGAAGCCTGGCGGCGTCGGAGAGATTGAGCCATGGCTCGACGCTATCCTCGGCCCGCCGGAAGACGGGTATCCGATGATAAGATCGCGTGGTTGTGACGCGCTCACGGGTCCAACGGTTGCCGTTGCCCGTCTTGAGGCCGTTGCGGTTGAGCAGGCCCGCAATCAGGTCGTCGCTGGCGATCAGCACCAGTTGCCGGATGGCTGCGATGATGTCACCGGAGGTGCTGTTACGCTGCCCCCGTCGACGCTTCGGCAGCCGCATCTCGCTGTGAGCGCCGCCCGCCCAATGCACGACAAGAACGATCTCGGACGCTTCGTCATCGATATCGGCAACGACCTCGTGGATCAGCGTACGGACGATGCGCTTCTTCAGCCGCGCATCGATGGTCGGCCCTGACCAGATTGACTTGAGGTCTGAGGCCAGCACGCTGAGCATCGTTGGATCGATCGCTGTCGGTGCGGTCGTCGCATCATGCGCGGCAATCTTGCTCTCTACCTCGGCGACGCGGGCAAGCGAGCGATTCCAGCGCGTCTCAAGCTCCGCGGCAACCAGGCGATTTGCCGGATCCGCCGTGTCATATTGCCGGAAGGCGCGATCGGCGGCGTAACGGGCCGCTTCGAGATCACGGCCGAGCGCTTCGCGAACTTGATCCCTCTGATGTCTGGCTTGGGCTGCGGCGGCCGTAGCCGCCGCAACGGCGCCGGGTCCGACAACGCCGAGCAGTGCCCCTTCGATCGCATCATCGACGCGCAAGCCACCGAACGCGATGCAGCGCGGTTCGCCGTTGTCCATCCAGCCGCGCGAGCAGCTGTAACGGGGGATGTGATGCTTCATACCGCTGTAGCGCAGCGTCAGCTTGCGGCCACAACGCCGGCTGCGGATGAGCCCAGCGAGCAGCGCCTCGCCATGCTTGGGCGCGCCATGATGCCGGCTCGTGGGCACGTTACTGGAGACCATTGTACGGATCGCTTCGAACCTCTCCCAGTTCACATAGCCTTCGTGGGCGTCCGGCTTGAGGACGAGCCACTCGGCGCGCGCCTTCCGCCGGATCTTCGCGCCTGCGCCATGGACGCCGTACCCCGTCGCTACGGCTGTTCTACCATAGGCGTAGGCTCCGCCGTAGACCGGGTTCTCGACCATCCTGTGGAGAGTCGCGTAGCTGGGCCGCCGCCAGGCTGTGTCGCCGTTCGGCTGCTTCACCGGTAGGTCGAGGCCGTGCTCATGGAACCACAGCAGCGCCTGCTGCGCGGTCCCGAGTTCCTCGATCTTGTCGAAGACGAGCGTAACGGCGTCCTGCACACGCCGGTCCGGATCCTTCTCGTAGCGATCACCGACCTTCACAAAACCGACTGGCGTGGCCGCAATCAGTTCGCCACGGCTGGCCTTCTCGTAGCGTGCCGAGAGCGAGCGTTGTCGCAAAAGGTCCAGCTCATACTCGTTGAGGCTCCCCTTCAGCCCGAGAAGCAGTCGGTCGTTGCCATGCCGCGGAACATAGACAGCTTCCTGGTCAACCAGCACCGTGTCGACGACGCGACACATCTCGATCAGCTGTTGCCAATCCCGGCTATTGCGGGCAAAGCGCGAGACCTCCCGCGCACAGACCGCGCCGACCTTGCCGAGGCAGACCTCGGCCACCATCCGCTCGAAGCCCGCGCGCTGGACGCCGCCGGCAGCGGAACGCCCAAGATCATCGTCGATCACCTCGATCTTGGACCACCCCAGCGCCGTCAATCGGTCGCGCATCGCGTATTGCAACGCGCTGCTCTCACGATTGTGCAGAACCTGATGGGCGGAGGACTGGCGCACATAGAGGATCGCCTTGCGCTCGAGATGGTGAGGGCGGACCTTGTCACTGATCATGACCGTCTTCCCTCTTCGCGAGCATTGCGCTTACTCGTGCATGGTCCAGCACCAGCTGCGTCATCAAGTTCACCAGCGCATCCTGCGCCTCCTTCGGCAGCTCCCGCCATTCCGGTACACCGACGGCGCCGTGCGCTATGCCACCCGTGAACAGGTCCATCTGATGCACGCCGAACCGCCGGTTGCGCCGAACCGGGTTCGCCGATATCGCCGTCCTGCTTGCCATGAGCCTCTCCCCGATTCTGATCGTGAGAGACTCCGCATGCACCGGAAAGCGGTTCATTCAATGATGATGTCGCGCTCTTGACCGCCGAATCGACAAGCGACGACAACGCGTTGAGCCCTTCAGGCTGACAAACGGCTCTGCCGTTAGGCTGCCACCGCGAGCACATGCCGCGCGGTCGAACATCCAGGATGGGATCTCCAGAAAACGCTGCGTCTCCGATCCATCCAGCGTGCAGCGGAAAACAACGCCGTCCGCCTTGTCGATCACACCATGGACGAAAACCTCGCGGCCTACCCAAGGGTGATGCCGGTACAGAACCTCACGGCATACGGTCCCTTGGGCGTTCTCAAGCCTTGTTGTACAACGAGGAGCGGCCCCATGGAGCCATCGGCAATCGGCCGCCGATTTTGCTGCAAAATCACGCCGGCGCCACCAGCCCGCCAACGTGACCAAGGCGCAAAACTCTAGTTCTGGGTGGTCCAAAGTTCGGTCTCGCTACACTCTGTTAGCAGAGGATTGAGCATAGCGTCTCATAGGAAATGTTACCGCCGCATACCACGACGGCAACGTTCTGGCCAGCGTATCGCTCTGCCGTCTTCAGATAGCCGGCTACCGCTACTCCTGCGGCTCCTTCGATTGCCATCCTGTGGCCAGCGAGCACGAGCCGAATAGCGTCCGCGATTTCGTTTTCCTGAACCAGGACGCACTCGTCTATGAGATCTCTGGCGTAACTGAAAGTGATGGCCTCACTTTCGATGCCGCCCGCAGTGCCGTCCGACAATGTAGGGTTCTCGGACACATCGACTATTTTTCCAGCCTTTAACGCAAGATACAATGCCGGGGAATTCTCAGGCCAGCAGCCGACGATCCGGAGGTCAGGATGGCGGGGCTTGAGATAACTAGCGATGCCGCTGATAAGGCCGCCGCCACCGACCGATACGAACACTGCGTCTAGCTTAGGGCATTGCCGCTCAAGTTCAATGCCAATAGTGCCCTGACCCACGATAACGTCTAAGTCATTATAGGGTGAGATGTATGCCCGATGTTGGACGACCGCGACTTCGCGCGCGTGTGCTTCGGAGGTAACCGCATCCGCGCCGAAAAACTGCAGCTTGACGGATTTGTACTGCTCAAGAGCGATGATCTTGGATTTCGAGGCAGTCGTGGGCAGAAATATGGTCCCGCGTGCCTTTAGCGCGGAAAGGCTGTAGGCGACGCCTAGTCCATGGTTCCCCGTTGACGAGGCGATGACGCCGCGGGCGAGATCGTCTTTGGAGAGGGACAGGATTTTGTTGAGAGCGCCGCGGACCTTGAAAGATCCCGTGTGCTGAAGGTTCTCGTACTTGAGCCATACCTCCCCTCCCCCGGACAAAGCCGAAAGAATAGGGGAATGGTCGACGAAAGTCTCCCTCACGAGTGATCTGATGCGAGCTTCAGCCGCAACTATGCGGCCAACAAGGCTTGCGCCAGCGCCCTCAGGCATGCCCTTCTATCCACCACCAGTTCACCGCAACGTTCAGGCCGTGCGATCGAAGATAGTGCCACCACCCCTCCGGAATGTAAAGAATATCGCCACGACACAATACGCATTCGAAAGGCCGCGCGTTCAACAATCTCGGAAACCGATCGAGATCTGGAAGGCGAAGATTTAAACGACTAAAGTGACGATACTTAGGATGGTCGTTATATGGGTAGAGGTTCCTGCGATCCGCCGGCGGGAACAAGGTAATATGCTTACGACCGTTTATCATTGCATACAGGTTATCGTAGGAATCGTAATGCAGCTTCGAGGCGTTACGGCCAATGCCCATCCATAAGTATGGAGGCCTCATGATCTTCGCGAGTGGGGCGAACGGCGGACGAACGACATCACCCACAAGTTCAGGGAGATACCGCAACGCATCAATCTGGGCGAGGTAATAGGTCGTTTGACTTGCCGCGTCGCCATAGAGCAGATAATCGACGAAGCGGCCAAACGTCGAGTGGGTTTGATCTTTACCAATTCGCTCTGGCACAGCGAACTCTTTATCCGGAGAGAATTCGATGGGCACACGCCTATGGCCTGCTGCTGCCTTTAAGTAGCCGGAGGTCCAACGTTCGATAGCCCCCAGGGTCAATGCCGCGCCTTTGATGACGACCGGAAGCGCCGGACGCACAAATCGCCGATGAAATTCCTCTGCACTCGGAGTAGCGATGCTATCGATCGATTGCGCGGTCTCCAGCCACGCTCTGTTAACCACCGACGGATTCATGATAACTCCTAAATTTGAACTCCGTCGCATCGAGCGGAGGAGTTTCGTCTGACTTTAGCTGTGCTGCTTAAGGTCCCGCCTATAAAGGATATCCTGGTTCAACTCTTCCGTGGTGTAGTGACCTCTAGAAACGATTACTATCGTGGTCCTCCTCGATCATGCGAAGCAACGGCCGGCACATCGATTCTGGCGGTGAGAAGGATTCGCTTAGTCGTCTCGATGCGATGGCGGACGAAGTATTCCTTATCGAGATATGCGGTCGGATCTCCAAATTCAGGAGGAATCCGACTCGCTTCTCGGATGGAGTGAGCACTGCACTACTTCACAATTCTAGACCGCCTGGAAGTCGCGCCACCATCGGGCGGCCACCGTTCCCAGCTCACGCGCCGATCGCGCGGCCATTTCACTCCCTTCGTCGCGTCACGAGCGCGCCGCACGATCGGCGAGCTCGGCCCGCAGCTCTTCGTCGCGCAGGGAGCGCGCTGCACGATCGGCCCGCAGTTCCTCATCTCGCAACGAGCGCGCCGCACGATCGGCGAGCTCGGCCCG
>NZ_JBWJZE010000033.1:0-40284 GCF_056429085.1 Bradyrhizobium sp. CFUWI
ACGCCGGCGGCGCAAAGTAGTAAGCGAGAGCAGCGATGGCTATGATGCAAAGCGCGGACGACGCGATGAAGCTGCCCATCAACGAAAACAGCAAGACCACCAACAAATAGGCGAACGCCGTCGCGGCCAAATGGGCGTGAAGGTACAAGCAAGCAGTGTTACCACGGTCAGTGTTATGCTGCCGAAGGTAAACTGAGGGGCTGAACGTTCTAAACTGCTGATCGGGCTACGCATTTTGATACCGTCCGGCCTTTTCTCCGGCGGGGAAGCTATAACATTTTAGGCGAAAATAGGGCAGTGCTCAGCACCGGCACCAGCCCCCGCTGGTGAGCGGTTCCGCTCGATTGCTTGGTAATGAACTGAGCACGCGCAGAGAAAAATTGCATCACAGACGTACGTATAGTTGTCCTAAACCTTTCAATATGGCGCGGTGACACGCCTGCAATCGATGCTCAGGTGCCTGCTTTCCTCCGTTGCCGATAATCCGGGCAGGCGCTCGAGGCTGCAGCCGAGGATAACTCCCTCACGCCAGCCGCAGGAGGACAGCGGCTGCAGTTCAGTTAAGACGCTGAGCCGGAACAATCAGGGGCGCCTCGCCGAACTCGGAAAGAACAAAGACAAGCTGCCGAACCACTCATCTCGCCGGTACGATCGGTCATGCGGAAGAAAGCGCAATGGTCATGTGCCGAGATACGAAGGCGAAGTTACGACTGCTTTGTATGTTTTAGGGCCATCACGCCTCGGTGCGGAGGCTTGTCTCCGGGGCGTTGGCCGGAATCGAGCGCGATTGTAGGCGGAGCAACAACTAGTTTGTCAGGCCGGACACGATCTGTCGCAGCCCTGTTATCTGGCAAGGCAAATGTCGCAGAAGCGTGCAGATGGCCGGAAGCTTGACGGTGAAAGACGCGCTTGAAAATGATTGGTACCGACTCTTTTGCTCGGCGGGCATCTTTTCAGGGCGGCTGCCCGGGGGGCGAGGCGGGCTGCGCACCGGCGATCGCGCGTGAAAGTTCCGGCTCGTCAAGTCGGCTGTCTCGATTCGAATTACGAGAAATGTCGCTGCGCTTGCATTCAACGCGTCTTTGAATGGCGGCGATTAGGATCCGGGACCTATCTCATCGTGTGTCGGTAGTGGTGGAAACGTTGGGCTGGTTGAGCCGAGCTTGCAGCGTCGCGTGCTCGAGCTCGTCCTCCCACCAGGATACGAACACGGCGGCGATGCCATTGCCAGTGATGTTAGTAAGGGCGCGCACCTCGCTCATGAACTTGTCGATCGAAAATACGATTGCCATGCCCGGCACCAGCGCTGGGTTGACCACCGACAACGTCGCAGCGAGCGTGATGAAGCCCGCGCCGGTGACGCCGCTTGCTCCCTTCGACGTTAGCATTGCCACGAGCAGGATCGTGAGCTGCTGGCCAAAGGTGAGATCGACCCCGAGTGCCTGGGCAATGAACAATGTCGCAAGTGTCATATAGATATTGGTGCCGTCGAGGTTGAAGGAGTAGCCAGTTGGCACCACCAGGCCGACCACGGGCTTGGAGCAGCCCAACCGTTCGAGCTTCTCCATCAATTGCGGCAGCGCGCTTTCAGAGGACGATGTGCCGAGCACGATCAGAATCTCGTCCTTGATATACACAATGAACTTGAAGATTGAAAAGCCGACGAGGCGCGCGATCAAACCGAGCACCACCACGACAAATAACGCCGCCGTCGCGTAAAACAGGGCGATCAGACCGATCAAATTGCCGAGTGCTGCCGGCCCGAACTTGCCGATCGTGAAGGCCATGGCCGCGAAGGCGCCGATCGGAGCCGCTTTCATGATAATAGCGATGACGCCGAACACCGCGTTCGCGACGTCGTCAATCATGCCTCGCAGTCGCTCCCCACGGTTTCCTAACGCCATCAGTGAAAAGCCGAATAGGATCGCGAACAGGAGAACCTGCAGAACATCGCCCCGGGCGAAGGCGCCGAAAACGGTATCCGGAATGATGTTGAGAAAGAAATCGACGGTCTTCGAGGCTTCCGCCTGCTTGACGTAATTGGCGACCGCACTGGCATCCGGCTTGACCGCAAGGCCACGACCGATTTGTACCAGATTGCCCATAAGAAGGCCCAACACCAAGGCAAAGCTGGAGACGATCTCGAAATAGACAAGCGCCTTGATGCCGACGCGCCCGACTTTCTTCGCATCCTGAATATGCGCAATACCAGATGTGACGGTGCAGAAAATAATCGGCGCGATGACCATCTTGATGAGCTTGATAAACCCGTCACCGAGCGCCTTGACCCAGTCGTTTGTCGCGACAGACGGCCATAGACAGCCGACCATGGCGCCAATCAAGATCGCGATCAGCACCTGCACGTAGAGAATCTTATACCAAGCTTGCGACGCGCGTGCGGGCGCCGCAGTTGCCATGGTGGTCATGACGCTTCCTTCCCAAATATCTCGAATGCGAGCCGCCGCGTCATTGAGAGGCGACAGCGTCATACGAGGCTCATAATTTTAGCCGTGTCCGATTGAAGACGGTTCCGAGAGCCGGTGCGTCGTTCCAAAAGGCAGGCGTTTAGTTGCGTTATCCTTTCTCGTTAAGCAAAATATGCACCAATTGCTCAAAGTGCGCCCCATTGAGCAGTCTCGGGCAAGCCGTCTGTCTCCGGGTCGCATCCGTTTGAGTGCTTCGCCCGCGTTCGCAAAGTCGAACAAAAAGTTGCGGCGAGACGTGTAACTTGATCGGCTGAGCGCATTAGTGGAGTTCCGTCTCGGGATGGAAGCCCGAGCGTGATCGATATACGCTAACTGCTGATGGATTGTAACAGTGGATGACATTGGTAAAATTGATAGTTTGGATTGTACTCATCCACGCGATGGAAGTCTGGTTTGCGAGCTCGATTGCGCGGGACAATAATCTTGAAACGATGGACTGCTCGTCGCTAGCGGCAAAGCTCGTTCGTGCACGGGGCATTTGTCTCCAGGCATGTGCGAAGATGCGCATTAGGCAGATTGGTCGATAGGCTGCCTTCGCTCTCGGCCCCTCAGCGCCTTTTGCCGCGTCGCGAAGCAGGGTCACGATGATTACTCGCCAGATTATTCGCGTTGCTGCCAAAGGGCAGGCTTCATGGATCCGTTCCATTACCGGCCCAGCGAGTGTGGCGTTTGAGCCAGCAACAAACCACATAGGCATCTCTGGCAGCGTCAAATTCTGCCGTTTCGTTGCGCGGCCGTCGCTGTCTGCTCGGCAACAGAGATGCCAGAAATCTGACATAGCGTTAGGTCCACGCCACCGGGACCTCGACGTCTATGCGAATTTCTGCCACGTTGCGCATGGCGCGCCCCGCAGTTCGCACGCGGCACAGGAATTGCTGATTTTAAACGAGGAGGTGCCGCCGTCAGATGGATGGAAGCGGCCCTCTCACTGGAGTTGCCGATGAGACTTGCGACGCTGCTCTTGCTCGTGGAAACGACGCGCGTGAATGTGGCGGCCGCCATGAAGTGCGACGCGACTAAAAGGCGATCCGCGCCACATAGCTGGGCGAGCCGGACGTGCAGGCGATCACTGAACCCGTAAAACGACCTGCTTTCAGCTTGGGCTGACGCACATGGATGTCTTTTCGGCAGAGATTGCGCAATCTGTTGCGCCTCGGCCCAGACGGACCGGGTGGGTTCTCGCCTCTTTGTGGGGCGAGCGCACGCTCGCTTTTACTTTCGCGGGAATCGTGATCGGATCGGTCCTCTCGGCGCTGCCGTTGGTGGTGCAGCCGATCCGTAACGCCTTTGTTGGGATAGGAGATCGCCAGTCGGAAACTACGGGGCGCGTTTCGTCGCTCTACGCCTTCATTACCATCAGGGCGCGATTGGAGTTTGTTAAAGCCGCTGTGGTTGGCTTTTCTCATACGATCGGCACATTCGGCGTCGTGATGATGATCGGCGGCAACATTCCTGGGCGCACCAAGGTTTTGTCAACGTCGTAGTGAGCTGGTCCCGCAAATCTGAACAGCGCGATAAGTGGAGTTTCTGCCTGACGGCGGGCAAGATTGACCCGCGAATCAGGAGAGACGATGAGCAGACGAGCACGGCGGAACCACACTCCGGCTTTCAAGGCGAAGGTGGCACTTGCCGCCGTCAAGGGTGACCGCACGCTGGCGCAACTGGCGGAGCAGTTCGACGTTCACCCCAATCAGATCACATCGTGGAAGGCCCAGCTCGAAGGCAGCGCTGCCGATGTTTTCGGTCCGGGCGGCGGGAGTCGGATCGCCGAACCCACCGTCGACGTAAAGTCGCTGCACGCCAAGATCGGCGAGTTGACGCTGGAGAACGATTCCTAAGAAACGGCAGCATCTACTTTCGGCTCCAAGGGCTGGAGAACAAAGCCGAATGCCTTGGCACGCCGATGCAAATTGTTGACCACTCGCGTCCGGTAACGCGTCTCGTAGGACGAGGCCCCGGGATCGACATAGTCCATTCCGTATCGCAGAGCATTGTAGAACAGAACTGCGATCTTCGGGGCCGTGGCGGTCACGGCCTTGGCCTTGCCGATGCGCGCTGAGAGCCGTCTATAAAAGGCGCCGAGCGCGGTGTCTGTACGACCCACGGTCACGGCAGCAAGGCGCAGAAGTGCCGCCGCTCGGCCGTCGGATCGGCGCGTTCGGGACGAGAGCATTTTGCCGCCGGAGACCTTGTTGCTCAGCGCCAGTCCCAGCCAGGAGGTAAAATGCTTTGCACTTGGCCACGAGGAGAGCTCGTCGCCGCATTCAGCGATCAGCTTCAGCGAGAGGTAAGGACCGAGGCCGTCGATCGCGGTGAGGTCCTTTCCGAGCAACGCGAACAGCGCCTCGCGGACGTCGAAAGCTGGAGCGTTCGCCTGATCGGTTCTATTCCGACGCCGCGAGACCCGCGGCGCTGATCCGTGGCGATGACCGCGATGGAAGCTCAGTTCCTTCAACACGGCTTCAATTCGGGCGTCGCAGGCAGATGCCTTCTCGTGGTAGGCGTCGTAAAGCGCAAGTGCCTGCTCGAGCGCAAACAGATGCTCGGCGCGGTAGCTTCCGGTGAGCGCCTTCGCGATCGTCTCGGCGCTGGAGTGGCAACTATAATGGCGCAAGCACGCCAGCGCCTCAGGATCGCGCTCGCCGGCAAGGATCGCCCGTATGATACGCAGGCCGGTCGCGCCGGTGATGTCGGTGATGTCGGTGACGACGTGGTGCAGCTGAAGATTCATCTCCGTCAAGGCCTTCTGCATATGCTGGATGTGTGAGGCCGCGTACTCCAGCAGACGCTCGCGCTGACGCACGTAGGCTCGCAGCTCGGCAATCTGCCCTTTGGGCCGAAAGCTGGCCCGCAGCAACCCGAATGAATGGAGCCGCTGCAGCCATTGCGCATCACTGACATCGGTCTTGCGCCCCGGCACGGGCTTGGCATCGCGCGCGTTGACAAGAAACACGTTAAATCCCCGGGCATCGAGAAGCTCGAAGATCGGAATCCAGTAGACGCTGGTCGATTCCATGACGACAGTCTCGACGCCGCATTCAGTAAACCAGTCGACTAGCCGATGCAGATCAGCCGTGAAGGTACCGAAGCTGCGGACTGGCTCCGGTGCGCGATCTGCCCTCACGGCAGCCATGTGCATAGTCGCTCCGACGTCGATGGCAGCCGCGTCCGGGGGCACCATCTGCATCTTACCTCCGTTCCTCGACTTCGATCTTTTGGGGTTCATCTCTAATCCTCCTGCTGACGGCGGCGGAAGGGCTGGGCTGCGCTATTCGTCAGATTCCTAAACGGGATCGCCGGATGGCGTCACCACTCTCAAGTGCGCGACAACCCATGGACCAGGTTTTTTAACGGGGTCACGTGCCACCAAAATTGTATCGGCCGCTCCCTCCCGGTCGGCAATCTAGCGCCGGTCCGTTTCTATCCCACAGGGGGAGCGCAGCGCCGCGCATAGTTTTTTAGAAGGAGCGCTCACCAAGGCGGGATTGCTGAGCGCAAAGCGATGATCGACCGTGAACACGATCTGCCGCTCAGCAAGCAGGCGGAAGCTCTGAACATCAGCCGCGGCAGCGTCTACTATCTGCCGCGTCCAGTGCCGCCCAAAGACCCCGCGCTGATGCAAAGGCTCGACCGGCTGCATCTGGAGTTTCCCTTCGCCGGTTCGCGAATGCTGCGAGGCCTGCTGGCTGCCGACGGGTGCAAGGTCGGCCGCCGGCATGTCAAAACGCTGATGCGGCGGATGGGGATAGAGGCGCTCTACCGCCGGCCGCGCACCACCCAGCCCGAGCCCGGCCACAAGATCTATCCCTATCTGCTGCGCGGCATGGAGATCACGCGCCCGAACCAGGTCTGGGCGATGGACATCACCTACATCCCGATGGCGCGAGGCTTCGTCTATCTGGCCGTGGTGCTGGACTGGGCGACCCGCCGGGTTCTGTCGTGGCGGCTGTCGATCACCATGGAGGCGGCATTCTGCGTCGCGACACTGGAAGATGCCCTGGCCCGTCACGGCAAGCCCGAGATCTTCAACACCGACCAAGGCTCGCAGTTTACCGGCGCGGCGTTCACCGGCGTGCTCACCGACAACGGCATCGCCATCAGTATGGACGGCCGGGGCGCCTGGCGGGACAACGTGTTCGTTGAGCGGCTGTGGCGCAGCGTCAAATACGAGGAGGTGTATCTGCGGGCCTACGACAGCGTCAGCGACGCTCGCGCCTCGATTGGCCGCTATCTGGACTTCTACAATTGCCGCCGTCCACATTCGAGCCTTGACGGCAGCACACCGGATCGAGCCTACTTCACCCCGCTGCCGCTCCGCACGGCAGCCTAACCCCGGCAGAGGCTCCACTTATCGACGCGGATATTCTGTTCAGACAACCGGGGCCAGCTCAATGTTTGCCGCTTCTTCGCTCATGGTGATCAACAAGATTGATCTGGCCCCGCTGCTTGAGTTCGATTTCGGCAAGACGATCGAATACGCTAGACGAGTCAATCCAAACATCGAGGTGCTTTTAGTTTCGGCTCGTACGGGCGAGGGTCTTGGCGCGCTATACGCCTGGATCGATAGACGCGCATGGCATCAAAGGCGCGCCGTAGAGGACATAAGGTGATGAGCGCCGCAACCACCTCCGACCGAACGCGGCTGCGCGTGCGCGTGACTGGGGCCGTGCAAGGGGTCGGCTTTCGTCCTTACGTCTATAGACTCGCCGTGCGCTACGGATTGGCCGGGTTTGTCATCAATGGCCCCGAGGGCGTTACGATCGAGGTCGAGGGCGACCGTGCGTCGGACTTTGTAGCAACGTTGCCGCTCGAGGCACCTCCATTGGCACGCATCGACCACAACTGCGTTCGGGAGACGGCGGCGCTCGAGGCGAAAGAATTTTCGATCGGCACGAGCGAAGCCGGCAAATTGTCAACCCAGATCGTCGTTGATGCTGCTGCCTGCCAGCAATGCCTCAGCGAGCTGTTCGATCCAGAAAGTCGGCGTTACCTTTACCCCTTCATCAGTTGCTGCCATTGCGGCCCACGGTACACCATCGCCGAACGGCTTCCGTACGACCGCCGGAACACCGTGATGCGGGCTTTTAGGCTGTGCGCCGCCTGCGCGGCCGAATATGCCGATCCGGCGAGCCGCAGGTTCCATGCGGAGGCGATCGCGTGTCCGACATGCGGGCCTCGGCTCAGCCATGGGATCAGCGCCATTGCCGCGGCAATCGCGGGGGGACAAATCGTGGCGATCAAGCGGCTCGGAGGATACCAGCTTCTTTGCGACGCGCGTAACCAGGATGCCGTGCAGCGCTTGCGCAGGAGAAAGCAGCGCCTTCAGAAGCCGTTCGCGGTTATGGTCGATTCCGTAGAGCGCGTCAGCGACATCGCGGAGGCGAACGCGCCCGAGCTTGCGCTGCTCGAATCCGTAGCACGTCCCATCGTCCTTCTGTCTTCGCGCAACAATTTGGCGCCCGCCATAGCTCCTGGCTTATCACGCGTGGGTGTCATGCTGCCTGTAGCGCCCCTGCATCACCTCATCTTTCATGCGCTTCGCTCGGCAGGAGCATGTGTGCGGACCGGCCCGGTCATCGTCGCCACCAGTGCGAACCTTTGCGGCGAACCGCTCCTGATCGACAACGCGCAGGCGCTGCGGCGGCTCAAGGCGATCTCCGACCTTATCGTGACTCATGATCGCGATATAGTGGCGCGTGCCGATGACTCCGTGGTGTCGGTGGTCGCTGGCCGGCCGCGATTCATTCGTCGTGCCCGTGGCTATGTTCCAGAACAGATCAGGCTTGCGAAAGTCGGTGCCGTCCGTGCTCGCCGTCGGAGGAGCACTGAAATCGACCGTCACCATCACGCGGGACAACCAAGCGTTCGTCTCCCAGCATATTGGCGATCTGGATACGGCCGAGGGCATCCGCGCGTTCGAGGAGACGATCCGACACCTTACATCGAGCCTTGATGTAGAGCCTGTCGCCATGGCCCATGATCTGCATCCTGATATGGCTTCTACCCGGTTTGCGGAAGCCAATGGCCGCGCGCTGGTCGCTGTCCAGCATCACCACGCACACGCTGCCGCAGTGATCGCCGAGCATGGTCATGCGGGACCTGCGCTTGCCCTGGTGCTGGATGGCCATGGCCTTGGCTTCGAGGGCGGTAACTGGGGTGGCGAGCTATTGTTGTGCGAAGGGGCGGGGTGCCAACGCATCGGGCACTTAGCACCCCTGCAAATGCCCGGTGGAGATCGTGCAGCCCGCGAGCCGTGGCGGATGCCCAGCGCAGTAATACACGGACTCGGTCGGGGTAACGAAATCGGGCTGCGCTTTGCGGCACAACGGCAGGCTGAATGTGTGTTGGCGTTGCTCGAACAGCCGGGCGGGGGCCACCACGACCAGTGCGGGCCGATTGTTCGACGCCGCAGCGGCGCTGCTAGGGACTGCGAGTTTGCAGAGCTATGAGGGCGAAGCGGCGATGAAGCTCGAGGCGCTGGTGTGGCGGACTGCGATTCTCGAAGCCGGCTGGACGATCGATGGTGGCGTGCTGTCGCTTCGCCCGCTGTTTGCGCGGTTGATTGCAGATGACATTGACGCGGTGGGCGGAGCCGGCCTGTTTCATGGCACTTTCGCCGCCGCCTGCGTTGACTGGGTCGCGCGGTCTGCGCGGACAACTGGCGTTAACACTTCGTTCTGAGCGGTGGCTGCTTCCTGAACGCGGCGCTGGCGGATGAAATCCCGCGCGGTTGCAGCGCTGCCGGCCTTACCCCGCTCGTGCCACGGCGGGTGCCGCCCAATGATGGCGGTTTGAGCCTTGGCCAGGCCTGGATTGCCGCTCTGCAGATAGCTCAACAGTCGTCCGCCAGGGGAGGATCAGCCTGACTATGTGTCTTTCGGTTCCGGCAAAGATTGCAAAAATTCTTCCCAACGACATGGCCATAGTGTCCATCGACGGCATCAGCCTGGAGATATCGATTGCTCTCGTCGACGAGCTCGAGGTCGGTGATTGCGTCCTTGTCCATGTGGGCTATGCGTTGGCCAAGATCGATCCGGTGGAAGCCGAGCGCACGCTGGAGCTGCTGCAGCAGCTAGGCAGCGCAGGGGAGCGCCGATCATGAAATATGCCCGAATTTCGCAACAAGGCCATCGCTCAAGGAATTGCGCGTGCGATTGGCGCCGAGGTTAGTTCGCAAAGGGCCTATCGGTTCATGGAGTTCTGCGGCGGGCACACTCATGCAATCTCCCGTTATGGACTGGAGGATCTGCTGCCCGCGAACCTCCGCATGATCCACGGACCCGGGTTGTCCGGTCTGCGTTCTGCCCGCCAGTCGAATCGATATGGCGATCCGGCTTGTCGACCGACCAGAGGTCACTCTGTGCGTGTACGGCGACCTGATGCGCGCGCCTGGGTCTCAAGGACAGTCCCTGTTGCGAGCTAAAGCGCTCGGCGCCGACATTCGGATGGTCTACTCGACGCTCGATGCTATCAGGCTCGCCGAACAGGCACCGAGCCGCGAGGTGGTCTTCTTTGCCATCGGATTTGAGACTACGACTCCGCCGACGGCGGTGATGATCCGAATTGCCGAGAAGAAGCGGCTGAAGGGCCTCAGCGTGTTCTGCAACCACGTGCTTACACCCTCTGCGATGCACAGCATTCTCGAGAACCCCAAAATCCGCGACACCGGCGGGGTTCCAATTAACGGCTTCATCGGGCCTGCACATGTCAGCACCATTATTGGTACGCAGCCTTACGAGCCCCTGGCAGAACAATTTGGCAAGCCGATCGTGATCGCGGATTTGAGCCGCTCGATGTGTTGCAGACTATCCTGATGCTGGTGCGACAGGTGAACGAAGATCGCTACCAGGTGGAGAACCAGTACAGTCGCGTGGTGACACGTGAAGGCAATCGGCGTGCCAAAGACGAGGTATCGCAGATATTCGAACTGCGTGCGCAGTTTGAATGGCGTGGGCTCGGACTCGTACCCAACAGCGGACTGAAGCTGAAACCGGCTTACGCGCAATTCGACGCTGAGACGCGTTTTGCGATCCACGACTTGCGTGTCGCAGACAATCCAGCCTGCGAGCTGCGCGATTCTGCGTGGCGCCAAGCGGCCAGTCGATTGTAAGCTGTTTGGAACCGTCTGTACGCCGGAAACTCCCATAGGGTCCTGCATGGTATCGTCGGAAGGCGCTTGCGCGGCGTATTGGACCTATGGCCGAGTTCGCGATGAACCGTTGAGGCGGACGTCATGAGTGTAAAGGGCTACAGCGCAAGCTCGACCTCGAGAACGGACGCGTTGATCTTTCCCACGGATCCGGAGGCCGTGCCATGGCACAGCTGATCTCCGGCCTTTTTCACCAAGCCTTTGGTAATGAATGGCTCGCCCGCTACAATGATCAGTCGGCGTTTGACGTTGCGGCAGGCAGAATGGTGATGACGACCGACGGCTATGTGGTCTCGCCGCTGTTCTTTCCCGGCGGCAATATCGGGTCACTGGCTGCGCACGGCACCATCAATGACGTCGCGATGTCCGGCGCGCGTCCTCTCTATCTGTCGACCAGTTTTATCATCGAGGAGGGCTTCCCGTTTTCTGATCTGAAGGTGATCGCGGATTCGATGGGCTCGGCAGCGCGCAGTGCCGGCGTTCACATCATTACCGGAGACACCAAGTTGTTGAGCGCGGCAAGGCGGATGGTCTGTTCATCTCTACAACCGGGATCGGGATTGTGGCCGATGGGCTCGATCTCTCCGCCGACAAGGCAAGAGTGGGGGACCGTGTGCTGGTGTCTGGGAGCCTCGGCGATCATGGGGTGGCGATCATGTCAAAACGTCAGAACCTCGCTTTTCAAACCGAGGTCGGCTCGGATTCCGCAGCGTTGCATAACCTCGTGGCGGTCATGGTTGCCGCCGGCAGTAGCGGCATCCGGGTGATGCGCGACCCCACGCGGGGTGGGCTTGCCGCGACCCTCAACGAGATTGCGCATCAATCCGAGCTCGGGTTCCGTCTGCACGAAGCATCCATTCCGGTGAAGCCGGCGGTTGCGGCTACCTGCGAACTCCTTGGACTGGATCCCATCCATGTCGCCAATGAGGCAAGCTCGTTGCGATCGTCGCACCTGATTTGGCTGATGCCGTGCTTGCAGCCATGAAGGCACACCCGCTCGGGTCCGATGCAGCTGATATTGGCGAAGCGGTGGCTGACAATCGGAAATTTGTGCAGATGGCGACCGGTTTCGGCGGTCGACGAATCGTCGACTGGTTGTGGGGCGAACAATTGCCTCGGATCTGTTGACACGCT
This sequence comes from Bradyrhizobium sp. CFUWI, assembly GCF_056429085.1. NCBI lineage: Bacteria > Pseudomonadati > Pseudomonadota > Alphaproteobacteria > Hyphomicrobiales > Nitrobacteraceae > Bradyrhizobium > Bradyrhizobium sp. CFUWI. The sequence continues at coordinate 11,770 of NZ_JBWJZE010000033.1, forward strand.
GCGCATCGTCCAGCTTTTGGAAACCAAGTTTATGATCAATGGTCGTGAGCCATCACCCATCACCCATCACCCATCAGCTCTGGAAACCATCCCTTCTATGGGCAATCTGCCCACCGGCAGACTGCGAGTTTGCTCTTTGGGCGTGCTGAATATCGGTTGTTAGTTTTTCCACGAGCCGAGAACGCAATTCGAAACGATTCATGGCCATCGCGCAGTTTTTCGACGGTTGCTCAGCGAGCATGGTCACACGATCCGCTCGGCCCCCGTGGGTTTGAAATCCTGCGAACCTTCTCAAATATCGCTGAATTTCTGCGCCATTCTGACGGCTGCGTCGCAACATCGCCGCTCGCTTCCGATTAGAAAGGCGCTTCAGGCAGGAGTTTTCAAATGAAGGTCGGAGTCCCCAAGGAAATCAAGGTGCACGAATATCGCGTGGGCCTTACCCCGGGAGCTGTCCGCGAATACGTGGCAGCGGGCCACCGCGTGATGATCGAGACCAATGCCGGCGCTGGCATTGGTGCAACCGATGACGATTATCGCATTGTTGGCGGAACGATTCTAACTTCCGCAGCTGAGGTATTCGCATCGAGCGAGATGATCGTAAAGGTTAAGGAACCTCAGCCCTCCGAGTGGTGTCAGCTGCGGGAAAATCAGATCCTGTTCACTTATCTGCATCTGGCCCCCGACCCGGATCAGGCCAAGGGCCTCCTGAAGTCTGGATGCACTGCGATCGCCTACGAGACCGTAACTGATCCGCATGGTGGTCTTCCGTTGCTGGCGCCGATGAGCGAGGTCGCGGGTAGGCTTGCGATCGAAGCGGCGGGCAGCGCCCTGAAGCGGAGTGCAGGCGGACGAGGGCTGTTGATCGGTGGAGTGCCCGGTGTTCAGCCTGCTCGAATCGTGGTGATCGGAGGTGGCGTCGTTGGTACGCACGCGGCACGCATGGCGGTTGGTCTGGGCGCAGAGGTGACCATCATCGACCGTTCGATAGTCCGGCTCCGCGAGTTGGATGAGCTATTCGAAGGACGCGCTCGCACCAGGTTTTCGACTATCGATTCTGTGGAGGAAGAGGTATTTGCAGCGGATGTGGTGATTGGTGCGGTGCTCGTTCCAGGTGCGAGCGCGCCGAAGCTGGTCCGCCGGAGCATGCTGAGCTCGATGCGTAAGAGGGCGGTGCTCGTGGACGTCGCTATCGATCAGGGCGGCTGCTTTGAGACATCGCACCCAACCACTCACGCTGATCCTACTTACGAAGTGGATGGCATCATTCATTATTGCGTGGCCAATATGCCCGGGGCCGTGCCGCTGACCTCGAGCCAGGCACTGAATAACGCGACGCTGCCGTTTGGTTTGGCTCTGGCCAACAAGGGCTTTACCGCCGTGCTCGAAAATCCGCATTTGCGCGCAGGCCTCAACGTCCATCGGGGCCGGCTAACTTACGAAGCGGCGGCCGAAAGCCTCGGGCTGCCCTTCTCACCGATCGAACAGGCTGCGGCCTGATCCCAGAGGCCCTTATGGGCATTTCCTCCCTGACTTAGGCCACCCTCCTCCGGGGTGGCTTTTTTTTGGCTCCATCGATCTGCTGACCGGCGCCGGCATGCATTTCGAACGTGGAGCGAAGCGAAGGATCGCCAGACGAGCGCCTCGCTTTAGTCCCCGCACGATGCGAGACGATGTACTTTCGCCCATACAGCGCATATGAATGCCGGTTTTGCCAGGTAATCCGAGCCAATTGAAAATGCGTCCGTGGGCCCCGCGATCACCCGAGCGACTTTGTCTGGCTTGATCGCCGCCAATCTGACTGGCTATGGAGACGCCAACCGGGCCGGTGATGACTGCGCGGGTTATTTACCGTGGTGCTGTCGCCGGCGCCGCCGCTGTACCGGTGAGTGGAACCATCAAGAGGCGGCTCGGGGTCGACCCGACACACCGGCGGAGAACTTTTTGAAGTCGCGCGGCGCATCCATCATCGCCGCGGCGCGGCGGCCTTAGCAAGGATCGCAGATCGTTCCCTGAGTTTGGCGAACGCGGCTCACCTGATCGCTGACTGCCGTGAGATGGACCATGCGCAAACCACGGCATCGAGCTCAAGCTACTGTCATGCGCGTTGTAGGATTTGCGACACCGTGTCGAGGCGGCGACTTGCGTTATCAAAAATAGCTCAAACAAAATCGAGTTAAACTGTTTGGCACAAGACTTGAAAGCAAGAAACTGTCCGCAATTTTCGCTCATGGAATCGCAGTGATGGCCTACAAGATAATCGCATCCCAGTGCACTGTGTGCGGTGCATGTGAGTTCGAATGTCCCAATGCCGCGATCAGCCTGAAGAACGATATATACGTGATCAATCCGACCCAGTGTACCCAATGTGAGGGGCACTTTGACGCGCCGCAATGCGCCGTCGTTTGCCCGGTGCCAGATACCTGTGTGCCGGCATAGATGGAGTAGTCGATGAGGGGAGCTCCTGCGCGAAACATGATGAAGACGCTATCGACAGCGGCCGTCCGTCGGATTCGTCTTCTGTTTCTCTCACTCGCTGGCCCCGAGTTGCCGGCGACTTGCGCGATCCGCTTGGATCGATTGCGGCGGAGTCCCCGCCGGCGGGAGTTGTCGTTGCCCCAGTGGAGCGGGCAATGGTAGCTTTACAAGAGACAGTCGAGCGCGTCCGGCGCATCGACGTCGACCAGTATCGATATGGGTTTGAGACCCTGATCGAGTCCGACAAGGCCCCCAAGGGGCTGTCGGAAGAGACCGTCAAGTTTATCTCTGAGAAGAAGAACGAGCCCGCCTGGATGCTCCAGTGGCGGCTCGAGGCCTATCGGCGCTGGCTGGCCATGCAGGAGCCGACCTGGGCGCGCGTCGACTATCCCAAGATCGACTTCCAGGACCTCTATTACTATGCGGCGCCGAAGCCGAAGAAGACGGTCACCTCGCTCGACGAGATCGATCCGGAGATCCTGAAGACCTACGAGAAGCTCGGCATCCCCTTGCGGGAAGTCGCCATGCTCGAAGGCGTCGAGCCGAAGGTGGGCGAGGAAGATCCCGCCCGCCGCAAGATCGCGGTCGACGCGGTGTTCGATTCGGTCTCGGTGGCGACCACGTTCAAGGCGGAGCTGAAGAAGGCCGGTGTGATCTTCATGCCGATCTCGGAGGCGATCCGCGAGCATCCCGAGCTGGTGCAGAAGTATCTCGGCTCGGTGGTGCCGACCTCGGATAATTTCTACGCAACGCTGAACTCGGCGGTGTTTTCCGACGGCTCGTTCGTCTACGTGCCGCCCGGCGTGCGCTGCCCGATGGAGCTGTCGACCTATTTCCGTATCAACGAGCGCAATACCGGCCAGTTCGAGCGCACGCTGATCATCGCCGACAAGGGCTCCTACGTCTCCTATCTCGAGGGCTGCACCGCGCCGCAGCGCGACGAGAACCAGCTGCACGCCGCCGTGGTCGAGCTCATCGCTCATGACGATGCCGAGATCAAATATTCGACGGTGCAGAACTGGTATCCCGGCAATTCGGAAGGCAAGGGCGGCATCTACAATTTCGTCACCAAGCGTGGCGATTGCCGCGGCAACAATTCCAAGATCTCCTGGACCCAGGTCGAGACGGGTTCGGCGATCACCTGGAAATATCCGAGCTGCATCCTGCGCGGCGACAATTCCCGCGGCGAGTTCTACTCGATCGCGATCTCGAACGGCTTCCAGCAGGTCGATTCCGGTACCAAGATGATTCACCTCGGCAAGAACACGTCGAGCCGGATCATCTCCAAGGGCATCGCCGCCGGCAGGTCGCAGAACACCTATCGCGGCCTCGTCACCGCGCATCGGAAAGCGACGGGCGCGCGCAACTTCACCGCCTGCGATTCGCTCTTGATCGGCGACAAATGCGGCGCGCACACCGTGCCGTACATCGAGGCCAAGAACTCCTCGGCGACGTTCGAGCACGAAGCGACCACCTCGAAGATTTCCGAGGACGTGCTGTTCTACTGCGTCCAGCGCGGCCTCAGCCAGGAAGAGGCGGTCGGCCTCGTCGTCAACGGCTTCGTCAAGGACGTGCTGCAGCAGCTGCCGATGGAGTTCGCGGTGGAAGCGCAGAAGCTGATCTCGATCTCGCTCGAAGGGTCGGTCGGCTAGCTCGGACCTCGTCCTGAGAGGCCGCGCAAGCGGCCGTCTCGAAGGATGGATACCGGAAAGATTGATGGCCTCAATCCTTCGAGACGCGCCTTTCGGCGCTCCTCAGGATGAGGAGATAGATGGAAGGAAAATGATGGCTTTGCTTGAAGTGAAAGACCTCAAGGTTCGTGTCGAGGAGCGTGAGATCCTCCACGGGCTGACGCTGACCGTGAACGAAGGCGAGGTGCATGCGATCATGGGGCCGAACGGCTCCGGCAAGTCGACGCTCTCGCACGTCATCGCCGGCAAGCCCGGCTACGAGGTCACCGACGGCCAGATCCTGTTTAGGGGCGAGGACCTCTTGGAGATGGAGCCGAACGAGCGCGCCGCCAAGGGCGTGTTCCTGGCGTTCCAGTACCCGGTCGAAATTCCCGGCGTCGCCACCATGAACTTCCTGCGCACGGCACTGAACGCCCAGCGCAAGGCGCGCGGCGAGGATGAATACTCGACGCCGGACTTCCTCAAGAAGGTCCGCGAGGTCTCGAAGTCGCTGAACATCCCGCAGGACATGCTCAAGCGCGGCGTCAATGTCGGCTTCTCCGGCGGCGAGAAGAAGCGCAACGAGGTGCTGCAGATGGCGCTGTTCGAGCCGAGCCTGTGCATCCTTGACGAGATGGATTCGGGCCTCGACATCGACGCGCTGCGCATCGCGGCGGACGGCGTCAACGCGCTGCGGTCGCCCAAGCGCGCGATGGTCGTCATCACCCATTATCAGCGGCTGCTCAACTACATCGTGCCTGACGTCGTGCACGTGATGTCGAAGGGCCGAGTCGTGAAGAGCGGCGGCAAGGAACTGGCGCTGGAGCTCGAGGCTTGTGGCTACGGCCAATTCGAAGACGCGGCCTGACGGCTCTAGGGACTCCGATGAAGCAGGTTTTGCCCAAAGCCGACCCCGAACGCGCAAGTGGCAATGTTTTCGCTGCGGCGCGTGGACGGCTGCCTGGTGCAGGCCTTGTTCCCCAAATCCGGGCGAGCGCATTTGAGGTCTACGAGCGTACCGGTCTTCCGCATCGGGGCATGGAGGACTGGAAATACACAGATCTGCGCGCACTGATCGGCGAGGTGCTGCCACTCGCTCCGCGACCGGATGCGGAGGCGCTAGTGCGCGCAAAGGTGTCGGCCGAGCAAGTGTCTGCCGATCAGGCGGTCAAACTGGTTTTGGTGGATGGCATATTCGTGCCGGAGCTATCCGATCTCGGCAGGCTGGAAAATGAACTTGTTGTGCGGTCGCTGCGAGAGGTTCTGGAGAATTCGGCCCCTGGCGACATGGCAGGTCTGGTGCTGTCGACGACGACCGATTCCATTATCTCGCTCAACGCCGCATTGGCAACAGATGGCCTGGTGATTACGGTCGCCGACGGCAACGCGGTGAAGCGTCCAATTCAAATCGTTCACGTCGCAACCGGCGCGTCCGTGTCCACCTTTACACGCTCGTATCTACAGCTTGGTAAAGGCGCGCATGCGGCCATCGTGGAAAGTTTCGTCTCGGCTGAACGCGCGAGCGGCTATCAAGCCAACGATGCGATAATCGCCCTAGTCGGTAACGAGGCGAGCCTTTCGTATATCCGCGTCGCAGCCGCTGCCTCTGACGCCGTGAATATCTCGTCGGCGATCATCGCAGTCGGCGCCAGGGCTAAGCTCGACCTCTTCAGCATGACCTGCAGCGGCTCCATCAGCCGCTATCAGGGATTCATCTCGCTGGCTGGCGAGGGAACCAAGGTCTCGGCGAATGGAGTTAATCTCATCAGGGGCGAGCTTCACGCCGACACAACGATGGTGGTCGACCATGCCGTGCCACATTGCACCAGTCGGGAGAAGTTCCGCGCGGTCATCGACGATCGAGGCCGCTCGGTATTTCAGGGCCGAATTGTCGTTCGTCCTGCCGCCCGGAAGACGGACGCCACCCTGACGACGCGAGCGTTGCTCTTGTCCGACCAGGCCGAGGCTGACAGTAAGCCGGAACTTGAAATCTTGGCTGACGACGTGACCTGCGGCCACGGAGCGACATCGGGTGCGCTGGACAACAGTCTCGTATTCTATCTGCGCGCTCGAGGGCTACCCGAGAAGGATGCGAAGTCGTTGCTGATTAAAGCGTTCCTTGGCGAGTCGATTGAGGAGATCACTTCCGAGAATCTGCGCGATTTTGTGACAGCTCAAGCTGAACACTGGCTGCAGGCGGGGCGATGAGCGCACATCCCGCCGTGAGCAATGGCAGTTACGACGTCAACCGTATACGTATGGACTTTCCCGCGCTCGCCATGACGGTGTACGGCAAGCCGCTTGTTTACCTCGATAACGCTGCATCCTCGCAAAAGCCAAACGCGGTGCTTGACCGTATGATGCAGGTGTGCTCCAGCGAATACGCCAACGTTCATCGCGGCTTGCACTACCTCGCAAACGCGGCGACCGAGGCGTATGAAGGCGCCCGTACCAAGGTGGCGCGGTTTGTGAACGCGCGTACAAACGAAGAGATCATCTTCACTCGGAGCGCCACGGAGGCAATCAATCTGGTCGCGCAGACTTTTGGCCGTGAACGCGTTAACCCGGGTGATGAGATCGTGCTCTCCATGATGGAACACCATTCGAACATTGTGCCATGGCACCTTCTCAGGGAACGACTCGGTGCAGTGATCAAATGGGCGCCAGTGGATGATGACGGAAACTTCTTGCTCGATGAGTTTGAGCGACTGCTGACCCCGCGCACCAAGATGGTTGCAATCACACAAATGTCGAACGTGCTCGGCACAGTATTGCCGGTGAAAGACGTGGTGAGGATCGCGCATGCTCGTGGTATCCCGGTGCTGGTTGACGGCTCGCAAGCTTGCGTCCATCTGAGCGCCGACGTTTGCGACATTGATTGCGATTTCTACGTCATGACGGGCCACAAACTCTATGGTCCGACCGGGATCGGTGTGCTTTACGGCAAGTCTGAGCATCTGGCATCGATGCCGCCCTTCAATGGCGGCGGAGAGATGATCCGCGAGGTCTCGCGTTCCGGCGTCATTTATGGTGATCCGCCACACCGGTTCGAAGCAGGTACGCCGCCGATCGTCGAAGCCATTGGTTTAGGGGCAGCTATCGATTACATCAATTCAATAGGCAAGGTGCAGATCCGCAGGCACGAGAGCGTGCTGCTCGCTTACGCGCAGGAGAGGCTGGCGGAGATCAATTTCATGCGCTTGATCGGGAACCCGGCCGACAAGGGACCGATCATTTCTTTTGATATGAAGAGTGCGCATGCGCATGATATTGCCACCGTCATCGACCGCGCCGGTGTAGCGGTGCGGGCGGGGACCCATTGTGCGATGCCGCTGCTCAAGCGCTTCGGCGTGCTGGCAACGTGCCGTGCGTCCCTCGGACTTTACAATACACATCAGGAGATCGATGTGCTCGTGCGTGCGCTTATCAAGGCGCGGCAGCTGTTCTCGTGATTAGGCCAGCCTGCGATCTCCAGGTGGCAAGGCAGCTCGCATTGAGGCCTGGAGGATGAGGTCATGCACCTGACCACATAGCAGCAGGTAAGCACCTGTAGGTCGCAACAAGCATAGATAGGATTGATGGGCCTGTGTCGGCCAGCCGCCCTTGCGGCCGGTCTTCCAGTGCGGCGCCTTAGGCGAGGTCGATCGCAGCGTACTGCGATCGCGAACACGTTCGAGAATTGGGCGGGCAATTTCACGCATAGCCAGCCCTTGTTCAATTTCGAACAGGGCGGAGCCAAGAGTTCTCTGCCCCAAGCGTAATGTCGGGTTCGCAACACCAACCACCGTAACCGCAGGAGGCGCGCTAAGCGACTTTGATTGCTATGTTTTTGGCGCACATGATGCGCTGGCATGCTGGTTGCAAAAGTCTTGCCCAAGAAGCCGCCCTCGCAACAGCTAACTTTTGAAGGACATCAGATGAGTCTCGCCACGACCCAGAGCATCGCAGAAATCAGGGCTCGCAACAAAGAGCTGATCGAGGAGGTGCTGAAGGTCTATCCGGAGAAAACCGCGAAACGGCGTGCCAAGCACCTCAACGTTCACCAAGCCGGCAAGTCAGATTGCGGGGTGAAGTCCAACATCAAATCCATACCTGGCGTGATGACGATCAGGGGCTGCGCCTATGCAGGGTCAAAGGGAGTGGTCTGGGGACCGATCAAGGACATGGTCCATATCAGCCATGGCCCGGTAGGCTGCGGTCAATATTCGTGGGGCTCCCGACGCAATTATTACGTTGGCACGACGGGGATCGATAGCTTCGTGACCCTGCAGTTCACCTCCGACTTCCAGGAAAAGGATATCGTATTCGGTGGCGACAAAAAGCTGGTCAAAATTCTTGACGAAATCCAGGAGCTGTTTCCGCTCAACAACGGCATCACGATCCAATCGGAATGCCCGATCGGATTGATCGGTGACGACATCGAGGCCGTGTCGAGAGCGAAATCCAAGGAATACGGCGGCAAGACCATCGTGCCGGTCCGTTGTGAGGGCTTTCGGGGTGTGTCGCAATCACTAGGCCATCACATCGCCAACGATGCGGTGCGCGATTGGATTTTCGACCAGCTCGAGTCCGATGGCAAATCAAAGTTTGAGCCGACGCCGTACGATGTTGCGATCATCGGAGACTACAATATCGGCGGCGACGCCTGGTCATCGCGAATTCTGCTAGAGGAGATGGGCCTGCGGGTGATCGCGCAGTGGTCCGGCGACGGTTCACTAGCTGAGCTCGAGGCAACGCCGAAGGCAAAGCTCAACATTCTGCATTGCTACCGTTCTATGAACTACATCTCGCGTCACATGGAAGAGAAGTTCGGTATCCCCTGGTGCGAGTACAACTTCTTCGGACCTTCAAAGATCGCAGAGTCGCTGCGGAAGATTGCTGGCTATTTCGACGACAAGATCAAGGAAGGCGCCGAGCGGGTGATTGAAAAGTACCAACCGCTGGTGAGCGCTGTGATTGCAAAATATCGCCCGCGCCTGGAGGGCAAGACGGTGATGCTGTACGTCGGAGGGCTCCGTCCGCGTCATGTGATCGGCGCATACGAGGACCTCGGGATGGAAGTCATTGGTACGGGATACGAGTTCGGTCACAACGACGACTATCAGCGCACAGCTCAGCACTACGTAAAGGACAGCACGCTCATCTACGATGACGTTAATGGCTATGAGTTCGAGCGCTTCGTCGAAAAGCTCCAGCCTGACCTCGTCGGCTCGGGCATCAAGGAAAAATACGTTTTTCAAAAGATGGGTGTGCCGTTCCGGCAGATGCATTCCTGGGACTACTCGGGCCCATATCACGGCTACGACGGCTTTGCCATCTTTGCCCGCGACATGGACATGGCCATCAACTCGCCCGTCTGGAAGAAAACGAAGGCCCCCTGGAAGGAAGCTTCGAGGGCCAAGCTCCTGGCAGCAGAATAAACCAACTCATCTCGCTCTGCCGGAAAGCCAGGGCGACACCAATCTCGATAGTGAAGGATTTCAACAATGGCGCAGAGTGCCGAACACGTGCTCGATCATCTCGAACTGTTCCGAGGTCCAGAATACCAGGAGATGCTGGCCAAAAAGAAGATATTCGAGAATCCGCGCGATCCCGCAGAGGTTGAACGCATCAAGGAATGGACGAAGACGGCCGAATATCGCGAAAAGAACTTTGCGCGGGAGGCGCTAGCGGTAAATCCGGCCAAGGCATGCCAGCCACTTGGCGCCGTATTCGCCTCTGTTGGCTTTGAGGGCACGCTGCCCTTCGTCCACGGCTCGCAAGGCTGCGTTGCCTATTACCGCAGCCATCTGTCGCGGCACTTTAAGGAGCCTTCTTCCTGCGTCTCCTCGTCGATGACGGAAGATGCTGCCGTATTCGGCGGTCTGAACAACATGACCGACGGGCTCGCGAACAGCTACAACATGTACAAACCCAAGATGATTGCGGTCTCGACCACCTGCATGGCCGAGGTGATCGGCGATGACCTCAATGCCTTCATCAAAACGTCGAAAGAAAAAGGCTCGGTCCCGGCGGACTTCGACGTGCCATTCGCCCATACGCCGGCGTTCGTCGGGAGCCACGTCACCGGATATGACAATGCGCTCAAGGGCATTCTGGAGCATTTTTGGGACGGTAAGGCCGGAACAGCGCCGAAGCTGGAGCGCAAGCAGAACGGGGCGATCAACATCATTGGTGGGTTCGATGGCTATACCGTCGGGAACCTTCGCGAAATCAAGCGCATCTTGGCGTTGATGGGCATCCAGCACACGATTCTCGCTGATAATTCTGAAGTCTTCGATACTCCGACAGACGGCGAATTCCGGATGTATGACGGAGGCACGACGCTGGAAGATGCGGCCAACGCGGTTCACGCCAAGGCGACAATCTCCATGCAGCAGTGGTGCACCGAAAAAACGCTGCCATTCGTTGCTGATCATGGGCAGGACATCGTATCCTTCAACTACCCGGTGGGCTTATCCGCAACGGATGACTTTATCGTGGCGCTGTCACGCATCAGCGGCAAGGAGATTCCCGAGCAGCTCGCGCGAGAACGTGGCCGCTTGGTCGACGCCATCGCTGACTCCAGCGCGCATATCCATGGCAAGAAGTTCGCGATCTATGGTGATCCGGATCTTTGCTATGGGCTGGCTGCGTTTCTGCTCGAACTCGGCGCCGAACCGACCCATGTGCTGTCCACGAACGGCAGCAAGGCATGGCACGAAAAAATGCAGATGCTGCTTGCAAGCTCGCCATTCGGGCGGGGCTGCCAAGCCTATCCGGGCCGGGACCTCTGGCACATGCGCTCACTCCTGTTCACCGAGCCAGTCGATTTTCTGATTGGCAACACCTATGGCAAGTATCTGGAGCGCGATACTGGAACGCCACTGATCCGCATCGGCTTTCCAATTTTTGATCGGCATCACCATCACCGGTCCCCCCTATGGGGCTATCAGGGCGGCCTGAATGTGCTCGTGAAGATCCTGGACAAGGTCTTCGATGAGATGGACAAGAAGACAAACGTTCTTGGCGAAACTGACTACAGCTTCGACATCATTCGTTGATGAGCGACCGTGTCGCATGCCATCGCAATAACTCTGCGATGGCACAAGCACATGACCGTTGACCATGCAATTAGTTTGCGCTGAGAGGAAAAAGGGATGAGATCACTAGCGGCCACGGTCCAGAATATTTTTGACGAGCCGGGCTGCGCCAAGAACGGCATTAAGTCGGAGGCAGAACGCAAGAACGGCTGCACCAAACAACTGCAGCCGGGGAGCGCTGCGGGCGGCTGTGCTTTCGATGGCGCCAAGGTTGCGCTACAGCCGTTCACCGATGTCGCTCACTTGGTGCATGGTCCGATCGCGTGCGAAGGTAATTCCTGGGACAATCGCGGCGCGGCGTCGTCAGGCTCGAATCTGTGGCGCACCTCGTTCACAACCGATTTGAGCGAAACCGATATTGTATTCGGAGGCGAGAAGCGGCTCTGCAAAGCGATCAAGGAGATCATCGACAAGTGCGACCCGCCCGCGATCTTCGTTTATCAAACCTGCATCCCGGCGATGATTGGCGACGATATCAACGCAGTCTGTAAGGCCGCATCTCAAAGGTTCGCAAAGCCGGTGATCCCGATCAATTCCCCGGGCTTCGTCGGCTCGAAGAACCTCGGTAACAAGCTCGCCGGCGAGGCGTTGCTCGACTATGTGATCGGGACGCAAGAGCCAGACTACACCACCCCGTACGATATCAACCTGATCGGAGAATACAACCTTTCGGGAGAGCTCTGGCAAGTGAAGCCACTGCTAGACGAGCTTGGAATACGGATTCTCTCCTGCATCTCCGGCGATGGCAAGTATCGCGAAGTCGCTTCATCCCATCGCGCGCGGGCGGCGATGTTGGTGTGCTCAAAGTCCATGATCAACGTCGCACGCAAGATGGAGCAACGCTACGGGATTCCGTTCTTCGAGGGGGCGTTCTACGGTATTCAAGATTCGAGCGAATCGCTGCGTCAGCTTGCCCGCTTATTGGTTGAGCGCGGCGCGCCTGCAGATCTGCTCGGGCGCACTGAAGCGGTGATCGCGCGCGAGGAAGCGTGGGCCCGGGCTGCGATAGGGCCGTACAGGCCACGATTCGAAGGCAAGAAGGCTTTATTGATTACCGGCGGCGTCAAGTCATGGTCGATCGTTGCGGCACTCCAGGAAGCAGGGCTTGAGTTAGTCGGAACCAGCGTCAAAAAATCAACCAGGAAAGACAAGGAGCGCATCAAGGAGCTCATGGGGCAGGATGCCCACGTGATCGAGGACATTACGCCGCGCGAGATGTTTAAGATGTTAAAGGACGCAAAAGCGGACATCATGCTATCGGGCGGCAAGTCGCAGTTCGTCGCGCTGAAGGCGGCGATGCCATGGCTCGATATCAATCAGGAGCGTTGCCACGCCTATATGGGCTATGTCGGAATGGTCAAGCTGGTGGAGGAGATCGATAAGTCACTCTCGAGTCCGATGTGGGAGCAGCTACGTCGACCGGCACCATGGCAGGCATTGGCCAAGGCGATGGAGCAGATGCAATCGCCGGCGGCAGCGATCGCCTGCGATCCGGCGCTCGCCGAGACCGCGCGCCGCGCGAGGAAGATCTGCGTGTGTAACACGGTCGATCTGGGCACGATTGAGGATGCAATCTACGCGCACGGCCTGAGGAGCGTCGCAGCGGTGAGAGAGCATACCAATGCGGCCGGTGGCTGCTGCCGGAGGCGCATCGAAGGTATCTTGGTGTCCGATCCATCTGCCATGGTACAGGCGGCAGAATAAGGAGGCGTCATGGCCATCGTCACGGCGCCGACGAAAGCCTGCGCTGTCAACCCGCTGAAGATGAGTCAGCCGATCGGCGGCGCATTCGCCTTCATGGGGCTGCGCGGGGCGATGCCGCTTCTGCACGGCTCCCAGGGATGCACATCCTTCGGGCTCACGCTTTTCGTCCGGCATTTCAAAGAGGCAGTACCGCTGCAGACCACCGCGATGAGCGAGGTCGCGACCGTACTCGGCGGTTATGAGAATCTCGAGCAGGCTATACTGAACATCTACAACCGTACCAAGCCAAAAATCATCGGAATCTGCTCGACCGGTGTCACCGAGACCAACGGCGACGATGTGGATGCCTACCTCAAGCTAATCCGGAGCAAGCATCCCCAACTCGCAAAGTTGCCACTGGTGTATGTCTCGACGCCTGATTTCAAGGGCGCGTTCCAGGACGGCTGGGGGAAGGCTGTGGCACGCATTGTAGAGGTGCTGGTGGAAAGGCCCGGCGCCAATGGCCTGCGGGACCCATTGAAAGTGAATGTTCTGCCGGGTTGTCACCTCACGCCCGGCGACATTGATGAACTCCGTGTCATACTGGAAGATTTCGGGTTGTGCCCGTCCTTCCTCCCTGACGTAGCAGGATCGCTCGATGGACATATCCCCGATGAGTTTACGCCAACGACCATCGGCGGCATCGGCGTCGACGAAATTGCGGGCATGGGCCGCGCCGGATGGACGATTGCAATCGGGGCGCAGATGCAGCGTGCGGCAGAGGTCATGCAGGTCAAGACCGGCGTGCCTTTTCGTGTCTTCGAGCGGCTGTGTGGTCTCTGTCCAAACGACGAATTCATGACCTTCCTGAGCGAGATCAGCGGCCGCCCCATACCCTTGAAATATCGGCGCCAGCGCGGTCAGCTCGCCGATGCAATGCTGGACGCGCACTTCCATATTGGCGGTCGCAAAGTTGCTATCGGCGCTGAGCCAGACCTTCTGTTCGATATGTCCGGCATGCTGCACGACATGGGCGCTCAGGTGACAGCGGCCGTGACGACCACTCAGTCGGAGGTGATCGAGCGGATCAAGACCAAGGAAGTACTCATTGGCGATCTCGAGGATCTGGAAGGGCTTGCCAAAACACACCATTGCGACCTGCTGATCACGCATTCGCATGGCAGGCAAGCGGCGGCTCGCCTGAAATTGCCGTTCTATCGTACGGGTTTTCCTATGTTCGATCGACTTGGTGCGGGACACCAACTATCCGTGGGCTATCGTGGTACCCGCAATCTGATCTTCGAAATCGCCAACCTCGTGATCGCGCACCGCGAGGAGAACGATCAGCCTACGCCCGATAGATGGCGGACTGCGGCCGGTCTGCCACGATGCTCCGGGTATCGCAGCTCCGCCGGCGCGGCTGGGAGGTCGATTGCATGAAGGTCGCGTTTGCCACTCAGGACATGAGACGGGTGGATGCCCATTTTGGTTGGGCAAAGAATATCGCAATCTACGATGTCGCGCCTGGCGGGCACGTGTTTCTCAAAGCGATTGAGTTTGAGGGCGACCTTAAGGAAGACGGCAACGACGATAAATTGGCGCCGAAGATCGAGGCGATCAAGGATTGCGCGATTCTTTACGTCGCCGCCATCGGCGGTGCCGGGGCTGCGCGAGTGGTGGCCAACAAGATTCATCCTATCAAGGTGAACAAGCCAGAAAGCATTCTGGTGTTGCTCGAAAAACTCGAGCGCGTACTGAAGGGCACGCCACCTCCCTGGCTACGCAAGGCCATGGCAAAGGACCGACGGCGTACGTTCGAGTTCGACGAATGAGGTGATATGACCGCTAAAATAGAGCAGCAGGGCAGCGCCGTCGACGCGCCATTCCTCAAGGAGTTGATCAAGATTTGGCGTGCGCACGATACCAACGGAGCCTGGGACGGGAAAAGCGATCTTGACCTGCTCGAACCCTATATCCTGGACAAGCAGAAAAGGCGCGCATTGCCGATTATCGGTGATCCCGATCCCGATACACTGTGGCGGCTTAAGCTGTTCTTCGATGCGGTCGCGCTCTCGATCGAGAAGGAGACCGGCGGGATGATCCAGCCGATTCTGGATCTGCATCATGAAGGCTTCGGCCGCATGGTGCTCATCTCAGGTCGGCTGATCGCCGTGAACAAGCAGCTGCGCGACGTCCATCGCTTCGGATTTGATAATTTCGTAAAGCTCGCGCAGGAGGGCGACAAGTACGTCAGCGACGGAATCGACTTGACTCGGAAATTTCCGGACGTGGCAAACTATTGGGGATACTCATGAGCGATCGTGAAACATTGAAGGCGGAACTAAGGAAGGTGTCCGCCAAGGCGATACAGGCGAAGATGGATCTGCACGACCTTTCCGAAGAATTACCCATCAACTGGACCTCGATCATGCTGGTGGCGCAGAAGGCGTACGATGCCTATGCCGAACTTGAGCGCAAGGGCCTCGACTTGAAGGCGCTTGAAAAGACTTAAAAGGGGCAATGCATGTCGTTTCAAACACGAGACGGACGCGACTGGACGCCACAATACTTGATCTCGATCGATCCCAAGAAGTGCATCGGCTGTGGCCGCTGTTTCAAGGTTTGCGGCCGTGATGTCATGACGTTGAAAGGAATCAGCGAGGATGGCGAATTTGTCAACCTCGATGACGACGACGATGAGATCGAAAAGAAGGTCATGGTTCTGAATGATCAAGGCGCCTGCATTGGCTGCGGTGCATGCGCCAGGGTTTGCCCCGCGAACTGCCAGACTCACGCGTCAGCCGTACCTGAAGCGGCGTGAGCGAACACACTCGTCCTGTCGCGGCAGGCGAGATATAGGTGAGGAAAGGTGCAATTGCGATCAGGTGAACTCATGGTGAGAACGGCGCGCCAGAAGGATCTCGATTGGTTGGGGGCCGGCTATATTATGCCGATACAACAGCCGTTGCTCACAAACCACTCCTCTCCAAGGTCTGCCTATTCGTAGAAGGCGAGCCGCGCCTCACGCAGCGCTAAGTAGATCGAAGTGCCTGTCATGATGGATTCCTGAGAGCATAGTTCAAGGCAGGTAGCCACTTACGTTGGACGATTTGAGCCGAGGGGATACTGTGCATGTCTGCTTGCGATCAGGAGAAGCTTACGTGTCTGCCGCGCCGCCGATCGTGGACAATGATGTCTGCCTAGATGGTCGAATCTGAGAACGTGAAGTGCCGTAAACACCTTAGTTGGTCTTTTGCGCACGCCCGGTGACGGACGACATTTTCGCTGCCCAGTACACAGTCGTTGCAACAGAGCATCGAGAGCACATCGCAAATCAGACACGGAACACTTGGCACGCAGGTCTCTAATTGTCGTTGCGCGGGTACCTGGTCGGGCCTGCTACCCATCTGCTGATAGGGAATCTGCGAGTCATCATCATTAGACGTCGGTCTCTTTGACGGATCGGCAGCCGGCGATCTTACGTGCGATTCTACCCACAGATCGCGGCTTGTCGCAGCGAATTTGTAACTCACGCGCAGAGGTAGTCACGCCGAAGCGCAGGGTGTTTTGGTCAGGTTGTGGTCAGCTAGGAATCCTATCCTAGCAACAGAGCTTGCGCGGCACGAGCTCAGTTGCGTGCAACTTTGCCGATAGGAGAGCGCTCTCATGTATGGCAGAAGCGTTGGCTCATCCAGCCAGTTTACAACCGGTAACCAAACTGACGATTCGTCAGAAGCGGGAGATAGTCCCCGGTTTGCGGAAACACTTGCAGGAATGGAGCGAGGTGGGTCGTCATCCGAACCAGCGGCGTCATACTCTCTCGTTTCCGAACCGCCCATTAGAGAGATCGACCGAGACTCCTTTTTGCGCGGAGTTGAGAGATTCTTGCGCAATGATATCAGGCGCATCGCCGAGAATCCAGAAGAGTACTCGGACTTCGTCTCCCAGAAGGCTGAGCGCGCAGCAACGGTTGCTGGAAGTTACGCCAACACGTACGACGATCCAAATAAACCAGCACGATTTTACAGCTACCGGTTGGGCGACGAAATTGTCGGGCTTCTAAGAGCAGGAGGCCCGGCTCGGATTAAAGGAGACCATTTTCAGCAGCAGTTTGGGCGCAACGATATCACGTCCGTCGTAGATCTTAGGGTGACTCATCCGCTTGTCGAGAACGCTGGCGATATCTTGTTAGAACATCAACTGCGACAGGACGGGGACCAGCCACTGATCTTGTCGCGGCCGGCCCTTGCAGGCATGGAACCTCGTCTAGCGGATATGGGTTTTGTTCCCGTAGGTCGTAACTACTGGGTGCTTGATCCCCACCAGCGCGACGATGTGTGGGCGAAGAACGAGAACGATGAGTGGCAGCGGGTAGGCAAGCCTACGAAGTATCTTTCCAAAGATGGGGGCAGTGATGTCGGTCCTCAGAGAAGCTACGAAACGGACTCATCGGACGATGACCCTTCATTTTACTTGGAGCGCGCTCTTACGGAGATGCACATGGAGTAAATCCGCTGCAATAGCAACAGCGGCCCTGAAATGACGGACATTTAACCGTTCTGTTCCGGGCTCAACGGTCTTGCTTCAAAGGGGGCGCACGCTCGCTGCGTCGTCCCCGCCGGCTGAAACGTTCGTTCAACCTTTCTCCGAAAGCGCTTACGAAGCTGCGGTGGGATGCGATCCGAGGGGCGTAACGGGCGGGCCTACGGAGTGGCCATCAACGAGCAGCAACGACCAGCCTTCGCAAGCAGCTCTCTGGCAAATGGTGCAGAGGGCCTGGACCCGAAAGCTGCAGCTGTATGGCCATCATGGAAACGGCAGCAAGGCCCAAATTGTCGAACTGACTGGTCTGAATTATGCGTCGGGTAATTGGGTGAGCCAGCAATGGCTGGCTTGCGCGTTGGATTACCACAGACACTATCAGCCCGGCACTTGTACGGTTCTTGCAGGTTGCTTGCACAGCGACGATGAAAATCGTCTTGCGATGAATGGGCGATAAATGAGGCCAAGTCCTATCTACGTGATCTGCAGGTTTAATGACATCCCGAGCCGCCAGGCCATGGGATTCCGCCTTATGGTCGTCGATGACCACGGCAATCATCGGCCGTGGTCCATCATTGTGGTGCGCTGGGGCAAAAAGGTGCTTGGCTACGTCAATAGATGCCCGCACAACGGCGTCAATTTGGACTGGCAGCGGAACGAATTCCTCGATCCATACGGTATCCGGCTGATGTGCGGCAAGCATGGTTCGACCTTCGAACTCGGCACCGGCCGGTGCGTCGAAGGTCCATGTCAAGGTAGGGTACTCACGCCGATCGCGTTGGCAGTTCTGGACGGTGATATCTGCGTTGTCGGCGTGCATCTTGTCGAAGACGATGCATCGGCCAACAACTGAAGACCGCGCTCAGACCGGCCGGTTCTCGTTGCGGTCTTTCACGGGCTCCATCCACTTTAGCCCCTCGTCGTACGAGATCTCCTCATAGGATAGGTCGAGATCCTTTGCGGCATCGAGGAGGTAATCAAGCTTGCCGGCCGGATCGAGTTTCTTGATGTCGTCCTTGTTGAGCCCGACCAGGTCCATCATCTCCTTCCAAACCGTGGATTCATCGCACGGTAGGACGTGGAAGCTAATATCACCGAACTTGACTCGGTACTTCGCCAGTAAATCAATGTTGTTGCAAAACATGAAGTAGCTGCCAGTTGGGCTTAAGGCGCCGTCAAGGACGGTCACGACGTCAGCAAGATAGGCGAAGGAATGCAGGTAGCCGGCCAGCACCGGAATAGTGCGTTCACCGTCCTGCGCGATCGTCAACACCTGCTCAATCGAGTAGTCTGGCGGCCGTTTCTCGTCCGCGACCTGCGTCTGGAATTTTAGTGCCACGTCGCCGCGAAAGCCGAACCGGCCCGGCTTGGCAGTCCCGCCTTTGAGTACGGCATTGAGCAGGCGGCCCTCCTTCTCAAGTCTGCCGAGTGCGGTGTTCTCGATTGCAGTCATTAAACTCTTCCTCGATCTAAACTGTTCACCGACGCCTTGGCCGGTGCCAGATGCGATGCAAATTGCTTGCCGTCGCATGTGTAGCGGCCTTCGCCGTAGCTTAGAAGAAAACGCGTCAGTGGCTGCTATCGCCTCAAGGAGCCTTGTCGGGAACCCAACACCGGTTTCAACGCCAACAGGCACGATCCAAAAAGGTGAGCATCATCAAGCGTCTGCGCGCTGGCACGTGACTTGCCCCTAACAGCTAGATCCAAGATGATGAGGGAAAGCCGTGATCAACCTGACGCACAGCGCAGTGAACGCAATCAAGAGCGCGATTTCATCGTCGACGCACCCGACCGGCGGTCTGCGCGTCATGATCGAAGCGGGCGGCTGCAATGGATTCAAATACAAGATGGGTCTGGTCGAAGAACCGAATCCTGACGACGCCGTGATCGAATGCGATGGGCTGAAGGTGTTCGTTGATAACAAGAGCCGTGAGCATCTGATCGGGACGACCATCGATTTCGTGATGGCACTGGAGAGTTCTGGCTTTACCTTTCACAACCCGAACACCACCGCGAACTGCTCATGCGGAAAATCGTTCGGCTGATGAACCAAATCGTTCAGCTGATGAGGAGGACATCGAAGCATGCCGGCCGAACCGGAACAACTGAGGCAATCGCCGCCCATTACGACAGACCGAGAGCGTCGCATCCGCGGCGCCATCGAAGCAATCGGACCCAATCTGCAACGCGGTGGAGGTGACTGTCACCTGATCGAGATGGATGGCAGCAGGATCATGGTCAGGCTGTCCGCTACCCGCACGTTCCGTAAGCTTTCGAGCGTTACGCTGAAAGGCATTCAGGCGCGCGGCTTGTTGGTAAAATCGACGAATTGGTCCGCCTGGTCCCCGTCGCGGCTGCAGGCGAGGTAGCGGATTGAGCGAAAATCGAATGCTGATTTACCTCGATAATAATGCAACGACTCGGACCGATCCATCCGTGGTGCAAGCCATGTTGCCGTTCTTCACCGAGCAATTCGGCAATGCCTCGTCCACGCATGCCTTTGGCAGCGAGGTCGCAGTCGCTGTGAGGCAGGCACGGCGTAGCTTGCGTATCCTACTAGGGAATGCATACGATAATGAAATCGTTTTCACCTCGGGAGGGACCGAAGCCAATAATGCCGCAATCCTCTCTGCGCTTGCGATGCAGAAAGATCGCGACGAAATCGTCACCACCTCGGTAGAGCACTCCGCCGTTCTTGCGCTAACCGAGCAATTGGCGACAAGAGGGGTCAAGACGCACATCGTCGCCGTAGATTCCCGGGGCCGGCTCGACATCGAGGCGTTTCGCGGCGCACTCGGGCCACGCACAGCGATTGCCTCGGTTATGTGGGCCAACAACGAGACCGGAACGATGTTTCCGGTGGAGTTTCTGGCCGGGCTGGCCCGCGAGGCCGGCGCGCTGTTTCACACTGATGCGGTCCAGGCCATCGGTAAGGTGTGCGTGAACCTGAAGGACAGTGCGATCGACATGCTGTCGCTATCCGGGCACAAACTGCACGGCCCCAAGGGGATCGGCGCGCTTTATTTGCGCAAAGGGACAAAATTCCGGCCGCTGATCTGCGGCGGATCACAGGAACGAGGGCGCCGAGGCGGGACTGAGAATATTCCCGGCATTGTCGGCCTGGGAAAAGCCGCCGAGCTTGCGGCGGAGCGGCTTGACCCCGAACGCGGTCGCATTGGCGCTTTGCGCGACCGTCTTGAGCAGGGAATCTTGAAGAACGGCGGGTGCGTTGTGCTCGGCGACAGCGGCAATCGGTTGGCGAACACGGCCAATATTGCCTTCGACCATCTCGAAGGCGAAGCCATCGCCCACCATCTCGATCGGGCGGGCATCGCTGTGTCGCTCGGATCAGCCTGCAACTCCGGCTCCATTCAGCCATCGCATGTTCTGCGTGCCATGCAGGTGCCGCAGTGGCGAATGCACGGCGCGGTGCGCTTTTCTCTGTCGCGTGAAACCTCCGTTGCGGAGATCGATGAGGTCGTGTGCGCAGTGTCCGACATCGTGGCTCGCCTGCGCGCCACCTCCCCCATCGCAGTCAGGGAGTAGACCTCGTGAAAATCATGATCCGCCGGTCTCCGGACGCGGGCCTGTCGATCTACGTGCCCAAAAAGGATCTCGAAGAGCCAATCGTTGAATCCGAGTACGAGACGCTATGGGGCGGCTGGATCAAATTAGCTAATGGCTGGGTGCTCGATTTGCCTGAGATGCCGAGCGGCACAGCGTTACCGATCACAATTAACGCTAAAAAACGGGGCGAGAGCGGGGACGATCCGTGAAGGCGCCCCCACAGATCGACTTTGTCGATGGTGCCGATGCAAAGGCGAGGCTAGTTGACATCGCTGCCGGGCTGAGGGCCGCGAGCGTCATTCCCTATCTCGGTCCTGGCCTCGTCGAATTGTGCAGATCCGATATGCCGACCACGCAAGAGGCGTTGGCCAGCTTCTTCGCGAGCAAGGTTACGCCGCCGCGCCGGGCTAGGGGCAATGCGTGGGCCTCGGCGCAGCATATCGAGATCAGCAAACACCGGTCAGCCGTGACGACATTGATGACGCAGGCCTTCGCTCGCCCAGTCGAGCCGACGCGGTTGCACCATCATCTTGCGTCCCTGTCCCTGCCCGTCATAGTCGACGCGTGGTATGATGCCGCCATGCGCGCGGCGCTGGGTGAGCGCGATGGATGGGGCGAAGTGCAGGGTATCACCCGCATCGGCAATGGTGAGAATCGATGGTATCGCTTTTACGATTCACTTGGCCAGGGAGGTCGACAGTGCCGTGGCCGGCAGCTGGGCGACGGTGTTGTACAAGCCGCATGGTAGCGTGCAGCCGGCCAACAACTCCCTTATCTCCGACGCTGACTATGTCGAGGCGTTGACCGAAATCGACATTCCGACACCAATTCCGGACATCATCAAGAAAAGGCGAACCGGCCAGACCTTTCTCTTCATCGGCTGCCGCTTCAACGACCAGCTCTTGCGTAGCTATGCCCGGCAGATCATAAAGCGCTCGGCCGACACCCACTATGCGATCGTGGATCCGGACGCGCTCTCTCGCAACGAGCTTCGCTTTCTACTCGAGCAAGGCCTTACACCGCTTGTGATTGGGGTCCCTTGCGCGGTTGAGATACTGATCACCCATTAGCGTCCTTGTGAAGCCCGAATCCCCCAGCTCGTATCGGGCTATTTGCGATAGCCGTAACGCGAGAAGACCCGGTCAGATGGAGCCGGGTTCCGGCGAGCTCGGCGCGAGAATGAATGCGCAAGCCATGGAGCGCTGCGTGAGAATGACGACGTATCTGTCGCACTGACAACAAGCGTATCATTGTATGTTCTTGCATGAGCCGGCGCACATCGGTTCCGCTAACTCGTTGGCGTCTGGCAGCAATTTCATCGTCCCCGTCATGGCATGCGAGTTGCTAAGAGCTTCTTGAGGCTCGCTCACGGATGATCCTGGGAAGCCGATGATGCCTGCAGGGAAAATGAAAATGAACGCGGTCGTCGGACGCGGAAAATATGTCAAAGCGGCAGTGGATGGCGGCAAGATGAAGCCCGCCGCCGAGTATAAGGGCTGCCGCGCTTCGGCCAACACCGGTCAGGCGAGCTGCGGCTCGCAGGCGGGGCAAGGCGATCTGCCGATCGAAATCTGGGAAAAGGTTAAGAACCATCCCTGCTACAGCGAAGAAGCGCATCATCATTACGCCCGCATGCATGTCGCGGTCGCGCCTGCCTGCAACATCCAGTGCAATTACTGCAACCGAAAATACGACTGCGCCAATGAATCGCGTCCGGGTGTGGTGAGCGAGAAGCTCACGCCCGAGCAGGCGGTAAGAAAAGTGCTCGCCGTCGCGACCACTATTCCGCAGATGACGGTCCTTGGCATCGCTGGTCCCGGCGACCCTCTGGCCAATCCAGCAAAGACGTTCAAGACCTTCGAGCTGGTCGCCAAGGCGGCTCCGGATATCAAGCTGTGTTTGTCAACCAACGGACTGGCTCTGCCGGACCATATTGATACCATCGCCAGGTCCAAAATTGACCACGTCACCATCACCATCAACATGGTCGATCCCGAAATCGGCGCGATGATCTATCCGTGGATCTTCTTTAACCACAAGCGCTACACCGGCATCGACGCGGCAAGGATACTCACCGATCGCCAGCTGCAAGGCCTCGAGATGCTTGGCGAACGGGGCATCCTGTGCAAAGTCAACTCGGTGATGATCCCAAACATCAACGACCGCCACTTGGTCGAGGTCAACAAGGCGGTGAAGTCGCGCGGTGCCTTCCTTCACAATATCATGCCACTGATCTCCGCGCCCGAGCACGGCACGGTATTTGGCCTCAACGGTCAGCGCGGACCGACCGCGTGGGAATTAAAGGCGCTGCAAGATGCTTGTGAAGGGGAGACAAAAATGATGCGGCATTGCCGCCAGTGCCGCGCCGATGCGGTCGGTCTACTCGGGGAGGATCGCAGCGCAGAGTTCACCACCGATCAGGTCATGAAAATGGACGTCCAATATGACTTAGAGATGCGCAAGGCATATCAGAGCAGGGTAGAGCGTGAGCGTGCCGCCAGAGTCGCGGCCGGCCAAAAGGAGTTTGCCGAATGTGCCGGAGAGATGAGCGCGATCACTCTTCTAGTGGCCGTGGCGACCAAGGGCTCGGGGTTGATCAACGAGCACTTTGGGCATGCAAAGGAATTCCAGGTTTACGAACTTTCTACATCCGCCGCCAAATTCGTCGGCCACCGCCGCGTGGACGTTTACTGCCAGGGCGGTTATGGCGAGGAGGACAGGCTTTCCGCCATCATGGGTGGCATCCATGACTGCCATGCGGTCTTCGTGTCCAAGATCGGCGGCTGCCCGAAAAGCAAACTGATCAAGGCGGGGATCGAGCCGGTCGATCAATTCGCCCATGAGTTCATTGAGAAGTCGGCGATCGCCTGGTTCAAATCCTATCTGGACAAGGTGAAACGCGGGGAGATCCAGCACGTGCAGCGCGGCGACGCCGCGATCCGGCAAGGATCTCGGATCTCTGCAGCGTAAAGGGGGAATATGTGCCATTCAAAATTGTCGCCTCGCAGTGTACGAGCTGCTCAGCCTGCGAACCCTTATGCCCGAACGATGCCATCTCAGAAAGGGGGGGGAGCTTCGTCATTGAAGCGGTGAAATGCACTGAATGTGTTGGCCATTTCGACGAGCCGCAATGTGTCGCCGCCTGTCCGGTCGACAACACCTGTGTGGTTGACACATCCTTGCCTCGTTACCAGGCGCCAGCTTAAAGCGTGAGGCCCATGAGGTGGCGTGCCAAGAGCTGGTTCAAAAAGCGTCATTAGCTACGTGCTGCGGGTTGGCGGCGGCGCAGGCGCCGATCTTCGGTCCTCCATCGCGGACGAGAACTGCGCTGGATTGCCGTGCGTTCGTGCTGTAACTGGTCGGCAGCACGGCCCTGGCGGGCTTTCATTCCGCGCGGTGGTGCAAAGCCGGTTCGCGATGCCGAGAGTGGCCTTCTCGGCAGCGCTGCTATCGTCGATGTGACTGACGATGCCGCGCAAGGATGAAGTGAATGCAGAATCTCGCCTGAGGGGGCCGAGGCGGCTCCCCGCACCTCTAAAGGAACGATGCATGAGAGGCGATACATGAACAGCCTCGTTCGCGACAGCGACGTCGTCGAGCTCAATCAGCCGCCTGTCTACAGCTTTGGCCAAAAGGTGCGAGCCAATCGCACCATCCGCAATGATGGCACCTATCGCGGCAAGGAGATTGGCGACGTTTTAGTCAAGAAGGGAGAGGTGGGTTACGTCGTATCGATCGGCACGTTCCTGCAGCAATTCTACATCTACGGCGTCGAGTATCCGGAAAGCGGCTACCGTGTTGGCATGAAGCGCAAGGAACTGGAGCCGGTGGACGCCTACGAGGAGATCGATGATCTGCCATTGCCGGAGGAGTCGTGACGCAGCCCGGCTTTCCGAAATATCGACGTGGCCAGCGGATCAAGACCGCAGTCGACCTCATCAACGACCACTCATTTCCCGATACGGAGCCCGAAGGAGTCTTGCTCGCCGCCGGAGCGACCGGTGAGATCATCAACGTCGCGATCCATACCGAAGCGAACGTGCCGATCTACATTGTCGATTTTGGTGAGCAGCTGCTCATCGGCTGTCTTGAAGAAGAAATCACAGTGCTTTGAATGGAGGCTTTCGCCATGAATGCTGCGCTGATGAGAAAGATAAAGGCCGGGCTGGTGCCTCACCCGAACGAACTCGATCGCAAACGGATCGAGCGCGGCTTGAGCTCACGCAGGCGCTATCTCTACGTCTCGCCGAACGTGACGCCGGTGAGGGGCGGCTACCTCATCGAGAGCCCATGTTGCTCGCGCAACATCACCAAGGATGGCGCTCTCATCGATGTCGCGCTGGTTCTTTATGATGCCGTGTGCGGGATCTGGAAGCTGTTTCGCAAGAACCACGCGCGCGGAATCTGGGAATTTTACAGCCTTTACCATCGGTTGACTTCTGCAATCGACGAATTGAATGCGGATCCGGAGCGTCTGTTTTGGCAATGATGCCCCGCCTTTCACGAGCCACAGAGGAGCCACGATGGCGCTCACCGCGGAGGAATTGATCGAAATCGAGCGGCTGCTTGCAGCCGATGGCGCCGAGATGGGTTCGTTTGTCGAGCTGCAGCGCCGCTTTCCGCAACTTGCTTGGGTGCGCTGTGATGCGTCGGATGTGGCGGACCAGCCGTTCCGGCAGTTTCCGCGTTTCGACCTTCATCTGATCGATGGATCGGATCACTGCGTGCAGATTACAGCCGATCCGACGCGGGCGACCGGCATCGTCTTGGCCAAAAGGAATGTTGGGCGGTGAGCACTGAACTGGTAGAGTATCGGCTTGATGGCGCGTACACTCTGGAGGAGAATGCATCATTCATTCCACTGTCCGATCCCGATATCACCTTTGCCGAGCTCTCTGCCGTGGAAACGCTGCTGTGTTCGCCGCAGATCTCCAACGGGCAGATTACTGAGGCGTTTGAGCACGCTTTCGCCGCCTATCTTGGTCGCAAATATGCTGTTGCGGTCTCGAGTGGTACCATAGGGCTCCTCCTTGCGCTGAGGGCGCTCGGCATTGGTCCCGGGCACGAGGTTATCGCCTCGCCCTACTCCTTTCGTGAGACCGCGCATGCCATCAGTCTCGCAGGCGCACGAGCGGTATTTGCAGATATCGACTATTGATCGGGAGCATTAGTCCCAGCGAAGGCCGAAGAGCGCATCACGGCCAATACGCGGGCGATTGTCGCCGGCAATCCCAACGGTCATCCAGCGCCATGGTCGGAGCTGCGCGCGGTCGCCCAGCGCCATCAGCTGCTGCTTTTGGAGGATTCCACCGAGGCGATCGGATCGAGCTACAAGGGTGAGCTTGTCGGCCGGTTTGGCGACATCGCGGTGTTCGACTTTGCTCAGCCGCTGGCCCTAACCTGTGGTGAAGGCGCAATGGTTGTGACCGATGATATCGACATCGCGCTCGGCTTGCGTCGCCATCGCGCCCATCGCCTGGACGAGCGCTCTTCCGTTGTTGTCGGTAGCACGGCGCCTTATCAGGCCGGCATGAGCGATCTCACGGCTACCTTGGGCCTAGCGCAGCTCAAGCGTCTCGACGAAATCCTGGAGCGGCGTCGGTTCGTCGAGCAGCTTTATAACGCGCATATGCAATCATTTGAGGGCATCAAGCCGCCTTATGTTGGCCCCGATGTGGTCGAGGTAAACTGGTTGCTTTATCTCGTTCATCTGGGGACGCGCTTCACGCGATCGGGGCGCGACGCCATTATCGATGATCTGCGCGGCGCGCAGGTTGAATCCACCGCCTATAGCCAACCGCTGCACTTGCAACAACACTACTTCGACTTCGGCTATCGGCGTGGCGATTTCCTGGTTGCGGAAAAAATCGCAGATCGCGCTCTTGCGCTTCCGTTCCACACCCATCTCACGAACAAGCAGATCGAGTTTATCGTGGAGACCATGAAAGATGCGTCGATAAACGTGGGAGCGGGTGCCGCGATTTACTAAGATGATCGTCATCCACGACACGGAAGAATGTGGGTTGAATGGCGGTGAGCGTGGTATTTCTCATCGCGAGAGATGAGCAACGGACCGAGGATACGTCCTTTGTGGCAGCGTTGTCGGATAGCATGGCGGGAGCGCGCCGGATGCCGCTGGAGGTATGCACTTGTCTTAGAGCAGCAAGAGAAATGCTCCAAGCGAGCGCGAAGAAGCCCTTCTCGATATCAGAGAAGCGGCGCGTCCAAGGCGTGGCGTGAGAGCCTACGCGCCAAGGTGCCCAAAACTAAGCACATCACAGTCGAGATTCTCGGTGTCCGTTCAGGATCTTTAGAGTTATCAAAACAGGTGATCGGTATGAACTCGCAACAAGTCATCATCCACGTCCGCTTCGCTCCGAACGGAAGGGTGATCCAAATCAGCGAGCGTCCGGCGAAGCTCACGCCGAACCAGTGGTTTGACGTCCTCAACGCCCGTGCCAGCTCGGCTTATCGGGCGCTCGCTCGTGGCCGTGGGAGTTTTCAGCTGAGCCGGACTGCGATCGAAGCCTTCAAGCAGGAAACGGCGAGGCCGGGATGAGCGAACCTGTAATCGGCAACCTGATGAGCGGTCACGTCGAGGTTTTTGTCGTCTGTCCGGCCGATGCCATCGAGCGGAGTGGGGCCATGAGCTTTAGCCTGTCGCGGATTGACGATAGGGGCGAGAGCCGGCCGTTTCCGATTATTGTGGTGCGCACCTTCGGCAATGACTATTTTGGTTACGTGAATCGTTGTCCGCATCAGAGCGTCTGGCTGAATATCGGCTCTGGTACGTTTTTCTCGGCGGACCGCTCCTTTCTTAGATGCGGCCGGCACGGTGCAAGATTCGAGATCGACACTGGGATGTGCATCGACGGCCCCTGCGACGGACAATCGCTTGAGCCGGTAGCGCTCGCCGTGATCGAAGGTGACGTCTGCCTGTGCGGCGTCAAGCTGCTCGAGGACGATCGGTTTGGTGACCCCTTCGGGGACAGCGACGAAACCATGGATGTCACGATCCATCCGGACTAACGGGCCTATCGCTTTATTGTGCTCAAGCTGCCTTAGGGCGCTTTGCCCTCGAATGAGGGCCATTGTACGCGTGAGCGTTGGTAGATGCGTGTCACAGCTTGTGATGATACAAACGGGCACCTCGTCGGATTGCGGCCTTGCACTCCGCGACCTGCGCAGCACCACAAGCTGCTCTTGCGCTGGCTCGTCAGATCGAGCCGGCAGCGGGACATGCCTCCTACCGCCGTGGATATGTTTGAGGGGAAATGCCCCCGGCGGCTGGAAGTTCGCCGAGGGCATCGTCTGGGCGTGGAGAATGGCGGGACCCAGACTGACAGGATCGTTTGGGGATGAGGAATGAGCTGGCCCCGGTTGTCTGAACAGAATATCCGCGTCGATAAGTGGAGCCTCTGCCGGGGTTAGGCTGCCGTGCGGAGCGGCAGCGGGGTGAAGTAGGCTTGATCCGGTGTGCTGCCGTCAAGGCT
>NZ_JBWJZE010000034.1:0-31731 GCF_056429085.1 Bradyrhizobium sp. CFUWI
AGCCTTGACGGCAGCACACCGGATCAAGCCTACTTCACCCCGCTGCCGCTCCGCACGGCAGCCTAACCCCGGCAGAGGCTCCACTTATCGACGCGGATATTCTGTTCAGACAACCGGGGCCAGCTCAGACACCATGCCGGGCGCCCATTTCTGGGCCAATCTCACCCGGCTCGACGATGGCGCGCTGCCGCCGCGCGGCACGATCGGGCAGGGCGGCATCGCCAACGGGCTCTACGGGATGAGCCTGCGCGCGCTCGACGGCGTCGATGCCGGCCTCTCCGGCGTGATGCTGCTGATCGACGGCCGCATCCTCGGCGGCGATGCGTTCTTCTATTATCTCGGCTCCTATTCTTCCGCGGACGGCCGCTGGAAGGGCGAGATGCTGAACCAGGAGCATACGCCGGCGAAGGGCGAGAATCCCGTGTTCGGCGGCTTCGAGGTCGGGATCGGCTTCTCGGGCTCCTGCACGGCCGACAGCGGCGAATTCGAGGGCATCGCGCTTGCCGGCAAGCGCAGCCTGCGGCTGGCGGCCTCGCTCAAGCTGATGCGAAGGGCGTAGGTCGAAATCGCGCTCTTACACGCCGGGGCGAATCCCAACGCGGCCGAGGCCGGGAAGCTTGAGCGCCGGGCGCCGGATGTCGAAGCCGAGCACGGCACCGAAGAAATTGATCTCCAGGCCTTCGACCCAGCCGATCGAGAAGCCGATATATCCGGCAAGCGAAGCATAGATGCCTGTGCCGGACGCGGTTACGCCGGCCCATCTGCCGGTGTACGGGAAGTCCTTGCCGATCGCGGTCGGCGGCAGGACGGCGCGAAGCTCGGGGACGGAATCGAGTGCGGCCTGCACGAAGGTGTTCGAATTGGGACCAGGCCAGACGCTGTAATCTCCATAGGATCGAAACTTGTAGGTTTCGATCACGTCCCGGATCTTGGGGATCAGCGCCTCCGCGCGCTCTCCATCGACAGCGACAATGGTTTCCGGCGCAGCGCCGAACCATCGACCGTCCGGAGCAAAACCATTGGTGCGGATCGGCTCGCCCCACGCCGTGTAATCATACCGGCTGTAAGTCGGCGCATTCTTCTCTTTGACGACGATCCAGGTGTGAACCGCGAAGATGCCGCGCCATCTCACCGTTCTCGCCCCGAACACCCGTATGACGGCTTCGGAATGGGCGGCCGCGGCGGGCAAAAGACCTGCGCTGGACCGATCGGCGGTTTGCCAATTCTGGCGGCCATCGCCCAGCCAGACATATCTCGCCGCTGACGCAGCAAGGGGTGCGAAGACGAGGAACAGAAAGATCAGCAAGGGCTTCTTCAAGGGAGCGTTACGGCGGGGCTTGTGGCCAACCATATAGTTCGCGTGAGTGCTGCCGCCATAGCTGCTCCCATTGGTTCCGAGCCAGATTGCCACCGGAGCCGAGGGCGCCTGAATCAAGTTGTTGTTCCGCAATCGCGGCAGGATTGGAGTTCGCGCATGGACATCAAGGAAGCAGAGGCCATGACAGAGGCCTCCGGGCTGACGGACCAGCAGGACCGCACGAAGCAGACCACAAGTCCGCGGTCGGGTTCCAGAGAGCGCAGAGGAGCGGTCGGGTCGCAGCTCAACTCGCCTTCGCTGGAGTCCGCTACCCAATGGGCCGATCAGTTGCGCGAGATGGCGGTGAGGGCGCCGTTACGGTCGTTGCTTGTGGCTTTTCTCGCCGGTGTCTGGATCGCTCGCCGGCGTTAGGAGCGGTGAGCTGGCGCGATCGGCCCCAGGGAAAGCTGCAGCGACCTGAGAGATCGCTGGTTAATGGAGGGAGAGATGAAGCTTCTGGCCATCGCGGCGACGATCCTGCTGGGCACCATTTCATTCGCCACGGCGCAAAGCTCAGGGGGCGCTTCAGGCGGTTCGTCATCTGGCAGCGGTGCGAGCGCGACTGGTTCGAGCGGTGGGTCCGGTTCGACGCTGTCGAATGGGGTGACCCTGAGCGGAACCGGCGGTTCGCAGGGCCCGAACGCGTCCAATGCAAAAGGTCAGGGAACGACGGGCAGACTGGGCGTGACGCCTTCTGGTCAGGACGGCGGTGGATCCCGACCCAGCTATAACACGCCAGCCGCCAACATTGCAGTTCAGCAGCTTGGAAACACCGAAACCGGCATTCTCAAGAAGTGAAGGCCGCTCATGCGGGCGCAAACACTAGACGCGGCGCGGGCACAAAAGCCCCTCTGGCAGCCTTGACCCCGCTCTATGGTGGCCGAGGTGATGGACGACGCGGGTCCGGTCAGCGAGGTCGCGGCCGAGCTGCGCGCGCTCGAGACCGCGATGGCCGACCCTGACAAGGCCGACCAGATGGACGAGATCATCGCCCGCTACGGCGAGGTGCAGCACCGTTTCGAGGAACTCGACGGCTATGCGCTCGACGGCAAGCGCAGCCTGCGGCTGGCGGCCTCGCTCAAGCTGATGCGGCGGGCGTAGGCTCACAAACTCGATTGGCCCGCGCGCACATGGGCCATGTCCGTTCAGCATTCAAGCCGACGATTATGAGGACTTGCGCCAGCCTCATCACGGTGCCGGACAGGCCGCCCCCGCCTTCACCCAGGCCTCGACCAGCGCGCCGGCCTGTTGTTGCGTGCCCGGTACGGGCGAGCGGCCGAAGCCGGGTTGCCAGGCCCAGCCGACCAGCGTGTCTTTGCCGATGTGGTCGATCAGCTCTTCCACCTTGCGCCCGCCATTGCGCTTGGGGTCCCTGATCTGCTCGCAGATCTCGCCGGCGGTCTTGCCCTCCCAGGCCATCTCGCGCGGGGCGAGATGCCATTCGGGATGCCCGGGCATGCGGCCGGGCTCGAAATTGGCCTTCTGGTGGCAGGTGTGGCAGCGCATCGGCTCGAGCCCGTGGCCGTCAGCGCCGCGCGTGACCGGCGGCTGATGCAGGCGGGGATTGTCGCCTTGCCGCGGGCTGTCGCCGGCCGGATGGCAGTTGGTGCAGCGCGGGTGCGTCAGAACCTTTCCGAGCTCGGTGAAGATCGCCGCCGAGCGTTTTTCGACATCGGTGATGTTGGCAAAGCTCTCGGGCGAGGCCAGGGCATGGCTCGCTGTCTCGGAGGCCGCGTAGCCCGCGCAAAGGCTGCTGGCGAGCGCCGCGATCACGGCCATCGTCTTGAAGCGCGCGTCAGAGAACATGGCTCGTGTCACTTGGTGGCGATGAGGTAGCGGTTTGAATCGGCGAGGATCACGTCGCGCACCGCCTCGTGATATTTGATGTAGCCGGTGCAGCGGCAGAGATGGCCATCAAGGGCGTCCGCGATCGTCTGCTCCAGAGCCTCGCGCGGCACCGGCGCGCGTGCGAGACGTTCGAGCAGGACCTGTCCTTCGTTGAGGAAGCCCGCCGTGCAGTAGCCGCACTGAAACGCGAAATGATCGACGAAGGCCTTTTGCAGCGCCGAGAGCTGGCCGTCCTTGGCGTGACCCTCGACGGTGCGGATCGACTTGCCGTCGAAGTTCACGGCCGGCGCGATGCAGGTCGGGCTGGTGTAGCTGGTGCCATCGGGCGCGTCGACGATGATGGCGCAGCTCAGGCATTGTGCGGCGCCGCAGCCGAACTTGGTCCCGGTCATGCCGAGCATCTCGCGCAGAAAATCGTTCATCGAGAGATCGTCGTGGACGTCCATCGGACCGTGCTTCTGGCCGTTGATGGTGAGGCTGAGGGTCGTCACGCGAGCACTCCCTTCAAAAGGCTTGAGCTGACCGGCAGCGAGCGGAAGCGATGGCCGGTGGCGTCGTGGATGGCGTTGATGAGCGCCGGCACAATCGGGATCATCACGACCTCCGCCATGCCCTTCGGTGCTTCGTCTGGCGTCTGCGGCTTTAGCATCTCGATCTCGAGATCGCGGAGCGGCAGGTCGGAGCCGCGTGCGACGAGATAGCGGCCGAGATTCCAATCGCCGCCGCCCGGCCCGCCCTCGAACGGCGGCAAATGTTCCAGAAGCGCGTAGCCGACGCCCATGGCGAAGCCGCCCTGGGCCTGGCCCATCACCACCTCGGGTACGAGTGCGGTGCCGCATTCGAACACACTGTAGGCCTTGGCGATACGCAAGGCGCCCGTCGCACGCTCGATCTCGACGCGGACGACCGTGCCGCACATGGAGGTGTAGGCGGTGCCGATCCGGTTGTTGTCGGTCGGCGGAAACTTCACGCTGGTGCGGTTGATCCGCTCGAACTTACCGTTGCCGCGGCGGATCGCAAGCGCGTCGATGTCGGCGCGGTATTGCTCGCCGAACAGCGGAAAGCGTGCTCGCGACCACGCCCAGCGCGAGAAGCTGTGCGCAACCGCACCGGTAACGAAGCCGCGCGCATGAGCTGTTGCGGCCAGTACCGGCAGCGCCAGCGGTTCGAGACCGGGCATGGTCAGCTGCCCATTCTGCCAGCTTGCGGCGTCCCGTTGGCGCGCGCGCGGATCAGTCCTTGCGATGCGCCACAGCTCAAGCGCTGCCGGCCACAGGCCGAAGCGGAAAATGACGCGAGCGGCTTCCGCGGAGGAATGCGTGCCGACATGCGCGCCGATCGAGGAGCTAGTCGGCGAGCTGATCGCGGGCACCCAGCGCGGATTTTTCTCCGCGGCATCCTGGGTTTTCTGGTCCATGGTGGAGGGATCGCCGGACGTGACCAGCCCGAGTACGTCATAGCTATCGACGCGGGCGACCGAGACCTCATCGGCGATGACGCCGAGATGGCTTGCGACCCGGTTGGCCAGCGCCGTCCCGATGCCGTTGCCCATCTCGACATGATCGCAATAGATTGCGATCTTGCCGTCGGGGGAAAGCTCCACGCGTCCGAGCGAACCGTCCGCGCCGGAGCCATAGTCTTTCGTCACGCAGGCAACGCCGGTGCCGACCAGCCGATCCGACGACGTCTGCTTGAATTGTGCCCGCTGCTGCCAGATCGGATGCTTCTCGAGCTTGTCGAGGATTTCGGGCGTGCGCACCGAGACGATGTAGGGATTGCCAGTCATGGTCCGACCGTTCTGGGGCAGCGCATTGCGCCGCCGGAATTCGATCGGATCGCGCTTGAGCTCGGACGCCGCCTCGTCGATCAGGACCTCCAGCGCCGTCATGGCTTGCAGGATGCCGTAGCCACGCATCGAGCCCGCGCTCACGCCGCGCGAGTGCACCGCGACGGTCCTGACGTCGACCTTCGGAATGTCGTAGATGCCGATCGCGCCGGTGCCCGCGACAACGGCGACGCTGGCCGAGAAATGGGCGAGCCCGCCGCCGTCGAGCACGTGATCGGCGGCGAACGCTTTGATCTTGCCGGTCGCGCGATCGATGCCGATGCGCGAGCGCATCTTGATCGAGTGGCGCTTGATGCCGCCCTGAAACTGCTGGTAGCGGTCATGCGCCAGCCGCACGGGCCTACCGGCAAAGCAGACCGCCGCGAGCGCAACATAGAGAATGAAAGGCGTGTGATCGCGGCCACCAAAACCGCCGCCAACATGGGCGAACTGCGCGTTGATGTGCGCCGGCTTGTAGGGCGCGCGGGCCTTGCCAAACAGATGCGCGATCGACTCCGCCGCCTCGTAGGGCGACTGGACGCCAAGCAGCAGTTCGAGATTGCCGCCCTTGCCGTCGTACCAGGCGAGCCCGCATTCCGGCTCCAGGAACATCGGGTCGACCGATTGCGTCTCGAACTCGCGGTCGAGCACCAGCAGCGAGGCGTCGTCTGCGGCGAGCTCGGCGCGGATCTGCTCGCCATGTTTCGCCGCCTTGGCGTAATCCGCCGGCATTTCCTTCGCGAGGGGTGACCACACCGGCAGCGCCGCGCTCTGCACCTTCTTGGGCGAGACCCAGCCCGCCTGGAGCGGGGAATAGACATCCGGCTTGTCAGGCGAAGGACCTGCCACGCGGGTGAAGCGGAAGGCCCCATAATCGGGCACGACGACGGGCCCGGTCTCCTCGCCGAATTGGACGAACGTGCCCTCCCGCAGCACGAGACGCGCCTGGTCGAAGGCGTCGAACTTTTCGAAGATCAAAAGCGCGACCGGCTGGCCGAGATAGAGCGGCGTCTTGCCGACCGGACAGAACAGGTCGCCCGCATAGAATTCCGGCACCTGCGTCCCGATCCGGTCGAGATCAGCGGCAGTCACCACCACCGACGGCTTGAGTGCGCCGCCAAGGCGCGCGAGATCCATGCCGGTATAGACGTGCGTGGCGTCGTTGGCGCGGACCAGGATAGCGTGCGAGGTGGCCTGCGGCCAGCCAGCGAGATCGTTGGCCCGGAAGTCGGAGGCGTAAAGCTTCGCGCCCGTGACCTTGGCGACGGCGTCGACACGGCCGGCGCCCTTTGTCGCGGGATTGAACTTGCCGCGTCCGGGCAGCGTCTCGTGGGCTGCGAAGGGAGCTGTCGTCGCCGAAGCAAGATGCGACAGACTGACCGAGATGCCTCCCGCCGACAACCACTTCACGAACTCGCGTCGCGAAGGCTCCATGATCAGATCCTTGTACAGAGTTTCGAGGACATCACGATGCCGACGGCATCGATGCCCGGTAGGTCCGCGCCAATGCTAGCTCGAATCCATCGTGATTCGTCATGCGACGATAAAGAGGGGCATGGCGTTTACAACCGGTGCATGCAACGCGATTTCCGGATGGAATTGTCCTTTCGCGCTTGCTCTAGGATCGAATCAAACTGAAGACGGATCGGTAACGGGAGCGAAACTCAAATGCAGCACGATCCGAACGACGTCTCTCCAGTCAGAGCGGATATGACAAAACTCTCGCGGCGCCAATTGCTCGATTACGGTCTCAAGGCGGGCGCGATGTCGCTGGTCGCAGGCAGCGCGAAGGCCCAGCATGCCGCGCACGACCATGCGAGGATGTCCCACACCGCGGACATGTCGCCGACGATGGGGATGGTTCCGGAAACCCCGGTTCCCGCCATGGATCAGCCGCTGCTCGAGCCCGAGGTGCGGCGGTCCGTCAATGGCCTGCTGAGCACGACCCTGCGTGTTGGCTACGCCTATCGCCAGATCGGCGGCGTCAGGCTCTATGTCAGGTCCTATGAAGGCGGCAGCCCCGGGCCGACGCTGCGCATGAAGCCCGGCGAGACCCTGCGCATCAAGATGATCAACGACCTGCCGCCGAACCGCGATGGAATGCCGGCCGACATCAGCCATCCGCACCAGTTCAACAACACCAATTTCCATTTCCACGGCGCGCATACCAGCCCGAGCGGGATTTCCGACAATGTCATGCGCTCTATGGCACCGGGCCGCAGCTACAACATCGAGATCACCCTGCCGGCCGACCACACTAGGGGCACCTACTGGTATCACCCGCATCACCACGGCAGCGCCGACATTCAGATCTCCTCCGGCATGGTCGGTGCCGTCGTCATCGAGGGCGATTTCGCCGACGTTCCCGAGATCGCGACAGCCCGCGAACGCCTCATGGTGCTCACCCAGGTGGTCTACGACGCCCACGGCATGGTCGAGAATTTCGAGACGCTGTTTCCCGAGACCGCGACGCGCTTTCTCGCTATCAACGGCCAGCGCCGGCCAATGATCGACATGCGACCCGGCGAGGTACAGCGGTGGCGCATCCTCAATGCCGCTTATCAGGACGACATGCTGCTCGACCTGGAAAAGCACGACCTGCATGCGATCGCCTATGACGGCATCCAGCTCGGCGCCATGCAGCCGCTCAAACAGGTCCTGATCGCGCCCGGCCAGCGCGCGGACATTCTGGTGAAGGCAGGCGGCCCCGGCACCTACGCCTTTAACGCCGCGCCCTACGACCAGGGCCATCCT
The DNA here is from genome assembly GCF_056429085.1 of Bradyrhizobium sp. CFUWI. NCBI lineage: Bacteria > Pseudomonadati > Pseudomonadota > Alphaproteobacteria > Hyphomicrobiales > Nitrobacteraceae > Bradyrhizobium > Bradyrhizobium sp. CFUWI. The sequence continues at coordinate 7,785 of NZ_JBWJZE010000034.1, forward strand.
TCGCCCGTCGGGCCGCTAGGGCGGGTCGTGGTGTCAGGTGCGCCGATCGACATGAAGCTGCCACGCGCCCTGCCGCCGGCGCCGCTTGCCACGATCAAGGATTCCGAAATCACCAACCGTCGCAAGGTGACTTTGTCGGCAACCGCGCCGGAGGCCGATGCCGCCGGCCATTGGCAGGAGTTCGAGTTCTTCGTCGACGGCAAGAAGTTCGATCCCGGCCGCATCGATCAGCGGGTCAAGCTGGGCGCGGTCGAAGAATGGACCATCGTCAATACGCATGAGCATGACGACCACGTCTTCCACATCCACACCAATCCGTTCCAGGTAGTCTCGGTCAACGGCAAGGCGCTGGCCGTGCCGGAATGGCGGGATTCCGTGATCGTGGAGCGCAAGGGCGGCCAGGTCGTGTTCCGCTCGCGCTTCATCGATTTCACCGGTGTCTACATGCTCCACTGCCACATGATGAACCATGAGGAGATGGGCATGATGCAGACGGTGGAGGTCTACAAGCCCTAAGTTGCGGGTCGAATTGCGCGAATTTGGCTACGGAACAGGGGTGACCCGTGCCGCGCCGGGCTTCCCCTCGGGGCCCGCATGGCCTATGACGCTGCAACGCAAAAATCCCCCTCAAATGACCCCATGATCCGCCTCGACAACGTCAGCAAGCAAGCCGGCCACCAGATCCTGTTCATTGAAGCCTCCGCCGCCCTCAACAAGGGCGAGAAGATCGGGCTCGTCGGCCCCAACGGCGCCGGCAAGAGCACGCTGTTCCGGATGATCGCCGGCCAGGACCTGCCCGACGAGGGCCAGGTCTCGATCGATCGCGGCATCACCATCGGCTATTTCAACCAGGACGTCGGCGAGATGTCTGGCCGCAGCGCGGTGGCCGAGGTGATGGACGGCGCGGGTCCGGTCAGCGAGGTCGCGGCCGAGCTGCGCGCGCTCGAGACCGCGATGGCCGACCCTGACAAGGCCGACCAGATGGACGAGATCATCGCCCGCTACGGCGAGGTGCAGCACCGCTTCGAGGAGCTCGACGGCTATGCGCTCGACGGCCGCGCGCGCGAGGCGCTGGCGGGCCTCGGCTTCAGCCAGGAGATGATGGACGGCGACGTCGGAAAACTCTCCGGCGGCTGGAAGATGCGCGTGGCGCTGGCGCGCATCCTCTTGATGCGTCCCGACGTCATGCTGCTCGACGAGCCGAGCAACCATCTCGACCTTGAAAGCTTGATCTGGCTGGAAAAATTCCTGCACGATTACGAAGGCGCGCTGCTGATGACCTCGCACGACCGCGAGTTCATCAACCGCGTGATCTCGAAGGTGATCGAGATCGATTCAGGCTCGCTCACCACCTACACCGGCAACTACGAGTTCTACGAGCAGCAGCGCGCGCTGAACGAGAAGCAGCAGCAGGCACAGTTTGAGCGCCAGCAGGCGATGCTCGCCAAGGAGATCAAGTTCATCGAGCGCTTCAAGGCGCGCGCCTCGCATGCGGCGCAGGTGCAGAGCCGGGTGAAGAAGCTCGACAAGATCGAGCGGGTCGAGCCGCCGCGGCGCCGCCAGAGCGTGGCGTTCGACTTCCCGCCGGCGCCGCGCTCGGGCGAGGACGTCGTCGCGCTCAAGAGCGTGCACAAGGGATACGGCAGCAAGCGGATCTATGACGGGCTGGATTTCATGATCCGCCGCAGGGAGCGCTGGTGCGTGATGGGCGTCAACGGCGCCGGCAAGTCGACGCTGCTCAAGCTGGTCGCGGGCGCGAGCGAGCCGGACCAGGGCACCGTGGCGCTCGGGGGCAGCGTCAAGATGGGCTATTTCGCCCAGCACGCGATGGACCTGCTCGACGGCGAGCGCACCGTGTTCCAGTCGCTGGAAGATGCGTTTCCGACCGCGGGGCAGGGATCCTTGCGCGCGCTTGCCGGCTGCTTCGGCTTCTCCGGCGACGACGTCGAGAAGCGCTGCCGGGTGCTGTCGGGAGGCGAGAAGGCGCGTCTCGTCATGGCCAAGATGCTGTTCGATCCGCCGAACTTCCTGGTGCTGGACGAGCCGACCAACCATCTCGACCTCGCCACCAAGGAGATGCTGATCAATGCGCTGTCGGATTTCGAGGGCACCATGCTGTTCGTCTCGCACGACCGGCATTTCCTCAGCGTCCTGTCGAACCGCGTGCTGGAGCTGACGCCGGAGGGCATTCACCAGTTCGGCGGCGGCTACACCGAATATGTCGCGCGCACCGGGCAGGAGGCGCCGGGGTTACGGAGCTAAAGCATGATCCGGAAAAATGCGCAGCGGTTTTCCGGAAAGATCATGCCAAGAGGATAACGTAGAGCGCGATGACGATTCTTCCTCATCTCATCGCGCTTTAGTCTTTGCTCTTGCCCGCGAGCTTGGCGACGGTCTCGATCTCGTTGGTCCAGACGCCGCCGGAATAGCCTTGCGGGAGCCGGGCGAACAATTCGGGCGTATCGATGCCGGTGGAGAATTCGCCGCCGCTGTAGGGGCCGAGCACGAAGACCGCGCTGTTGACATCGGTCATCCGATTGAGAAAGCGGTTGGGCCAGCCCCATAGCCAGGGGCCGACGTTGACTGGGACCAGCACCATCGCGTTGCGGCAGGCCGGCGGGACGAGGCCGGTCCAGCCATAGCCGATATAGCGGATCAGGCAGCTTCGGATCGCCGCGCGCGAAATGGTGCGCACATCAGGGGTGCGGCGACGGATCATCTCGATCGGCTCGTCACCGCCATAGACCATGATGGTCCGCCGTCGCTCGGCCGGCAACGCGTTCAGCACGACGGCGAGTCTCTCGCCTTCGCGCGCCTCACGGCTCTTCACATTGATAAGAAGTCCCTTCTCAGGAAAGCTGGCAAACACCTCCGACAGCGTGGGCATCATCCCGATCCCCTTGCCGCGAAACGGGAATGTCTTGCCGCCGTCAGCGGTGTAGCCGTAGCCGATGTCGAGCATTTTCAGCTTCGCCATGCTCTGCTCGCGCGTGACAGCCTGGCCGTCGGTGCGGCAGTCGAGCGTCCAGTCGTGGAATACGGCGAACTGGCCATCGGTCGTCGGGTGCACGTCGAGCTCGACCATGTCGGCGCCGGCCTCGAAGCTCGCGCGCATGGAGGGCAGGGTGTTCTCCAGATAATCGTGCGTCGGCGGCAACATCCGTGTGGCGGTGCAGGTGTCGCTCTTCACGTCGCGCTCATCGAAGCGTTGCGCCATGCCGCGATGGGCGAGCAGGACCGGCTTGCCGCTGGGATGCGGCGTCAGGAGATTGGTGTTGTTGACGTAGACGCCAGCCGCGACGGCAATCAGGGCCAGCGCGGCGAGTTTGAGTTTTCTTCCCACGCGATTTTTCCAATTTTGCGATCACCGTCAACCGAGTTTGAGGTCGATTTGCGGCGGTCGTCGCGCATGAGCGCGGTGCGCGTTGCATGGCTTGAATGGTCCCATGCCGGCCGCTACGTTTCCCTCAAAAAGAACGGAGCGAAACAGCAATGCGGCGGCTCAGGATCGGGGACATCACCATCGATGCGGTGATCGAGCGGGAGGGGCCGTGGCGCCGGCCGCAGGATTTCTTCCCGGCCTATGACGAGGGCGTGTTCAAGCGCCATCTGCCGACGATGGAGCCGGAGGTGTTCGACGCCGCGCGCGGCATGATGGTGATCACCTATCAGACCTTTGTGGTGCGCACGCCGCGATACACCATTCTGGTCGATACCTGCACCGGCGAGGACAAGGGTCATCCGCCGCCGTTCGATTTTCCCGGCAAGGAGCGCTGGCGCAACGAATTGTTCGGGCTCGGCATTTCCTTCGAGCAGATCGACTACGTGTTCTGCACGCATCTGCACATCGATCACACCGGCTGGAATACGATCTTGCGCGACGGCCGCTGGGTGCCGACGTTTCCGAACGCGAAGTACGTCTTCCACAAGGGGGAATACGCGGCCTGGGAGGCCGAGCATGCCAAGGGCAATAATCCGCCGGGCACGGTCTTCCGCGACAATTGCCTGCCGATCGTCGAGGCCGGGCAGGCGCTGCTCGTCGATGATGACTACGCGCTCGACGATACCGTGACGCTGACGCCGACGCCGGGGCATTCGCCCTGCCATTGCTGCGTCAACATCTTCTCCAAAGGCCAGCGCGCGGTGGTCGCGGGCGACCTCATGCATCACCAGATCCAGTGCCGCGAGCCGGATTGGTCGGCGCGGCCCGATTGGGATCCGAAGCAGTCGGCGCTGTCGCGGCGAAAGTTCTTCGCGTCGGTTGCCGATACCGACACGCTGATTCTGCCGGTCCATTTTCCGGCACCGACGGTCGGATGGATCAAGCCGCTGGGCGATGCGTTCGATTATCGGTTCAGGCGGGATTAAATCCCTCCGTCATGGCCGGGCTTGTCCCGGCCATCCCCGATTGTTCGCGCGGCACGAAGAACGTGGATGCCCGGGACAAGCCCGGGCATGACGAGTTCGTGGAGCGATTGTTCGCCAAAGAAGCAGCCAATTCCCTGCGCTTACGCGCCAGTCTCGCACTTCTTCATGAAGCTGTTCTTGGCGGCGCCGGCGAGCGGCTTGCCGTCGGCGCTGACGGCCTTGGGCGCGCAGGCATCGGCCTTGCATTTCTTCAGGAACGACGTTTTGGCGGCGCCGGCGAGCGGCTTGCCGTCCTTGCCGACCGCCTTGCTCTCGCAGGTTTCTTGCGCGAAGGCCGAGCCTGCCGCAAAGGTGGCAACGATCGCAGCCAGGAAAATCCGCTTCATCATGGGTGTCTCCGTCAGCCAAAAATGGCGTGGAGATTGGAGCCGGGAATCGTGGCGCAATCAAGCTGGATGACGGTCTGTCGTCCGGTCTATCAGGTGATTTCTGCCGCGCGCGTTCGGACGGCCCGCAGCCTGTTGCACTGCTCGCTGACCCCGGCGCGCAATCCTGCTAGGCTTGGTCAGCCGAGCTGGATGGAGCATCGTGATGGACGCCGTGATCCCGAAACACCCGGAGGCCGCCGATCGGCATTCTCACCTGGTTCGGCCTCAAGACATGGAATGGCAGAGAACCCGCTTTCCGGGGTGCGAGGCCAAGACGCTGCTGTTCGACCGGCGCACGGGCCTGATGACGGCCTTGATGCGGTTTGCGCCGGGATCGGTGCTGCCCGATCACGAGCATGTCGGCATCGAGCAGAGCTGGGTGATCGAGGGTGCGCTCGTCGACAAGGAGGGGCCCGCCCAGGGCATCGCCTGCAAGGCCGGCGAATTCATCTGGCGCGAGGCGGGCAGCCGGCATGCCGCGTGGTGTCCGGACGGCGCCTTGATCCTCGCGATCTTCCAGGTGCCGAACAAGTTCTTCGAAGCCGACGGCCGCGTCGTCGACGCCGCCGGTCAGGATTGGGACGAAATGTGGGGGCACACCGCGCAGCAGGCGCGGAGCGCCTGACGCAGCCTACGCGCCGCGCATCAGCAGCGCCTTGAAGTCGGCCCGGGCGGCTTGTGCCTCGGCGCGCGCGACGTCCGAGGCATCGCCCATGCCGAAATAGCCGTGGATCAGTCCGGGGCCTTCATGATGCTTGACCCGCACGCCGGCCGCTTCCAGCGCGCGCGCATAGGCCGCGCCCTCGTCGCGCAGGGGATCGAACCAGGCGGTGGTCACCACCGCAGGTGCGACACCGGCGAGAGATGTTGCGCGCAGCGGCGAGACACGCCAGTCGGAAGCATGGCCGGGATCGGCAAGATAATGGCCGCAAAACCATTCCATCGTGGCACGCGTCAGGAAGTAGCCCTCGGCATTCTCGGCGCGCGAGGGATAGCGCGCATTCTCGCGCGCATCGGCGTAGCCGCCGAGGACGTCGGTGACGGGATAGACCAGCAATTGCGCGGCGAGCTTGATGCCGGCATCGCGGCAGGCGATTGCGGTGGTCGCGGCGAGATTGCCGCCGGCGCTGTCGCCGGCAACGCCGAGGCGTTTTGCATCGCCGCCAAATTCCGCGACGCGGTTGAAGACGTCACTCACTGCGGCGAAGGCATCCTCGAACGCGCCGGGAAAGCGCGTTTCCGGCGGGCGCCGATAGTCGACGGAGACAACGACGGCGCCGGTCTCGATCGCAAGGTTGCGCGCCTGCCGGTCGTGGGTCTCGAGGTCGCCCGCGACCCAGCCGCCGCCGTGGAAGAACACCACCGTCGGCGCGGATGTGGTGCCGACCCGGTAGACCCGCGCCGGAAGCGGGCCGGCGCCGCCTTTGACCTTGATGTCCACGACGCTATCCACGGCCGGAGGCGGGATGGCGGCGCGCGAGGCAGCCAGTGCGCGCAAGGAATCGCGGGCGCTCTGTGGCGTCATGACCGTGGGATCGCGCATCGGCATGAGCGGAATGATCTCGGCGATGACGGGATCGAGTGGCGCGGCCATGGCGGCTCCTCCAGGGTTCTTGGTCTTGCTTGCGGGTAGCATAGATTTTGCGCGCCGCATCGGCAACCGGCCTCGTGTCGTCACGCCAGCGGATGAACGGGCAGGGAGGTTCTGCGAGATGGAATTCGAAACGCTGGTCCAGTCGCGCCGCAGCGTACGTGGCTTCACCGCACGCGCCAGGTCGACATCGCCAAGGAGCTGTTCGGCGCGATGGGGATCGCGCGTGACGACAAGCCGATGCGGCAGGACTGGGTGCTGCGCGGCTTCCGTCAGTTCGACGCGCCGGTCTCTCTGGTCCTGACCTATGACCGCGTGCTCGATCCCGGCGCGGTCTGCCATTTCGATCTCGGCGCGCTCTGCTACGGCAACGTGCTCGCGGCGTGGGATCGCGGCCTCGGTTCGGTGATCAACGGGCAGGGCATCATGCGCTCCGACATCGTGCGCGAGGTGGCGAAGATTCCGGAGGACGAGGTCATCATGACATGCGTCGCGATGGGCTATCCGGACGACGACTTTGCCGCAAACGCGGTGCGCTCGAACCGCGAATACAATCAGGAGTTTGTACGCTACGTGGGTTTTGCCGATTAGCAGCGAAGAGGAGATTATTCTCTCGCAGAAATTTTTGGTGCGGAGCCCCAAGCGGCCTCTTGCAATCTCGAAGGTGCGGGAGGAACAATACGTCCGGTGAGAGGTTTGTTGCTGGCGCGAGGGAATTGACATGCGGCGGCTGGCTAGCCTGGTTCGGCGTTTCTTCGGCCCGCGAGTGCGGCGCCCGATCGATGAAGATCCAAGTCTTCCTTTCACACCCGAAGAGTTCGGTCGGCTGATTCGCAGCGGCCGGCACGAGGATATGAAGCTGTTGGCCGATGGGCTGGCCTGCCGGTCCATCCCGCGCCGCGCCAGCTACCGCGCGACGCACTAGGCTACCGCGCGACGCACTTGGCGGCGTTCGAGAGCAGTCTGCCGTGCTCACCGCGTGAGCGCGACCTGCTTGAATGAGCGGACCAGCGCCTTCTCCAGCTTCCCGTTCATCCCGCACAGAATGTCGTAGGCGTCCGCGCGCGGCATGGTCGGCTTGTAATGCCGGTGCTCGATCAGCGCCGCGAAAATGTCCGAGATCGTCAGAATTCGCACGATGTCGCCAATGCTCTCGGCGCAGAGCGTGTCGGGATAACCGCTCCCGTCGAGGTACTCGTGATGATGGCGAACGGCATCGAGTATCTCCGGCGAGATCCCGTCATGCCCCTTCAGAAACTCGTAACCGGCGGCCGGATGCGTTTCGATCAGCGCGCGTTCGGCGGCATCAAGGCGGCCCGGCTTGTCGAGGATGGCGAGTGGAATCTGCGCCTTGCCGATGTCGTGGAACATGGCAGCCGAGTAGAGACGTTCTAGGTCGGCCCTGCCGACGCCGAGGCTCAGTCCGAAGTCGATGGCCACGCCGGTCACGAGCAGGCAATGCTGATAGGTTCCTTCGTGATGGCGCCGCACCGTCATGAGCCACTCCGTCAGGCCATGCTGGGTGATACGATCGGCAATCTGGCGACCGGCTTGCTTGGTGCCCTCGACGTCGAGCGGTTGGCCGAGGGTCATGGCCGTGAACATCGATGCGATCGCGGTCGCGGCGGTCTCGACGGCGTTGTCCGGTTGCGACGTGTTGCCTGACGATGCGGATACCCCGCCGGCCGGATCGGCCAGCGCCGCCAGCAGCCTGGTCCGGCTGATCGTGCCGGAAAGGACCAGCGTCGCCCCGAGCGCGTAGGCTTGCGAGATGCAGACGTGGGAGGCGTGATCGAGCAGGAAGATGCGCTTCCTGGCCTTCGCCAGCTTGCTGGCCCGCTTCTTGATCGCGGCGATGTTGTCGACATCGCGCAGCTCCGCGCGGATGACGATTGCGGCTGGCGTCTGCGACAGCCTGGAGTCGGCATCGAGTCGCTCGCCGGCAATGGTGAATTTCTCGTCGAGGATCGAGCAGATGCCCGAGAGTTTGTCGGACGTGTCGGCCAGCACATGCAGGAAGGGGCGATCGGTTCGTGTCTGACGGATGCCGCCGTCACTATCGATCGGGCCGGATCTTGTTGGCGCGTGCTGCACGATCTGACCTACACTTTGCGACCGTCTGAATGTCAGACGCCAGGTGGAATGTTCGAATCTATTTGCCTTGAACCGCGGTCTGCGCAGGCGCTGGTGCGCCTGCAGGCTTCTTCTTGCCGTCAGTCGTAATGAAGTGGATTCCAGCCGTGGTGCCGTCGATCCAGACCAGTTCGCAGCGCCGGTAGGCGAGGCCGGTCGACGACAGCACCATGAAGAACTCCTTGGCCTGGAGCACGTCGAGCGTGCCCTCGACCTCGACCTTGGCGCCGCTTTGCGACACGTCCAGCAATACGCAACGGCGTCGCCAGGTGCCGTCCGAACCCATGAGATTGACCGGCTGCCTATGGTCCATTTTCACGCGAGAGGCTTTGCGACCGTCGAATTTCATCGGCTAATCCCCATCTCTGCGCCGCGATGTTCCCGACTGCCCTCCTTGGCGCTTGCGGCAATTTCCCCCCAACGCACCGTCCACTGGCTGGTCGACAGAAGCAGTGTCTCGAACATGTGCTGCGCGCGTTCGCGATCGGCGACGGAAAGCCTTCTGCCGTAGCGATTGCCCAAGATGGCCAACGTGGTCTGCCAGTTCAGCCGCGAGGCGCGGCAGGCCATCACGAGACCCTCGCAATCGTCGTCGGTCATGAGATGCTCGACGATTTCGATGGGAGCCCCCGAAAGCACCGATAGGGCCGTGACGAGGTTGGCGGTCTCGCCCCGGATGGCGAAGCGGTTCACCGTGGAATCGTTGAGCTTGCCGATGCGGTTGAGCGCGACGATCTCCGGCCGCGCGCCGGCATAGGCGGCCGCGCAGGGCAGCTTGGGGACGATTGGCGCGGCCGCTACGGCTTGAAGCGAGACGGTCGCCTTCGGCCCTGCGCCGGATTTTGGAGCCGGTGAGGGCGACAGCAACTTCCGCATGACCGTGTCGGGCGTGTCCGGCCTGACGGCCAGCGCCTTCGTGAGCTCATCATCCGCCAGGCACTTCCCGACCAGCGCGGCGTAGGCGGCGTCAGGGAATCGCGCCTCTGTATTGGCGATCAGCGCAGCACAAACGCTGCGGGAGCCGGCTTCGATCAGCGTCTCGATCACCGGCGGATCGATCGGCGCGCGGGCGGCGATCGCGCGTTGCTGCCGTTCGCCGCTTGAGGCCGCGATCGATTTGAGATCGGCTGTGGACAGTGACTGCGATCTCAGCAAGACGGGGCACGCCACCTCCGGATCGTGGTGTGAGGCGAGACGCCGCACGGTTTTCGGCGGAGCCACCGCGAGTTCCGCGAGTGCTGTGCTGAGCTCGATCAACGCATTGGCCTCGACCCGCTCCGTCAGCCGCAGCAGAACGCCGTCGACCACGTTGGCGAGCAATTCCTGAGGCCGGTCGCGGCTGCTGGTGAGCAGCTGCATGATGCCGGAAAGAATGCGGGCGCAGCGATCCAGTGGACACGTTGCGACCGCGTCCTCCAACTCGACCAGAACATCAGCAGGCGAATTTGCCGTCATGGCAGGGGCCCGAAATTTGAAATAACTTTGACGATTAAACGACCCTATTTCGCCTCAAAGTTGTTAATATTGAATTTTAGGTATCGAAACTTGGGTATTTAAGTACCATCTAAGGCGCGGGAAACGCTATCGAAATTCGGCGAGACCGGACGTGCCCGCTTGTTCTTCCAACGAGCTCCGCACCAATTGCTCGGGACACGTTAAGATTGATCCTTTTCGGGGAGGATCGAAAACCGAAGGGGGAACGAACCGGAGCCGCGGCCTGACGCAGTCCGCGCGACGTTGCGTTTCCCGTTGTCATGAACAGCATTGACGATGTACCGAGATTGGCAATCCAAACATTTCGCTTCTCAGACGTCGACGAATTTCGAAGTGCCATACGCGGGCTGAATTTCGAATTCACGCCTTTCGTACGGAGGATTTCGGCTGAGCAGACAATCCTGTCGTTGCCCGGCTGCGACGTGAATTTGACCCAGACGTTTCCGCGAATGGTCGATGCGCAGCTGGTCGAGAATTGCACGGCGATCGGCTTCACGATGGACGACCTCGACGTACCCGTTCGCTTCAATGGCTCGCAGCGCGCCCGACCGGTCGTGGTCATTGGCAGCGGCGGCGCTGCCTACACCACCATTGAGGAGGTGCAGCGACAAATCGCCTCGGTGGTTTTCAGGCCGGAGGTGCGGGACCGCGGCTGGCCGGCCACGCTCTCGAGCTTCAAGATTTTTGAAGTCTCGGCGGCCGGCTTGCACCGGCTGCGCACCGTGGTTCGTGAGGTGCTGGCCGAGGCGTCCGACCCGGCCGAGGCACCGGAGCTCTCATTGAAGGGCGCGGCGATGAAGGAGTCCCTGCTCGGAGCCGTCGACGAGGCCTTCGAAAGCGTCGTCTCGGCCCGCTGGACCCTCAGCCCCAACGACGAGCGGAAATTCAGGATGTTCCAGGGTATCCGCGCACTGCTGACCGAGGATTTATCGCAGCCGATCTACAGCGATGAGATCGCGCGCAAGCTCGGGCTGTCGGTTCGCACCATGCACGACGTCGTCCGCCGCTATCGAGGCATGAGCCTGCACCGCTATTTGCGCCTGCGTCGGCTGTGGCTGGTGCGGCGGCAGCTTCTCGCCGGCGCCGATAGCGTCAAGGCGATCGCGCTGGCGTTTGGCTTCTGGCATCTCAGCGATTTCTCCAGAAGCTACCGCGTCCAGTTCGGCGAGTCGCCGTCGCAAACGCTGGGCCGCGGTCGCGGACGATAGTCCGACAAATCGAGTACGGACGGGCGCCGGTTTCGTGCTACCGTCCGGCCATGAGCAATCGCATTCTCGTCCTCTACGGTTCCTACCGTTCCGACCGCATGGGCATCCGCCTTGCGAATTTCGTCATCAATGGTCTGCGTAGCCGCGGCGACGACGTCGAGTTCATCGACGCCAAGGCGGTCGGCCTGCCGATGCTCGACCGCATGTACAAGGAATATCCCAAGGGCGCGGCACCCGAGGCGCTGGAAAAGCTGGCCGGACAGATCCGCGGCGCCGACGGTTTCGTGTTCGTCACCGGCGAATACAATTGGGGCATCCAGCCCGGCCTGAAGAATCTCACCGACCATTTCCTCGAAGAGTGGTTCTGGCGCCCGGCCGCGATCGCGAGCTATTCGGCCGGCCGCCTGTCCGGCGCGCGCGCCGCAACCGCCTGGCACGGCACGCTTTCGGAGATGGGCATGGTGGTGGTGTCGAGCACCATCGGCGTCGGCCCGATCGCGCAGACGTTGTCGGCCGAGGGCGAGCCGATCGGCGAGGGCGGCAAGGCGCTGGAGCGCTCGTTCCCGCGCTTTGCCGATGATCTGACGTGGTGGATCGAGGCGGCGAAAGCACAGCGGGCGCGCAAGCCGCCGCCTTATTGACGTCGTTCGCCGCGAAGACGGAGCTGCTCCTACGCCGCCCTGACCTCGCCGAGGAAGCGGTTGAACTGTCCGGCGAGATCGCGCGACTGGGTCGAGAGCTGCTCGGCGGCGACCAGCACGTCCCGCGCGGCGGCGCCGGTGTCGTCGGCGGCACGCTGCACGCCGGAGATGTTGGTGTTGACCTCCTGGGTGCCGCGGGCGGCTTCCTGGACGCTGCGGGCGATCTCCTTGGTGGCCGAGCCCTGTTCCTCGATCGCCGCGGCAATCGCGGTGCCGATCTGGTCGATCTCGCCGATGACGTCGGCAACGTTGCGGATCGCGGCCACGGTCTCGTCGCTCGCGGTCTGGATCGCCGCGATCTGCTCGGAGATTTCGGTCGTCGCCTTGGCGGTCTGGCCCGCCAGCGATTTCACTTCGGAGGCAACCACGGCAAAGCCGCGGCCGGCATCGCCGGCGCGGGCGGCCTCGATCGTGGCGTTGAGAGCGAGAAGATTGGTCTGCTCGGCGATGCTCTGGATCAGCGTGACGACGTCGCCGATCTTCTGCGCACCCTCGGCCAGCGTGCGTGCGGTGTCGCCGGTGCGGCGGGCGTTGTCGACGGCGCGGGCCGCGATCTCGGTGCTTTGTGCGACCTGGCGGCCGATCTCGGAGATCGAGGAGGTCAGCTCTTCGGTGGCGCTGGCGACCGTCTGCACGTTGGTCGAGGTCTGCTCGGAGGCGGCGGCGACGACCGCGGCCTGGCTGTTGGTCTGGGCCGCCGTCGATGTCATCGACTGCGCGGTGCTTTCCATGGTCGCGGAGGCCCGGGACAGGCCGCCGACGAGCTCGGTAACCTTGGCCTCGAAGGCGCGGGTGAGCTCGTCGAGTGCCTGGGCGCGGCGCATCTTGCCGTCGTTCTCGGCCTGCTTCTCGGCCGCGAGCCGGTCGGCCCGGATCATGTTGTCCTTGAAGACCTGAACGGCCGCAGCCATCGCCCCGATCTCGTCGGAGCGCTCGGCGCCGGGAATGCTGTCTGCGACCTCGCCCTCGGCAAGGCGCGACATCCGCGTCGTCAGGTTGACGATCGGAGCGCAGACGCGGCGGCGGACCATCACGATGAGGCCGACGCTCGCGACCAACACGGCGACAAGGCCTGCAAGCGCGACGGTGAAGCTGGTGCGCGCGGCGGAGGAGGCGCCGGCGAGGATCTGCTCGGCATTGTCATAGAACGCGTCGCGGACCTCGATGATGGTGCCGAGGCCACGCTGCGTAGCGGCGTAATAGGTCTCCATGTCGTGTTCGTACTTGCCGCTGACCGCACCGTCCTTGACCAGCTTGAGCTCGCGGCCGAACTCCTCGACATAGATCGCATTGAATTTCTCGAGCGCGGCGGCGACGTTCGCCGGCGTCGCCGGATTGCCGCGCAGTTCCTGTAACGCCATCACGAGCTGGTCGTTGCGGCCCTGCGATCGGGCGATGTCGGCCTTCTCGGCGTCGGTCGCCGGCTTCTTGCCGCCGACGAGATTCTTGTGCAGGCTGGAGTTGAAGCCGCCGACGTCGCGCAGCGTCATCGCGATGTTGGCGTAGCTGGCCTGGCGGTAGGCGTCGCCGTTGAGGATCGCCATGCGGCGGACCTGTTCGTTGAGCAGCGCGGTCACGCCGCTGTTGAGCACGGCGTTGTCGGCGACGATCTTCTTGGCCGCGTCCTTGCGCGCCTCGGCCGGTCCGGTGAGCGCCTTGTCGATGGCCTCGCGCAGCGCGGTGAATTTCGCATTGATGCCGTCGATATTGCTGCCGATGGCAGCGCCGTCGTCGAACGAGCCGGGCAGCTCCTTGCGCAGTCCGTTCATCTTGTCGCGGGCGCCGTCGGTCTGCTTGCGCAGCTTGCCCTGCTCGGCGAGCAGCGCCGGGTCGATGCTGGCGGGCCCATAAAGGATGTTGGTGGAAAAGCCGCGCTCGGGATTGAGGTAGCGCGGGATGTCGCTGACGGCGCGCACGATCGCCAGCCGGCCTTGCGCCTCGGTGATGCGCTCCATCGTCTGGTACTTGGTCACCGCGACGTAGACGGCGAGGCCGCCGCCCACGGTCGAGAGCGAAACAATGGCGGTCGTCAGGAGCGTACCGATTTTCATGATCTGTCCGGCAAATAACGGCGAATTATTTTGCCCGGACGATAGTTTGCCGGCGTTAATCTCGGGTTTACGCTCTTTGCCGCTGCCCCCAGGGGCGTCGATCGGAGGCTAGGCCTGCCGATCCAGCTTCGACAGGATCTCCAGCGTCGCGACGTCGCGCTCGCCTGCGAAATAGCGGGCGAGCGCCGCGCCGAAAATGGGCTCATTGGACACCGCGCCGAACAGCGTCATCGACGAGCGGAATTTGGCGTCGTCCGGCGCGCCAAGGATCGCGTTGATGCTCCGTCCCTGGACGGCGAGCACGAGCCCGGTGCATTCGATCAGGCGCGCCCCGAGCACGGGATGGGCGAGATAGGCCTTCGCCTCGGCGCGGGAGCCGATGGCGTAGCGCTGCGACATGGCGCTGAAGCCGAGACCGGTGATTTGCGGGAAGACGAACCACATCCAGTGAGTCTGCTTCCGGCCCCGGGCCAGCTCCCCCTCGACGGCGCGAAAAACCGGGTCCTGGGCCCTGACGAAGCGCTCGAGATCGAAAGGATCGGTCATTGGATACCCCGGGGATGCCTTGTCAGGCCCTTGCCGGCCGCGATTATGCCTAACTTTTGGCTCCCAATGTGGTAGCTGGTATAGAGTCTCCGGGCGGGGGTTGGGCCCCCCGGGGGATCGACTTGGGGATCTGATGGTTTCCGACCGCGCACGCGCCGAGAGGCTGTTGCCGCGCCGCCGTATTGGGCGGGCGGAGCGCGTTTTGCTGTCTCTGGCTGCCGTCGCGCTGGCGCTGGGCACCGCCGCCTGGGTCGCGGACATCGGGGTTTCGAGCTTGAGCCAGTCCAGCGCGCTGGTTTCCGCCGCCTTGCCGCCGGCCAATACCCCTTCTTTTGAGGACCGCTTCGCTTCGGCGTCCGGCAATGCGCCGGCCCGGGATTTCGGCCTGCGGACGCTGGAGCGTTCCGCCGTGGGTGCGGTCCAGCTCAAGCTCCTCGACGCCAAGGCGATGCTGGCGCAGAAGCTCCAGGGCAGCGATTGGCGTTCGACCCTGACCGACGACGACCGGTTCATGACCGAGGAGACCAGGTCCTCGCAGCGCGCCGACGCCATCCCGATGCCCCGCTCGCGCCCGGTTCAGGCTGACCTCTCCGCCCAGATCGCCTCCAGCCAGGCCTATGCCGACACCACCAATCCCAGGGTCGACAACCGCAACTTCTTCGAGAAATTCACCGACAAGATCAGGCTGGCGTCGCTGACGCCCAGCGACGGCCTGTTCAGCAAGGCACCGGATCTCGCCGCCCTCGGCTACGATTCGCGGACCGCAGTCTATGACATCAAGGCCAAGGCGCTTTATCTGCCGAGCGGCGTCGTACTGGAAGCCCATTCCGGCATGGGCGCGCTGATGGACGACCCCGATCATGTCGATCAGCGCATGGTCGGCGCGACCCCGCCCGCGATCTACGATCTGAAGCCGCGCGAGAAGCTGTTCCACGGCATCCGCGCGCTGCGCTTGACGCCGACCGAGGGCACCAGCGCGCTCGGCCGCGTCGGCCTTCTCACCCATAGCTACCTGCTGGGGCCGCGTGGCGATTCCAACGGCTGCGTCTCGATCAAGGACTATGATCGTTTCCTCAAAGCTTACGACAATGGCGAGTTCAACCGCCTGGTCGTGGTGCCGAGCCTGAGCGGGGCGACGACCGCCTCGCGGCGCGCGAGCACCGACTCCTGATATTCTTGCCCGCTACGGCAGGGCTGCCGTTTCCCCTTCGTTAAGCCGTCATCGTCCAGAAGCAGCCCATGAGTGATCCATCAAGTTCCGAGACCCCGCTGCGTACGACGTTCAAGATCAAGCTGAACGGCGATACGCTGGCGATCGCGACTGTCGGCCAGGCCTATCAATTCCTCACCAACTTCAAGTCGGTCGAGTGGATGGAATTCCGCTCCCTGCACGAGGACGCCGTCGCGGCCCTGGAAGGCGCTGCCGGTAATGCGATGCTGGCGGTGCAGGCGACCAACGCCGTGCGCGCGCTGTTCGTCAGCGCGAAGTTGCTCTGAGCGCCTACGGGCCTTATCCGCACAGCTTGAACTGCGCTGCAGGAACGGGCAAACGATCCGCGACGACCGTTGCCGCAAGCCCGCATGTTCGAAACTTACTTTCAGGAGAGCCCATCATGAAACGCCGTACATTCCTTAAGGGCGGCGCGGTTGCCGGCGCCACGACGCTGGTTGCTGCACCTGCGATCGCGCAGAGCGCGCCGGAGATCAAATGGCGCCTGACCTCGAGCTTCCCGAAGTCGCTCGATACCATCTACGGCACGGCGCAGACCTTCGCGAAATACGTTGCGGAGGCCACCGACAACAAATTCCAGATCCAGACCTTTGGCGCAGGCGAGATCGTTCCGGGCTTGCAGGCGCTCGATGCCGTCAGCACCGCCTCGGTGGAAATGGCGCAGACCCCGCTCTATTTCTACATCGGCAAGGAGCCCGCTCTGGCCTATGCCACCGGCGCGCCCTTCGGCATGAACCATCGCCATCAGGAGTCGTGGTGGCACTTCGGCGGCGGCGCCGACCTCACCAACGAGGCGCTCAAGCCTTTCAAGGCGCATGCCATCCTCTGCGGCAATTCCGGCACCCAGATGGGCGGCTGGTTCCGCAAGGAGATCAAGACCGTCGACGACCTCAAGGGTCTCAAATTCCGCATCGCCGGCATGGGCGGCCACGTGCTGGCAAAGCTCGGGGTCGTCCCGCAGCAGATCGCGGGCGGCGATATCTATCCGGCGCTGGAGAAGGGCACGATCGACGCGGTCGAGTTCGTCGGTCCCTATGACGACGAGAAGCTCGGCTTCTACAAGGTCGCCAAATATTATTACTTCCCCGGCTGGTGGGAAGGCGGCGCCATGCTGCACATGATCGTCAACGACGAGAAGTGGAATTCGCTGCCCAAGCAATATCAGGCGATCGTCAACCAGGCGGGCGCGGCGGCCGGTGCCTGGATGCTCGAGAAATACGATAGCGTGAATCCGGCTGCGCTGAAGCGGCTGATCGCGAGCGGTACCGAGCTGAAGGCATTCCCGCAACCGGTGCTGGAGGCCTGCTACAACGCGACCCAGGACCATCTGAACGAGCTCGCCGCCAAGAGCGACCTGTTCAAGCGGACCAAGGAAAGCCACGACGCGTATATGAAGGAGCTGCTGTTCTATACGCAGATCGCGGAAAACTTCTACGACAATTACCTGCTCAGCAAGATGCGCAACAAGAGCTGAGCGTGAGGTGGAGCGCGGTGCCGCGATTGCGCCGCGCTTGTAGAGTGGGCAAAGGCGCACTCGCGCCGTGCCCACGTTCTCTCGCTTCATTAGCAAGGGTGGGCACGCTTCGCTTTGCCCACCCTACGGCTCCACGAGAATTTTCGTTTGGCGAACTACGCCGTCGCCAACCCCAGCTTCGCATAGATCCTTCGCGCATAGGCGCCGAACGCATCCGTCGTCTTCAGCGGAAGGTCGCGCGGGAAGGGCAGGTCGATCGGGAAATAGTCGGCCATCTTCGCAGGTCCAGCCGTCAGCACGGCGCAGTGCGAGGACAGGAACACGGCCTCCTGGATCGAATGCGTGACGAAGATGATGGTCTTGCCGCTCTCGCGCCAGATCCGCAGCATCTCCAGGTTCATCTGCTCGCGCGTCAGCGCATCCAGCGCGCCGAACGGCTCGTCCATCAGGATCAGCTTGGGATCGTGGATGAAGGCGCGCGCGATGGCGGTGCGCTGCTGCATGCCGCCGGACAGCTGCTGCGGATACTTCTGCTCGTAGCCGGCGAGCCCGACCAGGTTGAGCAGATCGCGCGCCCGCTCGCGCGCGGCCTTCATCGGCAGCCCGACGATCTCGGCCGGCAACAGCACGTTGTCCAGGATCGTCCGCCATTTCAGCAGCAGCGCCTGCTGGAACACCATGCCGATGTCACGGGTCGGATCGAACGGGCTGTCGGCATTGCCGATGCTCACCGTGCCGCCGTCGGCGCCGTGCAGGCCGGCCAGGATCTTCATCACCGTGGTCTTGCCGCAGCCGGACGGGCCGACCAGCGAGACGAGCTCGCCTTCCTGCACGTCCATGGTGACGTCGGACACCGCCAGGAATTCGGCGCTGCCGCTGCGATAGACCTTGCGGACGCCCCGCAGGCTGATGAAGGGGTCCGCGCTCATGCCAGCCATTTGTTCAGGTTCGCGGCGACGAAGGCATCGTCGCTGAGGTCGGCGTGCTCGCGCGTGACGCGGTCGATCTCCTCCTTCTGGCCGGGGCTGAGGCCTTCGTTCGGATCGAGGCACCACAGGCCCTGCATCAGGCCCTGGCGGCGCAGGACCTCGTGGCAGCCGGCGATGCAGCCGTGAAAATTGTTGGCGACATCGAAGAAGGCGCTGTTGCAGTCGGTGACGCGGGCATCGAGCGCGAGCAGGTCGGCAGGCACGCTGTCCTTGTGCCGTGCCGCCTTGCAGCGCTCGAACTGCTTGATCGCGCTCGCGGTCCACACCGACCAGTGGCCGAGCAGGCCGCCCTTAAAGTAAGTGCGGGTGGTGACGCCCTTGTCGCGCAGGTCGAAGGGCAAGGCGAGATCGAGCAGGATGTGATCGTCGTTGCCGGTGTAGAGTGCGACGCGGTCGAGCGCGCCTGCGGCCGCGACGCCGCGCAGCACGTCGAGCGTCCGATAGCGGTTGAACGGCGCGATCTTGATTGCGATGACATTGTCGATCGAGGCAAAGCGCTGCCAGAACCGGCTCGACAGGACGAGGCCGCCCACGGCCGGCTGGAGATAGAAGCCGACCAGCGGGATCTCGCCGGCGACCGCCGTGCAGTGCGCGATGATCTCGTCCTCGGAGGCGCCCTTCATCGCGGCGAGGCTGAGCAGGCCGGCGTGATAGCCGATGTCGCGCGCGGAGCGGGCCTCGGTGACCGCCTGCGTTGTCGGACCCGCGAGGCCCGCGACCATCGCCAGCGGACGCTTGGTCCAGTTCGCCGCGGTCTCGGCGGCGAGCTCGAGCACGGGGCGGTAGAGGCCGACATCTCGGATCGCGAACTGGGTGGTGTGCACACCGACGGCAAGGCCGCCCGAGCCGGCATCGATGTAGTAGCGCGTCAGCGCACGCTGATGCGTCTTGTCGAGCTGTCGCCCGGCGGTGAGCGCGAGCGGATGCGCCGGCAGCACGGTGCCGTCGGCGATCAGCTTGCGGACGTCGCGGTTGATCTGGCTGTGGTGCATGATGTCCTATCCGAATTCGGGGCCGGCGACGGCGAATGGCATTTCCTCGGCCATGGCGGTGGCGGGGCCGAGACGCATGCGCTGGAAGGGGCGTTCGATGATCCAGCCGGCCGCCGTCAATCCGTCCAGGAACGTCCCTTGCGACGCGACGGCGTCGAGCAGGAGCGGTCCGTCCTGCGACTGCGCGATCGCGTCGACCAGGGTCAGCGCGGCTGCGGTGTGATCGGCGAACAACGGGCCGATATGGCGCGCGGCTCGGCCGTCCCGCACCAGCGCGATGGCGCCGTTCGCGGTGACGATGCGCGAGCCAGGCCGTCGCGCGAAGGCGGAGAGCAGGGCGGTGCGGTCGAGGCCGGTCGCGCGCCGGTCCCGATCGCAAAGCGCGTCGAGCGTTGCGGTTGACGGCGCTTGCCCGGACGCGGACGTGGATTTCACCAGCTTCAGCCGGCGCAACTGCGAGGTCGGAGTGAACCCGAGCGGGCCATAGACCCGGGCGCCGTCGGGCGTCGCATCGAGCCAGCACGTCAGCCCGTTCTTGCGCGCCGCCGCGAGGCAGGCATCGACGAGCTGCGTGGCAAGACCGAGGCGGCGGTGGCTTTCCGTCACCAGCACCATGCTGATCCACGCATTGTTGCCGGAATAGGGCAACAGGGCCGCAGTCGCGACCAGCCGTGCGCCGTCGCGGATGCCGAACACAAAGCCTTCGCTCAAGAAGAAGCGCCAGTCTTCGATCGTCTGGTTCCAGTGCGCTTCGGTCGAGAGCACAAGGCCAGCCGCGGCGTCCTCGACGCCGAGCCGGACGATGCGCGGACCGTCAGTAGCGACCATCGCGCACCTCGTATTTGGTGGGCTTGCCGAGGCTCGGCATGGCGCGAGAGACCCAATCCGCGGTCCAGGCGATCAGTTGCTCGGTGTCAACGACGGGCAGGCCGAACAGCTCGACCGCCTTCGACGTGTCGGTCAGCCACGCCGTCGGCTCCTCCTTGCCCGTCAGCACCGGCGCGCGGCCGAACCGTGCGCCGAACTTCGCCGCGAGATCGCGCACCGCGAGGATCTCGTGGCCGCTGACGTTGATCGGCGAGGTCGGCGTCGTGCAATGCGCCAGGCAGCGCAGCGCCTGGGACGACGCATCGCCCTGCCAGATGAAGTTGACATGGCCGAGGCTGACGTCGATCGGCGTGCCCGTCAGCACTTTCGTCGCGATGTCGTGCAGCACGCCATAGCGCATGTCGATCGCGTAGTTGAGGCGGAAAAGGCGCCCCGGCGTGCCGAACTTGCGCGAGAAATATTCGAACATGCGCTCGCGGCCGACGCAGGACTGGGCGTATTCGCCGGGCGGGTTCGGCGCCATGTCCTCGCTCGAGCCTTTGCCGTCGACGGGGACGAACGGATAGATGCAGCCGGTCGAGAACGCCACGATGCGCGAGGAGGGGAAAGCCTGCGCGACCAGCGCCGGGACGTGCGCGTTCATCGCCCAGGTCAGCGACAGATCGCCCTCGGCGCCGAACTTGCGACCGGCCATGAAGACGATGTTCGGCGCTTTCGGCAGGACCTGAATAGCCTTCTCGTCCATGAGGTCGCAATTGATCGTCTCGACGCCGCGCGCGTGCAGCCAGTCCTTCACGCCGGCGTCGCTGAAGCGGGCGACTCCGATGACACGGCGATCCGGCGCGGCGGCCTTCGCAAGTCCTGCCAGCGTTGGGCCCATCTTGCCGGCGACGCCGAGGATCATGATGTCACCCTCGACCTTCTTGAGGTCGTCGATCAGGGCTTGGCTCGGCCGGCACATGAGGTCGTCGAGCGCAGCGATGTCAGGGATGGTCTTCGGCAGCGTCTGGCGGGTGAGCAGCATGGATTCGTCGTCCTTGGTCTTCAGGTCTGCCTGGCGTCGCCGACCACGAACATGCGTTCGAGGGCGAGGACCAGGCTGTAGAGAGCGACGCCAAGCAGCGTCAGCAGCACGACCGCCATCACCATCGCGGGCGTGTCGAGCGAGGACTGCACCTGGATCATGAGGTAGCCGAGCCCGCGCTCGGAGGCGATGAACTCGCCGACGATGGCGCCGGCGACCGCGAGGATTGCGCCGACCTTCATGCCGGAGAAGATGTAGGGCAGCGATCCCGGCAGCTGGATCTTGCGGAACAGCGTCCAGCGCGATCCGCGCAGCGATTTGACGAGATCGAGCAGGTCCGGCTCGACCTCGCGCAGGCCGCGCGCGGTGGTGAGCAGGATCGGGAAGAAGCAGATGCTGAAAGCGATCAGGATGTTCGGCACGATGCCGTAGGAGAACCAGACGATGAAGAGCGGGCCGAGCGCGACTTTCGGAATCATGTTCAGCGTCACGAACAGGGGCAGCAGCACCAGGCTCAGCAGCGGCGCCCAGCTGAAGATCACCGCGAGCGCGACGCCGACGAAGGCGCCGAGCGCGAAGCCGCCGAGGATCTCGATCGCCGTCACCAGCGTGTTGGCGCCCCAGGCATAGCCCGTGGTCCCCAACGTCTGGATCGTCGCAAGCGGCGAGGGCAGGATGAATTTCGGGACCTGGAAGGCATCGACCGCGGCCTGCCACAGCACGAGCACGGCGAGATGCGCGATCAGGATGATCGCAAAGCTGTGCGAGGTGCGTGCTCCGTCTCCTGCCACCGCATGCTCCCTGTTGCCGACAGTCACCCTGCCGCGGTCGCGAGCCTAGCCGGACTCGAGGGAAGTTTCAACCAGTTGGTTGATTAGGGGCGGAGCGACTGGAGCACCAGGTCGGCGACGTGGCGGCGGCGGGCGCGCCGCTGGGCGCGGCTCGACAGGTCCTTGCCGAAGATCGCCGACAGCGTCGGCGTGTTGGAGAAGAAGAAATAGGACAGGCCCGCAATGGAGATGTAGAGCTGGACCGGATCGATCCCCTTGCGGAACACGCCCGCGCGCACCCCCTCGTTCAGGATGTGGGAGACGCTTTTGACGAGGGGGGAATGCATCGCTTCCAGCCGCGTCGAGCCGCGGACGTGGCGGGCGCCGCCGCGGTTCTCGTCGTTCAGAAGCACGATGAAATCGGGGTTTGCGGCCAGATGGTCGAACGAGGCCTCGATCAGCTTGCGGATCGCCTTCTCCGGCGGCAGGCCTTCGAGATTGAGCCTGCGCTCCTGCTCGCGGATGTCCTCATAGACCCATTCCAGCACGGCGAGGTAGAGCGCGTCCTTGTCGCCGAAATAGTGGTAGACGAGCTGCTTGTTGACGCCGGCGCGCTCGGCGATCTCGTCGACGCGGGCGCCCGCAAAGCCGTGCCGGGCGAATTCCTGGCGCGCCGCGGTCAGCAGCTTGTTGCGGGTGGCGACGGGGTCGCGGCGCTGCGGCACGGTGTCGCCAGATCGTTTTGCGGGCATTTCCAACCAAACAGTTGACAAGTGGAGGGCGGGCTTGTTGCATTGGTATCCTCACAAGGGGAGAGCGACAAGCCGGGTCGCTGGCACGAGGAGGGATGCGATGAAGCGTTTGCAGGCGGCGGGCTCGGCCCTGGTGTTGGCTCTGGCGCTCGGTGCGACGGCGATGCCCGTGCATGCGGGAGAGGCCGTCAATCTGATCCTGAACTGGACGCCGACGGCCGACCACTCGCCGTATTATTACGCCAGGGCGCAGGGCTGGTACGAGAAGGCGGGCATCGATCTCACCATCGAGACCGGCAAGGGCTCCGGCGTCTCCGCGGCCAAGGTCGGCTCCGGCGGGTCGCCCTTCGGTGTCGCCGATCTCGCCACCATGCTGGTGGCCAAGAGCAAGGGCGCCGACACGGTTGCGGTGATGAGCGTCTATGCCAATACCGGCCAGACCTTCTACTGGCTGAAGAGCTATGGCGTGAACGGGGTGAAGGATTTCGCCGGGCACAAGATCGGCAATCCGCCCGGCGACGCCTCGCGTGTGATGTGGCCGGCCTTCGCCAAGGCGGCAGGGCTTGCGCCCGACTCCGTCGGCTTCGTCAATGTCGGGCCGACCGCCAAGATCGCGGCGCTGAAGAGCCACACCGTCGATATCATCAGCGACTTCTACAACGAGCACGACCTGAAGGTCATCGAGTTCGGTCCCGATCTCGGCTACGTCAATTGGAAGGACATCGGGCTCAACCCCTACGGCAATTCGGTGATCGTCAACGGCGCCTACTTGCAGAAGAACCCGAAGGTCGTCGAAGACTTCGTGCGCGTCACGCAGAAAGCCTTCGCGGCCTGCGTCGCCGACGTGGCCCCGTGCCTGAACGCGCTGCTCGAGCAGGTCTCGGGGCTCGACCGCGCCAACCAGGAGCGCCAGTGGGAGCGCATCAAGTTCCTGATGACGGACGAGTTCACGACCACCAAGGGTCTTGGCTGGATCGACGGCGAGCGGATGAAGAAGGACTACGAGTTGGTCCAGACCTATCTCGGCATGGAGAAGCCGTTCGACGTGACCACGGCGTTCACGACCAAGATGCTGGATCCCGGCGTCAAAATGGATGCGAGCAAGGTGAAGAAGTAGGAGCTCAGGTCGCGGCGCCCGCCCCATACACTGGTGTCATGCCCCGCGAAGGCGGGGCACCCAGTACGCCGCGGCCTATCGGTTGACCCGCAATCGCGTTGGAAGACTGGATCGCCCGCCTTCTGTTTAGTCCGGGGACATGGCTGACACCTGTTCGGACACATCACTGACAGGTTGGCCGTTGGTCAAGTCGATTGATGCGACCTGCCAGCTGGCAAAGAAGATTCCGTAATGGCCATCGCGGTCGAGG
>NZ_JBWJZE010000035.1:0-29464 GCF_056429085.1 Bradyrhizobium sp. CFUWI
ATGATTTTACAATTTCATCAGTCGAGCCCACTTTTCGCGCAAGGTGGCTAATGCTTGCAGCCGCTATTTCCGCTCCAGGAGGGCTCGTCTTGTCCACGCCTTTGATTTCCGTCGTTGACGACGACGCCTCAGTCCGTGCGGCGACAGAGAATCTTTTGAAATCGCGTGGCTACATCGCCCAAATGTTTGCCTCGGCCAAACACAGAGGAGCCCGGAGCAGGCTGAAACGCTTTGAGAAGCCGTACGGTTGATTGCGATTGCTGCGGTTTGGAATAACCGGCTTGGTTCCGCGCTCATCGAGTTGTTCACGCAATTCGGCGCTATCATAGGCTTTGTCACCGAGCATCCGTTTCGGCCGCTTGACCCTGCGGATCAGGCGCTCTGCGATCGGACAGTCGAGCGCTTCGCCTCCAGTCAACAGAATGGCGATCAGGCGCCCCTTAGCATCTGCGAGTGCGTGTATCTTCGTGTTGCCCCTCCGCGCGAGCGACCAACAGCCTGCTTCTGCCCCCCTTTTCCGCCCGCTGCCGAGCGATGCGCTTTGACGTGCGTAGAGTCGATCATCTGGGTGTCCGTCGATCGACCGTTGCCGGCAAGCTCCCGGAACAGGTTTTCCCATATGCCGCGCCGCGCCCACCGGGCGAAGCGATTATAGATCGTCGTAGGAGGTCCGTAGGCGTCGGGACAATCGGACAACGGCAGCCGCTTTTCAGCACGAGTATGATGCCGCTGATAATGCGGCGATCGTCTTGCCGCTCGAAACCGCGCACTTCGGTTTGCAGATGAGGTTCGATCCGCTGCTACTGCTCGTCGCTCAGCAAAACGATCACGATCCCAATCCTTCCCCAAAGAGAATCAGTATCGTATTGTCACAGCAGAAAAATTAATGAGTTCTCACCCTAGCACTACTTTGGCAGATTGTTGATTTTGCCGCGCTTTAGAGGATTGGACGAAGCCGCTGTCGCGGCATGTAGGGAGGCATAGCAAGGATTGCCTCCTGTCTGAGAGGATTGCGGGTTTTCGAAGCCCAACCCTTCAGACAGGAGGTTTTCCGATGGCTGAGATCAGCCCACTTCGCCGCCGCATGATCGAGGACATGACGGTCCGCAATCTGTCACCGGCGACGCAGCAATCCTACCTCAACGCCGTAGCGAAGTTGAGCCGATATTTCGGTCGCTCTCCCGACCGCCTCGACCTGGAGGATATCCGTGCCTTCCAGGTTCATCTGGTTGCGACGGGGATGTCCTGGCCGGCGCTGAACCAGATCGTCTGCGCACTGCGGTTTTTCTACGGTGTGACGCTTGGTCATGACACCGTTCCGGAGCGCATCGCCTATGCACGCAACCGCGCAAACTTCCGGTCGTGCTGAGCGCCGACGAGGTCGTGCGCTTCCTGGAAGCAATCCCGAGCCTGAAGAGCCGTACCGCGCTGACCACGGTCTATGCCGCCGGACTGCGCGTATCGGAAGTGGTCCTCTTGAAGGTTGTCGACATCGACAGCCAACGGATGCTGATCCGGGTCGAGCACGGCAAGGGCGGCAAGGACCGTTACGTTATGCTCTCGCCGCAGCTTTTGAGGATTCTGCGGACGTATTGGCGGCTCACTCGGCCAAAGCGATGGTTGTTTCCCGGCCGCGACGACGAGCGTCCGCTCGTCCCGAACGTGCTACACGCCGCCTGCCGTTCAGCTTGTGCGGCGGCCGGCTTGAGCAAGTCGGTGACGGTGCACACGTTGCGGCACACATTCGCGACCCATCTCCTGGAGAACGGGGCCGACGTGCGCATCATCCAGGTGCTGCTCGGCCATGCCAGCCTGGCCAGCACGGCGCGCTATACCCAGGTCGCCACCAAGACCATCAGCAATACGCCAAGTCCGCTGGACCGGCTCCACCTGGAGGTCGTGCCGCCCGGCTGAGCGGGCGCCATGGCTCCGGTTCTGGAAGTGGCGGATATCTTCCGCCGCCACGGCGAAGCGTTTCGGCAAGCCCGTGCCGAGCATCTGGGCCGCATCGAGCGGCGCGTCATGGGCGCGATTACGGCCTGCCGGACGGCTGTGCTCGGCGGCCACGTCGAGCAGTGCGATGACTGCGGCGCCACACGCATCGCCTATAACTCCTGCCGCAATCGGCATTGCCCGAAGTGCCAGGGCGCGGCGCGCGCGCAATGGCTCACCGAACGGCAAGCTGAACTCCTTCCCGTACCGTATTTCCACGTCGTCTTCACCATGCCGGCGTCCGCCGGCGAGATCGCCTTCCAGAACAAGGCTGTCGTCTATGCCCATCCTGTTCCGCTGCGCGGCCGAGACGCTCGCCACCATCGCGGCCGATCCCAAGCATCTCGGCGCTCAGCTCGGCGTGACTGCCGTCCTCCATACCTGATGTGGTGGAACGGCCCGCTCCATCAGCATCAAAGTGCTAGAACGTGGTCGTTGTTCGAACGCCACAAAGGAGGGACCGTTCCGTGAAACAGGTTATCACCATCGGACTGGATCTGGCCAAGCACGTATTCCAGGTTCACGGGGCGGATGCCAAGGGCTCACCCGTGTTCAACCGGAAACTGCGGCGCAGCGAAGTTCTGCGTTTCTTTGAGAAGCTGCCAGCATGCCTGGTGGGGATGGAAGCATGCGGTAGCGCCCACTATTGGGCACGCGAGATCGCAGCTCTCGGTCATGAGGTGCGGCTCATTCCGCCGGCTTATGTCAAACCCTTCGTCAAGCACGGCAAAACGGATGCGGCGGACGCGGAGGCCATCAGCGAAGCGGTGACCCGAAAGACCATGCGCTTCGTGCCGATTAAGACGGCCGAGCAACAGGCTGCCGCGATGGTGCTCAAGACCCGCGCTCTTCTAGTGCGGCAGCGAACGCAGGCGGTCAACGCGTTGCGCGCGCACCTAGCAGAACTGGGCATCATCGCCACCGCCGGCCTGGCAAAGGTTGAGGCGCTGGTCGCGATCGTGCGGGACGAGACAGATGCTCGCGTGCCAATAGCGGCGCGCTTCGCCCTGAGGGCTATTGCCGATCAAATTGAAGCTTCAGCCGACCAGATCGACAGGCTTGAGCGCGCAATCGTCATGGAGGCCAAGCACGACGAGGACATGCGTCGGTTGACGACGATCACTGGCGTCGGTGCCATTACTGCGGCGACCATCAAGGCGCTTGTGCCGGATCCCGGCGGTTTCAAGTCGGCTCGCCACTTTGCCGCCTGGCTGGGATTGACGCCGCGGTCTCATTCAAGCGGAGGCAAAGAGCGGCTGGGACGAATATCGAAGATGGGAAATCCGGAACTCCGCACTCTCCTCGTCGTCGGGGCAACAGCCGTCTTGCGGGTCGCCCGAAACGACGCTCGGGCGCAACCGCGGCTGAAAGCGCTGCTCGCCAGACCGCCGTTCAAGGTTGCAGCGGTTGCGCAGGCCAACAAGACGGCGCGGATCATCTGGGCTCTTCTAAACAAGGGCGGAACTTATCGGCGTCCCGCCGTTACCGCGGTCGACGTCTGATGGACGAATGACCGCCAAAACGATCTGACCGGCGCAGGCCGGCGGAGGGCAAGGTGCAACAACAGGCGATGAACCCATGGGACGAAATCCCGAGACGAGTGAAGCTGCTGGCCCTAATGCGCTCAAGCGCGCATACCTGATTTAGCTCTTCGTTCCGCGGATCTCATCGAGGCCAGCGGCCATCGCCGCGCGCAAAGGCCGGACATATGACCGCACCGTTCCAATGTGTGAAATCGGCTGAAAAAGCTCTTGCCACGCGGGCCGTTCCACATATGGGGCCAGACCCTGCAACACCATCCGCATATCCACTGCGTCGTGCCGGGCGGTGGACCCTCGCTCGACGGCACACGCTGGGTCGCTTGCCGGCCCGGCTTCTTCCTGCCAGTGCGCGTCCTCTCCCGGCTGTTCCGCCGCCTGTTTCTGCAAGAGCTACAAGCTGCCTACGCGGCTGGCCAGCTGAGCTTCTTTGGCGCTCTCGCCCATCTCACCGATCCCGCTGCATTCGCCGCGCGCCTTAATCAACTTCGACAGACCAACTGGGTCGTCTATGCCAAGCCACCATTTGGCGGGCCCGAACAGGTGCTGGCTTATCTCGGCCGCTATACGCACCGCGTCGCCATCGCCAACAGTCGGCTGATCTCGCTTGCCGACGGCAAGGTGAGCTTTTCCTGGAAGGACTATCGGCAGAATCGCAAAGCCAAGGTGATGACGCTTGATGCCGGTGAGTTCATTCGTCGCTTTCTCCTGCACACCCTGCCGGACGGCTTCCACCGCATCCACCACTATGGCCTCCTCGCCAATGGCGGACGCAACGATAAAATCGCCCTCTGCCGTCAACTCCTTGCTGTCCGCAACGCTCCGGCTGATCAGGAAGCCAGCGGCGATCCTCTCGTCAAATGCGAGATCCCCGTCTGCCCACATTGCGGCGGCACCATGCGGCGCGTCGATGTCGTCCCGCGAGCCTGCGCACGCGACCATCCGCTTCGTTGTGATACGTCATGACCAGCGCCTGCATCATCCACCCCTTCCGGGATGACCCTCTCGGTGGCAACATCCGATGTCGCCGTGGCCGCGTTCGTCACCAATCACCCCGTCGTTCGTTCGGCCGCGCATCCCAGCACAGCAAATCGATCGCGGTATCGCGCCCCTGGCCAGATCAATGCGGCCGCTCGTATCAGCTGAATGTCTCGCCGACGCGCGGCGACCACAGGCGCGCCTTCTCCGCAGCCGCACTGGCTGCACTATCCCCATAGCGCCCACAACTCCGCGGCTTCGTTCAATCCGGCTTCTATGAGGTCGCAGCTACGACAGAGCGCGAGGCTGGCCTTTGCCCCGCGACCTCACAGAACCCTCAAGATTCCCGAATCAATTTTTCAATGATTCATGGGTGGTCGGCTCTTGGAGGGCTGACCATGCCGGGATGGGAAGACGAACTCGAACGCTGGCTGATGCCGTTCTTGGACCGGCTGGGTCATAAGACCCGGCAGCGGATGTGTCCTCTATATGTTGCGGGATTGATCGGTCCTGGCGACCGCAAGAGCGTTCAGCCGATGGCAGACCGCCTTGCCACGAGCAGCTACGACCAGTTGCACCATTTCATTGCGGACGGTGTCTGGGACCCGACGCCGCTGGAGACAGAGCTGCTCGATCAGGCGGACCGACTTGTCGGCGGCAGGGATGCGGTGCTGGTTATTGATGACACCTCACTGCCGAAGAAGGGCGAACGCTCGGTTGGTGTTGCGGCTCAATACGCGTCGGCTCTCGGCAAAACAGCAAATTGCCAAACGCTGGTGTCTTTGACGCTTGCGCGCGGCGAAGTGCCCGTGATGGTCGCGTTGCGCCTCTTTCTGCCCGACAGTTGGACAAGCAATATGTCTCGTTTGAAGCGCGCTCGCGTGCCAGCCGAATACCGAACGCCACGGTCCAAGCCGGAAATTGCTTTGGCCGAAATTGACCGCGCGATAGCAGCCAAACGTGCGCTTTGGATGTGTGTTGGCGGACGCAGGATACGGACTTAGCGCACCGTTTCGACAAGGGCTAACCGAGCGCGGGCTGGCCTGGGCTGTTGGCATCCCTCGGCACCTGAAGGTGTATCCGGTCGATGTGAAGCTCATTTGGCCGATTACCAAAGTCCGCGGGAAACCACGAAAGCACCACGTGCCCGATATCTTATCGATTGCGGCAGAACAAATGCTGGCCAGCGCCAAATGGAAAACCGTGAGTTGGCGCAGCGGGACGAAAGGTCGACTGAAAGCCCAATTTGCTGCTCTCCGCGTCCGGACCGCCGACGGCCCTCCACAGCGGATATGGGATAAAGGTCAGCAGCATCTCCCAGGCGACGAAGCCTGGCTCATTGGCGAGCAACGTGCCTCAGGGGAAAAGAAATACTATCTCGCCAATCTCCCTGCGGCGACGGATCTGCGCACACTGGCCGCCACCATCAAGGCACGGTGGATTGGCAGCAGGCCCATCAGCAGTTGAAGGAGGAGCTTGGACTTGATCACTTCGAAGGGCGATCATGGCAAGGTCTTCATCGCCACGCCTTGATGACAATGATTGCCTACGCCTTCCTGCAACATCGTCGCCTCGCATACGCGGGGCGGAAAAAAAAGAATCAACGGGCCTCCGCCCCAGCCAACCATGCCAGCCGTACGTCACGCCATCGTAGATCTCATCCTCCGGCCGCCACCTCAGCACTGCCCATATTGCCGAAAGCAAATCCTTGAAAAACAGCGGCGAAAGCACATTCTGCCAAAGTCGTGCTAGTCATCTGGAACGCAAGTTCGTCACATTAGTTGATAGCTCGAATCTCTATAGAGGAGAGTGCTCGTGGCGAATGCAGGTGAGCGAGGCCGGCCGATCGCGCCGCTGGTTCTTAGCCCGCAGGAGCGGGCGTACTTGGAGAGGCAGGTTCGTCGTCATTGCGTTGCCCGATCGCTACCTGAGCGCTGCCGCGCGATCCTGCGGTGTGCGGATGGCTTGCCAAGCAAGTCGGTAGCTGCCGAACTCGGCCTCCACGAACACACCGTGGCAAATGGCGCCGCCGATTTTTGAAGGACCGCTGTGATGGCCTGCTTGACGAAGCCCGCCCTGGCCGTCCTCGAACCATCAACGACGATCAAGTTCAGGCGGCATCAGGGACAGTTGCGCATCCTGCGTAGCAGGCTCGGCCCAATCATTCGCGACATCCGCCGCAACATCAAGGGCCAGCCGGCACTGGAGGAGGCCTTCGCCCTTCCGCTCGGCTGGGTCGCGCAGATTCATTCGCAGCAGCAGCGCCAGCGCGGCTGGAAGCTTTATTCCTTCTGTGGTTGCCGTCCGTGATGCAAGAAGATTTTTTACTTGCAAGCATGTGATCGAGTGCGCGCTTCTGTGAGGCCTTCATGTGCGGCCCTTCAGATGCCGCCGGCCGGGATGGTGATCTGCGGATCAAGTCCAAATCTTCCATTCGAGCTCGAAGCTCCAGGAATAAAGCTGGTTTTCCTGATCCAGATCTTTCGATCCTTTGCCCATGCAAGTAGTCGTCTTCTCACACTCCCCAACGTACCGGCGTTAGATTGAGACCCGCTGCGGACTGATCGTCATGCAGTGGCCTCCAGCGCCGGATCTCGATAGTTCTCCTTCTTCGTCCAGATGGCGCGTGCCATCTTGTTCGCGAGTGCGACCGCCACGAGCATACGCGGCTTCTTGAGCAGTATGCGGCCCAGCCAGGTTTTCTCGCTTATGGACTTTCGTCCCAGCCAGCTCAGGCGGGACATCGCGCCAATGATCAGGAGCTTACGTATGTCCAGTTGGCCGGCCTTCGACGCCCGGCCAAGCCGTTGCTTACCACCCGATGAATATTGCCGTGGGACAAGTCCCAGCCACGCGGCGAAATCCCGGCCGGATCTGAATGTCTCCATCGGCGGCCCGAAGGCCTCGATCGCCAGCGCGGTGATCGGGCCTACGCCGGGCATCGTCTGCAGGCGCTTTGCCGTTTCGGTCTTCGTAGCTAGCTCCTTGAGTCGCACCAGCATGGCCTGGATCCGAGCGGTCTTTTCAGCGATCTGCTGCAGCATATCGCGGCAGAGGTCGTGCACGAGCTTCGGCAAATCACTTTGCTCTTGGTCTAAGTCGTGAATCTGCTCATGCCTGGGTTTCCTTGCGGAGCGATGTAGCCGTATTCATAGAGATACGCACGCAAGGCATTCGTCAATTCGGTGCGCTGGCGGACCAATTGCTCGCGGTTTCGAAACAGAACCGCCCGCGTCTGCTGAGCCTCGGTCTTGATCTCGACAAAACGCATTTCCGGACGCTGCGCCGCGTCAACGATCGCCTCGGCGTCGGCCGCGTCATTCTTCTGACGCTTCAAGAACGGCTTGACGTAGCGCGGCGAGATCAATTTCACGTCGTGTCCCAGCTTAATCATCTGCCGAGCCCAACAATGGGCCCCGCCGCAAGCCTCCATCACCACTACGCTAGGCGCCTGCTCAGCCATGAATTTGCGAAATTGAGCTCGCGAGAGCTTCTTGCGAAACTTCACGTGCCCCGTCATCGACGCGCCATGGAGTTGGAAAACATTCTTTGCCAGATCCACGCCGATCATCGTATCTTTCGTCACGGTTGCCGTCCTTTGCGCTCAGTGGCTGTGAACCACCCTTATGGCACATTGCGATGCCGTCAGGGATGGACGGCAACCATCCCATCTTCCATGCTCCGGAGGTGGAATGCATCGGCAAAGCCCAGGCCCCCGCGCCTTACGAGTTCGGCGTGAAGGCCTCCGTCGTGACCAACAATCGCCCCGCTCCCGGCGGACTGCTCGTGCTGCACGCGAGCGCAATGCACGACAATCCGTATGATGGGCACACACCCTGCGGGACGCCATCGAGCGCACCGAGACGCTCACCGGCTGTCCGATCGAGCGGGCCTATGTCGACAAGGGGTACCGCGGCCGCCACGCGCAAAATCCCCGTCGCGTCTTCATCTCCGGCCATAAGCGCAGCGTCTTCGGTGTCATCAAGCGCGAGCTGCGCCGTCACTCTGCCATCGAGCCCATCATCGGGCACATGAAGGCCGAAGGCCACCTCGGCCGCTGCTACCTCAAAGGCCGCGCCGGCGACGCCGCCAATGTCGTCCTCTCAGCCGTCGGCCACAACTTCCGCCGCATCCTCGCCCGGTTCAGAGAACTCTTGGGCCTCTTCCTGGAGTTGCTAATGGCGAACGCTCGCCTCTCCAACAGCTCAATCCGGCTTCTTAGCTCAGGAGTTGGCGCCTGGAGCCCAAAGTGCGGTTCATTCGGCCACTGGATCCGGATGCGAAGAAGACCGATGCCGTACCACAAGCGGCGCTCTATCGAGTCGCTTAACTAGTCTCGTATCGAGTCACCTGCGTGCCCCGCGCTCCGTTCCGGCAAAAGGATACCCTGGATAGCCGCTAAAAGCGGAACCTAACAAGGACTTGCAGAACGCAGGCGTGAGCTTGCCGCGGTGGATCACGACGTCTTCGTGACCCGTTGCAGCTCGAGCGTTCTGCCAGAGGCGATTGTAGCCGCGCTGTTCGTTGGATTTCACGTGGCAAGCGGCGAATTCGGCGTCATCCAATGTCGTTAACTGCCACGCATAGACCGGCCGCTTCGTATGGATGTGCACCCACATCGGATTCACCGTACCACTGCGCAGTGGCGTAGGCTGCAGCTTGATCTCGAACAGCGTTCCTGGCTCACCCTTCAATGCGCGCGGTGACTCCAAGGGAGCCAACTCCTCGGCCGCCTGCAACCGTTCGAGGTACTTCTGCGAGGGAAACGCATAGGTCTTCATGCAATCGATCTCGATCGAAGCCTTTCGCGCCTTCAAAGCATGTGCCTGCCCCTGAACCTCCGACAACATCGCCTTGAGGCGGACTATTTTGTCGTGCACTTCGGGCAGTTGCATAGGCGTGAGTAGGCCGCGGCGGCGAGGTTCGTCCAGCGCGGCTACACAGGCCTCAATCTCCGCAGATTGGCTCTGCAGCCGCTCAACCACGATGTCCACGACGTGGTCGGCATCTTCGGGCTTCATGTGGCGCGCTTGCGAAATGGCTCTTTGCTCGCTGCGCAGATCGAATTGCAAGAGTTCGTCCAATCGCGCGAGCAGGCGCGTCAGTGTCTCCTTCGATGGCGGAGCCTGCCATATTGCCAAGTGTTCCCTCGCCGACGATGACATTCTCGTATGCGCCTCTTCCGCGCTCGCGAGTTTCTTCGTGCCCAGATCCGAGAGCACAATAACCTTGGTGGTTCGAGCCGTGTCGGATTCGGGCCTAGCGAGCTGCGGCTCGGGCTGCCCGGCAGCCGAACTCCCCGCACCTCCGGCCTGCCTCCGCTTGCCCTTCCCTTTCCTGCGCGTTGGACTGCCTTCGGCCGCCGGGTCCTTGCCGGCGGCGTCTGCCGGCAACGCAAGGCCAGCCTCCGTTGGCGCTGCGATGATGGCTGGTGTCTTCGGCTGCACTGCTAGGAGGCGCATGACCTCATGGGCAGTGACCCACGCTCCTTCCACGATCTGATCCAACAGATCCAACGGAAGCTCGGGACTTGCTCCCTTATGCCTTAGCTCGGCAACCATGTTGGGCAACGCCGACGCAAATTCCGATAGCCGCTCCATGACCCCTTCCAGAACGGCGCAGTGCTCTGCGTCGAGGGCTTGTCCTTTGCTGTGCAGAACAGCGTCGCCCGTTGAGAGGAATGCCGGAACAACATCGCCCATGAAGGTTCCGAGTAGACGTGCCCGACCGTTCTCACCCAAGAGGATTTGCCTGACGGCCGGGTCGAGCGTGCTCGCGTGCGACTCAATCATGACCCGCGCGAGAAGGACTTGCGATTGCAGATGCACGCACCTCGTATTCAGTGCCCAGCCGGTATGCAGCCTTAGTGTCGCCTGTTCGGTCTGTCGCATTTCGGCCGTTGCACTTGGCAAGCTGGCAGTGGCTGCGCAGACGGACTGCATCCGTTCAGAGCGCAATGCCTTCTTTTCCCACCACTCCGTGCAGGCCAAATAGTGTTTCGCCACACTGGAAGCCGCTCGGATCAGCTGGTCGGGCGGAGCATTGGATTGGCGCATCCGCTCGAGTATCTTTCCCGCATTCTCCCTACGCTGCTCCAAGGCGTAGATAATCGGTGCGGCCAGCGCGTTGCATTCGTTCCCCGCATCCAGAGTCCGGTCACGAACTCGGCGAGCCTGATCTTCGGACAGAATGCTGCGCGCCACATCTGGAGACAGGCTCGCGTAGTAGTCCAGAACTGCTGCGCCTGCTTTGACAACCTGATCGATCAGCTCTTGCGCCTCAGACGAGCTCTGAGCGCCCATGGCAGCACTGTGGCAAGCATCAAGTTCCTCAAGCAGGCCGTCCATATTTTGTTTCGCTGCGTTGATCCCCTCACCGCTTGAGGAAATGGGGACTGCCACACCCGAACCTGAGGGCAGGCTCGCGAGCGCCGCCATTCTATCTTCAGACGCTAAGCGCATCCGCTCCACGACAGAGTTGAAAACTCGGTGGCCTTCCGCAGGGACATTTGGCTCCGAATGCGCACTGCTCGATACCGACGTGGTGTCGGCTCCCGCAGCCCCAACGTGCGGTTCGCCAGGTCGGCCAATGCCCGTCATGTTCCATCTCCCATACGGTCAACAATGCGCAGCGTCCCTGGATAGGCCGCCTGGCTGACGGTTGGCTGACGAAGGATGCTCTCCGAATGCACAACCCGCCGTCCGAGTTCCAATTTCATGGAAGCTGTTGTGGTGCTGAGGCAGCAATAGGGGATGACCCATAAGGTGCGGGATAGTCGATTGTAGCGCCGGTCCGCATTCCGCTGGCTCGCCGTGACCAGTATGGAAATGTGCGCTGCCAGAAATAGCCCTGCCAAAGTCATTCCCGAATACCGAAAGCCGTCGAGCATGGCGAACCGCAGGGTCGATTGTCAGGCTTTCGGCAGCAGCAAAGCTCTTATTAACCGGGAGGAGATGCTATTGTCCGACCAAAGAGTTTCGGATTCAACAATGCGTAGATCTGGCTCGATGTGGAACGTTCCGTCAAGTCGACCTCCTCTTCTCGCGTTCGAGTGAGCAGAACCTACGCTGCGCAAGTCCTTTTCAGAATAGGCCCTCGCCGAGGAGGCTGCCCAGTTGAGCGCACTTACAATACGCTCATAAAAAGAGCGCAGTGAGCGTGCCAAGCACACCGAGCGCCAATCTGATATCGGCAAACTACCGTTAGCCCGTCTCGAAACAGCAGAAAGCGTGAGAATCGGTTCCACCACTAAAATTGCTCCCACCGATCTCACGATTATGCAGATAATTTCGAGCTGCATGTATCCCAGTGCATATATCCGAAGACGAGAAGGATACCGCCGAATGGTATCAGCAGAAACATCGGCAAGAGCGTTGTCAGGTCCCCGCCGGCCTTTCCAAACTGCTTTGAGGCAATCAACGCTGCGAAAGCGCTACTCCAAAGAAAATGGCGTCCACCGCTCAATCTTCAATGCTGAACTCATCGCCTGACGTATCGAAAGCGCTGTCAAGGTGGTTTCCAATCAATGGACAGCATCTCCTGGCTGCCTTGGACGGCTTGAGCGTCGATGTACAGGATGCATGCACATAATCCGAGGCTGGCGGCATGGGCCTGAACACGACCTCGGTCCGGATCAAGGTGGCCTCTCAAGGATGTGAAACCGGAGGTGACGCGATGCCTTGTCGTGCCGCTCACGCTGCGCCTTGATCGGCTGCATCTGACGCTTCAGGCGGCGTTTGGCCGGGCGAACAGCCATCTCTTCGAGTTCCTGGCCGGCGAAGGACGTCGGGGTATCCATGATCCCGGAGGAGATTTTGGCCCTCAGCCCATCGATGCATCGCAAGACGCAGCCCTTCAATATCGTTCTGGAGACCGGCGCGAAGACGATCCATTATCTCTATGACTTCGGTGACAGCTGAGGCCAAGTGATCAAACTCGAAAAATGGTTTGACACCACGTTAGAGGGACATCCCTCCTGCTCGAGGACGTCGGTGGTGCGCCCGGCTATGCCGAATACCTCGATGCCAGCGGCGACCCTACTCATCTGGAATATGAAAATATGCGCCTCTGGGGCCCGCACAGTTCGATCCCAACCTCGTCGCCCCGAGGATGCTCGAGGCCGCCGCCAGCGCATTGTCCAAATTTGGAAGCCGCGGCGTCGCGGCACGCGGCTCACAGATGTCAAGCGTCAATCATCAAAAGGGCCGCAGAGCTACGCTTACAGTCCGCTTCCCGGTCTGGCAAGCCAAGTCGGCAATGAAGAGGCGAGGAACTCAGCTCGCTCACTTCAGCCGGAGTGAGTTTCTGGCTGACGGACCGCAGCGCTTGTCTCGCCGCTTTGGGACCAACCCAGGCAAGCGCGCGCACGCTCGACGGCTTGCGAGGGATACCTGCCAACCGGGCGCATGCTTGACGGCTCCACCATCTGCTTGCCGATGTAGAGCTTACGAGAAGGACCGGACGTTAGATATAATCTAGTATCCAACGGAGCAATCGCGGTTGCTGCCACAGAGCAGATAGCAGCGGACCTCCTCAGCGTCCCGAGGTCCTCACTTAACGAGTAACGCACATTTGCTCTGTATGAAGTCCAACATCAGCGGAACAGGCAGCCGCAATAGTGTGGCCGGCACCGGCCAGAGGAATGACGTTCAGAACTGTCGAACAGCTCAGCTAAATGATCTCGAAGTATCTCCGACGTTCAAAGTCGGTGACCCGGTGTTGAACGGCTTCCCACTCCCAACGGCGCGAGCAAGAAAAAGCTTCAACAAACCTTTCTCCGAAGACATCACTTGCCGCTGCAGACTCTGCAAACCGAGAAGTTGCCTCTGATAGGCTTTGAGGCAGTCTCGCGGACGAACGACACATTTCCGCGCTTGCATCACCGACGATCGAAGCCGGCAGTGCCGGACCTGTCTCGACACCCAATATTCCCGAACCAATCGCACTTGCGAGCGCGAGATATGGGTTCAGGTCTGCGCCAGGCAGCCTATACTCCAGGCGATGGGCCGATGGCTCTCCCGGAATGGCGCGAATTGCGCAGGAGCGGTTGTCAACTCCCCAGCTTGGACAGATTGGTGCCCAGCAGCCAGGTACCAATCTCTTGTAACTGTTGAAGTTCGGCGCAGCGAGCACACAGAACTCATTCATGTATTCTAGTTGTCCGGCGATGAATTGCCTCATAAGCTTCGAGACGTTGCCGCACGCATCACTGTCATAAAACGCATTCTGATTATCCGAGGACATCGAGATGTGAATATGGCCAGACTGGCCGGGCCATTTCTCGGAAACCTTGGCCATGAATGTAGCCATCATGCCTCGCGTTTGCGCCCAGGCTTTAATCATCGACTTGAATATGGTTGCTCGATCGGCAGCTTCCAGCGCATCACAATGACGAAGTGACGCTTCGACCACGCCAGGTCCCGTTTCAAAGTGTAGTCCGCTGAGAGGTAGTCTAGCTTTCTCACAAAGCGCCAAGATCTCATCGAACAACTCATGTTGCGCGACCGAACGCGCAATCGAGTAGCCGAACGGGCCGCGTGTTAAAGGAGCCCATTCGCCGAACGACTTTTCTTCAATCGTGTCTGCGTTCTCCTTAAACAGCATAAATTCAAACTCGAACCCGACAGTGCAGTCGTATCCGTGGTCAGCAGCCCTTCGCAGGACCCTGCGCAGAACACCGCGCGGGCAAATGTTCTCATGTGGGCCCGTGAACTCCGCGAGGTAGAGATATTGATCGCCGAGATGAGACACCGAACGGCCGGTGCCTGACAGAATACGCAGGTCAGCGTCCCCGAACGCTGATAGCGGCTTTTGCGTAAAACTGGCCGGAATGACCCGGTCCGTACAATCCCACGCCAGCACCGCTTCAGAGAACTTGACGACTTTGTCTCCATCCGAGAGATCTTCACCTAAGACGTGTTTGCCTCGCAGAACGCCATCGAAGTCGCTTACGCCGACCATCGCCGCGCGGGCTGGATTCGCTCCGGTCAACCTGGGATCAGTTGGCATTAGTCGCGATCCTGCATCACTAACTCGAAGACCTGGTCCATCCGCATTGCTCGCAACTTGCGATAGTCATTCTCAAGCTGAGTCAAGTCGCTATTCACCAGATAAACGATGCCTGGTGTCGACACCAAGTCGATCGTGGGAACCAGCTCATGACCAATTGGAACAAATGCAATGGCATCCGCGAAGCTCGGGAGCTGGCGGATTGCTTCGAGTCCCGGGTAACCGGCAACGACACCGCCCATATCTGAGATCAGCGAGACGCAAAGTGCGTGAGCCTGCCGCCTGTAGGGCCCCCCGCGCAGCCTCATATATTCACCAAAGCCCTTGGGATCTGCGTA
This sequence comes from Bradyrhizobium sp. CFUWI, assembly GCF_056429085.1. Classification (NCBI taxonomy): domain Bacteria; kingdom Pseudomonadati; phylum Pseudomonadota; class Alphaproteobacteria; order Hyphomicrobiales; family Nitrobacteraceae; genus Bradyrhizobium; species Bradyrhizobium sp. CFUWI. The sequence goes on from NZ_JBWJZE010000035.1 coordinate 14,855, forward strand.
GCGCCAGGCCGTCAGGCTCATATGGTTGTGCCCCAACGCCATCGTTCGTGCTTTTGCCGACATGGTCCCTTGAAGCCTCGCTCCGAAGTCCACCAGAACCGGTCCCCGATGATCGACGATGATCTCTGCATGAGCCGGTCCGTCGACGATCTGTAGCGCCTGCAACGCACGCACCAAATAGTCGGATAGTTCCTGAACGATTGGTTCGCTGCCGTCCAACAATCTCTCAAGCGAGCAGACCGACGATGCCCCCGCAATAGGAACCGTGTCATAGGTCCAGGCCTCCGTAACGAAACCTTCCCCGCCGATCGAGACGGCATTTACGGTGTACTGCTGGCCGTTTATTTTTTCTTGCCCGAGGGCAAAACGATTCAACACTCCGACACGGTTCGTCTTCCCGACAATTGTGCTTAGAGCCCGCTGAATATCAGCATCTGTCGAGCAAAAGAATACATCCTCGGTACCCGTACTGTTCAGCGGCTTGATCACGATCTGATCGAACTTCGCTTCACGCTTCCAGCTCGCGATCTCTACAGGATTGTCGGACACGACTTGTCTGATGGATCGCACGCCTGCAGAGGTCAACGCGCAAGACAATCGCGCTTTGTCACGCCGAGCAGCGGATAGCGCGGTCCCATTTGAGGGCAAGCCCAGCCGCTCCGACAAAGAATCGGCGAGTTCAACTCCGGTCTCGCAGCCCGCGATAACGAACTCCAGTTCCCGGCCATGCAGAGCCTGAAGATGATATTCAACGGTTTCCTCATAGCCCATTCCCTCGCTGGGGCGAATGACTTCATCATAAAGATCCGCATTGAAATGCGATCGGAATATGGGCGCAATCTGTGCAGCCGACATCACATGCACCGTTCCAATTCCATAGCGCTTGAACTCTTCCGGTAGGTATCGACCGGTAGAGTATGCGTCTACGATTACACAATTCCGTTGTTTCATGCGGATCTCCGATACTGCAAGTAGATGTTGCCGACAGCGACAGCCGTAATGAGAGCGTTTCCAATGAACGTATGTGACGAAGGCACGATGCGAGAATCGAAGTACTGGAATAGGAAGGTGATGATAGGGGCGGTTGACAGGACCGTGTTGACGGTGAAGGGCTCTACGCGCCGAATGCCCTGCTGGATCAAGAGCAATGGAACAATGATCGTCGACAGCCCAATTGCTGCGATCGCAAACAAATGCTGCGAGATCTCAGGCACGATAGATGAATAGTCGACCAGTCCCAGCAGCAAGAGAATCGTTCCATAAAAGCGATGCGCCAGGACTTGTCGGCCAGAAAACCCATGGTCGAACAGCAGTTTGACGAGTATATTTGTAAGAGCCAGCGATAGCCCGGCCACGATCGCCAAGACGATGCCAAAGGACGATCGAGCCCCCCACTCCACACCTGCGTTGCCGCTGGCCGAGATCCAAATCATGTAACTGCCGATCGTTGCGATCGTAACGCTCACGACAATATCGGATGCTGGAGGGGCACCCTGGCGCCTGATCAGTGCGTTTAACCACACTGTCGCGGTGGGCCCCAGTGCGACCATGAAGGCGACGACGATCGCAGGTTCGGCGTATTTCAGTCCGATGAATAAGCCGATCCAGCTGATTGCTGTCACGACATTGAGCGCGACGAAGACCAGGAGCGACCATTTCGCCACCGTTGCCTCGTCTCCTTCGTGGCGAGCCAGGAGATTAAATATCAGACATACCGCGGCGAAGGACAGCAGGAGCGCGACGTACACATCCGCTTGCTGAAAGTACGACGCTGCATAAACCTCACCTGCCGCGCTCACGACGACATAAAGCGCCACAAGGAACACTCCCAGAGCGAAGCGAGTCGCCAATCGTCCAGTCTTCCTGTGCCCGCGAAGCGACGCGCGGCCCTCGCAGGACCGGACGCGTACGTTGGCTCCGAGGGAATGTCCTTTCGACGTGCACGGACCACGTTTGGTTTGAAATGTCACAATCCGCCTCTAGCTCTTCTTGGTCCGGTAGTACCCAACACACGCCTCTCCAAACGCCTTGAACAATTGCTTGCTGAGGAGATCGCTTGAGACGTGCCATTCGGGGTGCCATTGCACACCGATTTGCAGCGTCGGGGCGCCAATGACCGAAGCCGCCTCGACCAAACCGTCAGGCGCCCACGCCTCCCGCCTCAGCGCCGGGGCAAGCGCCTCGATGCCTTGATTGTGCAGCGAGTTGACTTGCGCTTCGATCGTCCGCGCGATTGGAAAGAGCGCGCCATCGGAACATATCTTGACGCTGTGGGCGGCGTCGTACTGGCGGTCTCTTGGACGATTTGGCTTCTCGGCATGCATCGCACCACTTTCCGGCCTCCACTCCGCAAGCGATGAGCGGAGCGTGCCGCCGAAATAGACGTTGAGTTCCTGAAGCCCACGGCAGATGCCTAGAATAGGCATTCCGAGCGCGATGGCGCTCTCTATAGTTACGGCAGAGAGCCTGTCCCGCGGACGGTCGAGGATCCCATCCTCAACGTCCTGCCGGTCATCCTCCGTCAAGGACGCGGGCGCTCTCAGGACGGCGGGGTCGATGTTCGATTCATCGCCTGTCAACACCAAGCCGTCGAGCCGGCGCATGATCGCCGGAACGACCTCCTCCCTCGCATCTTCGGCGTCGACCGTCGGCAATATGACGCAAGCCACGCCCGCATGACGATGGAGTGCCTGCAAGTACTTGCGCCGCAACCAGTCGCGATGCACAGCGTCGACCAGAAGACGGTTCGAAGTGACGCCTACCACGGCTCGGGTGATCTCTGGCCGTAGCAACGTCACGCCACCTGCCCTCGTGTGCGAACCTCGGCAACGGACTGCTCATACAACCGTCGATTTCGCTCTTTTAACTGATCTATGACGCTAGGTTGACCTTGAGGTCCCTTGACAAAGAGCCCGCCCCAGGTCGCGGCAACCTTCGCATAGTTCGGATCCTGCATTCGGATTTTCTGAGCTTTGCGCAACAGCCAAAACGGGATGCCCGGCGAAAGGTGATGCTCAAGGTGGTACTCATCCAAATTCTGCCCGAGGATGGCCCGCTCGAGGAAATTTCCTTTCCGATTCCGGGTGAGATAGACGTTCTGCGTCTCGGTTTCGCACATAGGTGAGTGCTCGGCGAGCTCGATAAACCAGCCGAGGACCTGAAACGTGGTGAGATAGGGCACGATCCAAAACAGGACGACGATATGGAGCAGCCCAACAGCATATGATCCGGCCAGGATGCTGATCCAGAAGAGATAGAAGCCATACTTGTCGACAAGTATGCCTGAGCGGCTCTGATCCTCGACAGCTGTGACCGAAAATCGATTCGCCCAAAGATACTTCAGATACGCCACTGTCGCGCCGCCGAAGATCGGCTTCCAAATCATGTTGAAAGCGTACCGCTCCGGAGGCTGCACGTCGTAAACGCCGCTGGCCAGGAAGAACTTCAGGTCGGGGTCCTTGTCCGGGTCTCCAAGATAGGGGTGATGCAAATAGACGTGCGAGATCCGGTAGGCCCAGTGGCGCTGGAACAAGGGATACGACGCGAACAGAATGCCCAGGACGTAGTTCCAGGTCGTGTTCTTCGCGAGCGTACGGTGAGCCGCATCATGAGCGATGGTTGTCAATCCGCGCTGATAGGCACCAATTAGAAGGACGGCCACCGGGTAGAGCCACCATGAGACTGACACAGTCGCGAGCGTGCACGCTGTGATGACAGCGTAATCTTTGGCAATATAAGCAGCTCCCGTTATGTTGTCGGGTCTCAGCTCAGAGAGCTGCTTATTGATCTCTCGGCTGAATTGAACGGCCTCATAGCGTGATGACCTCAATTTCCAAGCATCTGCCTGATTCATGAGAACTTCCTCCTGATCGCCTTGCTGGTTGTCAGATTGCGGAAAGCGCCTTGTCCAGATCGCGCAGGATGTCGTTGACATCTTCGATGCCGACGCAAAGCCGGATCGAGCCGCCAAATATGCCGGCGGCTTCGCGCTTTTCCCGCGGGACGGTGGTGTGGGTCGTCGAGACAGGATGGGTCACGAGCGTGCGGGCGTCGCCTACATTCGAGACGTGATACATCAAGTCGACGTTCTGAATGAACTTGCGCCCGGCTTGTTCGTCCTCCACTTCGAACATGACCATCGCCCCGTGTCCGTATGCAACATTGAGTGTCTGTTCGACGACTTCCCGATCGGCGCCTTCAAAGAGCCCCGGGTAGAAGACACGGCGCACTTTAGGATGCTCCTTGAGAACGTCGGCCACGATCCTGGCATTCGCACAGTGCTGCTTCATGCGAAGTGGCAGCGTTTCAAGCCCCTGGATCAGTTGAAAGCTCGCAAACGGGGCGATCGCCGCGCCGGTATCGCGCAACCAGGTCATGCGAGCCTTGAGGAGAAACTCGCTCTTTCCGAGATCGTCGACATCGCGCACCGCGTTATGCCAGACAATTCCGCCATGCGCATCGTCGGGACGATTGAACAAGGGAAAGCGAGAGGCTCCCCGGTAGCTAAACTCGCCGTTGTCAACGATCAGTCCGCCGAGCGTCGTACCGTGGCCGCAAATATATTTTGTTGCGGAGTACGTCGTAATCGCAGCGCCGAGATCTGACGGCCGGCATACCAGTGGCGTTGTCGTATTGTCCACGACCAAAGGCACGCCGTACTTTCGGCCGATCTCGGCCAGCTGTTTGACGGGGAGCGGAATCAGACAAGGATTCGAAATCACCTCTCCGAACAGGCATATCGTGCGATCATCAATGGCACGTTCAAACGTCTCGGGCTTTCGAGGATCTGCCGTCCTCACGCTGATCCCAAGACGCTTTAATGTGTTGTGGAGCAGGTTCCAGGTATTGCCATATAGATACGGAGAGGCGACGACATTGTCTCCCACTTCGCCACTTGACAGGTTGACGATAGCCAGGAACGTCGCCGCTTGACCTGACGCGACGGCGAGCGAGTCCCTTCCCATATCGACGGCGGCGTAGCGCCTTTCCAGCGCGCGGGTCGTCGGATTGATGATCCTCGTGTAGGTGAACCCGTCGGCCTTGACGTTGTAGACGTCAGCAATGTGGTTTAGATCGCCATCGAGTTCATAAGCCGTATTCTGGTAAATCGGCACTGCGACGGCTTTCGTCACTGCGTCGCGTCGATAGCCCGCATGCAGAACCGCGGTCTCGGCCGAAAACGACAGCTGCGGTTCTCCACCCGTTTGAGCTGGCATCTTTACGCGAGCGTCACATGTCTCTTGGGCCGACATCGGCGCAGCTGACCGACCCTGACTGGAGCGGAAATATGTACGAAATGCGCAGCCCAACTGCACGATCCAGCTGGATTGGATTTCTCCAATGCAACCGATACGGAAACTCCGCGTCGGGAGATGCAGCTTCGAGTAGACATAGAGGTTGTGGGCTGCCAAGTGGCGGTACAGCCCGTCGAATCCTGCCTGGTCCACGATTCCGGAAGGCGCGCCGAACGCGACGCAGACCGGCGATTGCAACTCGGCCGACAACAGCGGCGACACTACTCCTTCGAGTTCTTTGACGAGATCGTCCCTAATCTTCTCATACCTGCGGCGCCTCGCATCAATGCCCTCCTCGTGCAGAATCTCCAGCGCCTTTGTCGTTGCCTGAACGATGTGGGTTGGTGGGGTCGATCGCCACTCACCGCTGCGCTCGAGCGAGAGCCATTGATCTCTCACGTCGAGCACAAACGACCTGCGTTCTTGAACCGCATTCTCGAGCAGCTCGCGAGACGCAATGACAAACGCTACTCCCGGCGGCCCTTCTATGCACTTGTTGCTCGAGGTGACCAGGACGTCAGCTCCACGCTGGCTCAGATCGATATTAAGGGCGCCAAAAGAACTCATCGCGTCGACGATGGTCTTTACGCCACGTCGCCTCGCCTGCTCCACGATCGCGTCCAGCGGATTGACGATTCCGGTTGTCGTCTCGCAATGCACCAAACATAGGTGCGTAACGCCAGGATTTCGGCTCAGATACTCGCCAATTTCTTCAGGATCCAAAGGATCGGTCGCTCGCTTGACGAGCTTCAGCGCTTCGACGCCCCACAACCGCAAGATTCGTAAAATGCGCTCGCCATAGATGCCGTTTATACAAACGAGCGGCCTGTCCGCTCGGGCCACAAATGAAGAGAGCGCGGCTTCCATCGCAAAAGAGCCGCCCCCCTGAATAGGCACCACCGAATAGTCCTCAGCATTTCCCAACAAGCTGAGCATCAGCCGCCTCATGCAGGCGGTCACTTCCTTGAACTCGCAATCGCGCGATGCGAGATCAAGCTGCATCTGGCTCCTGACCGCCAGCGATAACGACAATGGACCAGGCGTCAGCAAAGAGCGCTGTCTCGTCAAACCATTCCTCCTCAAGTTGTAGTGTCAATGATCTGGATAACGCCAGCCACCAGGGAGCCCTGTGGCGAGCATCGACTTCCTAGGTCAACAGCTTCGGGCCAAGCGCCATACGCGGGCGCTTTTCGGGTGGGCGTCCGAAACCCCTGCCGGATGGCAACCTCCGTATCTCATCGCAGATGCGGAGCGATTGCTCATAAAGCTCATCACGGATGCCATTCACACCTCCTAGACATTGGCTTTCCGAGCGCGCGCTCGAACGCAGGTGACGCTGCCGCGCGATCTCATCCCAACTGTCATCCATGTGCAGACTTAAGCGCCGTCGGCTTCTAGCCGGCGCGAAGCAGTAGGTCGATGACCGACCTTACGCGGTGGACCTGCTCTATTCAGGCAAACTCGGCGTTAGGAAAACGATGCAGTCGGATGTCATCGCGCCTGGATGCAGAGCATGCCACGACACACTTGATGATCGTTGTCGGCAGCGGCAGTCTGATGCGTGGGCTTGAGACTCGATGCATTCGCACTCCGTCGCTTTAGGAGGATTTCGGACGCCAATCACTGTCGTTGTCCATTTCGAGATCGTACAACTTGACGTTAGGGGCGTTTCAACCCTCTCCGGCCATTTTCTCGTGTGAATTTTTCCTGACCGTACTCGCATCGGCTCGCGCAACCAGACGTAGATGGGAGGGCGTGGAGATTCACAGCGAGCTGAAACAATTTGAGAGTTCGACATCAGGACACTCGGCCTCCGCCTGCGACCGCATACCGCAGGTAAGGATGGCTCAGTCTTCCCGTTCTCGTATTCCTCGCCATACCGCAGATGGAGGTACCGAGCTTCTCCGCCATGCGGGCCGAGATCCTCCTCGATAGCTGGCACCTGGAAAGTGTACGCCTCGCCGCACATGACCACCGCTGTCAGGTGTCGTTGCGCTTGAATGAAGCGCCCCTGGCAGGCTGAGATCGAGTCCGGCTTGAAGGTAATCTGAGCGACCTTGCGATTGCTGTCGCTTTAGCAACGAACAGTTCGACACCTTTCGGCGAGGCCGTGACGCAGAACATGTCGTCCTGCTTTGCTCGGACCAGGTCGATTCGACCCCAGGTGAGTGGCACGTGTGCCTCTGTGAGCGTGATCGTTAGGCTGGCAGCATCTCTCGGTTCTGCACGCGGCTTCGCGGCGCCAAAGTCTCACGGACAGCCACCGCCGTGGCGAGCGTGCCGCGGTTGACGGCTTGTCCAAACCGTAGGCCCGAAGGTGAACGGAGTTCCATCGCGTCCAGCACTCAATGAGCGCAAAAACCTCGGCAGTGAGGCGGTTTGGTTCGCCGAATCGCACCTCGCAGCCGTTCTGCTCGCGTTGGCCCCTCTCGCGCCTGCTCGTTGATGGCGAGCTCGCGTTCGACGCGGTCTACCGCGCGGTCGGACAGGTTGACGGTTGACCAGAGCGGATCATCAAGAGATCGTCCTTGTCGCTTGCCATGGATAAGCTCTCTTGCCATTCGGCCGCGCCATGGCCGCCTTCATGGCGATCAACGACGGCAGGCGGAAGGGAGCAGAACCCCAAGCGCGGCGAAGGTCGGTAGCGCAGCGCGGCATGGCTAAGGTTCGCGGCTGCTTTGTCTCGCAATGCGAAGGCGCGGGTGTAGGCAGGCGTTGTCCGCCGTCGAGCGGCGGGCCACGGAAACAAGCTTGCCGAAAGCCGGCATGGCCGCGACATGAGGGAGTCGTGGTCGACTGCCAAGTTCGGGTTCTGGAAAGCAAGTACCCGCTCGCCGGATGCGGCCAAGCCCGGAAACCGACGCCCCTCATACTGCGCGAGAGATCGAATCCGGCCGAGACGCTGCCCGGCTCGGCTTTAACGGGAGCTCGGCGTGTCGCTGGCCGCACGCGCAGCAAGAAGCGCCAAGCGAAAAGTCAACTTACTGGAAGTCGGACTTCCTCTCTGGACTTTGTTGTCACATCGTAGATTCTGATCTGGAGCATGGGACGGCGCATTGAGCTCCTCCGCTCCCGCCCATGCTCCATCTCTGCTCGCGTACTCGGTTTTGAATTGACCATCCACTTCGAGCATAACCGGAAGCGGGCAATCGACGAGTGGGTGCGACCATTTTGTTCCTTTAGAGCCAAAAGTCCGATCGCAGGTTCGCGTGAGCTGGATCGCCTTGGCTCGAGCCTGCGGGATATTGTGCGAATCGATGGTGCGACGCGAGGGATCTCTAACCATCAAGAATTGACCGCGCCATCAAGACATCCACTACCGCTTCCGCTGAATGCTCTAGGGTCTGCTCCATGGTCCTGAGATGAACCTCCGGTGTCGTTGGTGCTTCGTAGCACGAATCGATCCCGCTGAAGTTCTTGATCTTGCCGGATTTCACCTTTGAATACAGGCCTTTTGGGTCCCGCCGGGCGCATTCCTCGAGCGGCGTATCGACAAAGACTTCTATGAACTCTTCCTTGCCAACCAGGCTGCGCACGCTGTCCCGTTCGGCCCTAGTGGGCGAGATGAACGAGCAGATCACGATCAAGCCGCTGTCCGCCATCAACTTGGCAACTTCGCCGACACGCCGGATGTTCTCCACGCGATCCGTCTCCGAGAAGCCGAGGTCGGCGTTCAATCCGTGCCGGAGGTTGTCGCCATCTAGCAGCATGGTATGCCGCGACATCGCAGACAGATTTTGATCAACAAGGTTGGCAATTGTCGACTTTCCCGCGCCAGACAGGCCAGTGAACCAGATGACGCAAGGCTTCTGATTCTTGAGCGCGGCGCGCTCCCTCCTGTCCACGGATAGCGCTTGCCTAGCAATATTGGTGGCCCGCCGTAGCGGGAAGGCAATCATGCCGGCCCCGACCGTACGATTCGTGTAACGATCGATGATAATAAATGATCCGGTCTTTCGATTGAGGTCGTAAGGATCGAATACGGCGGGCGTTGCGGTCACAACATCGCAGAAGGCGATCTCGTTGAGGGAAAGCGTCCCGGCGGCCAGATGCTCACAAGTGTTGACGTCGATTCGATGCCTAATTGTGGTAATGCTGCCAGAAATCGTCTGCGCTCCAATCCGCAGGACGTAATTGCGTCCGGGAGCGAGCGGCTCCTTGTCCATCCAGATCACATAAGCGGCAAGCTGGTCGGCCACCTTCGGTCGGTCGTCCGGTCGCGACAGAATGTCGCCACGACTGATATCGGTTTCGTCTTCTAGTGTAATGGTAACCGCATCCCCGGCTTCGGCGGCGACAAGGTCACCATCGTGGGTCACGATCCGCTTGACGCGCGTGGTCCGCCCCGACGCAGCGACAACGATCTCGTCTCCTGTCGAGATCCTCCCGGAAGCCACCGACCCGGCGTAACCCCGAAAATCCGGGTTTGGCCGGTTTACCCATTGGACGGGAAAGCGGAAAGCTTGGCTTGCGGTGCCAGACTGGATGTCAATGCTCTCCAAATGCTCGAGCAGGCAGGGACCATGATACCAATTGGCATGAACGGAGCGGTCCACGACGTTGTCGCCGTAGCGGGCCGAGATCGGGATCGGAACAATCGAGGTGAAGCTGAGACCGGCGGCAAAGGCCAGATAGTCACGGGCGATCCGATCGAAGCGCTCCTTGTCATATGCGACAAGATCGATCTTGTTCACTGCCAGCACGACATGACGAATGCCGAGCAGCGAGCAGATAAAGGAGTGGCGGCGGGTCTGAACCATCACGCCTTTGCGGGCATCGATCAGGATGATGGCGAGCTGGGCATGCGAGGCGCCGGTAGCCATATTGCGGGTATACTGCTCGTGGCCGGGAGTGTCGGCCACCATGAAAGAGCGCCGTGGCGTCGTGAAGAAGCGGTAGGCGACATCGATCGTGATGCCCTGCTCCCGTTCGGCCTCCAGCCCGTCCACGAGCAGCGCGAAGTCGATGTCATTGCCGGTGCTACCATGCTTGATGCTGTCGCGTTCCAGCGCCGTGAGCTGATCCTGGTAGATCATCTTGCTGTCGTGCAGTAATCGGCCGATCAGCGTCGATTTGCCATCGTCCACCGAGCCACATGTGATAAATCGCAGCTGATCCTTTGTCCTGACCGGGACCAGTTCCGTTGCCGGATTCGTAAACATCAAAAGTAGCCTTCCCGCTTCTTCTTCTCCATTGAAGCGGCTTCGTCGGTATCAATTAGGCGACCCTGGCGCTCCGACACAGTCGTAGTCTGCATTTCTGCGACGATATCTTCGATCGTCGTCGCATCGGATTCAATAGCCCCGCTCAAAGGATAACATCCAAGCGTGCGAAAACGGATCATCCGCATTTCCGGCGTCTCGTCGCCGTTAAGCGGCAATCGCTCGTCATCGACCATGATCATCGCACCATTTCGACGCACTATCGGTCTTTGTTTTGCGAAGTAGAGCGGTACGACCGGAATCTTCTCAAGCATGATGTATTCCCACACCTCGAGCTCGGTCCAGTTTGACATCGCAAACACGCGCATGGTCTCGCCCTGGCAGATCCGTGTGTTGAACAGGCTCCAGAGCTCCGGCCGCTGGTTACGGGGGTCCCATACGTGTCCGGCCGAACGGAAGGAGAGTATCCGTTCTTTTGCGCGACTCTTTTCCTCATCGCGCCGCGCTCCGCCAAAGGCGGCATCAAATCCGTGGAGGTCGAGCGCCTGCTTCAGCGCGTCGGTCTTCATCACCTGGGTATGGAGCGCGGAGCCGGAAGCGATCGGATTGATCCCGCGCGCGATGCCCTCCTTGTTGACATGGACGATAAGGTTGAGCCCGAGTCGCCTGGCTGTCGCGTCCCGGAAGCAGATCATCTCGCGGAACTTCCAGGTCGTGTCAACGTGAAGCAGGGGAAAAGGCAATTTTGCAGGATAGAACGCCTTGATCGCAATGTGCAGCATTACGCTTGAGTCTTTTCCGATCGAGTAAAGCATGACCGGCCTTTTGAACTCGGCGACCACATCACGCATGATTTCAATCGATTCAGCTTCGAGGCGGCGCAGATGTTTCGGTAGCATATGTCTTCTTTTTCGATGCAGGATCTCTGGTCTTCGCCGCTCTATGGCTCCAGGCTAAGTGGGGATATCCGCCGCTGAAACGACCGGCCACGACGCATGGCTCAAATAGCTCAACCCCACAGGCGACTTGCAGACGCGGGAGCATATCGCATTAGGCCGCTGGTGCCGACGGCGCCTGCGTCACACCTGATCGGGAGATCAGCTCGTGCGGGTTAAGGATCTTGGCTAAATCAACCCCCGTGTTTTGTTCGCAACCATTCAGATCCCCTAGCGGAAATTGAGGATCCGCTCAAGCCGAGCGACTTCGCCTCGCAACATCTCAATAGCCGCGTCGCAGTTGCGAATGCCATCCAGCCCCGCAGCTCGATCAGCTTCTGACGCCAACAGCGCCTCTTGCAACTGGGCAGCCATCGTGTGGCCCGGCTCTCCAGCGCGAGATGGGCCGGATAATGCTCCCGGCTTGGTACTTCGCAAATCCCACCACGTTCGGAACATCTGACGATAAAGTTCGGTTACCTCCCCTCCCTTATCCAGGACTCCGGCTTGCCGTGCATGTACCAGTTCCTGCTCATATCCGAGTTCTAGCAAAAGCTCGGCGCCGACAAGATCGGTCACGGTTTGCATCTCTTCCACGCTCAATTGAGATTGCCATGCCGTGACAGAGCTTTGATCGACGGCGTTTCGTTCCAAGATTTTCCGGTCTCCGAAGCTGCTCGATCGAAGATAATCTGCTTGTCTCATCCCCGCCGATGCGACGGCCGCAGGATCACAGCCGAGCCCCGTCAACAGACGCCGGATTTCCTCGTCCGGATGCGCCACGAGCAGTTCGTATTGGACGAACTGTGTGTGCGGCCGAGTGCGGTGCGCGGCGAGCTTGGGAAGGCCCAGAACCACATCGGCGAGTGAAGTTATGATGCCGTCGGGCAGACGGAGCATGAGATCGACGAGACTGGAGACGCTGACCGGATGCGAGCATTCTGCGTGCAGTGGGATACCCCACGTCGATTTCAGTGAAGCCGCGATGGCATAGGGATTTCGCATCAGAAGGATGTGTGGCGCTTCTGGATAAACAGATTCAAGAAACTCAAGCGCCATCCAATAGCGTGGTGTCTTGTCTAGGATGATGCGCTTGCCCGCTTGTGCCAGATACTGATTATATGCTGCATCGGCGAAAGCGCGGCTGGGGATCGTGCGATCTATCCGCCCCAGGAATTCGGAAGTCGCGGCCTCAATCAGTGAGCTACCCGCCGGATGGCGCTGATCCACCCTGCCAAATGATTCAAGCGCCAGCATCAACCAGGGTTCAGGCGAAGCCAGAATGTCTGGATGGTGCTGGAGCAAATGCGCCAGGAGTGTCGTCCCAGACCGTGGAAGACCGAGGAGAAAGCACACCGCAGGCGAACGGCCAAAACCAGCGCTCATCGTTCAGACCTTCGTGCTTGAAAAGTGAACCCTATCGGCGCTCGCTCGATGGAGCGATACAAAGCCAGCCGCAAAGCGCTAAAACGACAAGAAATTTGTCTGCCACTCATGACTTGAGAACCGTTCAGTTCGATCGATCGGCTGGATCAAAGGACACTGCAATCGCACCCTCGATTGCTCGACAGTTGAAACGAAGTCGCGCGCCAGCTCAATTGCACGAAGATTGATTGCGGATATGGGAAGGTTGGAACGCACTATACGGACGTTTGCCGAAGACCGCCCGCGGCACATGGAAGGATATTACGTATAATCACAAACTTCCTGTTGCTGAGGCATTGAAGACGTAAATGCGACGTGCACCTCGCTGATGCTCCGCATACACCAAAGAAGTACGGCAAAAGAGCGATCAGCTCGGCGAGCGCGGCAAAGAAGCAGACCATGACATCTCACTTGGCAAGGTGCAGCAATCTTGTCAGCGCGTATCGCTCCCGGCGCAACTGTGAATGCTGCCCTTGGTCCGCCAAGACACTGAGCCGTAGCTCCGGCCAGCCTGTTGTACGCCAGCCCATCCGTCCGAACTATACCAAATATTTGATTTTCCTGCTCTTGGCGCGTTGCCCTCCCTAATCGGCGCTAAGGAGGCTTGTAAACGATGGAACCTGACTTAAGATGCCTCCGGAGATCCAGCAAGCGCGGTTGGCCGCATCTCTACTGACGGAGACGAGATTGTCCGGTCATTTATGTGGGAGATCAGATCGATCCGTGCGCTCCAAGAACTCTTGCCAAATTAAATGTGCTTGGCATCACTCGGCTACGGTGGATGATCCTGATGGCTTTAACCTATTTGGGCAAAAGAAAAGGGTGTACCGTTCAACCTGGTATCACGATTGATGCACGTCGGCCCTTACTTTGTGACAACCCACTCTAAGCTGCTAGAGAAAAACGGTTTGCTGCGGCGTAAGTCCTCCGCAAACGATGCCCGGCGGACAGATGTCGCTGACGGCCAAACGCGCAAGCATCTCGCGACTTTGGAGCCACGACAGGCAGCGCTGGATGAGCTCGCATTTGATGAAAGTGGCGTTGACCGATCAAGCGAGTTCATTCCCAGGGCTGCTACACTGAGGCTTCGCCTGGAAAGGGCCCGCTCTGGCATTCAGAAGATCAAACGCACGACTGTCAGAAATGGAGCTCGCTAACATGAGTCTCCCATCCTTCGAATATGTCTTGAAGCAGCGCGGTCGAACGTGGTTGTGGTTCGTTTACAACGCCGAGGGCGCTCAGGTGATGACGGGTTCAGGCCGTAACCGCTCGGCCGCCATCTATCAAGCTAACAGAGCGCTTTTTCAATTGCTGTTAAGCGCGCCATATCGCCTCGGAGCTCGAGCTAGCCAACAGGCTCGGCGAGGTCCGCTTACACCCAAACTTTAGCCTAGCATGAGCTTCGAGGATGCCCCATTTGCGAGTTTGTTTCCATTTGGCTAAAGTGGTCAGCCGATGTGTTCGGCCCAGCGCGTAGACTACTCGTCGAAGCTGAAGAAGCTGATGGCCGAACGAATACTAGATTCTGCGTGTAGGGGATTCGTGTGCGACTGGCCATCTTCTCAAAGTAACGCGCCTAGGACTGGGCGTTTTGGCCCCATCGCGGGCTAAGATTATGTCTTCACTGGCAATCATACATTGCAAGCGGCTGTCGAGAGCGCCTTGCAAAAAAATGTATGACCCGCCCCGCCCGTGCAAGGTCGTTTAATGAGGACGATGCAGTCTGCACAAATGTATCCGGCCTCTTGCAAGTGGGCCGCTGTTGCGGCCAGGCCATGATGAGATCCGCGCGTG
>NZ_JBWJZE010000036.1:0-28429 GCF_056429085.1 Bradyrhizobium sp. CFUWI
TGAAAGCCGGAGTGTGGTTCCGCCGTGCTCGTCTGCTCATCGTCTCTCCTGATTCGCGGGTCAATCTTGCCCGCCGTCAGGCAGAAACTCCACTTATCGCGCTGTTCAGATTTGCGGGACCAGCTCAGAATGACGATCCTGTGTCAGAAGGCCGGCCGGTGCAGCTGGCGTTATTGCCGGCGCTGCAACTGCCATGCCAAACCTCGGCTTGTGCGACGCTCTTAGCGAATGGCGCCACCATCGTCAGTAAGGGCCGGTTAGAGCAAATGCATTCATGGGAACGTGCTCGTTGTTCCGCATTTCCGGCTGCAAGCGTGCGTCTTGACGCGTATCGTGTGAAGCGTGATCCCCATCTGGGACCGCTGTGTTGCGTTTTAGCGTTGCTGCCGACGGGATGCGACCGGCTTGGTCTGCAGCCTCAAAGGTGGCTCGGCGTTCATCCCTGCCTCGTTGGGCTCTCGCGACAGGCGCTATCTGTTGAGCAAACGATGGATGGGCAGCGGCGGAGCGCAGCGTCCAGATTCAGGGCGAAAAAGATGCTGTAGGCTCGCGCCGGTCAATGCGGCCAGGCGATCACCCATGGTAGAACACGGCGCTCGATCCGCCGCACGATCTTCGAGCTCCTCGCTAGGCGGCCCGAGGGTCATGAAGATCGCTGCTCATTCCAAGATACGATAGCGCAAGAGCTGGGCCAAATAACCGAGCGTCTCGGTTGTTCTGCGTACGAACTGCAGAAGGTTGAACGGGAGGTCAAAGGCTATGCGAGGTTTGTCGTGTCCAAAACAGAGGCGAACGACATTGTCGTAACCTTCGCAACAATTGTGAGTCGCGCAAAGCAAGGGATCGTTGCGGAAGCGAACGTTACGCATCTGGTGTGCAACTTGCTTTGGAGAAGTTGGATGTGAGCAAGCGGGAGCAGAAAGATCGTGATGAGGGCAGAAGAGGTTGGAGTTGATCAAGGAGGCTGCTCTGGACGCGAAGATATCTATCGCTGATCGTCGGCGACGACCATCACTATGGCGCCCGCTCATTTTACCTGCTTTGGCGAGCGCGTGTGGGAATCATTAGCATTAATTGGTCGATGCGGCGTTTAATGATGTACTCGCATCTTGTCTCTTCTCAGATGAAGCCCATTGATCACAGGATAGGCGCATGAACTCAGAAACCGAATTCGAGCTTCCTCAACTTTATAGACATCATGTCTTTGCCTGCAACACGCAGCGTCCGCCAACTCATCCGCACGGCAGCTGTGGCGCCTCTGGCGCACAGGCCCTATGGGATCGAATGGCCAAGGCGATCGAAGCGCAAGGCCTCAACGATATTGGCTTCACGATGGCAGGCTGCCTTGGCTTTTGTAACTCTGGTCCCTTGATGGTCGTCTATCCCGATGGAGTGTGGTATCGCGCGTCCACGCCTGAGGATGTCGACGAAATCGTAAACTCCCACCTCGCGCAAGGCAAACGTGTCGACCGCCTTGTGATGGTGTTAAAGCGAACCTAGAGGGCTCGATTAGCGGCCCCTTGCCAAGGCTAGCAAGCATCGACGGCTTGTGCGGCGATGAGCTGGCCGCTCGGAGGTCAGATCGTCTGAGATAGAGCGTAGCCATCACGCCCCGGATTTGAGAACAGAAAGTCATTGACGTTTTCGCGGCGTGCCGCCTTTCTTCTCCGGCCCAATCGGCAAATGGCGGCCTTTGCAACGCGCGTGCTGGGTCGATCTGTTTGTGTACCGTCACCGCTTGCCACGCGACCCGGAGTTCACAGCGAGAGCAGTGCTGGGCTCCCCGCGTCTCGCGAGATGACGCGTACTTGACGCGTCATCTCGCTCTGTTTGCACTGCGGTGAGGTTAGGGACGCGCTCGATGAGCTCGCCGCGTCCGGTTTGATCAAACGGATCCCCTTTCTGATCCTGTTCTAGCGTCAGAACTTGTAAGTAACGCCGCCGCTGACGAGCCATGGGTCGATGTTGGCGCGACCGGTGACGGCAATCGCATTGTTTACGGTGGCGGAGTACTCCGGCCGCAGCCATAGCTTCTTCACGTCAAAGTTGAGGCCCCAGTGCCGATCAAGCATGTAATCGAAGCCGAATTGGACCGCTGCGCCGAATTGGTTGCTGATGCGCAAATCCGTAACGGCAAGACCAGCGAGCGACGTATTGGCTGCCGATTGGTTGAAGAATGCGGTGTAGTTGATGCCCGCGCCGATATAGGGCTTGAGCGCGCCGAAATCGGTGAAGTGATATTGCAGGGTCAGTGTTGGCGGCAACAGCCAGGCTTTGCCGATATCGAGGCCAGTGAGCGCGCCATTGCCGCTGATGTGATGGCTAGTTACGCCGAGAATGAGTTCGGCGGCAACGTTTCTCGTGAAGAAATAGGTGATGTCGAGCTCGGGTATGACTTGATCGCTGATCGAAAGCCCAGAACTTGGCGAGGACAGCGAGGGCACCCCGGCGACGCTGACTGAGCTGCCTTCGGTGTCCGGCAAAACGCCAAGTACGCGCAGGCGGATCATCCATGGATTGAAGGGTTCGATCGGGGGCGCTTGATAGTAGATCGGCGCCCGGCCCAGATCTGCAGCCTGTACCGGGAGGCTGACCAACGAGGTTGCTAGCGCGAGGAGTGACGCCCTCGTCAGAACTGTCCTTGTTCTCATCGAATTCTCCATTCCAAAGTCCGCGCGAAGAGCCGCGCGATATCTCTGTCACACACCGGGAAGGACGGAGGATTTGATGCCGATCAAAATGGAAGCGGGCAGAGCGCAATTATGCCGCTAAGTTGCATAAGGATCACTGCCGCGCAGGGTGGAGATCTGTTCTGATCCTTATTCAATTCAACAGAGGCGGGTCTGTTCAAGAAGCCGCATCTCGGATTGTTGCTCTGATCCAATCCAGGCCGCGGACATCATGCGCGACAAAGGCGGCACCTGCCACCGCCTCTCACAAGAGCGAGAAGCGTCGCGATCGAGCGCAATATAGACGATGCCCCTTACGGGCAGCCACTCGCGCGGGCCGCCTCAGCGAAGGTCCCGTCGCTTATTGCCCGTGAAGGAAGCCGGAAGTGGGAAACGTCATCCTTACTTGTTTGATCGACTGGGGGCCGCTCCTTCGTTTCCTCAGGCCTGCGCACAACGCCTGGGGTTTGCTTTGTGCAAACACCCCTCGAGATCATCTTGCGTCTTGCGGCCAAGCAGCGACAGCACGGGCTCATGATCGAGCCCGGCACATCGTGCCCCGTCTACGTCGATCAGCGGTCGTCGTATCAGGAGCGGATCGCCCACCATCAATGCGAGTGCGCTTGCCGCGTCGATAGTATCGGGATTGATTTCGCCTGACTTGATACGTGCCGCAGCTCGGTTGAACCAGGAGCCGACGGGCATATTGCCGAAGAAGCTACGTAATTCCTCCGCATCCCATGGCTCCTTCAAGATGTCTTGGGCGATCACGTCGTGGCCGGCGGACTTCAGCGCTTGAATCTGACGCGCGTTAGTGGCGCAGCCGGGTTTCTGATAGAAGATGATTGTCGCCACGATATACCTCTGTAGGCGCGCTGAGCTGAACGATTGGCACGGCGCGGCTGCTTCGGGAGCCTCTTCAATTTCTTGCCGATCATCTCCAAAGTCAGCGCACCAAGCGCCGTACCATGTATGCAACCTCGCCGCTGGTGCGCCAGATTGCGGGCCAACCGGCATATTCACTGTCGTCGAATCGGAGCAAGTTCCGTTCCACACGTGAGGGCATCGGAACTGATGGCGCAAATCGGCTTTTCGCGTTGATCGTTGTGGTCGTTGTTAGTTTTCTGACAGCCGCGCACATCCTGTTAGATCCAAAACAGCCAGGGCCTTACTCACCGGCTAGTTGGTTTTCAGAAACGTAATCAGAAGCCTAAGGAGCGCGGTCAAGCGTTGGCACGGCGGTTGCAAATAAGCGGCAGCAACACTGACTGAGGGCTGAGTGCACGCCGACGCGTAAGACGAGCGATGCGCTCCTTCCCTTGAACCCGTGTGCCCCCGTTTCTGAGAGAGAAACAAGCTCGCGCGCAAGAAGCGCAACTTTTGGCAAATCGGTTGATGGAGAACAACATGTCTTCACTGAGACAAATCGCGTTCTACGGGAAGGGCGGCATCGGCAAGTCGACCACTTCGCAGAACACGCTGGCGGCGCTGGCCGAGATGGGTCAAAAAATCCTGATTGTAGGGTGCGACCCGAAAGCGGACTCGACCCGCCTGATTCTGCACGCTAAGGCGCAAGACACGATTTTGAGCCTTGCAGCGAGCGCCGGCAGCGTGGAGGACCTCGAGCTCGAGGACGTAATGAAGGTCGGCTACAAGGACATTCGCTGCGTGGAGTCCGGTGGTCCTGAGCCGGGTGTCGGCTGCGCCGGCCGCGGCGTCATTACCTCGATCAATTTCCTGGAGGAGAACGGCGCCTACGAAAACATTGACTATGTCTCATACGACGTGCTCGGCGACGTCGTTTGCGGTGGTTTTGCGATGCCGATCCGCGAGAACAAGGCGCAGGAAATCTATATCGTGATGTCCGGTGAAATGATGGCGATGTATGCCGCGAACAACATTTCCAAGGGAATCCTGAAATACGCAAACTCTGGCGGCGTGCGGCTGGGCGGTCTGATCTGCAATGAGCGGCAGACGGACAAGGAGTTGGAACTGGCGGAAGCGTTGGCCAAGAAGCTAGGCACTCAGCTGATCTACTTCGTGCCGCGCGACAACGTGGTGCAGCACGCCGAGTTACGCCGCATGACGGTGCTCGAATATGCACCCGATTCCAAGCAGGCCGATCACTATCGCAATCTTGCGACCAAGGTTCACCAAAATGGCGGCAAAGGCATCATCCCGACTCCAATCTCCATGGACGAGCTCGAGGACATGCTGATGGAGCATGGCATTATGAAGCCCGTGGACGAATCCATCATCGGCAAGACCGCCGCCGAACTCGCGGCCTCGTAAAGGCCGCGAGTCGCGGCCTAGCGAAGGTGCGCGACGAATGCCGGTCTCCCTCACCGACGCATCCCGGGAGGCCGGCATTCTGACGATCGATCTTGACCAAAACCAGGATGCGGCAGGGAAAACCTGACTGCTGTGGAACCCTCAAAATATGTTCGAAGCGCAATACCTTCCGTTCATGGCTGCTTGTGCCGTTGATGCCAACAGCCAGATACACAGGGGAATTGCAACCTACCGTCTGCTCACCGGTGTGCCTCCTGCAGATGCCGATATTGCCATTGACAGCAATTTCGATCGCCATGTCCTGGCGTCTATCTTGGCGGCTGCCACAATGGATGGTGGCTCCCTTCCCGAGAAGACCGGCTTGTCCGGCCTTGAACTGGCGGCCTTGCTGGAGCAGTACTTTCCCTCGCTTGAGATCAAGCTGGCGGGGCAGCTCTCGGTTTTTAAGTGCGAAGGGGACGAAGAGATCGCAATGCTGCGCGATCTCTTGCTCAAGCAACGCTCGACGGAACGGGATATCGGTCACTGGCTGGCTGCGATGATAGCGCGGCGCGCCATTGAGCCAGGCCATCTTTGGGAAGCTCTCGGCTTGCGCAATCGCGGCGAACTCTCCCGGCTGCTGAGCCGCCATTTCGCGCCGCTCGCCTCGCGCAATGTCAACAATATGCGCTGGAAGCGCTTCTTCTACCGCATGCTTTGTGAGAATGAAGGCCTCGCGATGTGCACGACACCCGTGTGCAACCAATGTGACGACTTCAACATCTGCTTCGGCGAAGAAAGCGGTGAGAGCCGGATGGCCGAGCGGCGGCGCGATTTTCTGTTGCAGGCGGCTCGGCCGGTCGTTGCCGGCGGCTGGCCATCTGAACCGCCACAAGGGTCCGCGATCGCATCATCATCGGGGAAAGCCTCGCAGGATTCGGTAAGCCGCGCGGAAGGTCGAGGGCGCGGCTGATGCCGTTTCGAGCGAGTGACCATGTGTCCAAGGCGGCGGCGGGCTCAAGTGCTCCGCAACAATTCTCACATCCTGGCGGGCCGCAACTGCATTAAAGTTCGAACACGGCGGGGCAGTAGGCAAGGCGTCCGCTTCATAGGCCTGTCGCATTTACGACAATCCATTTGCTGGAGCTTAGGTAGGTCAAACAATGAGGAGCTCTCGCGTGATTGCCGCTAGCACCGCCGCAAAATCGTCTTGGTCCGACCAGGTGCGCGCCAAGCCCACCGTGCTCAACGACACGACATTACGCGACGGCGAGCAGGCACCTGGCGTTGCGTTCACCACAGAGGAAAAGCTAGCGATCGCGCAGGCGCTGGCGCGGGCCGGAGTCACGGAGATCGAGGCCGGAACGCCGGCGATAGGCAACGAGGAGATCGCCGCCATTCGCGCCATTGTCGAAGCAGATCTTCCGCTGACCACCATAGGCTGGTGCCGGATGCGAGAATCGGATGTCGACGCGGCGATCGAAGCAAAGGTGTCCATGATCAATATGTCGATCCCGACCTCCGATGTCCAGATCGCAGCCAAGCTAGGTGGTCATCGCGACCTGGCGCTGGAACGGGTGAAGCGATTGGTAGGCTATGCCTGTGCGCGCGGACTTGAGGTCGCCGTCGGTGGTGAGGACGCCTCCCGCGCCGACATCGATTTTCTCATCAGACTGATGGCAACTGCAAAAGCCGCGGGCGCGCGTCGCTTTCGTATTGCAGATACGCTCAGTGTGCTCGATCCCGACGCAACCTACGTGCTGGTCAGGAATTTGCGTGCGACCACCGATCTCGAACTCGAATTTCACGGTCACGATGATCTCGGACTCGCAACCGCCAACACGCTCTCCGCTATCAAGGCCGGCGTGAGCCACGCCTCAGTGACCGTCATCGGGTTGGGCGAGCGGGCCGGAAATGCCCCGCTCGAGGAAATCGCGGTTGCACTCAAGCAGCTCTACGGGCGCGAGACTGGCATCATACTCCCGGAGCTCGGGAACGTCGCCGCGGTGGTAGCAGGCGCGGCCGCACGTGCGATTCCTGTGAACAAGGCCATCGTCGGAGAGCATGTATTTACGCACGAATCCGGCATTCATGTCGATGGCCTTTTAAAGGATCAACGCACCTATCAATCGCTTGATCCCGTTTTGTTTGGCCGCTGCAACCGCTTTGTGATCGGCAAGCATTCCGGACTTGGGGCGATCACCGCGTTACTCGATGAACTGCAGCTCGTCGCCAGCGCCGATGAAGCCAGACAGATTCTGTCGCAAGTCCGCAAATATGCCATTGAGCACAAGCGGCCGGTCGAGCGCGAAACCGTGGCGGCGATCTGGCGCGACGTGTGCGGATGCCTGGCAACCCACCCCGCGTGAAAAGCCGTGTCCAGCAGCGTTTGCGTAAACAGACGCGCCGCAAGGATGGCGTCCGATATTGCTGATGGGTCCGAACGGCGTCCAGCTTTCGCACGTAAGATCCCCTGGCGCGATCTCACCTCCAGATCTTACTTCCCGTTCCGCCATACATGCTGTGATCTCCTACCCAATGGCGAGCCGCCCCGCACTGCCAATCGGCGTCTTCTCGCGCTGAGTTCCGGTCCGGCGACCGTCCTGACTAGCGTCAGCCTCGATCGTGGTCTGGCCATTGATCCCGCCAGCAGTCAACAGGCGCCACCCCATCTCATTTACCGTCCAGAGCTAATCCGAAGGAGAATTTTCCATGATCAACTCATCCCCGGCAGCCGGTATCCTCGATCGGCTCAGCAAGGCCTCATCGGCGGAGGATTTTTTTTCGCTACTTGGCGTCGATTACGATCCTAAAATCGTGAATGTCGCGCGCCTTCACATCTTAAAGCGCATGGGACAATACTTTGCAAAAGAGCAATTTGCAGGTGCCGCAGAGCCGGAAATCAGAGCTCGGTGCAAGGCGATGCTGGAGCGGGCCTATGCCGATTTCGTGGCATCGTCACCAATCGACCAGCGAGTGTTCAAGGTTTTGAAGGAGGCGGCCGCAGATCCTAAGAAGGCGGCGGCCTTTGTCCCATTGAGCGAGCTGAAGTGATCTAGCGTTCCACTGCAAGGTGTGCCCGACGGGGCACCGTGGCAACCCGATGTGCGGCCTTCGTCTTTATTCGGGTCAACTCTCTGCAGCTATCACCCGAGCGGCGGCTGTCGTATTCCCGACCCATGTCTGGACTGGTCGTGTCCACGGTACCAGCGGATATTTCAAGTGTCTGCCAAACCATTACTTTCGACTGACTTTCACTGTTTTTTTGCAACTGGTACGACACTTGCTGTTGTCCTGCCGATCCGATCATCGATGCCGACAGATGGTAGTCGTCCGAGATGAGATTGAAGGAAGACTTATGATGCTGCTTTTAGTGCCTGCCAAGCCCTGCGCCATCATCTCGTGGCCTACGATCGCGCCAGGTCCGTTCGAAACGGCCTTTGACACGATCAAGGCTCCGTATGGACGGTGAGATGGTGGTCAATGGATAAGTCGCCCGTTCGCGCTACACCTGGAGAGGGTATGCCCAGCGTCGTCCGGATCAAGTCGGCCCCGGATTCCGCTCAGATTTGTATCCATCTCATGGCGGATAGCAACATGCGTCAGGAAGAGGGCCAACGTCGGCCCATACGGGCTGTCGGCGCTGGAGGCTCGGCATGGATCGCGTGACAGGTGCGTTGCCAGGATCGCGCTCGTCGTCACAGTCAATGTGGACCTGGTGGGCCGAAAGTGAGGCGCAGGTATTGCGCAGCGAACGGACTCGCCAACTCAGGCATGGAAGCGACCGGTCACAACCACCGCGGCGCCCTGGCCGCTGCGGTGGCGCTCGTCGAACCTGGCGCGCAAGCGTCCAGTGTGGAAGACCGCTCCAAATCCGGCCGGACCGGTACGTCTATCGCGACGACGCCTCTTGTTGTGCGGTCGGTCGGACCAAGCAGACGGGGCAGAGCAGCCGGCCCCTCGCTGACCAAAAGTGATCTTCAGTTATCGAAGCTAAAAAGCAAACCTGTGGCGCGGGCGCGCCTATCTTTGAGGGGAATTTAGAGTATGAACAATGTCACCAGAACGGCCATGCCGGCGGCGGCCGGTCGCGCAGGGGCCAAAAAAGAACTGCCGGAGCACTTTAAGGCCTACAAGCACGTCTGGGTCTTCGTTGAGCTGGAGCGCGGCCGGGTGCATCCGGTCTCCTGGGAGCTCATGGGGGCGGGCCGCAGGCTCGCCGACAGGCTAAAGGTGAATCTTGCTGCTGTCGTTATCGGTCCGGAGGGGCAGCACACACGTAACGCCGCGCTTGACGCATTTTGCTATGGCGCCGATATGGCCTATCTCGTGAGCGACAATGTTTTGTCGGATTACCGCAACGAATCCTACACCAAAGCGCTAACCGAACTCGTCAACACCTACAAGCCCGAGATCCTACTGCTGGGGGCGACGACGCTCGGTCGCGATCTCGCAGGTTCTGTGGCGACGACGCTGTCGACGGGGCTCACAGCCGACTGCACCGCGCTGGACGTCGACGCCGATGGTTCGCTGGCGGCGACGCGTCCGACCTTTGGCGGCTCGCTGCTCTGCACGATCTATACCTTGAATTATCGTCCGCAGATGGCAACCGTCCGCCCGCGGGTCATGCCGATGCCTGAGCGCGTCGTACGCGATGCCGCTCGTATCATCGTCCATCCGCTCGGTCTTGTGGAAGATGACATTGTCACAAAGGTATTGTCGTTCCTACCAGACCGCGATGCAGAAACCTCCAATCTGGCCTATGCCGATGTCGTGGTTGCGGGCGGCCTGGGACTGGGATCGCCTGAGAACTTTCGGTTGGTGCGCGAGCTCGCAACTCTGCTTGGCGCTGAATATGGCTGCTCGCGTCCTCTCGTGCAAAAAGGGTGGGTTACGTCTGACCGGCAAATCGGCCAGACGGGCAAAACCATCCGGCCGAAGCTCTATATTGCCGCCGGCATTTCCGGCGCGATCCAGCACCGGGTTGGCGTGGAGGGTGCGGATCTGATCGTCGCCGTCAATACTGACAAGAACGCTCCGATCTTTGACTTCGCCCATCTCGCGATCGTCAGTGACGCCATTCAATTGCTACCGGCGCTGACGGCCGCATTTCGCGCTCGGCTTTTGCCGAATTCGCGCGCCCGGATCGCTGTCTAGAAGGAGATGATAATGATTGAAGAGAGATTCGATGCGATCGTGGTCGGAGCCGGTATGGCCGGCAATGCGGCGGCATTGACCATGGCCAAACGCGGCATGAAGGTGCTGCAGCTCGAGCGCGGCGAATATCCCGGATCGAAGAATGTGCAGGGCGCCATCCTCTATGCCGACATGATGGAAAAGCTGGTCCCCGAGTTTCGAGAGGAGGCGCCGCTCGAACGTCACCTGATTGAGCAGCGGTTCTGGATGATGGACGATCGCTCCCATGTTGGCATGCATTACCGTTCAGACGACTTCAACGAGGAACGGCCGAACCGGTACACGATTATACGCGCCCAGTTTGACAAATGGTTCTCTTCCAAGGTGCGGGAGGCTGGCGCGACCTTGCTGTGCGAGACGACCGTCACCGAGCTCGTACGGGACGAGCGTGAAAGGATCGTCGGTGTTCGTACAGATCGTCGAGACGGCGAAATACATGCCGATGTCGTCGTGCTGGCCGAGGGGGTCAATGGCCTGCTCGGGACGCGCGCGGGCCTACGCGCGCGGCCGAGACCCGATAACGTTGCGCTCGCGGTGAAAGAGATGCACTTCTTGCCCCGCGAGACTATCGAGGCGCGCTTCAATCTCAGGGGCGATGAAGGCGTCGTGATCGAGGCGGTCGGTACCATTTCCCGCGGCATGACCGGAATGGGTTTCATCTATGCCAACAAAGAGTGCATTTCGCTCGGCATCGGTTGTCTCGTCGCCGACTTCCAGCGCACGAGCCAGACGCCCTACGGCCTGCTCGATCAATTCAAGAGTCATCCTTCCGTGGCGCCCCTGATAGCAGGGTCCGAAGTCAAGGAGTATTCGGCCCATCTCATTCCTGAAGGCGGGTACAAGTCGATCCCGCAGCTTTATGGGGAAGGCTGGGTCGTAGTGGGCGATGCGGCCCAACTCAACAATGCCATTCATCGCGAGGGTTCCAATCTCGCGATGACTTCCGGCCGCATCGCCGCCGAAGCGATAGGTCTCGTGAAATCGCGCGGCGAGCCGATGAGTGCAGCAAATCTGTCGATCTACAAGAAGATGCTAGACGATTCCTTCGTCAT
The DNA here is from genome assembly GCF_056429085.1 of Bradyrhizobium sp. CFUWI. NCBI lineage: Bacteria > Pseudomonadati > Pseudomonadota > Alphaproteobacteria > Hyphomicrobiales > Nitrobacteraceae > Bradyrhizobium > Bradyrhizobium sp. CFUWI. The sequence continues at coordinate 11,189 of NZ_JBWJZE010000036.1, forward strand.
CAAAGATCTAAAGAAGTACAAGGATTTGCCGCCCCTAATGCATACCCAGTCACAAAACTTCTTTCTCACCTATCCGCAGCTCATCTCCAAGGCGATGCAAAACTTCGTGCGCGTCGATGGTACGCCCAAGGCTGAGAAGGAGAAGGCGACCCTGAAATCCTTTGTCAAGGCGCGGTCATGGGCAGGTCTGTTCGGTGATGCTTGTCGTTTTGCTCGGGCCTGGCGCTGACCGCGACAGTTGTGAAGCCCAACAATGGAAGGTCAAAGCATGAATGTCGAATCCCCAGTCCGCGTCGAAGACAAGCTGTATCATAATCGCTATCTTGTCGACATCGGTCACCCTCACGTCAAGGTCCGTGCGCACACGACGCCATCGCCGCAGCTCCTTGCACTTTTGAAAGCCTGCCCCGCGCGATGCTACGAGCTAAACGACAACGGCCAGGTCGAGATAACAGTTGACGGCTGCATCGAGTGCGGTACCTGCCGCGTGATCGCCGAGCCCACCGGCGACATCGAATGGAGCCATCCGCGCGGTGGATATGGAGTGCAGTTTAAGTTTGGCTGATAGTGGAACAGGGCCGTGGTGCGACCGAGTTAGGCGATAGGGCTTCTCCGCATCATTGGCGCATTCCGCGTCACTTGCGCGGCGCCTGGACTTCGAGCAAGACACTCTTCGGGGGGGCGCTGCACAAGCCATAGCGTGCAGATGTGCCGCTCGTTCGGGAGCCGCGAAGGACTGGTTGTGACCTCACTGAGTGGCGCCACAACGCGGTCGATCGGATGGTAGAGGAAGGATCAGCGCCTCGCCTGAGAGGGGGCGGGCCCAGCGGCCTCGATTGCGATTGCCACTGACTGCATGATCGCGGCAAAGCGCACGGCGGTCTGGATCGCTTCGGAATTGACGCCCGCGGCTCTCAGTGTCTTCTCATGGGCATCGATGCAGGCACCGCAGCCGTTTATGGCGGAGACCGCAAGCGACCACAGCTCGAAATCGGACTTCTCCACGCCGGGATTGCCGATCACGTTCATACGCAGCCGTGGCGGCATCGTCTTGTATTCCGGGTTGGCGACAAGGTGAGCGAAGCGGTAATAAACGTTGTTCATTGCCATGAGGCTGGCTGCGGCTTTCGCTGCGGCAATCGCCACAGATGTCATCACAGCGGACGCAGCCGATTCCATTACGGCAATCAGGGCTGCATTGCGAGTGGCAATCGCGCTCGCCAGCAGCAGCCCGTATTTTCGTTGTGGCGAAAGCGTCTCATCGGCCACCAAGGAGGTCAAGTTAAGCCTGACATCCTTCGCGAAATCGGGAATCTGGTCGGTTAGTTGTTCGATCGACGACATGCTGCCTCAAGCAACCTTCAAGGTTTCTCCGCCGATTTCGCGGTTGCAGGGACAGAGCTCGTCGGTTTGCAGCGCGTCCAGAACGCGGAGCGTGTCCTTAGGACTGCGCCCGACACTGAGATTGGTCGCATAGACGTGCTGGATCGTATTTTGCGGGTCAACAATAAAGGTGTAACGATAGGCAACCCCTTCTGGTGAACGCACGCCAAGACCGTCGACGAGCGTTCCCTTTGTGTCGGCAAACTGCCAGATTGGAAGTTTGTGCAGGTCGAGATGTGAGCGCCGCCAAGCGAGCTTGCAGAACTCATTGTCAGTCGAACCACCCAGTACAACCGCATCGCGATCGGCGAATTCCTTGGAAAGCCGGGCAAACTCAGCGATCTCTGTCGGGCAGACGAAGGTAAAATCCTTCGGATAGAAGAAGATGATCTTCCACTTTCCTGGAAAGCTCGCTTCGGTCAGCGTCTCGAATGCACTCTGTCCTCCTTCTTCCTGCGCTTGAAAACCGGGCTTCACGCCTGTGATTTCGAACCGCGGCAACTGACTTCCAATTCCGAGCATGCTGTCCTCACAAAGTCGCTTTCTGTAGAAGGTGGCTTCACTGTTGAAGCAAGCTATGTGCCATCCGTTCTCAGGAGTGGAGTCCAGCGGCTTTGATACAGACATGCCCGGGCGCTTGGAGGGCCGATCTGAGAAAAATCTGTAGCCAAGCGCTTTCTTGCCAAGGTTCATGAAAGCAGTCGTGCTTTGCGCGACCGCCTGAGATGTTCGCGCTGCAAGCGTCTGGTCAAAGACCGTTCTGCGTCCCTTAAAGCAAACCGCCTCATCTCGCCATCAATGTGATGAACGACTGTCGGCCTGCCGAGATCTAATGGAAATACGGAACCTGACGAAGCGCGAGGTTCGTAGCATCTGGCGCAAACAAGAGCGGCTGTATCGCCGGCGACAACAGATTGCGCCAGTAAGGCCAGATGCTCGCGGCTGCCAAACAAGGTGCGAGTAATCAGAGGCTACGGCGCTTCGCGCATTGAGGCGCTTCAAGCGGCGCGAGATCACCAGGCTCGATGGTTTGCCGGACTCTAAAAGGTTTGAAAGCCAACCAGGCTCGCCTTTGGCGGCGATTTGGGGCTTGAACTCTACGTAGCGTCAGGTTGTACAGTCTGGATGATACATGCGGCGATCACTCTGAAGCTCCATAATCAGAAGGAGAGACCTGAATGTCTCAAGATCTTAGGTGCGTTAGCCGCCTATAAAGATGAATTCATGAAGATGGCCAGCGCCAACAGCAGGAACTATGTGGGGGGAGCATTGGAAACACTTCAGAATTTCCGGGCTGGAAATGCCATTCTGGCCCCAGCTTTTGTGAATACGCGAGAGCAACCGATGCATCCCCAGGACGAGCGGATGATCCGCCAGTTCATGGAAAACGTCAAAGACTACAGAATTACTCCCGATGGTATCAGAAGCCGCGGGACGGGAAAGGTCCCGGCTGCTACGATCAAGTCCAATGTGCAGGCACTCAACACGTTTGCTCGTTGGCTCCGAGAATAAAGGACCATTGGCTCTTCGGGCGTTCAATGAACCAAGCTCGCTTGCCGCGGACATCGACGAGTACGTTGAAGCTGGCGGCGATGATCGCGACCGCCTCAGCGCGGCACTGTCTCATCTGCGCAGGATCGGGGCTGACGGGCTCCAAGCTGTCGGCGCCGGGGCCGACTGATGGGACGCGAAACATTGTCGGCTCATCCGGAGGACATCTCCACGATCGATGACTTTTTGACCGACGCTTTGTCCAAGCTTGGATCTGACGCGACCAAGAAGGAGAAAGCCGCCGTTTCGACGATGGTTTCCCGACTACGCTCTTTTAGTGATTGGCTTCAAAGGGAGGGCAGGCCGAGCATCATGGACCGAATCGGCGGCAACACTGCGCAGAAATCGTCATTGACCGCAGATTATACGGCGTTCAGTAAAGCCACAAAGCGGACGGCTCCACTCGATCCGTTTAGAGAATACCTAGGTCTCGAGCCCCAACAAGGATTTCGCCCTTACGACGACGACGCCCGCCTCATCGAGGGCCTCGCCAACGAAGAGCTGAGCAAGCTTGACCCGAGTTCCCAGCACAGGAGAAAAACCATTCAAGGTACGGCCTCGGCGCAACGCAAGTTCAGTGGCTGGCTCCGCACAGAGGGTAGGGAGAGCATCGCGAGCCGAATCCACGGCAACAATAAGCAGCAACGCTCGCTGGATGCAGACTACCGGGCTTACGGCGAAGCCAAAGGGAAATCTGGCGTGACTCTCAAGAAGCTCAGGCAGTATGTGCAAGTACTCGAGGCAAACAGAGCGCTGGGTGTACCCGCTCCTCAGCAAAGAGCAGGCTCGGACTCAACCTCCATCCCGACCTGGATGCGAGATTTGCCGACGCCGCGTCCGAAAGTGAGTGGCCGCCGATAGTAGGCGCGTTTGGTCAGGTCGGCTTGCAGGAGCCGGCTGGGTCGAGCTCGACTTGGTCCCCACAACTGCCGACCTATTTCGACTTTCCAACGCCGAAGGGGGAGCCAGCTCGGTCCTCAGACATCTATCGGGGTCTCGGTTCTTTGGTTGACCTGCCGTCCACACCGCAGGAGGTGCGTGACGATGCCCAGTCAGGGCCGGTGCAGAGCCATGCCGGCAGACCTCCGTTCTTCATCGGGCCATCAGCGTACCTCAAGAGCTGGAGGATATCGGATATCTCGTCGGCGAGGATTGGCAGCATGGCTCACAGCCGGTGCCGGATTTCCTGCTCGATGTACTTGACAATAAAATGCTGTTGCCAAGTTCGCGAATGGCTCCCCAGCCGGTCTCCATCAACGGGGCGACCTACTCCATCACGTTGGGTCCGCGAGGACGCCGCGACGCTCAGCTGATCCATCATGCTGGCCCATTCTCGGCTCCTAAGGCCAGGGTCGGCGGTTCGGCTGCGAGTGCCTCTGCCGGCGACCGCAGCGGACGACGCGCTATCCGCATTCCATCAGATTGTCGATGATCCCAATGGTAACGACACAGCCGACTTTCTGTTCTTGCCGGTGAATGACGCCAGCACCATGGGTCCCGATGACCGCGGGTCCCATTGGTCGTTGCTGCTGGTGGACCGCCGCGATCGCAACAATCCAGTCGCCTACCACTATGACTCCGCCCGGGGACGCAATGACAGACCCGCAGCAATGCTCGCAGCGCATGTGGGAGCCGAAGACAACCTGCAAAACGCCCCGATACGCCAGCAGAGGAACGGCTACGATTGTGGTGTCTTTGTGCTCGACGGTACGCGGGCGCTGGCCAGGCGGTTGGCGGGCAGACGTCAGCCAGACCTGAACCTAAGCAATCTCGTCCTCGACCGGCAGGCACTGCAGAACCGACTGAGGGGTTGATATCGGCGGAAAGGGCAGCTGGTTGAACTCTCGCCATAGAAGGTCCGCAATCGGCACGTTCGCAAGGCATCGCGGTGGCGCAGAGCGTGGGAGCGGACGCAAGAGCTAAGGCTGTTTTCGGAGGCGGAAGAGCCTGATGGGCGATTTCGGAGACGACGTGGTCGACTGTCTCCTGTCGTCATCAAGCGATCCGGTATCATCGTCCCCAAATAACCGCAGCTGGTCTGAAGGCCCCGCTGCGCGCCCGTCTCGTTGAGATCTCGCGCCACCATTGCTCCAAGGATTGACGATCACAAGGCAGCAGCGTGCCAACGCCCGCGGTGAAGGTTCGTCAGTCGGCAAGGCATTTTCTCGGAACGGCTATCAGGACTGGTACGCCTTGGGTGATCGCGTCAACGAAATCGGCGCGCAGGCCCCGGCCAGCGGCTTCTTGTTTGGCGAATTTGTTGATCACGAGAAGATCTATATTGTTGCGAAGTGCCCGGGAAACGACAGCTGCGGCCTCAGCAAGCCCATTTGTGTCGAGATTACAGGACATAGCTCCGCTGCCGAGTGGCTGGGAAATCGAGATCTCTTGTCCTGTCGCAACATCGATTGCGAGCATGACGTGCGTGCCATTTGCGCACCTCGCGTGTCGCTGCACGATACCGCCGATGCGTACGCCTTGCTGCGCGATGTCCTGCGCGAAATCGGCGAGTAGCCTATCAACATCGTCTTTTGGACGGTAGAGAATAGCCCCCACACTATTCGGATCTATCTCATCCATATTATCGATCACGGCCGGGTCCCTGTTGATGTGTTTCTCGTATCGGGACATAGCTGTCGAACGCTCTCATGCGGATCGTGGCAGGCGTTGCAAGCACCGCTCGGCAGCCGCGAGCGGAACGGCGCGCGCGATCTCCGCAAAAACGTTCGCTCCATTGCTGAGCCGTAGCGCATCAAACGAGCGGCGCGTGATGCGCGCCAAAAGCGGCGCGCCAGAACGGCAAGTTTCAAGAGCCAGAACCAAGGTGACCTCCGCCTCGTCGAACGGCAGAAAGGCTTTGATGCGTGCCGGAAATACATTGAGGATAGAGCTTGCACGTGGGGGCTCGCACGCGATGCTGACATCGCCGGCTGCGATGCGCAGCCGCAGCTGCGCGCCCGGTCTAAGCGGCACTCCAGGTATCAGAAGGCGCGCCCCGTTGAGGCGGAGCATGATCAGCCCGTAGCGCCCATCATAGCCGCCGACCAAGGTATCAAGACAGACTGCCGCTTCGCCGCGCCCGGCAAGCGCCGGATCGGTCTGAACGATGTTGAGCGGCCCGGCCGCAGTCACGACGCCATCTTTCATCATGACAAGATGATCGGCAAAACGCTCGATATCAGCGTAATCTTGGGTGATGTAGATCATCGGCAATGGGAGGGTTTCCCGTATGCGCTCGAGAAATGGCAGGATCTCGCATTTGGCGGCGCGGTCGAGCACAATGAGTGGATCGTCCAGCAAAAGTAGCTGAGGCTGGCCCAACAGCGCGCTGCCAAGGGCAAGTCGCTGTCGCTCGGCCGCCGAAAGATGTGATGGCGAACGCTCGAGCAGCGGCGACAAGGCGAGCAATTCGACCACCCCATCAAAATCGATTAGTGTTGGTGTCGATGTTGACGCCTTGTATAGGAGGGTGCGCCGTACAGACCAATGAGAAAGAGGAATTGGTGGTCGGAATACATATGCGACGGGACGCAGATGAGGCGGTCGAAACTTTGTCTCATCCTGCCAAATCTCTCCATCGACCGCACAAAATCCAGTCGGCACATGCTGCACGCCAGCGATGCAGCGCGCGAGTGTGGTCTTGCCGCACCCGGGCGGACCAAAAATTGCTGTGACGCCTTTGGCCGGCAGGATGAATTGCGCATCTAACGGAATGTTCGCGAGAGAGCCGTTGAACGCAACCTCAATATAGCCCGTTCTTGCTTCTCTCATGAACCTGCGCCTGTGCTGTATCTTCCCATCCAAGTCACGAGCACAGCTGCAATAGAGATGATCGCCGTGCCTTAGATAATCCGGCCGGTGCCGCTCCAGCACGGCGTCTCTGCTCGCCTGAGGGCATAAGCTGCGGCGGTGGACTGCAGATCTGTGTTAAGATCAGAGGCTTCCTGAGCATCTCCGCGCCGCGAGGATCGTGACAGTCGGACGCTGCCCAGTGCGCTTGCCAATGAGAGGCAAAGCGCCTCTCCCTTAGCGCGAGGTTTTCAGCCTGCTTCGCCGGCCCGGAGGCTTTTGCTGAATGTCCAAATTGCGCGGCTCGAGAGGTTTGGCGGTAAAGATGCCGGCTCAGGCCAGAGCTGAATACTGGCTCGGGGCCCGAAATCCGCATCAAGGATCCCACGGCTTTGCGAGCCGATTTGAAGTTTGCGCCGGGAGCTACGGTCATGGCTTCTGCATTCTCGGGTGCGACCAGCATCAAAGCCAGATCGATCAGGATGAATCGGATAAATCTCATTGAAACTCCGGCTCCCCGCGCCCCTTCTTTGGCGGCGACTGATTGATCCCTACCCAGCAATCCGCGTGCCGTTTCAAGGAATATCTGCGCGTCTTGCGGCAAGGGAGGTTTTGTATCGGTCTCCACCCGACATCTTAAGTCGTCACATCTTATTGTAGGACTGTGGACGCTCGCGTCACCATGCGCACATGTAGGAGCTACCACGTGGAAGCTGAGGATGATCCATCGCCTTTTGGATTGGGGATGGTGCTTTGGCGAACATGCGGCCGTAAAACTCGTCAATGAGGGACAAGTGGATGCCATCCGATGGCGCACGTTCCGATCTGTGCGGAGGAGAAGGTCGGCGGCCGGGCGCTTGGAAAAAGGGCTGATGTGAGATGATATGCGGTGCCCGCGAGCTACGGCAGAACGTCTCCTAGCAGCACGGGTTGCCGACGTATTTCAGGGCGCGCGGGCCTTCGTTGCCTCGCGAGTCGACGCAGGATTGAGCTGCCCAAGACGGATGACTTGACCGGCGCCTAAGGAACTCTGGCGTCGGCGACGAACGGGTTGGGGCTTGAGGTCCGCAATTTGAGCCTGCTGAATGCTCCAGCTTGGATCGCCTACGCTATCGTGAAGGCCTATTTGTCTAAGGAGGACGTTGGCGTTGCAATGGTGCGCGTGGGCAGTATCGGGTACTCGATCTTCGGCAGCTGCCCGGTGAGCGAATTCAGAAAGGCGACAATCTCGTCAGTTTCTTCATCGCTGAGCTTTGCTCTAAGCTGAACCTCACTCATGACGCCGACCGCTTGCTTAAGACTCCAAACTTGACCAGAATGAAAGTAGGGCGGACGCAATGCGATGTTGCGCAATGGCGCCGAGCGGAAAACATACTCGTCGCCGGGATCCTTAGTGACGGCAAAACGACCCTTGTCTTCCTTTGGAAGCAGGCTTTCGGCTGGCCCTTTAATGACGCCGAAGCGAAAATAATCCTGTCCACCGACGTTAATTCCGTTGTGGCAAGAGGAACATCCCTTTTCGATGAATAGCTTTAGCCCGGTTTTCTGCTGATCGCTGAGAGCATATTCATCGCCCTCGAGGTACTGATCGAAGGGGGCGGCGGGAGTAATCAAGATTGCCTCGAAAGCCTCGATGGCCTTGGCGAAATTTTCAAACGTAACGGGCGCCACTTCGTTTGGAAAAGCCTTACTGAACATAACGACATAATCGGTCATTGAATTCAATGTTTTGAGCACGTGATCGGGCGTCGCATTCATTTCGACGCTGGCCTGGACAGGGCCTGCGGCTTGCGCCTTAAGATCCGCCGCTCGACCATCCCAGAACTGCGCCACGTTGAAGACCGCGTTATAGACTGTTGGCGCACGACGTGACCCCAGCTGCCAACGATGACCAATCGACCTCCGGCCGGCATCTACCCTGCCCGTCCCAAGGTTATGACACGTATTGCAGCTAATAACGCCGCTCGCCGATAGCCTCGAATCGAAAAATAAGGATTTGTCAAGTGTGATCTTTTCATGGGTGATAGGATTGTCCTTCACCGCTGGAGCGACTGAGGGAATTGGCTTGAAAATCCGCTTGGCGACGCGCATCAAATCCTCATTGGCGCCTGCTGCGGGGGAAACCAGAATGGCTGAGGCCACAACACTTAACCTACCGGCCCTGGAAAGCTCGCGTACCGCTTCCTCATGTGATGTCTCGCTTTTCTCCTAGATCGTGGAATCGCAAACATAGCGCTCGGTCCGCGTCCGCCCGCAGAACGACGTGCAGCAGTCAGCGAATGGTGTCTTCCGTATGCTGGGCTAGGCTGCACCCAGGCCGACGCTCCGCCGGTGCTATAGCAACCAGCGTGCCAGGGGGCTCAAGGTCGAAGCCTACTGAGCTGGTTTCAAGCAATTGCGTACTGTGAATTGCAGCAAGCGGCTTGAGGCTGTCGAATCAACGGTACGTGACCCGTGCGACGAATCATCATCCAGCCACAGGAATCCTGGCCTGTCGGTCCACGCCTCCGTGCTTCTCGGAAACTCACCCGTACGGCACTCTTTGACTCTGCAGGTCAGCTGGCTGGGACCGCGAACAAAGCGAGCTGCGCCGGCGCAGCTTGTCGCTGCTCGGCTCGATGCGTGCGCTTTGAGCTTCAACCCCCACCCCGCGGTGCAGTCGGTCAGGCGTGCAGTTGTCAGGAGTTCGTCCTACTGCCACCAAATGTGGGTATGCCCGTCTCAGCACGTATTCACACGTGCCGGACGCTCAAAGTCCTTGAATCGACCGTGGCGTCAGGTTGTAGGCATTACGAAGTAGAACGCCACCGGGGAGACAGCATCGCCACACATGCGCTAAACGGCCAATCTTTGCCGTACCTCCGTCTTCGCAATGAGCGTGTTGCGCGTGGCGGGACGATGGAGGCCTTAATCATTGCGGCTGCCCCGCAACAGGCGCGATCATGGCTGCCGACGCGCCGTATCCGGCAAACAGATGACGCTCGCGGGGCAAAGAATAATAGTGAAGGATATGCGACTTAAGACAGGTTTGGTGAATAAAGAGCAACGAATGAGCTGGATTTGCAATGCGCATTGCTGTGCATCCGCCCTCGCTGTGATCGTGATCGCGATCGCGGCCACGTGGTGCACAGAACAAGCTCGTGCGCGAGATCGTGGGGCCGAGCAAGTCTTAATGTCATGCAGACTAGACGTGATGCGCTTCTGTGACCGCTTTAGAGGGCCTAGCGATGTGGAGGTAGCCATCTTTTGCCTTAGGGACAATTTCAAGAATTTACGCGGCGAATGCCGCCGCATCATGCCAATTGCGGCGGAGAGAAAAGAAGGACCAAGACGGCGTCTCAATAGGCTTCCGGTCGTCCTCCATCGAGAGTGAGGCGTCCGAGTGGCAGTTGCAGAAATTGAGCGACAGTGAGGTGTTCAGACCTGCGGGCCAGAGTTTGGCCGAAAGTCGATCGGGCTGAAGCATCAGCCTGCCGCGCCGCAGTTCATCTATCCGGGGGCTGAGCTCCGTGAATCGATTGGCCCCGATCAGCGATCGATGTGCGCCCACGCGTGCTACGAGATTGCATGCGCTCTGAACTTCAATTTCGTACTGAAGCAGTTGCGCTCTTCAGCGCTGCAGCGATCCGCCGACTTTGGGCCCGCCGTGAGATTGCCATCGACTTGGTCGTAGCTGGTCGGAAGGACAATCTGTGTAACTGCGGTGGTTACGGCAGGACATCTGCAGGAATTCGTGCTGCCCATCAATCTATGGCGTTGTGGTCGGCAACGAAGTATTTTCCGGCAGGCTATAACTGGCAAAAGATCGCCGGAACGTTAGCGTTGGAGGTTGTTCCGTCGTGGTCTTCTTCAGGTGTCTCAGCTGGAGAATAGCCCGTTTTCGACTGCCGGGCTAAAGACACAGATAGAGCCAGGAAACCTCTTTTGTTATCCGCCCATCGACTTCCCGAAGGAACTGCTTGATGCCATTGCGGCGTTGTCGATGGGCGCTTCAGGGGAATCAGTTTGCCCGATCGTGATGCTCTTGGCCGAATACCGTTTCGGGCTCAAGGTCAAAGGAAACGCCGTCGCCAAGAGCCATTCAAAGGCAGAAAGTTGTTCAACCAGACGATTCTCGACGGCCTTGCGCTCCGCGCCAGGTAGGTCCGTTTTAAGGAGTCGACGGCACCGCCAGATTTCGCTCCGCAGGGATCTGATCTCACTTAATGCATCATCAATTGGAGTCATCACAGATGCTTCGTCCCTGGAGTATCAAGCATAGCGCTGGTCATCGAGCGGCCATTCCTTCGCTCCGCATTCCTGCCGAATAATTGCATCCGAAGACTCGCGACTTTCCCGCCCGTTCGTTCGGTGAGCAAAGATACGCAGTCCACTGAAGGGTCGTAAATCGAAATTCATGCGTTCGAGACCCTTGAGAGCGCCATCGAAGCGACCCATAGACCTGACGCATAGATGGCAGGCAGATCGGAATCTCAAGTAGCCCTTGTGCAACGTAGGCTGTCGATATCCGTGCCCCGAGATCGATAGACCTTTCGCAACATCACACTCGAATCCAGATCGCGAAACATGCTGTAGTTCCGTCGGATCCATTGATGCAGCTCGGTGGACCAGTCATTCTCGTTGCGTAGATATCCAGTGAAGGAAAAGCCAAGCCGGTCTATATATCTCTTGAGGAACAGCGGAAGCGCGGGAATCCGAAGCACCCGCTCGCCGTCCATCGCTTCAGGTAATTCGCCACGAAGCACGAATTCATTGTGGACGGTGACCAGCGACGCCGCCGGAATTCGCCGCCGCAGCATTTCATAACCGCGAAAGGAGATGCGGTCAGCGCCTGCGATGAAGAGAATGATGGGGGCGACATAGCAGCGCGCCGTCTCCTTCATGAAGCCGATCTCTTCGCACATCCTGAAGAATTCGTCGAAGGCGTGAAAGCCGAGATCGATTACCTTGGCGACCCGGTCGTGGATGATAAGAGGGTCCATCAGCTGCATCTTGCCATAAGTGTCGATCACATCCGCGGTCTCCGTGATGTTAGGGAGGTAGTCGAGCAACGACGGCTCTTTCAAGTTGACATCAAACGACAGTGCTGTGCCGTTTTTCAGCAGCAAGAACTCGCTCATGGCCCGAGCGATGAGAGTTTTACCGACCTGCGGGCTAGGAGAGCAAATGATGTAGATGGGGGTCGCTAACATAGCCAGCAGATCAATTTCGTTTCGTACGTGGGCCCGACCTGAGCTCGCCGAAATGCGACTACTTCTCGCCGGGCCGGGTAGCGGACTTGGCGCCGGCCAATTCCGTCAAGTTGATGCGATCAAATTCGCTCCAGACATTTGCCAGCCAATGCCGGACATAACCGCGCAGCACGAAGGAGTTGTTCGCGGGTTCATCGTTCCGCCCCTTGTTCGCGACGAAGTCTACGAATGGGACGGATGCAACTTCCACCTGCTCATAAGCCATCTCGTTGAGCTTCGGTATGACCAACTCAGTCGCATGTTTGATGCGGTGAAAATAGGAATTATAGGTCGCTTGATCCCACTGGAAGAATTGAGTGTCGTTGATGAAGTTCTTGACTAGGTAGTACTTTGCGCCGTTCATGAAGGTCGCGGTCTCCGCGATTTCGTCTAACGAAGCGATGGATGATCCCAGGATATGGAATACGGCGAATGTTATCTGGCCAGACCGCGCTGAGTCCAGAAATCCGATGTCGCGCAAGGAAGCCAGCGCAGAGGACAGTAAGCCTGCGCGAGCATCAATGACAGTGACGGACAGCCCTGAGTTCAGGGTATCGAAGATCTTCATCTGGTCCGCTGTCGCCGTCATGTCAACGATCTCGGTGATCTCGGGATAAAAGCGCTTCAGCGTTCCCCGCGGCGACTCCGTGTCGAATGCGCGTGTTTGCACGTTGTTGACGCTGAAGTAGTCCAGTAGCGTTCGTGATACGGTGGTTTTGCCGACCCCTCCCTTGTCCGCACCTACCACAATTACAACTGGCTTCACCATGGAAATCTCCTGAGACACTCGCTATTGCCGCGCGCAAACTGCGCAACCGACGCGTCTCTGCTTTGGATGCGAACATGGCAGAAAGAAGGGGCAATGAACCTTCGGATGAGAGAGATCTGCAACCGATGAACATTTCAACATCAAGCGAGTGACGGCCTTGGATTGCAATGACGATGCAAGCCGATAATGGTGAGTAAATCACTCGTGGTGGTGATCTAGGTGAGGTTTGTAAGCGGCTGGAATGCGTGCCGCCAAGAACCAATGGCCTGCCTGTGGTGATCGTTGCGTTGCCATAAGTTATCTATCGACGCCGCTATCTAGATTGGCATAAAGCGACCGAATCTTACGTAGCGTTAGATTGCGAGCTCGGGGAAGAAAAGGTGGTGTGCTACGCGGTACGACTATGGCTTGGTAAATCATCAAAGGTCCGCTGGAACAGATCGTCGTCTTTTCGGCAGACAATGACCCTGAACGAGCGAGCTCTCACTCTGCTAAAGAGATCGAGATGTGCGAGCGCTGAAACGGGCTGCTGACGCAAATAGCAAGCACACATCTGTTCGCGTCGAGCCGAGATTATCGTCTCATGGAGAACGAGATCGAAGGCTGAGCGGGCACGCCCGACGGCGCAACATCGGTGGCAAGCGAGATCGAGGACGCTGCGTCAAAAGAAGGCCGGCGTCGAGCGAATAGGACCGGCGATCCTCCCCTCGGGCGCTGCGGGAAGCTGCGCGGAATGAACGATGGCCTGGCGCGTGTGCGCTCTCGCTGGGCCGCTTCCTGGGGGCGTCGGACGGTGTACGTTACCGTTTTGAAGCGCCCACTCTGATCACCCTTTCAGTTTACTCGGGCAAGCCCGCCTGAAAGGGAATGCGAGGTGCGCGTCCACTTCTCGTTTCTTCTGGTCGGTGGCGCTTTATATAGTTGGTCTGCATATTCGGCCTCGGCGTAAAGCTACACCACGCTTGCCTTCATATGGGGCAACCACCGGAGTCTGCCAGACATTCCCTAGGTTTGCGCTGGAGGGGCATCGATGCCGCTGGCGCCACGGTACAGCCCTGCCGGCTTAACGCAGCTCGAGCGCAGGCCGAAGGCGATCGAAAGTAGCGATCCTCTGGCGCTGCGAAGAGCTCCGATGCGGCCATCGCTGATAGCCTGGAAATGGAGAATTGGGACAAGCCATTTGGTAAGGGGTTATTTCCACGCCTGAGCTATTGCCCAATGGCAGGACGACAGTGCCTCAACTTACTGTTCGCCGGGGCTATTTTCTATCTTGCATTTGGTTGCCCTGAAGACTTCAACCCGGACTACTTATTTGGCAACGCGATTGAGCAAAAACCGTGCTCGAGCGGCCGCATGGTAGCTGTCCGCGAGCTAAAGGCGGGTGGCTAGGCGCACTCTGTGCGGAGCAGCCAGGTGCTTGCTAAGCGCCTGGCTGCCAGAAAGTCAATTCGGTGGCGCCATCGGAGCGGCATTTAGCTGCCGGGCCCCTGGCGGAAGTATGGTCGCCGATGGCACGGTGGTCGGCTGCGTTGCGTCATTTGGAGAGCGGCCAACGATAATCGTGAGCAGACCATCGCCCCACAGCCGCCGCGCTGCTCTCTTGGCGTCTGCCAACGTCACCCCATCGACCACGGCGTTGTGCTTTTCGAAATAGTCGATGGGCAGCTTGTCAAGCTGCTGCTGCTGCAGCGTCCGCGCAAGCTTTGATGATGTGTTGAGAGCCAGCATTTGCGAGCCCTTCAGGTAGGACTTTGCATCATCGAGTTCCTGCTGAGTCGGTCCTTTCTCAGCGATGTGGCGGACCTGCTTCTCGATTTCTTCGACCGTTTCGTCGGCACGATCGGCGCAAGTGCCGCTATTGCCGAGAAACATGGCTGAATGATCCAGCCAGACCAGGTTCTCACGAACGGAGTAGGCTAGTCCGCGCTTCTCGCGGACTTCGCGGAACAAACGCGACGTCAGGCCGGCGCCGCCGAGGATGCGGTTGACCACATAGGTGGCCATGAAATCGGGCTCGGTGCGACGGACGGCTGGACCGCCAAAAGTTACAACTGTCTGCGGAACGTCGAGCGGAAAAAAGACCCGCTGCGGCGGCTTTGCTGCGATGACGTCGGAAACCGGCGTCGCTTCCGCTTTGGTCGGCAGGCTGCCAAAGGTTTTGTCGAGCAGCTTGCAGAGGACCTCTGGATCGACGTCGCCGACCACCGCGAGCTTGAGCGTGTCTTTTGCGAGCACGCGTCGGACATAGCCCTTGAGATCCGCGACTTCGACCTTCGGCACGCTTTCCAGCGAGCCCCCGACTGGGCGAGCATAAGGATGATTGATAAAGGCGACCTCGAGGAACTTGCGATGGGCCAGAGACGAAGGATCGGTCGAGTCGTGCCGAAGGCTCGCAAGCACAGTGGCACGGATCCGTTCGACATCGGCCGCGTCGAAACGGGGCGAGGTTAGCGCCATCCGTAAAAGGTCGAAGGCGTCGTCTGCGTTGTCCTCGAGCGTGCGCAAGGAACCGCGGAAGTGATCATGGGTCGAGTGAAAATGCAGATCAATGGCACGATGCTCGAGCCGCTCATGAAAGGTCTTGAAGTCAAGCTCGGCGGAACCCTCCTTGAGCAGGCCAGCAACCATGTGGCTTACGCCAGGTTTTTGTTCGGGGTCCTGAGTCGCGCCGCCGGTGAAGGCAAATTCCATCGCGATCAACGGGACAGTGGAATCCTGCACGAACCAGGCTTCTATACCGCAAGACGAAACCAGGCGCCTGATCCTGGTCCGGGCATGCGTCCTTGTGGCGGCAAGCGAATTGGGCGAAGCGAGCGTGGCGATTGAGAGCGAGCTTGCCCCAAGGAGGACCTCACGTCGTGTGCAAGGATGGATCATTAGAGCTTCTCCCCGTGTTTTACGGTGGACTCTTTGATGAGATAGCCGGTCACCGCTCGTTTCTTGTCGAACCATTTCCGCGCGGCCCCCTGCACCTGCTGGGCACCGACCGCGCGGATGCCATCCGGCCAGCCCCGAATATCGTCGATGGATAGTCCCGTTGTGAGGCCGCGGCCATACCAGCGTGCGAGCATCTCCTGATTGTCCTGGGCGTAGGTTACCCGCGCGATCAGCCGCGTCTTGACCCTCTCGAGATCTGCGGTGCTCGCGGGATTACCCGCAATGTCGGCTATTACCTCGTCGATGGAGCGCTCGATCTGGCTGAGTTTGACGCCGGGTTTTGGTACGGCAGAAGCCGCGAATAGCGAGGGATCGAGCGCGGCCGAGTGGTAACTCGCTCCGGCAGTGACCGCGAGCTGCTTTTCGACCACCAGCGAGCGATAGAGGTATGAGTTGACACCGCCGCCCATCAACTGCTCGAGCACGTCAAGCACTGGACCCTCGCCGGCGGCCGCGGTGTGAGCCGATGGTACGAGATAATAGCGGTGCAGGGCTGGCTGCTCGACGCGGGCATCGGCCAACGTCACTGTGCGCGGCGCGGCCGACGTCGGCTCCTACGGCCGAAGGCGTTCCAGGGGAATTGATGCTTGCGTGGGGATGGCGCCAAATGTCTCCGTCACCACCGAGCGGATTTTCTTAGGGGCGACGTCGCCAGCGACGATCAGGATCGCGTTGTTCGGTGCATGAATGCGCTTGTAGAAAGTAAGCGCATCCTCTCGGGTAAGCTTTTCGATTTCGTGGCGCCACCCGATAATCGGGCGTCCATAGGGGTGGTTGAGGTAAAGCGCCGCCATCATCTGCTCGGCGAGACGTTCACGCGGATTGTTGGCGACGCTCATATTGAATTCCTCCAGCACGACGTCGCGCTCGGAAAGCACGTCCTCATCTTTGAGGATGAGACCGGTCATGCGGTCGGCTTCAAATTCCATCATCTTGCCGAGGTGCTCGCGCGGCACGTGCTGGAAGTAGCTGGTGTAGTCGAGCCCGGTGAAGGCGTTCTGATTGCCGCCGGCGCGCAGGACGGCCTTGGAGAATTCATTCGCTGGATGTTTGGAGGTGCCCTTGAACATCAGGTGTTCGAGGAAATGCGCAAGCCCCGATTTGCCAGGCGGCTCGTCGGCGGAACCGACCTTATACCAGATCATCTGAGTCACAACGGGTGTGCGATGATCCGGGATCACGACCACCTGGAGGCCGTTCTGAAGCGTGAAGCTAGCTGGTCGATCCGATCTGACCGTGTCGGCAAAGACGCCCTCCCCTTTAGGAAGATATAAGTCAGTGCTATCATCCATTCTGTGCTCGACCGCCAGCGCGGTAGGCGTCGTCGTGCCAGAGGCATTAGTGGCGGTACCTCCTGCCTTGGCGGTGACCGAAATCAGATTCTTCATGGTATCGCCTTTCATTCCATGCTGATCAACGTTCATGGCAGACAAATCCGACAAAGCGCGGAGCCGCTAGTAGCCCTGCACAGTGATTATGACTCTTTGGAAGAGTTGGGATAGGCGCGGCCCATTTTGGCTCGGGCCGTGTCCGTGTTGAACATCCATTTGATGCGGGAGCGTGCGGCATTCCTCTGCCGTT
>NZ_JBWJZE010000037.1:0-27264 GCF_056429085.1 Bradyrhizobium sp. CFUWI
AGCCTTGACGGCAGCACACCGGATCAAGCCTACTTCACCCCGCTGCCGCTCCGCACGGCAGCCTAACCCCGGCAGAGGCTCCACTTATCGACGCGGATATTCTGTTCAGACAACCGGGGCCAGCTCAAGCAGCCATGTCCGCCTTGGGTCAATCGCACGATCTGGCCCCGGCTAAAGTTGGACCCGGTCCGCTCCCAATAGCCGACATATTCTCGGTCGTGGGATGCGGCAGTGATGGGCCACAAGGAAGTGAAGCTCAGCCCAAGCTTTGCGCCTTTGAGGCGGGCCGGGACGAACATTTACCCGTTGCCATGCACAACCAAAGCTTGTTAGAGCCTCAGAAAGCTCGATCAGATTGGCGGCATGAATTGGTACGGCGATGGCTCTACTCCTTGCGAAACGGCTGGCCGCACTCTGCGTTCTAATGAGCGCATTAACTGGCTGTGGTAGCCTGAGCGAAACAATCAGATACCGACTAACGGTTAACGTAGATGTTGATGGCAGGCTCGTCAGTGGTTCTGGCGTCATCCAGGTCAAGCAATCCGACATGAGACCCGTCTTTGGATCTATGGGCGGGGCAGGAAGTGAGATCAGCGGCGAAGCTGTGATGGTTGACCTCGGCCCTCGTGGCACACTCTTCGCGCTTCTGCGAGGACCGAAGACTGGATTTGGAGATCTAGGTGGCCCTGCTTGGATGCTGTTTCACGTTTTTGCCGATCTGCTCAAGGGTGAGATCGATCCTCTTCCAAAAGTACGGCTGTTGGTAGAGCGGCGCCCTCATCGCGTGTTGCCGCTCGATGTAATTCCAATGTTGGTTCACTTCAGGGACCCCAATGATCCGAAGTCGGTGGTGCAGGTTGATCCAGCAAATCTTCGAGCAACCTTTGATGCCGACGTTGCGCTCCGTGAGGTGACCATCGAGGTGACAGATGACCCGATTACTCGCGCGGTCGAAACAAAGCTGCCTTGGCTGAAGACAATTCAGGGTCAGCTCGATGGCAGTCGGCTCCACACTGGTGGATCGTTCGCGAATGAGCTGAATGCATACGATTTCTATCGAGGGCCAAATAGGAACTGAATAGGCGACCTTGACGCGAGCGGAGTCTGCTCTGGGTCACATGCGGGCGTCGGGGCCATATACGTCCTTGGTCCGTTTGCATCCTGCAAGCCGACGTCAGGACGTAAAGCAGAGAGGGGGCTTAGGGCCAACTGCAGACGTCGGAAAATCGAAGCGAGTGCTGGCTTTTCGGCCTAAGTTGGAACAGCCTCTATAATCTGGAAGTGCAAGCCTGCGCGAGCCATGCCGCGCGTCTCAAATCCGGCCGTTCGACACAGCGCGGAATACTCGTCGTAGGTCCGTTCCAGCGCGCCAAGCATGACGAGCATATTGAGGTCACTGAATTTCGACATTGGCCCTTCGTTCGGCGGCTCCACAATGCGTTCCACGAGCAGCAGTTTCGCATTAGCTGTCATAGCGCGACGGCATGTCGACAGGATAGAAATCGCTTCCTTATCGTCCCAATCGTGAATGACCGCCCGCATCACATAGGCGTCAGCACCCTCCGGAATGGTTTCAAAGAAGTCGCCACCGACGATTTCGCATCTGTCGGCGACACCATGTTGGTTCAGAACTTCGGTCGCCTTGCCGACCACGTGCGGCTGGTCGAACAGCGTTCCGCGCAGGCCCTTATTTGCCGCGAGAATTCCAGCCAGCAGTTGGCCTTGACCACCCCCAATGTCGGCAACGTGACTAAAGCGGCTAAAGTCGCAGGCGTCGAGGATAGCCTCAATGGCGCCGCGTGAATTGGCCGTCATGGCTCGGTTGAAAATCGCGTTCTCATCTGGACGGGTGCTGCGATACTCCCATACGCTCTGACCATTGAGATGCCGAAAGGCATTCTCGCCGGTGCGTACGCTGTGTTCAAGGTGGCCCCAAGCCTGCCAGGCATAAGATCGGCCGACATATGCAGCCCAGCCGTCCAGTGGGGTCGGTGAGTCGGAACGAAGGCACTCGCCCATCGGGGCGAGCGAGAACGTTCTGTTCTCGGCTTCATGGAAAACTCCGACCGAAGCCAATGCCCGCAAAAGTCGATAAAGTGTCCTCGGATGGGATCCGCTTAGCCGAGCAAGTTCGTTGCTGCTTAGCGGCCCGTGACTCAGGTGGTCGGCTATGCAAAGCCGGGCCGCAACGTGAATGGCCTGCGAGATTTGATATCCGTTAATGAGCCGCGTCAGGTCCGAGAATGCATTCGTAGTCATGGTCTCATCTCCTCCAGGGGCAGGCGCGGAGTGAAGATCGGGTGCAGACGTTGATGCAGATGAATTGTATCGGCAGTATCTGGGATACGCACGGTGTATCACGACCAAGGCGCTTCACGGATTGAATCCAACAGGAGCAGAATGAGCCTAGGTCGACTTCGGGCCACAACCGGCAGTGGCATTGCTCCCCGATTATTTGGTATGCTACTCGTCTTTTAGGGGAGTGATTATTGCAGAGATCAAGCCGAACGAGCCTCCGCCGCACATCCAATAAATCCAGATGGGTCGCGCCCATGTTGTCGCGAGAACCGTCTACGCGGCGGCCAAGTTAGGGTTGGCAGATCAACTCGCTTCCGGACCGAAGAGCGCTGCCCAACTTGCCGGGCTCCTCCATGTACATGCGCGTTCATTGCACAGGTTAACGCGTGCCCTAGCGAGCCTAGGCATTCTTACCGAGCGCGCGGAGCAACGCTTTGCCTTAAGTGCATTGGGTGACGCGCTGAAAACGGGCGCGTTATTGCGGCGCTCCTCGGTTTCCGGTGAGACCACTTTGATTGGAGAGTCCGCCACCGGGGCGGGGCTCTCGGGCTTGTACGCAAGCGCCTCCGCAATCCGCGGCCATTTCGCCTCTTGCCGTGGCTCAGCGCGCGTCAGCAGCTTCTGAAGTATGTCGCTCACGTTTTCTCCTACGACTGCAGCCAAACATCTTCGGGGGAGACATCGAAATCGTTGGTCGCGCCGACGCTGCCGAGAACGCTGAGCGGCACGCGCCGTACGGATTCCTCGATAGTGGCGTCAATCACTGAATCATTCACTGGGTCTCCGGGATGGCCGATGACCCGCTCGATCCGGTAAAGGACTCGAGCGGGGTGCCGTCTTCGCTCGCAATGCGCTGCAAGGGCTTGCCCCACCCACGGTCGAGAAGGGAGTTCGCTGCGCAGACGCGCGCATGCGCAGGTGCCTTCTTGTCCCGTATGATCTGCACGAGCGTGTTCACCGCCTGCAAGGTCTGCATCCGCGCCAGGGATCTGATTTCCGTCATGGTCCGCTGCTTCAGAGCCCTGCGAGCAGTCTCCCTCGCAAACCCAATTTCGGAACGCTTGTTTTTCGATAGGACGATTTTATTCATCTGCAAAATCTCTCTCTGTAGTTTCAATCACAATGGATCGAGACGCAAAAAACCCGCGGCGGAAATATCCGGCGCGGGCGCAAAACAAAGTCGTCTCGATGATGCTACTCCGCCGGTATTTTGGCCCGACGTGTCAAACGACAATCATCGGTTGAACGAGCTAGGCGCCCCTCCCCCCGCAAGGGCAGCGCCAGCTGAAGCGCGAAAGGCCGCGTGGCGTTGGCAGTACGAAACCCTGCAAGGCCGGGGTGATCTCCGCATTCCTCGCAGCAGCCTCCGCCAACTCATCTGCGATCTCGCTGGTCGAACTGAACCGACTGGATCCCGTTCCTCGTCTTCAGCGAGGCGGACGAACATGGACCAAGGATTCAAACATCCATCGAAAGATATACTAGGAATAACCATTCATTTTGGTACTTAGGAAGCGCCCAACAGGGCGAGGCGATTCGATGCTGGAAATCATTCTGATCGTGGCCCTCGTCGGTACCGCGCTGATCGGTGGCATCCTTGGCGTCTTTGAGTGGCGTGCCCTGGGCCGATACTGGCAGCTCAAGGCCAAGCGCTGACCGTCGCTATGTCGACGCTGGCCTTTCAAAAAGTTCGGCCTAAAGGCGCAGCTCAGCTTCGCCCCAGCTTCCGCTCGACCTTCTTCCGGCTGCTACCCACCTTCTTGACCGCCTTCTTCACGGCAGAGGCGGAGCGCCCCGTCTTCTTTGCCTCGTAGCTGACTTCGTATTTCTGCCCACCCGCCACGCGCGCGCGGTCTTGCTTGCGACCGCGAGCGGTCTGCTTCTTCGCTTTAGCCATGTTGCACCTCCATGCGCTGTGAAACGGGTGAGAATTCAGTTGGTTCCTAAAGCCTCTCCAGAGCGGCGGCGAGCCCGGAACGAATCGGCGCACAAAGATTCGAATCAAAGAGTTTGTTGCGTGGAGTTGTTTGGTGGCTTCGCAGCGTCAGCGGAAGTCCCCGGCGATCGGCGTCAAGGCGCCGTTGCCGGACTTTATCGAACCGGCCTTGGCAGCCTCCGTCGAGAGAGTGCCGTCCGGGGAGCGATGGATTCACGAGATCAAGTTCGACGGATACCGCGTTCAGGTACACTTGGCCAATCAAGCGGTCACCATCTACACCCGGCGCGGCCACGACTGGACCAAGCGCTTTAAGAAAGTCGCCAACGATGCATGGCACATCAAGGCAGGCTCGGCGATCATCGATGGCGAAGTCGTCGTCCCGGCATCGGACGGCACCACCGATTTCTCGGTTCTGCAAAACGAGCTGAAGGGGAAGTCGTCCAAGATCGTGCTGGTTGCCTTTGACCTGCTGTATCTCAATGGCCGCGACCTTCGCAGCCTGCCGCTGGTTCAGCGCAAGGCCGAGCTGAAGAAGATCATCGCCGGGACCGACGTGCAGTTCAGCGAGAGCTTCGAGCTGGAAGGGCGCGAGATGTTCGCGCATGCCTGCAAGATCGGGCTTGAGGGCGTCGTCTCCAAGGTCCGCGACAGCATCTACACCAGCGGCCGGAACAACAATTGGGTCAAAACGACCTGCCGCCAGCGAGAGACCCTGACCATCGCAGGTTTCGCGCTCGACGAAGGCAAATGGGACGGCGTGTATCTCGGCCGCGGCAAGGGCGATGACCTCGTCTACGCCGGCAAGGTGGACCACGGGTTCGACAAGACGTCAGCCGCCGAATTGCGCGAGCGCCTGGAGCCGCTGCGGCGCAGGACACAGCCTTACGCCAAGCGCATCGCGCACAAGGGCATCTGGGTCGAACCGAAGCTGCTTGCCGAGGTGGAGTACCGCGCCAAGTCGGCGGAAGGAAAAGTGCGGCATCCATTCTTCAAGGGATTGAGAGAGGATCTTTGATTTGAACGCAGCGGCAAAGAGGAGGCTCGCGATGAGGCCTAAATTCCGTACCGAAGGCTGGCAGCCCGCAAGCGAGGAAGATCACTTCATGACCTGCCCGACTTGTGGCGAACGGTTCGATTGCCGCGATCTCGGCGAAGCGTTCGCGCATCAACATGGTGAGCCGATCGAAGAAGAGCCGACGCTTCACTAGCTATGGGGTTTTCAACAGCCACGACCGGCAGTGGCTCTCCGCCCTGCCCGCCCACTAGGAATCGACAATTTGCCAACGCAGTTGGCGCATGCCTTTGATGCCAGGATGTCCACGAAGTCGCGCCAATATCTCTTTGGTACTCAGATCAAGATGTCCGCCGAGCGCGCTAGAGACGCGCGCAAGGAAGCTGACAAGCTGGCCTGCGAGGCGTGGAACTATCGAATGCTCGGCTACAAGGGCCCGGCCCAGCCATCACCGACGATTGGCGACGCGATCAATGGAGGTTATCCATACCTCGAAGTTCGCTGTCTTGGCTGCGACACCAATCAGACGGTCCCGCTCGACATCATCCGGCGTCCCAAGACAACACCGGTGCATGAACTGGAACGCTACATGCGCTGCAAGGACTGTTCAAAACTGCGCGGCTACCCGTATAAGCGCAGCACGCTTGTGGCGCTGAGGCCAACGAAGATTTCGGCCAACCACCCGCCCTCGATCTGGTGGCCGGGCGAGCGGTGAGGACAATCTGTTTCATGTGCAATCTCTATTCGATCACCACCAACCAAGCAGCCATCGCCGACCTCTTTCGCATCGTCCGCCGCTACGAGGGCAATTTGCCGCCGATGCCCGGCGTGTTCCCGGATTACCCCGCCCCCGTTATTCGCGACGCAGGCGGCGGCGAACGCGAGCTGGTGATGATGCGCTGGGGGATGCCGCCACCACCGCGCACCGGCGGCCCGCCCGTGACGAACATCCGCAACACCTCCTCCCCACACTGGCGCGCCTGGCTCAAGCCGGAGCACCGCTGCATCGTGCCCGCCAACAGCTTTGCCGAATACGCCCCAGAGCCGAACCCGGAGACGAAGAAAAAGGATGTCGTGTGGTTCGCGCTTGCGAAGGAGCGACCGCTGTTTGCGTTCGCCGGTATATGGACGACCTTTAATGGCGATCGCGGCACGAAGTCGAAGCCCGTTCCGGGGCCGCATCAGGTCTATGGGTTTCTCACAACTGCGCCCAATGCGGTCGTCGAGCCGATTCATTCCAAGGCGATGCCAGCGATCCTGACGACGGCCGAAGAGTGGGATGTGTGGATGCGGGCACCTTGGGATGAGGCGAAAGCGCTGCAGCGGCCACTGCCGGATAAGGGATTAGAGATCGTGGGACGCGGAGCAGCGAAGGAAGATATTCCCACATCGGCGTGACGGATAAGATCCGTTTCGGGAATTACCCAGCGCCCACTCTGTACAAAAGTGCACCGAGGTGCAGCGCACTCAAATTGAGTAAGTCGCTCAACAGGCTCAGCTTTGCGTCGAAATTTAATCTGCGCCACCTATCAAAAGATACTGACTGGCCACCGCGCTTAAAGTAGCCTCCATCCATCACCGCAAAACATTCGGCATTCATCGGTGATGAGAACGCCAATCGCGCTCCCGCCACTCCACCCAAGGAGGCAGCGCCATGCTGAAGCGACGTCGTATCAAACAGACCAGGACACTGACCGAACGCCTCGCGGACGAAGCCGCGCGGTGCCGCGAAGAAGCGCGCCGCCTCGCGCCGGGGCGCCATCGCGAGATATTGCTGCGCCGGGCCCGCCAGGACGAGACGGCCATGCAGATCGACGCCTGGCTGCGATCGCCCGGCCTGAGGGCGCCGACATGACCCATCAATATCGCGCTTATCTCGTCGGCGAGAACGGCGTCTTCCGCTCGGCGGAAGCCTTCGAAGCCACGTCCGACGATTCCGCCCTCGCCTTCGCGCGGCAGTTCACGCGGCACGGCAAGGTCGAGGTGTGGCAGCTGGGCCGCAAGATCGCCGTGCTGGACGCCGCGCAATCCTGGCCGTCGCCGCCGCGGCAATCGCGATCGACGCTGACGCGTCAATGATGGTGTGACTGCGGTCGCGACGCGGGAGTTGACGCCGCGACGTAGACGGTCACTGCATCACGGGATGCGGCAGCGTTGCGTGTTCCTGTACGAGGACAGATCTGACCGAACCAGGACCGCGTCCGCTTGCGCCAGCCCCCTTACTCTTCCGCGAGCTTGCGCTCGATATAGGCGTCCACCGTCTCGGCGAACGAGCGCTGCACGCCGACCGCCACATCATGCTGGTCGAGTGCGTCATGCTGGAGCACGCGCAGGCCGCGCCCGCGGGCGCTGATCGGCGCCGTGTTCAGATACTGATCGATGGCGCCCTTGGCGAGCGGGATGGCCTTGGGATCGCCCCTGGCGATCAGGAGCCGGAGCAGGCTCTGGCATTCGGCCAAACCTGGCATGGGTCTACTCTCACCTCTGCTGCGATTTCGGCTTCGGCCGCCGCACGGGCTGGGTGTGGGTGCCGAACAGCGCCAGCAAGAACGCGACTTCTTCCTTCGAACCGATCTGGATCATGATGATCTCCTTTTCGCTTCGTTGGTCGAGGCCCGGGCGCACGGAGTTCAGGACAATCGGGTTTCAGCATTGTTTCAGGCGTGTTTCGTCGGATCTTGATGCTCAGGGCCTGCCTGCTTGTGTCCACAAATGAACATGGGCAAGCGGATCGACGTGTCCATGGCCGGGTGGCATTTTCTTCCGCTGAGCTGGTCATAAGTCAAAAGCCCGCGCGGATTGCTCCACGCGGGCTTTCGTTTGCCGCTTGCGCGGCCTGCCTCGAAAGCGCGGCGCCGATGGTGCTCGGCGTCGATCGTCGTCTCAGGGCATGTGGCCGATCAGGTAGACGCCGCCACCCAGAACGATCAGGGCCGGCACGACCCAAAGCAAAAGGACGGGCCTCGCTTGTCTCCCTAGTTCGAGGTGCAGACCTTGACCGTCTTCATGCCGGCCTCGGCTTCAGACCGTGTCTTGTACACGGTGTCGCCGCTGACGACCGTCGTCTCGGTGGTGGTCGGCTTCGACTCGGTGATCGTGCACTTCTTGGTCTTGACGTCCTGCACCACGTAGAACGACTGCGCGAACGCTGGGGCCGCAAACGAAATCAATACGGCAGCGGCAATGATGGTCTTGATCTTCATCGTGTCCTCCTCCAGCAGCCCGGGGATCCGGACCTCTATTGTTCAAACTTCAAATATTGCCACTTGTTCCCGGTCGAAACCCGAACCAACGGCCGCGGCCCGTGTTGACGCACGACCCAGGAGGCTTTCGATGCTGGATGTGAGACTCATGACGACGTCGCTGGCGATGCTGGTCGCCCTCATGTCCGTGGCGCTGGCCGAGCCCACCAGGGATCAGGTGCGGCCTGCTGCTCAAGGCGCCGCCGAGACGCGTCCGATCCGGGTCATCCTGCCCGCACCCTGGGAGCCCGCCACGACGCAAGCCGAAGCTCCGCCGGCGAAGTGACGCGGCGATTCTCGGCAATTGCATTCCGAACAGAGGTCCTCCGCGATCGTCGACAAGCCGATCCCGATGCGGTCCAAGGGCGAAGCGAGCAAACGGGATATCGTGGCAATCGTTCCTCGCGGCCATCACCTGCGCGCGCGATCGAAGCAAGACGGTGCTGCGACACTCGCAGCCTCGCACGAAAGCAACCAATTCGAATCTGACGTGTTGTCGCCGGCACATTCACCGCCGGAGAACAAACAATGAGACGTCTTACCGCACTCACCACAACCTTGCTGATGCTCGCAGCCGTGCCCGCAAGCGCGCAGTCGCAGCCCGCGCAAAGCGGGCCGGGCAACAACGCCGTCAACAGCTCTGACCAGAACAATTCCAACAAGCCGGTCGAGGGCCGCAACAGCTTCACCGAGGGGCAAGCGAAATCGCGGATCGAGGGCGCCGGATATTCCAACGTCTTCGGACTGCACAAGGACGACCAGGGCGTCTGGCGCGGCAAGGCCGACAAGGCTGGCACCAAGACCGACGTCAGCCTGGACTTCCAGGGCAACGTGAACCCCGCCAAGTAAGGAATCATGCAAATGACAACCACCATCTCCCGCCTTTACGACACGTATGCCGACGCCGAGCGCGCCGTGACCCGGCTCGAACGAGCCGGCGTGCCGCACTCCGACATCAGCATCGTCGCCAACAATTCGGACAATTGGTACGGCTCACGCTCCGGCAAGGTCGACCGTGACCGCGACGGCGTCGACGATCGCGCCGAAGGCGCCGGCACCGGTGCCGGCATCGGCGCCGGCCTAGGCGGCGCGGCGGGACTGCTCGCGGGCCTCGGCCTGCTCGCCATCCCCGGCCTCGGGCCGGTCGTCGCGGCAGGATGGCTCGCCTCGATGGCCGCCGGCGCAGCCGCCGGTGCGGCCACGGGCGGAATCGTCGGCGCCCTGACCGAAGCCGGCGTCTCCAGGGAAGAGGCCTCGCGCTATGCCGAGGGCGTTCGCCGCGGCGGCACGCTGGTGTCCGCGCGGGTGCCCGACCAGGACCGCGCGCGCCTCGATGCGCTTCTCAACGAGAGAGCCGTGAACTTGCAGGACCGCAGCGCGGCCTGGCAGAAGAGCGGCTGGACCGACTTCGATGCCGCAAGCCCGCCGCTGTCGCCGGAGGACATCGTCCGCGAGCGCGAACTCTACGGCGCGAGCACGCGGCGATAGGCTCCCGCCAAACCCGATACGACAAAGGCCCCGCAATGCGGGGCCTTTTTTCGTGAGAGCAATCCACCTTGCCGCGCCGGGAAAAACCGGAAAACAGCGCCAAATTTAGCCAAATCCGGCACATCGGATTTGGCGGAATGAAAGCTCTTCGCGCCATGCTGAAGCGTGTCGCTGCTCTGCTTGCGCGGGCGCCATCGGAAGAGCTTCGGAGAGATCGCCATGTACTACGTCGCCGCTGCATTGCTGGTGCTGTCGGGACTGTTCTACTCGGCGAGCCATCACGAGATCGGCTCGTTCGGGGTCACCATGTGCTCCTATGGCGGCACGTTCTGCGACAACCCGCTGATCGTCTTTGCCGGCGCAGCGCTGGCGGCCGCCTGGGGCATGTTTGTCAGCATCAAGTAGAGGCGGCGCAAGACCTCTCATCGCGACCGTTCAAGACAGCGCTCGCGGGGCCCACACCCACGCGACCGTACGTTCGAGAAGTCTTGCGATGATGGCAATCTACACGTGTTTTGCCCGGCGGTCAAGTTGAATTAGCATTTTCAGAAATGGCGGATCTTCCCGCGCGGCGTGGAACTGATGTTCCCTCCTTGGCATTTGCTATGGAAACACCGATCGAGGTCCACCTTCCATGAGCGACAGCGCCCTCACCCCGACGAAATCCTCGCCGACGCTTCTGCAACGGCTGGGGCCGGGCCTGATCACGGGGGCTGCCGACGACGATCCCTCGGGCATCGCCACCTATTCGCAGGCCGGCGCGCAATTCGGCTACGGGCTGTTGTGGACGGCGTTTCTCACCACGCCGTTCATGATCGCCATCCAGCTCGTCAGCGCGCAGATCGGCCGCGTCACCGGCAAGGGCCTCGCCGCCAACGTCATGCAGATCGCGCCGCGCTGGGCGGTGCTGAGCCTCGTCGCCATGCTCGTTGCCGCCAACACCTTCAACATCGCCGCCGACATCGCCGCGATGGCCGAGGCGCTGTCGCTCGTGATCGGCGGGCTCAACCACGAGCATGCGCTGATCTTCGCGGCGGGCTCGACCCTGCTGCAGGTCTTCCTGCCCTATCGCCGCTATTCGCCGGTGCTGAAATTTCTCACCTTGGCGCTGTTCGCCTATGTCGCGACCGCCTTCACCGTGAATATCCCCTGGAGCACGGCGCTGCTCGCCGCGGTGTGGCCCAAGGCCAATGTCAGCGCCGATTATTTCCTCATGGTCGTCGCCGTGCTCGGCACCACGATCAGCCCCTATCTGTTCTTCTGGCAGGCCTCGCAGGAGGTCGAGGAGATGAACCAGGGCACGCGCGACAAGCCGCTGCGCGAGCTCAGGCGTGGCGGCCGTCCGGAGCTCGACCGCATCAAGACCGACACCATCTCCGGCATGCTGCTGTCCAATGGCATCGCCTTCTTCATCATTCTCACCACCGCGTCGGTGCTGCACGCCAACGGCATCACCAACATCGATTCGGCGACGCAAGCGGCCGAAGCGCTGCGACCGCTCGCCGGGGACTTCACCTTCGCATTGTTCGCGCTCGGCATCATCGGCACGGGTCTGCTCGCGATCCCGGTGTTGGCGGGCTCGGCTGCTTACGGCGTTGCGGAGATTTTCGGCTGGCGCGCCACGCTGGAGGCCAAGCCGGACGAAGCGGCCGGCTTCTACACCATCATCGCCGCGGCGACCCTGATCGGCTTCGGCCTCGGCTTCACGGGGATCGACTCCATCCACATGCTGGTGTGGAGCGCGGTGCTGAACGGCATCGTTGCCGTCCCCATCATGGCGATGATGATGCTGATCGTCTCGAACCGAGCGATCATGGGCCGCTTCAGGGCAAGGCCGTGGCTGATCGCGCTGGGCTGGCTCGGCACCGCGCTGATGGCGCTGGCCGTCCTCGCCTTGCTCGGCTCGTCGGTGATTGGCTGACGAGAGCCGAGAGCGCCGCTTGCAGGCGCTCGGGCCTGCATCACTGCGCCCTTCACGCCGGTCGTCTGTTGCCCTAACAATGCCGTCAGGGCCCGGCCCGGGATCGGGCCGCAAAAGAGGCCCGGCCGGGCGACAGGGAGCGTCATGACCAAATCAAGAGCAACAAGCCTCGAAATCCTCGCCTGCGATGCCGGCTGGAGAAACTATCATTTCGTCAAGCTGACGACCGAAGACGGCATCGTCGGTTGGAGCGAGTTCGACGAGGGTTTTGGCTCGCCCGGCGTCGGGGCTGCCATCCAGCGCCTTTCTGCCCGCGTCATCGGGCAGAACGTTTTCCAACACGAGCGCATTTACGCCGAATTGTTCGCCGCCACGCGTCCCGCGGCCGGCGGCGTGGTGGCGCAAGCGCTCGGTGCGATCGAGAATGCGCTGCTCGATGCCAAGGCGAAGTGCCTGGGCGTGCCCTGTTACGAGTTGCTCGGCGGCAAGCTTCGCGACCGCATCAGGGTCTACTGGTCGCATTGCGCCACATGGCGGATCAATCACCCGTCCTGGTACAAGCCGGCGATCGAAAACATCGACGGCGTCAAGGCGATGGGACGCGAGGTGCGCGAGAAGAAGTTCACCGCGCTCAAGACCAACATCTTTTCCTATGACGACGGCAAGCCGACCGGCTGGCGCCCCGGCTTCGGCTCACCTTTCGCACCCGAGATCAACGTCGACCGCAAGATCCTGCGCGACCTGCACATGCATCTGGAAGCGATCCGCGACGGCGCCGGCCCCGACGTCGACATCCTGCTCGACTGCAACTTCAACGCCAAGACCGAGGGTT
Organism: Bradyrhizobium sp. CFUWI; assembly: GCF_056429085.1. Lineage (NCBI taxonomy): Bacteria > Pseudomonadati > Pseudomonadota > Alphaproteobacteria > Hyphomicrobiales > Nitrobacteraceae > Bradyrhizobium > Bradyrhizobium sp. CFUWI. The sequence continues at coordinate 12,733 of NZ_JBWJZE010000037.1, forward strand.
ACTTAAAGATCCTGCGCACCATTGCCGACATCGACATGTTCTGGGTCGAGATCGACAGCTTCAATCCGGAAGCGCTCGGCTATATCCGCAGGCAGAGCCCGCATCCGATCTCCTCCTGCGAGACGCTGCTCTCCTTGCGCGAATTCCTGCCCTATTTCCAGGCCCAGGCCATGGACGTCGCGATCATCGACACGCCCTGGAACGGCGTCTGGCAATCGATGAAGATCGCGGCCGCCGCGGAGGCTTTCGAGGTCAACGTCGCCCCACACAATTTCTACGGCCATCTCTGCTCGATGACGAACGCGCATTTCTGCGCCGCCGTTCCGAACCTGCGCATCATGGAGATCGACATCGATCGCCTCGCCTGGGACCGCGAGCTCTTCACCCACGAGCCGGAGATCGAGAACGGCTATCTGGTTATGCCGAACCGGCCCGGTTGGGGCACCGAACCCAATGAGGAAGCCTTGCGCGCCCATCCGCCGAAGACGAGCGGCGGACTCTTGAATTACGGCCGCAAGGGCTGACGAGATTACGGCGTCACGGGATTGACGACCGGGGACGTCTTGGGCCCCGGTCGCGCCGGCTCGATCGGCGATTTCGGGGTGGTCGGAAGCACCTTGGCCCCAGCGGCCCGTGCCGCTTCGCCGGTGGTCGCATACATCGCGACCTGGGCCGGCTGGGTCTTGGCGCGATTCCAGGGACCGTGATCGACGATCAGCATGGCCGCAATCGTCACGCCGGCGACGACCAATGCGATCACGCCGGGATGGCGAAGGGCGGTAGAGATCGAACTGCCAAAGCGACGGCTTTTCATCACAGAATCCGCTGTTGTCCTGTCGCAGGTTAACTCAAAAGCGCCCCTCCCGGTTCCCCGGCGCCGTCAACCTGGTTCCGCTCGACATCGGGCCGCGCCGGCGCGCTGCTGCCTGTTTTCGAGCAATGAGGATGCTTCAAATCAGCAGATCATGAGGCCCATGTAGAATGCCCGGATGCGGACCATGATGGCCCTGCTGCGGCGCGTGTTCGTCCGGAACGTGAGGGACCATCTCGACGATCGTCCTGAGGCCTTCCTGACCGAGCGCGGCGTGCGGATTATGAAGCTCTTGAGGCTCGGCGAATTCGACGAGCGTTGCAGCAGGTGCCTCGCCATCGAAGCGGAATACTGGCTCTTGATCGGTGCCCCAAAGTTCGGACGCAGCCTTTGCCGGCTGCGCGGCTAGTGATGCGTTTGCACCGGAATGCGCATCCTGCTGCGGTTTGCTGTGGTCCGTGCTGTCGTTGGTTGCGACGCTCTCGCCTGCGTCCACTTCTTTGGCAGAAGCCGAGTGGCCCGAATTGCCGTGCTCGGCGCTGCCGGACTCTGCTGCTCCTGGGGCGTCGCTCGAAGCCTGGGAATGATGCTCATTGTCATCGGCGGCGCCGCTGTCCAGTTTGAACTTGGCTCCCGCCATCTCCATGGCCGCGGGCTTTGCCGGCACCGGCTCCGCAGCGTGCTGTGGGCGGCCTTGCTCCGTGTCGTCAGTTGCGACGCTCTCGCCCGCTTCCGCTCCTTTGCCAGCAGCCGAGTGGCCCGGATTGCTGTGATCCGCGCCGCCGGGCTCTGACGTCTTCGCTGCTCCTCGCGGACCGTCCAAAGCCTGGGAATGATGCTCATTGTCATTCCCGTCGCCGCTGTCCGGTTTGGACTTCGCTTCGGCCATCTCCGTGGCTGGCGTCTTTGCAGGCTCCGGCTCCGCAGCATGCTGCGGTTTGCCGTGGTCCGTGCTGTCGTTGGTTGCGACGCTCCCGCCTGCGTCCGCTTCTTTGGCAGAAGCCGAGTGGCGCGAATTACCGTGCTCGGCGCTGCCGGACTCTGCTGCTCCTGGGGCGTCGCTCGAAGCCTGGCGATGATGCTCATTGTCATCGGCGGCGGCGCTGTCCAGTTTGACCCTGGCTCCCGCCATCTCCATGGCCGCGGGCTTTGCCGGCACCGGCTCCGCAGCATGCTGTGGGCGGCCTTGCTCCGTGTCGTCAGTTGCGACGCTCTCGCCCGCTTCCGCTCCTTTGCCAGCAGCCGAGTGGCCCGGATTGCTGTGATCCGTGCCGCCGGGCTCTGCCGTCTTCGCTGCTCCTTGCGGACCGTCCAAAGCCTGGGAATGATACTCACTATCCTTGCCGGCGCCGTTGTCCGGTTTGGACTTCGCTTCGGCCATCTCCGTGGCTGGTGTCTTTGCAGGCTCCGGCTCCGCAGCATGCTGCGGTTTGCCGTGGTCCGTGCTGTCGTTGGTTGCGACGCTCTCGCCTGCGTCCACTTCTTTGGCAGAAGCCGAGTGGCCGGAATTGCCGTGCTTGGCACCGCCGGACTCCGGCGCCTTCGCTGCCGCTGACGAACCGTCCGCGGCCTGGGAATGATGCTCATTGTCGTTCCCGGCGCCGTCGTCGGATTTGGACTTCGCTTCGGCCATCTCCGTGGCTGCCGTCTTTGCAGGTTCCGGCTCCGCAGCATGCTGCGGTTTGCCGTGGTCCGTGCTGTCGTTGGTTGCGACGCTCTCGCCTGCGTCCGTTTCTTTGGCCGAAGCCGAGTGGCCGGAATTGCCGTGCTCGGCGCCGCCGGACTCCGGCGCCTTCGCTGCCGCTGACGAACCATCCGCAGCCTGGGAATGATGCTCATTGTCGTTCCCGTCGCCGTCGTCGGATTTGGACTTCGCTTCGGCCATCTCCGTGGCTGGCGTCTTTGCAGGCTCCGGCTCCGCAGCATGCTGCGGTTTGCCGTGGTCCGTGCTGTCGTTGGTTGCGACGCTCTCGCCTGCGTCCGCTTCTTTTGCCGAAGCCGAGTGGCCGGAATTGCCGTGCTCGGCGCCGCCGGACTCCGGCGCCTTCGCTGCCGCTGACGAACCGTCCGCAGCCTGGAAATGATGCTCATTGTCGTTCCCGGCGCCGTCGTCGGATTTGGACTTCGCTTCGGCCATCTCCGTGGCTGGCGTCTTTGCAGGCTCCGGCTCCGCAGCATGCTGCGGTTTGCCGTGGTCCGTGCTGTCGTCGGTTGCGACGCTCTCGCCTGCGTCCGCTTCTTTTGCCGAAGCCGAGTGGCCGGAATTGCCGTGCTCGGCGCCGCCGGACTCCGGCGCCTTCGCTGCCGCTGACGAACCGTCCGCAGCCTGGGAATGATGCTCATTGTCATTCCCGTCGCCGCCGTCGGATTTGGACTTCGCTTCGGCCATCTCCGTGGCCTTCGCCGATCCCTGGTCCGAAGCGTGCTCAGAGTTACCCCGGCCGGTGCTGTCGGCCGTCTCGAGGCCCAACGGGACGATCTCGTTCTGCGTGGTCGACTGAGCACCGTTGTTCAGATTGGCCGGCCCACTCTTCGAGGTGAGATCTTCGACCGCCGCAGGCGGCGCACCATGACCTGGCGCGGGCCATGATCCGGAGGCCGGCAAACCGGACGCACCAGCACTCTCCTCCGTCGTGTCCGCCGAGTCGCGCGTGAAGGCGCTGGACTTTGCCGACGTCGCGGCGCCGGTCCGAACTTTGGTGAATTGGAAGCTCAGGCCGTCACCGGCCAAGGCGCTCCAGACTCCTGCCGCCGCAAGCGCACTCTCGCTCGCATGGATATTGTCCGCGCTCGAAACAGCCTCATCGGTTGCGGTCGCCGATATCAGCGCTTGTTCGAGCTGCTCCAAGGTGAACGTGACGGCTACACCATCTTGTGGGGCGACGCCCTCCGCCTCCGCAACGGTAACGATCCCCTGCAAGTGGATTTCCAGCAGGCCGCGATCCCCGATCTCGAGGATGTGGTCGGTCGGATTGACATAGACGATCGTTTGGTTGCTTGCGGGATCGTAGATCCAGGCGAGGGTATGTGGCGGGATGGATTTGGTCGCCGCCGTCAGATGCAGCCAAGCAAGCGCCCCGAAAGCTGCAAGATTGAGCCTGCCCGGCCCGGATGCGACATCGAGGAGGGAATCGGAAGAGCTGGACTTGGAATCGGGCGGGCTGTGATGCACAGCGTTTTCAACGCTGCCACCCATCAGTTGATCGCGGCCATCTCCGCCCGGGCCGGAAAGGTGACCAGGATCCAAGACGCCATCGACTTTTTGGCCATTGTCGACCGCGGTGCCCTGGGCCGTTTGCCCCTGAACGCCTTGGTGAGCGATGTTATCGCTTCCGGTGACAAGGCCAGAAGGCCCGCCAAAATCGCGTGACAGGAAATGCGGGGCTGAGTTCTCGGCGCGACCAGCGTCAACATGCCTGATCGCGGCGAGCTTTGTGGTCGCATCGTCTCCGGTACCGGTCAGGAAGCTGTCGATCGATGCTTGATCCAACTCACGCGCCTGCGCGGCGAGACCGGGATCGTTGAGGGCGTAGATCAACGCGCCGGCGACAGCGGCGAAGGTGCCATAGCCGCCGGGGATCGACGTCGGAGGGAAGGCCAACCGCGGAAGGTGATCTTCCGCGGCAGGACCACCTCCCGTCGGACTGCCGTTGGGTCCTGGCAGCAAAGGCGCAGGCAGACTTGCCGTGCCGGATCCAACAGCAGCGCCGTCTTTCCACGGCCTCAAACCCAGGAGTTGCTCCGCCGCGCGCAGCGCTTCCATGGCCGCCGCCGGGTTCGTGGCTTGGCTTGCTTTGGCAAAAAAGTCTCTCTCCGCGAACGCGGGCGTCCCGCCGGATTTCGAGACGATGAGATGCTGGAGAATGGCTTTCTTCCAGATCTCAAATCCCGCGTGCTCGTCCGTCTGATCGGGGCCATCGTCATGCGCAGACATGTCGCTTGCGTCGGCAGCCTTGAGTTCGTCGGCAATGGCGAACGCCAGGAAGGCCAGAGCGAGCGCGCTGAAGCCAGACGTGCGTTGCAACAGCGAGATGGTCGCAAGCACCGTTCTGTTGGTGATCTCGAGCTTCTGAAAGATATTGTGCAGGTGGACCTTGACTGTGCCTTGCGACAGGTCGAGTTGGCGCGCGATCTCCTTGTTGGACATTCCCTCCGAGACCAGCCGGACAATCTGACGTTCCCGCGGCGTCAACTGTTCCAGCATCTTATCTATCTTGCCGCCGCCATCAGCCTCCTTGCCGGCTGGCGCGAGATCGGACTGCTCCAGCGACACACCGCTCTTCGCCATCTGCCGCAGCGATCTCAGCATGGGGCCGGGAGCGGCATATTTCGAAATTGCGCTGCAGGCGCCGGCTGCAACCGCAGCGGTGAGATCGGGGTCGGTGTCGGACTCGGTAAAGAACACTAGGCGCGTGGGCAACTTCTCGGCTTGCGCGACCACGAGGATGTCGGATGCCGTCAAATCCGGCAGGTTGTCGGCAATCACCGCGACGTCGGGCGACAAATTCCTGATGGCCTCGAGGCAGCTTGTCCCGTCGCTGGTCGACGCGACAACATCGAAATCCTGCTGTGTCCCGAGAATCGACTTCAGTCCCTGCAGGACGATCGGTTGCCGATCGACGAGCACAAGCCGGATGGGTTTCAGGATCCCCTGCTTGGCGGACGCGTCCAACATCGACTTTGCCTCGGCCCGGTTCTCTATGTCCTACGGCATATGGCCGTGGCCGGGTGGGATAATAAAATTAATTAACCGACTTGGTTCCCCCAGCTTAAATCAGTTTGGACGGCAGTAAAGTGGCAAATACCTCCTTTGACCCGATGGGCGTTGCAGTCGACTGGCTTGATGCCTATCGCGCCGGCGATATCGAAGCGATCTTGGACCTTCATGCTGACGATGCCGTGGTGCACTGCGGCTGCTATGGCGCCCAAACCATCACCGGGCGCGAGGCAATTCGAGCCTATTGGATCGAGCGCCTCCGAAGATGCCCCGCAGGCACGTTGGACGATCTCAATCCGTCGGACCATGGAACCGTGATCTCTTACCTCACCAGTACGGGTGTCATGAGCGCGGTCTTGGCGTTTGACACCTCCGGCAGGATCAAGGTCCTGGACTGCAGTCCCCTGCCCTAACAGGAGCAATCGCATAGGAGCGCTCCCGCCTGGGGCCATCCTTCGAGACGCCCGCCGTTGGCGGGCCTTCAGGATGAGGACCGGATGCGCGGCACGAGTTTCAACAAGCACCAATGCTGCTTAGCCTCATCCTCAGGAGACCGCGACGCGGTCGTCTCGAAGGGCGAGGCGCGCGCTAGGTCTCGCCACGCTCTGCGAGCGCGTCTGCCGCGAGCGGGAGAGGCCGAGCAAGCCTGCAGACGGTCCCCGTGTCATTCATATGCGATTGCCCTGCCAGCCCTAGGGGCCTTCGGCGCGATCCGGGCCGGCATCCGTGGTGTCTCTAACTAACTCCCGAACACGATGCGCAAGGCGATTACGATGACCGCCGAGATGAGAAACGAAATCGCGAGCAGCGTCCAAACCGGCCTTGTGCTTCCGCGGGCTATGCGCGCGACGAGCATTTTCATGCTCGTCAACATTCGCCGCCGGGAAGCCGGTCCAGGTAGGCTATCCCGAAGCTGGCGAGTTCTTCGGCATCGCTCTCGCGCTCTTCCCTTCTCCTGAGCAAATGGCGTTCCAGCAGGCTTCGCCGACTGTCGCATGCGTCGACATGGGGATTCCGCGCCCGGTACACCGTCCAGGCGGTTTCGGCGGCTTTCTTCAAGACGGCGTCGTCCACGATGCTTGCTCTCCAGGACACGGATCCATCGCTGCCAACTCAAGGCATTCCTGATGTTTCCAATTCTTCCCGGCATCTTTAGTCGAACGGACGACATCGCACAGCACGGTTTCGCTCGTGTGCTCTCCGTGCAGGCGCGGAATCGGCTTCACCAGGACGTTCTTTCAGCTCGCAACTATTGCCTATTTTTCCCGTTATCTCGGGGGCGGAAGCAATGCGATGTGAAAGGTGTCCCGATGAAGAAGATCGCACTGTCGGCCCTGATGGCCGGCGCTCTTGGTTTGAGTTCGATCGCTGCGACGTCTCCGGCTGAAGCCCACTGGCGAGGCTGGGGACCGGGCCTTGCCGGCGGCCTTGTCGCAGGCGCCGTGATCGGCGGGCTTGCCTCCTCGGCGTATGGATGGGGCCCCGGCTATGGCTATTACGGCTACGGTCCAGGCTATTACGGCGCCCGCTATTATGGCGGCCCATACGCCTACGATTATGCGTACGATGCACCGTATCGCTGGGGCGGCGGATACACCACAACCACCTACTACACGCAGCCCGTTTCCTACGGCTATCGCTATCGCCGCGTCGTGCGCCCTGCCTACGCCTATTACGGCGGATCGTATCCCGTGGTGCGGCACCGTTGGCATCATCACCACTGGTAAGCGCTGCGCGTCATCTCGAATGCGGCCGCGCTCCCAATAAGCGCGGCCTTTCTTCGATGAGGCGCGGCGTTTCGCTAGGTTCGCGGCGCCGGCTGCGGCGGTGCAGCAGGTTGCTGCGAAGGTGCGGCGGGCGGCTTTGTCGGCTCCGCCGGCGTAACAGGATCTCCCCCACCATGAGGCACACAGGTCCCGACGTTGCTCAGCAGTCTTTTCGCCTCGAGTTCGCGGGCTCTCCTATAGTCGCTGCGCCGGTCGATTCTTGCTGCGGCCAAGCGGTCCCAGGCATCGAACGCGTCAGAGTAATGCTGTCGCATCTGCGCCTCGGCGGACAGGCAGTCGCTGAACCTGTCGAATACGAGATCTGTGTTGACGGGCGCGACGCCACCGACGAGGACCACAAGCATCCATTTCATGGCGTCCGCCTACGTTCGTGCCTGGCACCGGGAACGGTGATGCGTCGGCAAAGTTCCGGCCGCGTCCGCCGCCCGGTCGCGATGGAAAAAAGGCCCCAGCTCGCGGGATAGTGGGGGCGTTGGGAGCTGGGGCCATCGGGGTCACCCTTGGGGAAGGGCATCGGGAAAACTTGGCAATTGAGAGAATGTTCCTGCCCCAATCTCGCGAGGAGGTGAGTTCGCGGCTCGAACGATTGAATCGACGGGGCCTTACCTGACGCCCCCGAATGCAAGCCGAACGCCAAGCGGATGACAAGTATTCTCAGGCCGAGGCGCAAACCGGATTCTTGGATGGCGCTCAGGCCACTTTTGTCGCCTTCGGTTCAGCATGAAGCTCAACGCCTGGTGAGTTCAGCTTTCATAACGCTGCTCAACTCTGGGTGGCTTTCTGAACTGAGTGCTTTGTAGAGGTTTTCACGGGAAAGGCCGGCATCCTTGGCCAAGGCAGCCATCCCACGAGCGCGTGCCACAGTGCCGATGGCTTCGTTACAAAGCGGGGTCATGAGTCTCAAACACCTACGTCGGCCAATACAAAGCGGAAGCCTGCAACGAGTGTGGTCGGCGGCTCATGACCCGGAAGCGACGCGGGCCTAGGTTCGCAGAACCGATTGCCTGTCTGCTCCCATCTCTTTGGTGGTGTCGAAGCACCACCAAGTATACCTCTGTATGATCCAATTGCGGAGCTCATGGAGTAGCATCGGTCCTGTTTTGAGGGGGACTTTAAAATGGATCTGCTCCGCGCAGAGAAGATCGCAGAAATCGAAAATAATTCGGACCGGAAATGTCGTCTCTGCGACAAGCAGCTGGTGCTAGTTAGCGCGATCCTGAACATGGAAACAGGGAACCTCATCCACCTGTTCGAATGCGAATGCGGCGAACGCATCTGGAACGACTGAGGCCGCCTCAGTTGCCAGTGTGAGCGTGCCGGAGTGAGACCAATGAATCTAAACCCCTGTCGTTAAGACGAATGCCTACTGGAGCATTGCCAAGGACAAGTGCTGCGACCCTCCAACTCTTCAAGTCATCGCGGCTGCCGCCTGGGCTTTATCCGGATGGAGTCCAGCAGCGCTGCGGCCGCAATCATCAGCAGAATGCCAGCGAGGCTGAGCGCGATCTGCATCGCAAAACCACTCGAAATGCCGACCAGTACTATTTGGCTGGCGAGCGCCAGCAGAACACCGAGGCAATAGATTGCCAGCGAATTCTCACCACAGAGGATCGCTGCGCGCATCAGCGGCATCGGCATTGCCCGCCAATCGCGAGGTACCAGCCATACCGCCAAGAGCGCAAGCGCCAAAAAATGCAGCAGCCGCAAAGGAGCGAGATTCGATTTGTCGACTTCGTAAATCACCTTGGCGAGCGCTCGTGGGACCAGATCTTGCAGGGCGGTGACCCACCAACTCAACGCGACGACCAGACTAAGAGTCAGATAGAGAACCGCAAATATCAGCATCACGCGACAGCTCATAAGAGGCCAAATTCGCTTGCCCGCAATGACATACCAAGCGCCGAGCACGACCAGCAACTGCCATGCCAGCGGGTTGAAGAACCACACGTTGTCGGGCCATGCCGGGACGACCCAACCGAAGACGTGCACCATTGCATAAAGCAACAGCGACGCGCCGAGTGTCGTGTTCGGCACTCGCATCAGCAACCACAACAGGGGTGCGAACAAAAGATGATAGACCACGAAGATCGGCAGGATGTCGGTATTGACGGGACGGTATTGCAGGATCGCCGCATGCGACAGAGCCGCACCGGGATACTCAAGCAAAAGGCGCGTGTTGCTCTCATCCGGGAGCCGGTCACCACCGCTCAGGTAAACCATGACGGCGCAAGCCACCGTTAGCAGCAGGAATGCTGCATAAATATCCCAGCTTCGCCGCAGCGTACGTGTGATGACGCCGGGCCAACCGTCGCGCGCATGTGCACTGCCGTAAGCCAGCGCGCAGGTCACGCCGGACACGAACATGAACATTTCCGCGCTATCGCTGAAGCCGTAGTTCCGCAGCGTTAGCCAGCTTCCGGCGTTATTGGGAAAATGATTCAGAAAGATGCACCAGAGCGCGAGGCCGCGGCAAGCATCGATCCGTCGGTCGCGGCCTGGCCCTTTCAGCTCCGGCGGCGCGCCACCCAACGGTCTCGCAGGCGCCGCGAGCACTCGGGTCTAGGCTGCGGAGGCAGACCGCGCAACGCCTTCGTATTTCGTTCGATCTCCGCCAGCTTCTGGCGAACGACAATGTTCAGCGCTGTCCAATTCTTGTCGAGATCGACAGACACGTGCTCAACGGAACACGATCGCATCGGCTCCCGGGCATCAGACAGGTCGATCGAACTGATAGCCACCATCTCGACGAAAGAGCCGCGGGGTGCGGGCAACAATATCATAGTGGCGATGGGCCGAAAGGATGGGAGCGATAGTTCATGTATTCCTTCCATCAACTCTTCATCGCTAACCACTTCATACGAGCCAGCCGGTAATATTCGCTCGAAGCTTGTGATCCTGAAGGGGTGCTCGAACTCTATGGTTTCACGTCGTGACCGGGTGCTTGTCATGATCATCCTCGCTCGTTGGCGAGGACGCGCCGGGATGGCGGATAGCAGCTGGCAAATAGAGGCGATTTCGCGGGTGCTGAACGCTCAATGGCGAGCTATTCGTTACTTTTGGCAAAAGCGATTCCACTGCAAACCGAGACTGGAAACTCCGCCTCATAGCCTTGCGCGTCCGGACTAATAGTTATCGAATGACCTCGGGTGACATGGCTGTTGTGGCTGCGGCCTTTCAGAAATGCAGCTCAGCATCTAGAACAATCCATAGGACTGCAAAACTCGCGACAGCAAAAATGAAAGAAAGAAAAAAGAAAGAAATGAGAGAATAGGCGATCGCTTCATATGTCCCCTTTCCGATATCGAGACATTGACGACGCGTGGGGCCCGAGAAATCCAACGAAGTATTGTCTCTCGTGAACAAGCTGATTGCTGCTACCGCCCGGGACTGAGCCCTGACTCAGATGATTGGTGGACAGCGAAGTTGCCGCAGCAGTGACAGTCCGGTGCAAGCAGCGGCACAAACATCGCGAAAAGATGCCAAGATGGGGCTGACTGATACCGTTTGGAGCCGGGTCAGCTCGGCTGAAATCTTGAGTGTCAGTGCGTTGCCTGGCAACGTACTAGATGCCGGCACACAGACCTATTCAGTTGGAAGAGCATGATCTCATCAATGGCGAACGCAACACACGAATTATGAACGCGCGGAGGTTTCACACAACCGGTGTGGCATCGAAGGGCAGCGGCGCACGAGACGAGCTCAGGTGACAGAAATATTTCTTTCTGGCCGTTCGCGACTCTCTGAGCGTTGTCCGGCCATTTCCGAAGTTGGTAGTAGACGGACCTGACCGCCCAGCGCCGAAACTGGCAGTGTTGACCCTTAACGGACTCTGGCTGTCTTTGAAGGGAGCGGATGACCAGGAAACGTGTTTCCTTACCTTGTTGAATGGGCACGTCGATGAACGTCGATATCAGGCGACATGCAGAGCGGCCCGCGGAATCGGTCTGCCCGTTGAATGTGAGCAAAATTGACCATCCTGCAAAGACAGCATATGCCAACTCTTCCCGATTGCCTGGGGGCGACGCGTCCTACGGAATGGAGGACAGTGATGGAAAACGACAACGGACCTTCTTCAAAGACCGAGCTGACCACCGTTGAGCGCCTTAAGAGCACCGCGCTTGGGGACATGGATGGTCCCGAAATCCTCAAGCTTATTAAAGAAATCGAGGATGAGATCAGAAGAAGGGGTTCTTGAGAATCTCGTTCCTAAGGCTGGCCACGTGGAGCAGCGCAAATGCCGTCAATCGAACAATGCAGAGCCTACGTTGCGGAATACAAAATGCTAGGAGCTGATCCGAAAAATTCAGCCCGCCGGTCTGCCCTGCTTATGAACATTTCACGGAGCTGGATAGCGCTAGGGCACCAGCTTGAGAGCCTTGCGGATACGGTGAAATCGGAAGAAGAGTAAGACCGCTTCGGTTGGCGGCTTCCCTCATCTAGAATGCGCCTGTTGGCCCTTGGGCGACCTCCGACCATGTCCACTTTGGCTGGTGAGGGGCGAACGGACATCCGAGAGTGTCCAAACCAAGCGCCAGAATTGTCTAATGGATGTCGGCTACGGGTGGCCTTTTGATGCTCCACTTGCTTTCGACATGTTCTATAATCCGTCGGCTTTACATGATGGAGGGTCGAATGCGACTAGCTTTGCTTATCGGGGTCCTGCTGATGGGATTTTCTTCAGCAGCAGAGGCCGGCCGTGACTATCCCTGGTGCGTCTTCGGTGGCCATGCCGCCGCTCCCGAGTGCATGTATGAGACGAGAGAGCAGTGCCTGGCTTCGGCGTCCGGACGGTGGACCACCTATTGCGATATCAATCCGCGCGTGAGATTCCAGCAGCCGGCGCCGGGCCCGACAGCATGTGACTCTCGGGGACGCCGATGCGCGCCGAGACCGTGAGTCGTGCAGTGGGGCTCTGACCGTACGATCATGCCTGGCTTCCGCTTTTGGCCCTTCGGCGAAGTGGCAGCATCGCTCCACGAGGTCCGCTTGTTGAGGCTTGGCGAACAAGATTTGCTCAGGTTGAGCTGTTCGCATTTTGACCCGGAGCGGACTTGCCACCCAGTCGTCATGTGACGAGTGAGCACGCTGGGCCTCCGCATTAACGCGATGTTTTTGCAGAGAGTGACACGTGCGCTTACAGGCGATGAGCCGATCGTGGTCAATCCGCAGCGAGGATGCGTTTGAGGCCGTGAACTCCAGCCTGCGCAACGCCCGCTCCTGAAAGAATGTGGATCACCCCTGTTCCGAAGGCAGGCTGAACTGAAACACGGCCCCCCGCGGTTCATTCGCACCAGTCCAAAGTCGTCCTCCGTGCGCCTCGATGATCGATTGGCAAATCGACAAGCCCATGCCGGTCCCGTTCGGCTTGGTTGTGTAGAAGGGCTCGAACAGGCGGTCAACGCTTGCCACGTCAAGTCCAGGTCCGGTATCCCGTACGCTGACAACAACGAGATTCGAGGCATCTGCAGCCGAGCTGATCCGCAGCTTCCGTCCGCCAACGTCGAGGACGTCCATTGCCTCGATCGCGTTGAGGATCAGATTGAGAACAACCTGTTGCAGCTGAACGCGATAGCCCTTCACGAGCGGCAAGCCCGGAGCGAGGTCGGTCTCGATCAAGACATCATGTTTGAACAGCTCGCTACGGGCTATGGTGATCACGTCCAGGATTGCACTATTGACATCGACGCTCTCCTGCGGCGCCGGAGCCTTCTTGATCAAGGAACGGATCCAACTGATGATCTCGCCGCCTCGCTTGGCTTCTGCGACAATGGATGCGAGCGCCCGCCGTGCCTTTTCCAAGTTCGGAGATGGCGATCCTAGCCAGTTCAATGCGGCCTCTGCGTTGCAGAACATCGCGGTGATTGGTTGGCTCAATTCGTGTGTCACCGAAGCCGTGACCTGGCCCATTGCCGCCGCGCGATTGGCGTGTGTTAGTTCAGCCTGCATCTCGCGGAACGTCTCGGCGGTTCGCTTGCGTTCCGTGATGTCGCGGCTCAGACAAATGATTCGTGACTGGCCGCCTTCGCAGAATTCCCGCATGCGGACTTCGACGGGAAACACAGTGCCGTCCTTTCGGCAATAGCGCCTCTCGAGCGTAGCGATGCCGCCAGCCTTCAGGCGCTCGCGGTTGCTCCGCCATGTCGCTTCATCCATCTCCAGATCGAACAAGGCCCCGGTTGCCCCAACCAGTTCAGCCCGGCTGTAGCCGAGACTTTCGCAGGCATTCCGATTCACGTCGAGAACGCGACCATCTTCACTGTGGAGCATGAACGTATCGGTCGCGTGGTCCACGAAGGTACGGAAACGGGCCTCGCTCTCGATCAGCGCCTGTTCGGCTCGCTTTCGCTCCGTGACGTGGCGCCCCACACCGCGATAGCCGACGAAGTTCCCCATCTCGTCAAAGATGGGCAGCCCAGAGACGGAAATATAGCGCTTGCCGCCGTCGGGCGTCGGCCGCGCGAGCTCGAAATCGCGAAACGGGAGGTGGGCGTCGAGTATCTCCCGGTGCTTGCGCCAGCCATCTGCATCGGGCTCCAGATACGGGACCTCCCATCGTGTCCTGCCGATCTCGGAGACCGGCGGCTCGGGAAGAGTCTCAGCGAACTCCTGGCGGATGAATCGATGCTGCGCGTCCGTTTCCCAGTACACATCAAAGGAGAACTGCACCAGGGTGCGAAAGCGCTCCTCGCTCTCGCGCAGTGCCTCCTCGGGGCGCTTGCGCTCATTCGAATCGAGCGCGACCGACGGCGCTTGAATCGGATGTTGCATGATGACCTCTTGCTCACGCGCGATGGATCAATCGACAGATTTCTCTTACCGGGTTACGGGCCCGTCTTTCGCCCCGGAGTCGCAAATAGCGCCGGCGATGGCTAAATGCCCCGGCGGCTCGAAGCTGCAGCACCCAAGATCGATCGGGAGTATGCCTTCTGAGGACTATACCCCCGGATACAAGGCTTCTCTATAGCCATATGGCTGTGACTGTCCCAACCCGAAACGCGGCGAGCTGAAATCCCGGTTCCGTCAACGCTAGCGTGTGAGGCGGACCCGTCTCGTGCCGCGCGGCATCGACTCGCATGTTGACCCTGGCTGAGTGAAAACACTGGCTGCTGTTATGATTCTCCTGTGATTCTTTGGGGGAATCGATGAGGCGCTTCGTTGAAGAGGCGGATCGTGGGCAGCGGACGCTGTTGCCCGAATGCCTCGATGACTTCATTGAC
>NZ_JBWJZE010000038.1:0-27166 GCF_056429085.1 Bradyrhizobium sp. CFUWI
TGCCGCTGTCGCTGGCCCGGCAGGTCCGCGAACAGCGGCAACGGCAGCGCGGCAAGAAAATCTATTCGTTGCACGCGCCGGAGGTCGAATGCATCGGTAAGGGAAAAGCTCACAAGCCCTACGAGTTCGGCGTGAAGGTGAGTGTCGCCACGCCCGTTGATCGCTGCAAGGGCGGCCAGTTTGTCGCCCATGTGAAAGCGTTGCCGGGCAATCCGTATGACGGACACACGCTCGCGACTGTCATTCCCGAGATCGAGGCCAGCGTCGGCGCTTGCCTGACCAGGATCGTTGCCGATGCTGGCTATCGCGGTCACAGCGCGCCGAAAGACAAGATCTTCAAGGTCTATGTCGCCGGCCAGAAGCGTGGCGTGACCGCAGCAATCAAACGCGCCTTCCGACGCCGATCCGCGGTCGAACCGGTGATAGGCCATCTCAAGAATGAGCACCGGATGAACCGAAATCATCTCGCCGGCACCCGCGGCGACGCCGCCAACGCGGTCCTTGCCGCCGCGGGCTACAACTTCCGGATTCTGATCCTCTGGCTCACGACTTTGTTTGTCCGGATCTGCTGCGCCTTCCTGTTCGCCGGCGCCTGGTCATCCCGTCAACAGACCTCATGATCAACGTTCTTCACGGTCGACTAGCTAACTCCTTCTGACAATGATCGCGCGTCAACCAACAGTGTTTCGGCCGCGATCGCAACATACATTCACTTACCCGTAGCAAGCGGCGCTATGGCATTACAGCCGATCCGCAACCTGGATGCGTTCCATCAAAACAATCGATTTTGCCGAGGATGCCTAAAGGCCTCATAGTCGATCGCAATGTATGGAGACCGCATTCAAGATGACGTCTGGCAATCGATTCTCTCCTCAGCCCCTTGCCGAACCACTTGGCTCGCGCGATCGGCAGTCTGCATTTCGGACGTTAGGTCCTGCGCGTCACATCAACGTCCCGCGCCCGCCCCGATTTTCCCACTAGATCGCCGAGTATGAGGCAGAGCGGATTGGCCGATTTTTGGCGTCATAGCCGACCGACTGCCTCTTCGCGCGCTTCAACGCGTTATGGCGCTAGGCTTGGTTGGACGGACAAATGCTCACGGCCTTGGACAGAGCGCGATTGACCTTCGCACAGCTCGACAGCATGGCACCACTGTGTCGTCATTGCCTCACAAGGAGTCCGATGTTGATGGCGCCGATACAAAGAGCCCTTAAAGGCACTTGAATCTCACCCAGCGTCAGATTGTAGGATTTCCGACAGTCTCGCGACAGAATCCACTCGCGTGAACTCTTCCTGACAGGTAGCGACAATTGCGAACGTCTCAGAACCTCAATGCTCGGCCGATACGGCTTGGGACAGTGCTCGACCGCTCCGATTCAGAGCCTGCATCGTTAATCTGCTCTGTGAACGCAAGACGAAGCGCGCTCTTCGCAGCCAGACCAGGATCCAGCGCGCGAGAACAAGGCGAGCAATCGCCGTACCGATCACAGGCTGAGCCCAAGCTCAAGACTAGATCGTTCTTGCGCCGTTCAACCCGTCTGACGAAATTGAGCCGGCCTCACCACCTCAGACAATGCGCGACAGCAATGCCAGGCTCAATTTGTCCTTCCTTGGCAGCCTTCGCTCGACTGGCGCGGAGAAGATCTTGGAAGCAACCGAGCTTCAGGACGGTTGACACCATGTTGGGTCATTATCACGGGCGGGCGAGACAATGTCTAACCCGCCGATGGGCGTGTTGATCGTTTCATCGCATCTTGGCCTTTTACAGCCCGTCGTCCGACGCATAGCGCGTGAACTGTCTTAAACGCGGAAAACTTGTATCGTAGTGACTTGACGACACTACAGGCTCAACAGCCTTGCAGGACTGACCGCGGATCAAGACGATTTGGGAGTTCCAATGTCGGTTTCGCAAGTCCGTTCGGCGGCAAATGCAGCCGCTCTCGCCTGCGCGTTCCTTTCGCTCCGCGAGTTTGGCGCGATCGCCACTGCAGGCGTTCGCCTAATGCATGCAGCCACCGCTATGCTCGGCCCGCAGATGAATCAGCACATCGCCGGGGCTCTCAGCCTCGTGAGAGATTGCAGATCTCTTGCCGGGGTAAAGGAGATTTTGAGCCGCGCCGCGAGCTGGAACCATCCGCCGCAGGCCGCCGCCTATCCGCCGACGGCGGACGTGCAGACGTTGGCTGCCTGCCAACAAGCCCGTGCGTATCGCGCACGGGTTTTCGAATTCACGCCAAAGCGGCATCCTCTGGGTTCCGCCGATCGTCATGGTCTAGCGTGACACGCTCAAGTCCTGCCGAGGATGGACGAGAGGCGATGAATGCGAATTCTACTGGTTGATCATCATGCGGACTTTGGCCGCGCCGTGAAGGAAGCGCTGCTGAATTGCGGGTTCGCCGTCGACGTGACGCGGACGCTGGATGAGGCGTCGGCCGCGTTGGATTGCGCGAACTACCACATGATACTGCTCGAATCCTTCTTGCCCGATGGAGATGGTTTGGACTGGTTGAAGCAGTTGCGGCGCGAAGGACGATCAATGCCGACTATGATGATGAGCAATCTCAATGATCTCAGTCGGCGGATTGCGATCTTCAACGCCGGAGCAGATGATTTTCTGCCCAAGCCCGTTTCTATCGACGAGCTCGTTGCTCGCATGCGAGCTATTCTGCGACGATCAACGCAGATGACGGCGCCGGTGGTGACATTCGGGAATCTGCATTTCGATCCGATTGCGAGACAAGTCTCCGTCGGTGGACGAGTACTGAGAATTGCGCGCCGCGAAGTGTGCATTCTTGAACATTTGCTCAACCGCGCGGGCCGTACCGTGCCCCGCACAGCGCTCGAAGAAAGCTTGTATGCATTTGACGACGAGGTCTCGACCAATGCGCTGGAAGTCGGGATTTACCGCTTACGAGCGCATTTGAACCAGGCGGAGGCAACGCTCAGGATCAAGACCGCGCGCGGTGTTGGCTACACCCTTGAACTCATCGGCGCAGCATCGGCTGCCTAGCAGTCTCACTTGAAAGCAACCATCCCTTGAACATCGTTAATAATGACGCCGGCGCCGATGAGCCGTCGGTGGCCGCCAGCAGCTTGCACTCTGCCGCTTTTCCCCGCCTCTGCTACGCCCTGTGCGCAGTCGCTCTGCTACTTCCGCTTGCTGCCGCAGCTCAGGTAAAGCGAGATGGCAAAGGAGAACCGCCACGTGCGGCGCCTGGCAGCACCACCGGCACGCTCAACCTTACCTCCTCACAGGGAAAGACAGTTCATCTGACCGGACCGGCTGCGAGCATTTTTATTGCCGACCCGGCCATTGCGGATTATCAGGCGCCGTCGAACACCACGATTTTCGTGTTTGGCAAAAAGTCGGGACGGACTAGCCTGTTCGCCCTAAACGACAACGGAGAGGCTCTCGCCGAGCTGCGTGTTATCGTCACCCAACCGATCGAGGATCTGCGGGCCGCGCTGAAGGCCGAGGTCGGCGACTATCCGATTCAGGTCAGCTATACCCCGCGCGGCGCGATCCTTAGCGGTACGGCGCCTAACGCCGAGGTCGTCGAGACCGCCAGGAAGGTCACTGAGCAGTTTCTTGGGGCTGGCGCGCTGGTTGCCAACAAGATCCAGGTCGCCGGTTCATTACAGGTAAATCTCAGCGTACGGGTGGCAGAGGTCTCCCGCAGCGCCGTCAAGGATCTCAACATCAACTTCACCGCCTCGAGCCCGAACGGCGCTTTCCTTGTCACCGGCAAAGGGGGAGGGTCCGGCGCAGCCGGCGGCGGCGGCACGATCGGGATTGGGTTTAGCGCCGGCAACACCAACTTGAGCGCTGTTCTGGACGCTCTCGCGAGCGAGCACCTCGCCTCAATCCTGGCTGAGCCGAATCTGACGGCGATGTCCGGCGAAGCCGCAAGCTTCCTCGCCGGCGGCGAATTCCCCATTCCGGTGATGCAGGACAACCGGCAGGTTTCCGTCCAATTTCGTCAGTTCGGCGTGAGCCTCGAGTTCGTTCCGACGGTTCTCAACAATAATCAGATCAATGTCCGTGTGAAGCCCGAAGTCAGCGAACTGTCGAGCGAAGGCGAAGTCAAAATCAATGGCATGGCGGTCCCTGCCCTCTCGACTCGGCGGGCAAGCACCGTGGTCGAGCTCGCCAGCGGTCAGAGCTTTGCAATCGGCGGCCTCATCAGGCGCAACTTCAACACTGATATCGGCGAGTTTCCCTGGCTCGGCGATGTGCCGATCCTGGGCGCGCTTTTTCGCTCCTCATCGTTTCAGAAACGTGAAACCGAGTTGGTCATTATTGTCACGCCCTACATCGTGCGGCCCGGACCGAATCCGAACCGGATGAGTGCGCCGAGCGACCGCATCTCACCGCCCTCAGACGCGGGACGGATTTTGGCGAACACGGTTGCCCGGCCGCCGCGAGAGCGCGATGCGCCTCGCGCCAGCGCGCCAGGATTGACCGGCAGCGCCGGCTTTATTATCGAATGAGGATCGCCAAATGACTTTGCGACATCTGTGCTACCCGATCGCTATTGGAGCAACATTGGGGGGATGCGCAAATACTGCCTCGATCCTGCCCGCGCCGGCTGACCAAGAGATCCAGGTCGAGCAGAAGAGTAGCGTGCTGTTCCTGCAGAGCCTTCGTGGCCCCGAACGGCATCGGCTGCGAAGCTTTATTGCAGCGACCAGTCGCGGCCGGCGGGATGCCCTCCATGTGGGTGTCATCGGCGCACCCAGACTCATTGCACAGGTGGCCCACGAGGCTCGCGCCATGGGCGTTGCCACCTACAACATCCACCTGTCCGCTTCTCGTGTGGATTTGCCGGCTCGTTCCGGGGTGAGGATCGAAGCGATCACTTTCGAAGCCCATCCTCCGGTTTGCCCCTCGCTCTCCATCGTCGGTCCTACAGTGAACGACAATTCGTTCAATCCAACCCTTGGCTGCTCAGTCCGGAATAACCTTGCGGTCATGGTCAATGAACCTGGCGACTTGTTAGGCAATGGCGCTGTCATGCCGACCAGTGGTGATCGTGCAGTGCTTCCCATCACCGCACGTGCGGCCACGTCGGCGGGCAACAGGCGTAATTTGGAGGATGAAACGCATAACAGGGTTGCGCCAGAAACCCAATAAGCGGCTCGTAAGACCCGAGCAGCATGAACGTCGGTGGCCATTCTTGTCCATATCAGTCTTGGAATCGGCCGACGAGCCTCCAGGAGTCGAATCTTTGCTCGATCCTTTTCTTGGGATCGTGCAGCTTGCAGATCAGGTTTTGGGTCAGTTGGGTCGTTGACCAGAGATTTGAGCGCATCGCTGTTTTGTGCGACGCTAAACTAGGCCGGCGGCAAAGACTGCCTTTGCAACCCTCTCGAAGCACTCCATCGGAACGGCCTTGCCCATCGCACCTTTTCCGATCAGCTGACGCGCCAACACATGATCCTCGACAATGCTCAGACGTTGGGCGCGCGCCTCCGCCAGTAACTGTGAAGCCGTTTCGCCCTCGCCGCGGCACACCAGTACCGGGACGCCGGTCTCGCCCCGAACGTAGCGCAGCCCAATCAATGTCGCTCGCCCCGTCAGTATCAATGTCGCCCGATGGATGCCGAGCGCGGACTCGTTCGCCGACTCCCGGCGGAGCCTGCGGTGTTCACCCTTGATCTGCGGATTACCATCCTGTTCCTTGGACTCGCGCTTGGCTTCGCTCTGCGTCATGCGCATGTCGCGCAAGAACAACCAACGCTGAATGAGCAGATCGGCCAAGCCGCCGATCAGTAGAGCGCCGGCAGCAATCGCGATCAGCACTTTGAGCTCTTTAAAAACAAAACCAAAGCAGCTCAAATCGCACACGGGCAAGTATACAAGTGCCCTCCAACTTGCGAGCACAGTGAAAACGAACGTAGCGCCAAGAACCAAAACTTTGACGATAGACTTTCCAAGCTCGACAACCGACCGCTGGGAGACAATCCGCTTCAGCCCTTTGACCGGGTCCAATTTCTCAAAGCTGGGTTTAAGCGGCTCAGCCGAAATCGTCAGCCCGCCGCCGGCCAAGACACCGGCCAGAATCGCCGCGACAACCGCCGCACCTAGGATGGGAGCCACGGCTGTTATAGAAAGGTCCATCAATCCGACCAACGCCTGCCGGGCCGCACTGTTGAAGGGCTGTTCCTGCAGCTTGTCGGTGAGCCGCACGGCTTCGCGCCATCCGTCTTCGATCGGGCCCGCCCTGAAGCACAGGCAGCCGAAACCAGCGCAAAGGCCTGCCGCGGTCACAAAGTCGGCGCTGCGCGGGCTCTGCCCTTTCTTACGCGCGTCCCTCAGCTTCTTGTGACTTGGTGGAAGTTTTTTCTCTTCGCTCGTGTCGCTCATTTCAAGAACTTCTCGAGCCACTCCAGCACGCCGTTGAACCGAATGATCTCTGCTCCCATATATTCGATCAGGAAGACGGCGTAGCTGACCATAATGATACCAAAAGCGGCATTCTTGATGGTCGGAGAGAGATCGTTCAGCTTGATTTGCGGCGCAAAGCGCCCGAGCAGCATGAGGGATACGTCGATCAGAAGCAGCAGAGCCAGCACGGGCCCGGCGACCACGAGGGTCGCATGCATGATATGGTCGAGAAGCCCAATAAACTCCATTGCCCCGTGGTGGGTCAGGGGCGGTAGCAGCCGATACACGGGCCAGATCAGATAACTTCCATAGAGGCATCTGACCATGGTCCGCAGACCTCCTGATACAACGAAGATCGTAACCGCGGCAGTCCCGAGAAAGAGCCCCATCGGGGCGGTTTGACTGCGTGTCGCAGGATCGTCCACCTGGCTGGAGATGCCACGCTGGGTATCAATGATGTCACCAATGGCCTGGATGCTCCAAAGTGGTATACTAAGCAGAAACCCGAATAGCAGGCCGATAAATATCTCCTTCAAACCGAGGAGCGAGACCGCAACCATACGGGTGCCCGGATCTAGTGTCTGCAAGCCGTTCCTGATCTGCATCAAGCAAGGCAATCCAATCACAACCGTCGCGCTTGCGCGGATAATCCCGCCAATGTGCGGTCGCGTGAATACCGGAAGAACGAGCATAATGCCGAGGGCCCGGGCCGCGCCAAGACCGGCCGCAACGACGAACTCGACAGCAGTCTGAACCAGAGCTTGCGTCTCGGTGGGCGACAAGGCATCCATTTTGAGTTCAGCTCGTGGTCCCTTCAGCCAATGCAACGGTCGTACTCACGTCGCCATGATGTGAGACGTCAAGAACTCTGCAGATCTCGTGTCCCTGCGGTTTCAGAGCGACAGGCCTCCCAGGGCAGATGACTTCGGCTTCACTATCCATATGACTACAGCCATCCGGCAGAGGTATGACCATTCGATGAGAGCACCGGCGAAATCGCGCGCGGCCTACAATCCACGCTTCTTCAGCTCTCACCGGCCGCAGCGCGGTTTGGAGATCTGAGGGCCTCGAAGCTTCCATCAATTTCGCAGGCTATGGAGATCGGTCTCGAGCGGCACCTTCATTCGCAGGCTCATTCACCAGAATGCCAGAATCGTGGGGCCGCTTGCAATCAAAGCCGTTGCCCCTTCACTTGCGTCGACAACTCGCCGGGCTGTGCATCGAGGACCAGGTCTCAGCAAGTAATTCCATCACATCGGAAGCAAACCTGAATCGAACGGATAGAAATTCCAAATGGGATCATTCTTCCTCCGAATACGGCAGGCTCATAGAGCCGAACAGGACAGTTCGGATGTCTATCCGTCCCATAATAGTGAGGCGAGCTTTCGATAAGCTGACGAACTCGCCCTTTTGTGGTTCGCAATGAAGGCCAACAAACACGACGCTATAGCTGAAACTTAGACAGGTTTGCGTTCCGCGCGCACTAATACCTCGCTGTGAGCGCGGGGAACTCAGTGAAGATATGCTGGGCTTGCTCGATCAGCGGCGCGCTCAGCACCGGAGCAAACAGAACGAGCACGGCGACGACGACGAGGAGCTTCACGGTAAGCGGCAAGGTTTGATCCTGGAGCTGGGTTGCTGCCTGCACGATGCCAATACCCAATCCGGCCACGAGGGCTGCCAGGAGCGGCGGTAGAACCCAGATCATGAACAGGACTAATGATCGGCTCAGGTGGGTGAGGATGCTGGCCTCGTCCATCTCAGCCCCCCGGAGATGCGTAGCTTAAGACCAATCCGTGCATGAGCCGCGACCAGCCGTCGATTGTGACGAACAGAAAGAGCTTGAAAGGAACGGATATCATTGTTGGTGATACCATTGACATGCCCATGGCCATCAGAATTGTCGTCACAATCAGGTCGATCGTGATGAACGGAAGATAGAGAAGGAAACCGATTTCAAACGCACGCTTAAGCTCCGATATCAAAAAAGACGGCACGAGGATCGCAAAATCATCGGCTGTTGCGTTGGCGCGCATCTCCTCCGACCAGATGTGTTCCGTCGACGAGAGGAAGAACGTGCGCTGCTCCTCAGTGGTGAACTTTTTGAGATGGGCGCGCAGCGGCTCGCTGCCTTCCTTGGCGGCGGTCAACCAGTCATCGGCGGTTTGGTAACGAAGTTGCGTATCGGTCACGCGGTTGTAGGTTTGCTCGAATACTGGGGCGCCTATGAACACGGTAAGGATCAATGCAGCACCATACAGAACGATGTTCGGTGGTATGGACTGAGTGCCGAGCGCGTTGCGGATCAGGAAGAGAACGACGGAAACCTTGATGAACGCCGTTGTTGTGACAACTGCGAACGCCAGCAGGCCAAGACCGGCGGTCGCCGCAACAAGCGCAAGGATGCTCGGTTGAATGTCAACCATTGACCGCCAACTTGCTAAGTAACCGGATGCCCAACGCTTCACCGACACGTACGATGTCGCCGCGGCCGATCAATTGACCATTGGCAACAATGTCGACCGGGCCGTCCATCTGCCGACCAAGCTCGAACACGTGCCCCTCGTTGATGCTTCTCAACGTACCCAGCGGGATGGGCCAGCGGCCGCATTCGAACACAAGCGTGATCTCAACACTGTCGATGTCGGCTTCCGAGGGCGAGATTGCTTGTTCAGCTTGGGGGCTTATCGTCATATTTGCATACCTTAGAGGATGGGACTGCAGGCGGAATGGTCCCCGAAGGATGAGTCTGTCGCCCGCGACCTGCGCCGGCGCCCACAACTTGTCCGCAGCGAGGATGAGCTGGCCATTGGCAAAGGGAATGACCTCGGGCAGCAGTGCGTCGCCGGGCTGTGCTTGGCGAAGAAGCTTGATAGGCGCGCGCAGCGAGCCGATCTCTCTCGCAATTACGACCGGCAATTCCGAAGAAATCTTACCTAAATCTCGCGGTAATTGGCCGATCAACTCGCCTAAGACACGAAACGCAGACGGAACCAGACCGTCAAGAGGCGCGAACAAGAACAGGCGAGCCTTGGCCGCCAGCGGCCCGAAAGTAACGTCGAACTCCAAATAGGGGTCTTTGGCCGTTGCGTCTTCGACGCGGATCAGCTGCAAATTCCGCGCGAGCACGATCTCTAATGCAGCGAGCCAAGGTTCCAGTGCAAGTTCGAGCAGGAGCGAGCGGGTTGGCTCGGAAGGTAAAGTAAGGCCATACTGGACCGTTGAAATCAGTGCCTCGACGATAAGGCGGGGCAAGGACAACACAGCGGTCTCGCCTTCGGCGCAAAATACGCAGTCGAGCACCGACGTGGCATATGGCTCGGCCTGCCAAACAAGCCGGCTCATACGGATCGATAGCGGCTTATCGCCAATGCGGCTCTGCAGAACCGTGCGCGGTGCGGCGGTCTCGTTGAGCCAGGAGACCACTTCATGCGACAGCTTTGCCGCTGGCTGAAATAGTGCGGGTTCACCCATGGCATTTATCGACAGGTTCCGCGGGCGCAGCTCGCGACGTGATAAGAGAACCAGCCATTAGTTCGAGCCATCGATCGTCTGGCTGCGCGAACCACCCTGATATCGGAGCAAAACCTCATCGTCGGCATCGATTTCGGCTGCAAACTCCGAACGGACAGCGGTAGTGCGCTGGACATCGCCCTCAATCTCCTGCCATTTCTGGCTCGCCGCCGAACGCTTGGCCCATATGGTCCGCGCCTCATTCACCGCCCGCTGGGCCTGCTCATGCGCGACGCGCGCCTGCTCGCGCGCCTGGCGTGCCAATTCGATCTCTGCTGCCAGTCGCCCAAGGACGAGTTGACAGCGACGATCGAGCTCCGTCACGGACATCATCTCGAGCGACGCCAGCTCCTGATAAAGTTCAGCTTCGGCCTTGGCGCGACGATTCTCCTCGCCTTTAAGATTCTCAGACGCTCGCTGCAGCGCTGCGACCGCAATTTGGCGCCTGGCTTCCATGTTCGACAATTCACGAAGCGCGCTTCGCTCTCTCATGTCTTTCACCAGCCGCAATTTCGACGCTTGCACGAGATTCAGGCCGTCAGACGCGACATCCATGAAACGGTCTCCTCAAAGCTAGACGGCTCGTCCTGTCCCTGGCGCAAGAATGCGCGCAGTTCCTCAATTGACTCGATTGCCCGATCAGTCAGTGGATCGTTGCCCGGCTTGTATTCACCGACCTTGATCAGGAACTCAGCCTCATTGTAGCGCGAGAGCAGATCGCGGAATGCGGATGCCGCCTTGCGATGTGGACCAGAGGCGACCGCATCCATGACACGACTTCGGCTCGACAGCACGTCGATGGCGGGAAAATGCTCTCGCGAGGCCAGCGCGCGCGAAAGAATGATATGACCATCGAGAATGCCGCGCGACTCTTCGGCGATCGGATCGCCGGTGCCGTCACCTTCGACAAGCACGGTATAGAATGCCGTGATCGAGCCCCGCTCGCCCATACCGGCTCGCTCCAGCAGACCAGGAAGCAGCGCAAAGACGGAAGGAGGAAAACCGCGCCGGGTGGGAGGTTCTCCGGCGGCAAGGCCGATTTCGCGCATCGCACGGCTAAAGCGCGTCAGCGAATCCATCATCAGAACGACCTGCAGCCCTTGATCACGAAAATACTCGGCGAGTGCGGTCGCCATATGAGCGCATTGCGCCCGCTCCATTGCCGATCGGTCGGATGTCTCAACGACAACGATCGTGCGAGCGAGGGCATCTCGAATATGACGTTCGATGAATTCACGCACCTCGCGTCCACGCTCCCCTATGAGCGCAACCACGGTGACGTCGGCGGCCGCACCTTTTACAATTTGCGACATCAGCGTCGACTTACCGCAACCGGCATCTCCATAGATTCCGATCCGCTGACCTTCGCCACACGTCAGAAGTCCATCCAGCACGCGAACGCCGAGCGGAAACGGCCGCTCGATGCCACGCCGCCTCATCGGGTTGGGCGCCTTGCCGCGGAGCGGACAAGTGTGGACCGTCCTTATCGGCCCCTTGCCATCGAGTGGACGGCCGAAGCTATCGATCACGCGGCCGAGCAGGTCGGGCCCGACTGACACTTCCTGCATGCGCCCGGTCGGGAGCACTTCCGCGCGGTGGGACAAGCCTACCATATCGCCAATGGGCGTCAGCAACACCCCGTCCGGCAGCAAACCGATGACTTCCGCCTCAAGCGACCATCCGGAAGCGTGATCCTGCAATAGGCAAAGTTCTCCAACACGGGCCCCTGGCAACACGGCATGGAGCAAGGTGCCTATCGCACGGGTGATCCGTCCCCGCACGGCACGCGTATCGACATACCTTGCTGCGAATCTCAGAGATGCTATCGCCGCATGCACATCTCCTTCTCCGCCGGCTTGATCATGGCCTGATTGTTGCGTCGTCACGGATAGCTTTCCTGAGAAGATGGATTAAGGCCGAGACGCAATGTGCGGAGCTGCGCGGCAAGTCCTAAATCGACACTGCCGAACTCACTCCACAGAACGCACTGGTCCGGTCCCACGGCAGGGTCCGGATCAATTCTGACTTTCGGCCGACCATTCGTTCCATCGAACGCCACGAATTCATGCCTTAGTGCATCAGCATTCACAGGAGACACGTGAAGGCATACTTCTGCGCTGCCATATCTTTGCTCGATGGCGTGACGAACGGTCCTTGCCAACATCTCACCCGGATCAAAGGAGCCCAACAAATCGGTCAATATCTCAATGACGAGCTGTGGTAACTCCTGTTGCAGAACGGCTTTTCGCCCGGCCACATCGGAAGCAGCTCGGGCAATCAGCTGTGCCATTTCGTCCGAGCCTGACCTTAGACCCTCGCAGTGCCCGCGCTCCCGCTCCTGCTGATAGGCCTTCCTTGCCCAACTGCGAACTTGCCGCAGGTATCGCTCGGCTAGCGCGCGCGTCTGCACCGCATCGCACCAGATGCCAAGTTCCGCGGCTGGTATGAGCGGACCGAGCGGCCGTATCCGCGGGCTATCAGGCAAGACTGTTTCGTTGGCCGTCATGCCGCTGGCTCCTCCGTGGCCAAGTGCGCCACCACCAAAGACAGTAACTCACCCGCTGAATTGTGGTGTTCGGCTGCTGGGGATTCGGCGGTGGTCCCCACAGGTAAGCGGAAAAGAACGCGCACACGGTCAAGCTCTTTTGCGTCCTTGAGCCAAGCACCAAGGCAGGCACATCCGTCATGTTCAATCTGGCTCGCGAGCTTCTGCGGATCGTCAATCGATGTGGTTGCGACGGCGCTGGATAAGTGTCGGACTGCGAAAGCATGAGCTTCGGCACCAATATTTTCGATCAGAATCGCTACATCGGGCTTTGACACAAGCTTGAGCACCGAACGCGCATGCCAGATACTGCCGGCGAGCAGGGCCGCCCGACGCGGATCATGCCCGAGCAGAACGTCCCTACCCCAGGCGATTCCGTTCGAGACCAGCTCACTGCCCATTAGCAATTCGACCAGTCTTTGCTGCAGTCTCGGAGTCTTCTGCAGCTGCAGCACTGTGGCGGCCGACAGGAGCCCATCAAGCTGGCCGGCAAACCTTCCGGGATGAATCAAAGCGGCAAGCTCGCGCACGCGATCGGAATGCGAGGTGAGCGAATGATTTTGGTCAGTGGATGCCATCGATATGGACCTGCTTGCCGCCTATTTCTGATCGGACGACAGTTTTTTGCCGGCGGACTGGACCGCTGGCTTGCTGGCACCTCTGCCCAGATTTGTCACTTTGCGCCAGGATTGACGAAGCTGTCGCCCACGTGTTCTCAACAGTACGTAAGATAGAATGCCCAACGCGGCGAGCACACCTCCTGCACCGATCGCAATGTGAGTTGCGATGAATTTGGTTGGTTCTGCGGAAGCTGCCGCTGGCACAACGGAGGCCTCATGCTGAGCTCGCTCAACCGGCACGAACACGACCGTCACCTTGTCGTACGATAGACCTTCGATGCTATTGGCGACGAGCATCTTGATCTGCGGCAGCAAGGCTGAGAGCTTCGCGTTGGAGGCGTGTCGAATGAAAACGGACGCCGAGGACGGGGTTGCATCCTGTCGCAAAAGATCATTCTTCGGCAGAACGACATGAACACGGGCGGAGAGAACCCCATCGATATCGTTGATCGTGCGCGACAATTCTTCACTGAGAGCATAGACGTAGCGGGCTCGCTCCTCAACCGGAGAGGCAACGAGGCCCGCCCCCTTGAACACCTCACCAAGGCTCTTGAAGGATTGGCGCGGCAAACCATGGTCATTCAGCAGCTCGATTGAGTAGGCGAGCTGCCTTTCTTCCACCTGAATTGTGCTGGTCCCATCCTTACCGACGAGACGGATGGCATCGACGCCCTTGCTCAGGAGCAGCCCAAGCATCTCGTTGGCTTCACGCTCCTGAACTTTGGTATACAGATCAGCTTTGCAACCGGCGAGGGTCAGCGAAAGCAGCAACAAGCCGAGAGCATCAAGCCGCTTTCTTGCGGGCCGGCCATTACCGATCTTGTCTTGCGTCAAGACAGCCAACGGCCCACTCAGCCCGCCGATAGAAGCTTATTCAGAGATGAACTGACAGCACCTGTCCCCTTGGAGATGAGCGAAACCTGGATGACGCCGTTGTAAACATCCCGCAGATTCGTCAGCGCCGAGTCGAAATGATCCACACCCTCCGGTTGGCCCACTGGATGTACCTCCACTTGCTGCACACGCAAGACCGGTTGCGCGGCCGGCCCAAGCTGCAGATTCTTGGTAGGATCAGGCTCGCCGACGAGCGCCGGCGAAACTGCACCCGACGGAAATGGTTTGCCCTGGTGGATAGCAGAAATGCTCTGAAGGACGCGATCGCCTAGCGGGCTCGCCGGCGCCACCGCGCGCTGCACTTCCGGTAGCGATGGAGCTGGCGCGTGCTCGGTCACAGAAGAGGCGACGCCTCGGTTCGAGGCCGCCCGCGCAAGACTCTCGCCAAACTGAGCGTGTGCCGACGAACAGCCGTTGGAGGCACACTCGACGGAGTTGGCAGAGATCGACGTAACGCCAAACAGCATGGAGGAAATCATTTCTGTCACGTGGTGAGATGAGCCGTTCGTTCACACGAAGGGCCGCACCTTGGAGAAGCAAGCTGACCAAAAACTGACGAGCATCTGTCATCTAATGATCACGGGTAGCTTCCAATTTTGGACGAAGCATCGGCTTCCACATTTTGGGACGAATTCCGGTGCTTGTTCTCAAGTGCAAAATAGCAGGAATGCTCATCCCATACACAAGGCTGCACATCTTGACGAAAGTTCTCTACGCTGGTGTTTTCATTTGCTTTGGCGTAGTCGAGGCGCTCGGCGCTCCCCTGGCGCTGCCATCGACGCCTTATAGTTACACAGTTCTGGATCAGGACCTCGCGGCCGCACTGCAGGAATTCGGCAACAACCTAAATATCAGGGTCAATGTCAGCACCGGGGTGAAGGGGCGGATTCGCGGACGAATGCCGGATCTCCCACCGAGAGAGTTCCTCGAACGGTTGATTAATCTCTACAATCTTCAATGGTACTACGATGGGCTGGTGCTCTACGTATCCGATGCGCATGAGGCGCAAAGCCGCCTTTTGGTCTTGAGTCCAATCAGCTTTGATGCGTTCAAGGCGGCACTCGATGCGCTCAACATCTCCGACGAGCGTTACATCGTGAGACCCGTACCGGGAGATGGCCTCGTCTTCGCCTCCGGTCCACCCCGCTTTGTCGCGCTTGTGGAGCAAACAGTAAAAGGACTTGCGGCGGAGGTACAGGCACGGCGAAACTCGAGCGGTACCGAAAAGCCGCCGCACGAGTCGGTTTTGATGCTGTTTCGAGGATCCTCCAGCGTGGTCATTCGCGAAGGACGACCGAACGATGCTCCTTCGCCGGAGGCACCACATCAAGACGGCGTGGTTCACACATCTGATGCAGGTAAGAAATGACCTGATGACAACAGATGGCCTGGAAGAGATGCAATGCGTCTGCTTATGCCCTCTGTCAGCTTTTCGAAAGCTACTGCTGCATTGTCAGAGCGCGGATGTGTAGATGACCGATGCCACAGGGTCGCGCAATAAACGTCCAAACCGGAGCCACTGATGCGAACCAGAATTCCA
Organism: Bradyrhizobium sp. CFUWI; assembly: GCF_056429085.1. Lineage (NCBI taxonomy): Bacteria > Pseudomonadati > Pseudomonadota > Alphaproteobacteria > Hyphomicrobiales > Nitrobacteraceae > Bradyrhizobium > Bradyrhizobium sp. CFUWI. The sequence continues at coordinate 15,501 of NZ_JBWJZE010000038.1, forward strand.
GCCAGCAGCATCGGTGAGCGTGCTTTGCCACTTTAGCGCCTCATGCGAGCTTTTGAACAACTCCACGAAGTCCGTCATGAAAATGAGCTTCGTCGCATAAGAATGAAAGCCACTCCGTTGCCTAAAAGGAGGAACAGGATGGACTTCAACGCGCTAAGCCGCGCGGACAACAGCCCAGCGTCCCACTCGTCCTCATCGCCCGCCGGTCCAAGGGAGTTTGAGCGTGAACTAATGGCATTGCATGAAATACCCGAATACAGCCAGGACCTAATTGGGCAGGAACTCGGAGCAGCATCGCGTGTAGCCATCATTGAGCGGCGGCGAGCGGTCCAATTCCCAACAGCCGATCGCTCAACACCGCGCGGACGCCTCCGATCTCGGAGTTGGCAAGATCTTGAGCCTTGGCTCATGCGGGCCGGGTCACCTCACGCTGGACCGTCTCAAGCTGGGCCCACATTGCACGCAGGGGTTGCTCCGCCGGAAATTGGAGATTTCGTCATGGCGAACGGTCGTCGCGCCAAGGACGCTGGGTCTTCACTGGCCAAACAGCTACGCCCGCTCAGATCGAAATGCTAAGAAGGCGCGATCTCAAACCTACCAGGGGTGTCCGGACAACAACGTTCACCATCCTGGGTGTGCCTCACACGGCGGAATGGCGAGAAGAAGGTGTTATTCGTCTCAAACCGTCGCAGGACCCTTGCCTTTGATTTGTAGGTTCGAGCGAACACTCACCAATCGGCTAAGCATGATGACATGAAGAATGCGAAGTGCAGCTGAGCTTCGATCGGCTCGGGGCAATAGGGTCCGCACAATACCGTCGGACTCTTTCGAGCATCTACGCAAGCGCCAACACTCTCGTTGGGCGCAGGCGCGAGGTCGCTACGCGTGGGTGATTTCACCATAAGATGCTGCGGAGACCTGCGACATTGTTTCACGAATCAGCGCACGTGACCATCTGCAGAGCGGCAGACACGGCCTCGCTAATCGACCTAGTTGGCCCGGAGGCGAGCGATCGAGCATAACAAGCAAGCCGATTCCGATATCGAGAACCCATCACCGCCTCTCACACCATCATTGCGCGTCTCGTTGTAAAACCTCTGAGCACCGTCAGCTTTTGGAAAGCTAATCGAACCTACCATGTGGCGTGAATATCTAGACGGCGATGTGCCTATAGATTGTAGCGGAACCGAGCGCTGGGGCGCACTGAGCAATCGGAAGCGAGTGGTAGGAGCCATCGAAGCCTATCGACACTTCTTGCTCGTTGTTCGTCGCGATTCTCGGGCTGCGCCACATGACCGCCTTGTGGTGCGATCTCAAATCAGAGGACGTATAATGTCAGTCAACAACCTATCGCTGACCGCCAGCTCGAGTTTGTCCGGGCTAGCCCCCGGGCCCTCATCGGCGCGGGATCTTTCAAACTTCGAGGCGATGCTGGCTAGTTTCTCGTTGAAAGACAATGCCGATGACCGTTCCACTCCACAGGATCCGCCGGCTGCAGACTCGGCCAAGCAGCTGACGGAGCAACTCACGCAGGAGGTGCGGAACATCCTCCCGCCGGAGATCAAGGCCGCACTGGACGCATGTCAGCAGGCCCCAGAGCCATCCTCCGCGGAGTCCTCCTCCGCTGCGAGCGCCCCGAAGATCGCAGAGGCACCCGTACAAAGCTCCAGGATCACGTGGAACAGCGGCACGCTGACTGATGCCGAGCTGCAGATTGTGTCGGTGCTGAACCGACACAAAGACAAATGCCCGCTGGATTGGAAATCTCTTGGAGATTTGACCAACGATCCCTCCACACCGCCGGATCTAAAGGCGGCGATCGAGGCTCTGCAACTGGACCCAGAGCTCTTCTATGCGATAGGCTCGCAAGGTGACGGCCGCTGCGGCGGGAAGATCAAAGCAGGTGATCTCTCCGGCTTCTCCGATCACCACCCTCAGGTTGCTGCTTTCCAGGAGCGGCGGGCAGAGAGCTATACGCAAAACTACATCGCTTCCGACGGCACCCGGAATGGCGAGCCATCGGTTATGACCCAGACCGATGCATTGCGCGAGCTCTATCGCTATGCCGACAACCTGCCTAAGAACCTGAGCCTTGCGGATTTCAAACGGATCGTCGACGGCGAAGCTAAAACCGGCAAATGCCCGCCACAGGTCCTCGCGGCCGCTCAATACTTCCTCGACCACCCGGATGAATGGAAGAAGTTGTACGGTGGCTCGATAGACAAGGTCCACAAAGAGGACTTCCTGCAGGTTGCTTCATCATCGATCAATCTCACGCAAGCCGAGCTCGATACGCTCAATACGATCAGCAAGAACAAAAACGCGTTCTTCGGGAAGGGTGACCTGACCCGGGAAAAGTTGGCGAGCATGGTCGATGATAAGAGCCTCGCGCCCGAGGTGCGAAAGGCGGCCTCCCAGCTGCTCTCCGATCCTGTGTTGTTCGGGTTGATGAACAACGCGATTACGGGCTACAAAACCCACCACAAGTTCTTCGACTTCGGTGGTGGCCATACGGTCGATTCCGGCAACATCAGCAACAGCGACTTCAACCAGTTCTTCAACAACATGTCGGGTGCGAACCGCACCGTTCACCAAGTGAAGACGCATGCCGTCCGAACGCCTGCCGAGCAGGACGCGGTCGCGGACATGACAATGGGCATGGCAGACCAGCCCGACATCAAGTCTCCCAAAAAGAACGGTGGCGCCTTCATGCACGCACTTAATGACGTGCTCAAAGTTGGCTCTAAGGTATTCGACTGGGCCGCGACGGCAGTCGGTGTACTTGGCTTCATTCCAGGCTTGGGTGAATTGACCGATCTGGCGTCAATGGTGCTCGAAGCCGAGGCGCAAGCTGCAAATCTTCTTCACACTGCCATCAGTGGCGGCAACATAAAGCAAGCGCTGGAAGAAGCTGGGCTGAGCCTTGCGGCACAGGCGGTGGGCTGCATCGCCGGACCTGAGGTCAAATTAGCAATGCGAGAAGGCTTGGTGAAGCAGGCAATTCAAGAAGCCGCGACGGCCGGCATCAACCTGCCGGTTTCGGTGGCCCAGTCCTACGCGGAGGATTATCTGAATAACCTAAAGGCTCGCATCGAATCCGAGCGCTTGCAAGCTGCAGACGCTAACGCCTAGGCGGAGCGACGCTATCTTCTCAGGATCACGCTGGAAACGGTAATGAGCTTGCGCGGCCTCCGCGCGGTTGGGCCTCTCTGCCGAGCAGTAGGTCGCGCAAGCTCTACCAGCATACTTGAGACCGCCCCCGAATCCGAGGAACTTATTTCGGCTCTTCACTGCGTACAAACTATGTTGGCCGCACTCTCGAATCCGACCTCAAACCCAGTCTGCCGCTGTGAAGTTCCATCGACTGCATACGCCGCCTGTCAAGATCGCGATGCATTAACACTACGCGACAGCCCGGCCGCAGCCGCGGAGCCTGACGATTGCAAGGATCGAGAGCACATTGGTCCAGAGCGGTTGAAGTCCGAAGGGCTCTTTCCCGACTGGCGGGCTTCTGCTCGGTCTCCCTGAAAGTAGGTCGCGATTGACGGATCTGCTATGGGCCCGCCAGGACCGAGGGACCGCTCTTGGCCGCTGAATCGGCCGTCACTCTGGCTTTCCGCTTCGCTCCGACCAGGTCAGGCTCATGCCGCTTCGCCTGACTGCAAGCAAATTGTCGAAAGAGCATCGCAAGGGACGTGAGCCCGAGATTACAGCACGTCGGCCTTGAAACGTTTTTGTTAGTGGTGGCTTTGGTATTCCGCTATTGAAGCTTTCGAAACGATGAGCAACGTGCTCACCCCGATCATCTTCACAAACGATTGTTTGTCTTAACCATCTGATCTCCAGCTTTCGCGGGCAACTTGTTCAAATACGGCCGGCTGGTGAAGACGTATAATGACGATCGACCATCGGCTCATTGCATTTTCTACGACTCGTCAGCTTGTCGAAAGCTAATACTTGCATAGTGGAGAGCAGAAACTGCCTCCATTGGCACGATCGAATTGACATAGGAGAACCCGATGCGCGTTACGAACTCTAGCGCCGCTGGGCACGTTGACGCTGACCTCCATGCGGCTGGCGGCAAAAAAGGATCTCACAAGCCTGGCGAGCGCGACGATCATGCCCGATCGCCTGATGCAAACATTCCCGTAAACGGCGGCGCGTCCACTCCGGGCGGCAACTCGCACGAAGCCGCTATGCAGCAAGCGTTCAGCGCCGCTTTGGGAGCCGCTGCTCTCCAAGTTGCGAATAGTGCAATGAGCCATTTCGACGATGTCATGGCCGAGACAGAGGAGGATTCCTGACGTCGCATGTTGCGACGTTGGGACATAGGAGCCGCACGTGGCGGCGAAATCGAGCAAACAGGAGAATAGTATGCCTAAAAATGTTGGTGCGTCTCATACCTCGACTGCAGGTGGGGCAGCCGGCACCGCTACTGCTGCAGCCGCTTCCACGGCTGCTGAAGCTGCTGGAGAGGCGGCATTCCAACGGCAAATCGCCGCTCTGACTGCGACCAGCACAAAGGCTGCTGAGAGGGATGTGGAACTTCGCGTCGTCTCGACCGAGCTTTCGACTGTCAAAAAAGCGGCCGATGAGCGGGTGCAGTAAGGGATGAGATGGGGCGACGTCGCCGCCCCACTTTCCCCGCTGCTTAGTCTGTGAAGTCGCTACGGGCCGTACGGTTTTGCCGTACGGTCCCGTTCGCTGTTCAGGAAACCGACCGTGAATGAACCAAATTGCCTGCATTTCGAAGTGCTGTCGGGGTGTTACTCCGGGCTGACAAGTAAAGTGGGGGTCGGATCGTGTCTGATTGGCAGCAGCCTCGATGCTGACTTGATCTTCGTCGAACAAGGCCTCGAACCGCACCATCTTCGTGTCATCCCCCATTCCAATTCAATCGAGATCGAGGCCCTTGCGAGGGACGTTAGGATCGAGGGGCACGAGACTGTTTTACCAAACGAATCCATTGTTGTCCCTCTTCCTGTCGTTTTGCATGCCGGGGCGATGTCCATTCGCTGGACGATCGAGGACTACAAACAAGCTGGCTCCATCGACCGCCGGCATATATCGCTCGTCTTTCTTGCTTTGGTCCTGATCAGCTCTGCCGCGGTTGGCGCAGTCTCACCCAGCTTTGTCCAGACCGACACCACCGTGGCGTCAAGTCCGTCGTCCCCTGCTCCGGACATTGCGCCCAAGCTGGCGCTCAACGCTCCTGATGCTCTGGCCACCGATGCAGCTGCCGAACGGTTGCAGGAGGAAGTTGACAGAGCGGGCCTTGTCGGCATCACGGTCGGCTCTGGGGCGGGCGTTGTCACCGCCGATGGCACCGTTACGCCCGCCTCGCTCGCCACATGGCGAGACGTCCAGCAGCGGTTTGATCACAATAGCAATGGCGCTTATACGCTCGTCAACGCGGTGGCGATCAAGGATGAGAAGACGCCTCCCGCAATTGGGGTCCAAGCTGTTTGGCGCGGGACCGACCCCTATATTGTCATTGCTGGTCAAAAGTATTTCGTCGGCGCGCTCTTGAACAATGGATGGACCGTCTACGGGATCGAGGAAAGGCGTGTTCTGCTGAGCCGGGATGGCCGGTTTGCCACTCTACCCTATTAGCATTTTAGGCCGCAGGTAAGGAAGCAAAGTGCCATGACTAGGCTGCCCCCCAATCCCGTCGAGCCCGGCACCTCTTTTCAGGGGCCAAACGTTGATCATCATGCATCTGCCAACACGCCGGTCAATTCTCGAGCCAAGTCCATCGGGATTGACCGGACGCGTGGCAATGATCCTAAGAGCCACACCTCACTTTCTCGTCATAGTGACGTGCTGGATCGGTTGGTGGACGTCACGATCGAGAGCGCGCTCGAGCTCAGTTCGATCGATGCAGTTTCGCGCATCAATCTAGACGAGGCGCGCGCCCCGCCAGGTCAGATCGAGCCAAGCTCGGAACTCGCTTGGCTTAATGAGCCCAATCTCGCGCACAGTCTGCTCTCCTTCGTGACGCCGCGCTTACGTCATTCGCATGTTCTGCGTCCAGAGCAACACGGCCTTCTTCTGGAGCGTTTGGCTGATACGCTATCAGCCGCGCCAGAGGATTTGGTTTCACGTGAAGGGGCCGCGCTTCTGCAACTGGAGCTGCAGCGATTAATCCTGCTCCGGCAGAGTCACAACGGCTTGATCAAAGGCTAGCGATGGCCGGGCCAGACAAAGTACAACACTTCACATCTACACAGCGCGTTTCCGAAGCCGGCGCTGTCGAGCTGATCTCCGGGCCGGAGCGAGATTTGCTCTGCGTGCTTTCTTATGTCTACCTTGCGTGCGGACAGAGCGCCAAGAGCCTGGCTCTGTTGCGGCTGGCCGCTCACGAACAGTCCCAAGATGTCGGCCTGCTCCGCATCTTGGCCTACGCTCTCATCTTGGAGCGTCGCGGTGACGAAGCACTGTCGGTATTGGATCAGCTTGACAAACTGGATGACGAACCGTCCTCGTGTCTACCCTTGATGCTGATGCGCAGCCACGCGCTGCGTCACGCTGGCCGCATGACCGAAGCGCAAGCCGTCTTCAAACGCTATGTTTTGTTGCGGGGCAGCACAGCTGCAATCAAACAACAATAAGGCTTCTCATGGCCAACCTTCTACGAAATCTCATCACGCGCGCGCCGGCTCACCCGGATTTGATGGTCGCGCTGATGCTTCTTCTTGCGATCGGAATGATGATCATGCCGATCCCGATCGTCATGATCGATATGCTGATCGGCTTCAATCTGGGGTTTGCCATATTGCTGTTGATGGTAGCCCTGTATCTCAACACGCCGCTCGACTTTTCGTCCCTGCCGGGCGTCATCCTGATCTCCACCGTCTTTCGTCTCGCTCTTACCGTTGCAACGACGCGACTGATCCTCGCCGAGGGCGATGCCGGCAGCATCATTCATACGTTCGGCGATTTTGTCATATCCGGCAACATCGCCGTGGGCATTGTCATATTCCTGATCGTGACCATGGTGCAGTTCATGGTTCTCGCCAAGGGCGCTGAACGGGTGGCGGAGGTATCTGCGCGCTTCACGCTCGATGCGCTGCCGGGCAAGCAGATGGCGATCGACGCGGAGCTGCGCAACGGCCATATCGATCAGCACGAAGCCCGCAGCCGGCGCGGCGCGCTGGAGCGAGAAAGCCAACTGCACGGCGCGATGGACGGTGCCATGAAATTCGTAAAGGGCGATGCCATAGCCGGACTAATAGTCATCTGCATCAACATGCTGGGTGGCATCACGATCGGATCGCTCTCCAAGGGCATGTCCCTCGAGGAGGCGATGCACCATTATACCACCCTGACGATCGGTGATGCGCTCATTTCGCAGATTCCGGCCCTGCTGCTGTCAATTACAGCCGCAACCATTGTCACTCGTGTCAACGGTCCTTCCAAACTCAATCTTGGCGCCGATATCGTCAGCCAACTTACGGCCAGCACACAAGCGCTACGCTTGGCCTCCTGTGTCTTGCTTGTGATGGGGTTCGTTCCTGGCTTCCCTTTGCCGCCCTTTGTCATAATGGCCGCGCTGTTCTCCGCTGCCAGCTTTCTCAAGGTTGGCGTGCAAGAGGGCAAGACCGCTCTCAAGGCGGGCGCCGGTCCCACCGGTTCCGCTCCCGCTTCCGCACAGGGTCAGAAGCAAACCGTGCCCGCGGAGGCACTTCCGATTACGCTGTTGCTAGCGCCGAGCCTGATGCAGGCAATCGACGTAGGGGAACTCGAGCAGTGCGTCGCACGGGTTTCGGCACTGGTTTCAGCTGATCTTGGCATCACAATTCCACGCATTCCCGCCCAAAGCGCACAGCACCTGGCCCAATCGCAATTCCGGGTGGATGTCGAAGGAGTGCCGGTGGAAGAGGGCGCCATTGACCCGACACAACTCTTACTTAACGACGACGTGGCGAACATTGAACTGAGCGGGATACCCTTTTGGCAGGACCCAGACACGAATCGGATCTGGATCGAACAAGGCCATGCGCCCGCTCTCAAAGCTGCCGGAATTGGGCACCACCGTCCGAGCGAAATCATCGCCTTGCGCGTCCAGTCGACGTTGACACGCTATGCACAGCGCCTGGTGGGCATTCAGGAAACGCGTCAGCTGCTTAGCCGGATGGAGCGGGAATATGCCGATCTGGTGAAGGAGGTGCTGCGCACGACACCGATCCCTCGCATCGCGGATGTGCTACGCCGCTTGCTGGACGAGGGCATCCCGATCCGGAACACCCGTTTGGTTCTGGAGGCGCTTGCAGAATGGAGCGAACGGGAGCAAAGTGCCGTACTGCTCACCGAATATGTGCGCTCCGTTCTGAAGCGGCAGATCTGTCACCGCTATGCCAACGCCCATCGTGTTGTGGCGGCCTTTATCGTCGAGCGTGAGACCGAGGATATCGTGCGAGGTGCGGTGCGCGAGACCGCTGTCGGTCCCTACCTCGTTTTGGAGGATCGGCAAAGCGAGATGCTACTTGCACAATTTCGCCAGATCCATTCGAGCATCGCGCGCAGTCAGAACCAGCCAGTTATCCTGGGCTCGATGGATATCCGGCGCTTCGTCCGCGGCTTTCTCACCCGCAATGGAATAGACCTACCTGTTCTCTCCTATCAGGATCTCGCCTCGGATTTCACCGTCCAGCCGATTGGCTCCGTCAAACTTGCGCCTGGCAAGGACAAGACTCCTACAGGCGGGCATCGTGACCTCCTCCCTGCGGCCGGCTGACGAGCACAGGTGTAGGGTCGTGAGGTCGCTTATGAATTCATGTAAGATTAATGTTCTGCGACGCTGGCGTAACTTTCGTCGCCATTCGTGCTCGGCCTTTCTCCCCATGCTTGCCATCGTGCTGCTCGCAGGTTGCGCTGACTCGCACAAGTCGGGTCTTTCACAGCAGCCGACGTCTGCGGCAGAGCTGGTCGGGGCCAAGGAGGTCGATCCAGCTATGCGCGAGCGCATCGCTCTCGCCCTCGGTCGGGATGCTGACGAGAAGGCTTTGCGCGATGCGCTGAAGCAACGACCGGAGAATGTTGATGCCGCGATTCCTCTTGCGCGGGCTTTGCTGGCACGCAAATGCCCGAATGATGCGCTTGAGGTGCTCGACGGGATCTTATCGACAGCCCCTGGCGACCTGCGCGCATTGAATGCCAAAGCAGTTGTTCTCGATCACGAGGGCCGACATCGGGAGGCCCAAGAACTCTACCGCCAAGCTCTCGCAGCGGAACCCGCAAACCCAATGCTGCGCAATAACTTCAAACTGTCCCTCGCCCTTGAAGGTAAGACGGAGACCGGCGGCGCCAACCCAGCACCGCAGGCGGACGGCCCGCACTTCGCGGCGCTATCTCGAACGAGCCCATGCGGGAGCGGACCGGAATGGTGACGTCTTGATGCTTAGCTGTCAGCATGCCAACAGCTAGGCTTACCATCAACGCGGAACACTCAATCGGCGGCCGCCCCCGCGACCTCGCCGATATAAATGGAAGGTTTCTTGTTTCAGCGCACCAGCAATTTATCCCGAGGCCGATGAAATCAGAACGAGCGCGACTGATGACCGGTACTACGCGCATCGCCAAGGAATCGCCGGATATACTCTCCTTCCTGAATTCGGCGCCATCGAGTTTCTCCTCTGAATCATTTTCGACTGCAGTCCCGCCATACGCGCTGGTTGACGAGCCACCACTGGTTGAGATCTCAAGATCTTCATTCGAGAACAAGCTGGCAGAGTTTTATGGCGAAGACATAGAGCATATTGCTGCGAATCCGCAGCGATACTCTAGGTCGGATGTCCCGAAAGGCTCGACGCACAGCGGACGTTGCGTTTTGCTTCCGCACGAAGTCTGGTTCGGAGAAAGCGCGATATTTCAGCTATCAGCTCGGGAACAAGAGCGCCGGGCTCCTGAAGAACCGAAGCCGGAGGTCGCCGGAGTGAGCTGCTCAAGCGCAAAAATGATTGGCGCGAACAATTTCCTGGGTGAGATGAACTCACCTCAATAATGGCTTTCCAGGCTACTCATTCGCTTGTCGATAACGCGGGCAATATCTTGCTTGAACATCAGCTCCGGATCGACGGCAACGAACCCTCGTCCTCTCTCACTCTTTCAATCCGGAAGCGAAAGCGCGCGCAGCAGCGTTTGGCTTGTTGAGGTAAGTGACTCGATGATGGTGCTTGATCCCACCAAGCACGAGGACAAATGGAAAAACAAAGGATGCAAATGGCAACGAGCGAGTAAACCGCCCAATAGTGGCAATGCCAGGTGTACCGAGAGTGCGGCAAAGCCCGCGAGCGATCCGTATGAATATATTTTGTGTAGAGCGCACAGGCTCTACACGAAGATAACCGACGTCTTTGACCAGATCGACTTTGGCGCGGTCAGCCTCGCATCTCATGCCCTTCGCCATATAACTCTCGATCAATGATTTCTGCATCCGCGGGGGATGGCGGGATCGCGCTTTTTTTAATAAGCGGGAGTTTCCGTTTTCCTTACGCGGCGCAACATCGGATCTTCCGGCTGTCCAACGCGCGCCGACATTCATCAGGCGATCATTGAACAAATCTGAGCTCCCGGCGGCTAGCAGATTTACTTGGCATGCCCCTCTTACGGTCGGCTTTAGGGTTTAATGTTTGCACGGCACCGCGACGAACGGTGCCGAACCAACGACTCCTTCTTGCCGAATGCGAATGCATCATCCCCCGGGCAACGTAACGGGCCCCTTGGCGCAGCGTCGGCGAGGGCGGAAGCAATAGAGCTGAGCTATCCGGTGGCTGGACGAGGGCCCGCGATGTGCTGGCGGAGATGATGAAGCTATTTGAGCGTCCTATCTGAAGCTCCCACCGATGAATTCCCAACGCGGCCGCTTGCGCGACTGGATCGTTTGGCCAGCATTGCCTTTCATGATCCGACCCATTGGCCAGATGGTGGATGCTTTTCATCGTCGAGCGCAATCAAGCAGGACGTGCAGCGGAACAACTGAAGTATCTCTCGATCTCTGCGATCGCGCGTTCCTCCCACTCTGCAGCTTGTGCTAGCAATGAGTCCCGTTGGATTGGCCGAAATGCGGCGGACTGACGGCACAACGAAGCTATCGCGCGATAGCGGCGCACGTTTTCCATAACGGCCGGTCCGCTCATGTGTAGATCTCCTCCCCTGCTATCCCGGGTAAGAACTTGCTCGAAAACCGTTTTCGATCCGTTAGCGGTCGGAACCGTGAATGGTTGGCAGAACCTTGCCGGCATGACGGGCGCCGATAATGAATGTCTTCCACAAGGATCACATCCACATAAAACCGCTCGGCAGTGCTCCCAACCGGGCGTTTCTGTACCGTTGGCTGCATAGCGGAGTTAGCAATAGCTAGCGCGAGCGAGGCACGTTTCGGCTTGCAATCTCAATCGCGATGACTGTGAACTGGCCTGCTGGAATCCTCACTAACTAATTCAGAACTCCGTCTATTGGTGACTTGAAAGACCAGAGAGCCGGTGCTTTGTCGCCATCCTTTTGCCTCCACAAGCAGCATACGGCCCGCGACTGTGACTGAGCTGGTCCCGCAAATCTGAACAGCGCGATAAGTGGAGTTTCTGCCTGACGGCGGGCAAGATTGACCCGCGAATCAGGAGAGACGATGAGCAGACGAGCACGGCGGAACCACACTCCGGCTTTCA